>NZ_CP011266.1:1390000-1990000 GCF_001477655.1 Methanobrevibacter millerae | reverse complement strand
AGTAATGCATTGGACAATATTGAAGAGATTTTAAACGAAAAACCTCTAGTTGAACCTCAAAACCCTCAAAAACCTAAAAGTCATGCTATAGAATTTGAAGGGGTTTACTTTGATTATGATGAAACCTCTGGTGATGAACATATCTTAAATGATATTAATTTAAAAATTAATGAAAATGATTCAGTTGCATTGGTCGGTCCGTCAGGTGGAGGAAAAACTACAATTGCCTCATTAATTCCAAGATTCTGGGATGTAAATAAAGGTACTATTAAGTTAGGGGATGTTGATGTTCGAGATATTTCAACTAAAGAGTTAATGTCAAATATTTCCTTTGTTTTCCAAAACACTACTTTATTTAAAGATTCAATTTATAATAATGTAGCTATTGGTCGTAAGGGTGCGTCTAGAAGTGAAGTTCTTGAAGCAATTAGTTTAGCTCAATGCGATGATATAATTGATGAATTGCCAGATGGAATAGATACCGTCATCGGTTCTGAAGGTACTTATCTTTCAGGTGGTCAGCAGCAAAGAATTGCACTTGCAAGAGCTATTTTAAAAGATGCTCCAGTCATTATCTTGGATGAAGCAACTGCATTGGCAGACCCGGAAAATGAATATCTGATTCAAAAGGCCATTTCTGAAATTACAAAAGATAAAACTGTCATAATGATAGCACACCGCTTGTCCAGTATCAGGAATGTTGATAAGATTTATGTTATTGATAATGGCCGAATTGTTGAGGAAGGCAATCATGATGATTTGGTTGGCAGTAATGGTTTATATTCAAGAATGTGGGATGAATTTAATCAGTCCATTCAATGGAAAGTCAAAAGTGAGGCGATATAAATGATTTCAGAGTACTTATCAAAAAGATTTGGCCTAACAAAAGAGGGTTCCAATAATCTCGTTAAGGGAATAATATACACCGCACTTCAAAATATCTCATTTATGATCCCTATTGGATTATACTCACTATTGCTTTACATGTGGTTGTCCCCATTAACTGGCGGTGAAATCATAGAACCAAATTTAGGACTTTTCATAGTTCTGATATTAATTGCTCTTGGGATAATTTTTGTATTTGCATGGAAACAATATCACTTTGTTTATAATACCACCTATGGTGAAAGTGAAAAAAGAAGAATAAACCTGGGTGAAAATTTAAGAAAGCTTCCATTATCCTTTTTTGAAAATAGGGACTTGGCCGATTTAACATCAACAATTATGAATGACTGCACAGACCTGGAACATGTTTTTTCACATGCAGTTCCACAGCTTATAGGATCTATAATTTCATTGATTATTGCTGCAATTGGTTTGTTCGTATTTGATTGGAGATTGGCTATTGCACTTTTATGGGTAGTTCCTGTTGCTTTTGTTATATTGTATGTTTCCAGAGCACTGATTTATAGGGAAGGAAATGTTGTATTGAATAATTTGCTTGATTGCGGGGATTCTATGCAGGAAAGCATTGAGTCAATTAGAGATTTAAAATCATATAATCATGAGGCAGAATATTCATCTAAATTAAATGGCCTTACAAGAAAAATTGAAAAATCAAGAATAAAAGCGGAACTTATGACTGCCATGGGAGTAATTTCGGGGAATATGGTTTTAAAATTAGGATTTGTTTCAGTAATATTGGTCGGATCTTATTTAATCATGAATTCTCAAATAAGCATTTTCACATTTTTAATCTTCTTAATAGCTTCAGCTACAATCTATGCTCCTGTTGAAAACGGATTGATGTTTTTATCTGAAATATATATGATGGATATGAAGGTTGACCGTACAAAAGAAATTGAAGAGCTTGTCATTGGTGGTGGACTGACTGAGTATTCACTGGATGGTTATGACATTGAATTTAATAATGTCAATTTCAATTATGATGACTTGAAAGATGTATTGAGCGATATTAATTTCACTGCAAAACAAGGTGAGGTAACAGCTTTGGTCGGACCATCTGGTGGTGGTAAATCGACAGTTTCAAAACTTGCAGCCAGATTCTGGGATCCTGTGAGTGGAGAAGTTTCTTTAGGTGGACAGGATTTATCTAAATTAGATTCAGAAAAACTTTTAGAAAACTTTTCAATTGTATTTCAGGACGTGATTTTATTCAACAATACCATAATGGAAAACATTCGCATTGGAAAAAAAGATGCAAGCGATGAAGAAGTAATTAATGCCGCAAAATTAGCGGAATGTGATGAATTTGTTCAAAAATTGCCTGAAGGATATGATACTGTAATAGGCGAAAATGGTGAACTGCTCTCTGGTGGTCAAAGACAAAGGATTTCTATTGCAAGAGCACTTCTAAAAGATGCCAATGTAATTTTGCTTGATGAGGCAACTTCATTTTTGGATGTTGAAAACGAATCAAAAATCCAGAAGGCATTATCTGAATTAATCAAGAATAAAACTGTCATTATTATTGCTCATAGAATGCGAACTATATCTAATGCAGATAAAATCGTGGTTTTAGATGACGGTAAAATTGCTGAGCAAGGTTCACCTGAAGAGTTGCTGTCTAAAGATGGTTTGTTTAAGAGAATGGTGGATTTACAAAATTTAAGTGGGGAATGGAAAATTTGATTCCCCAATAATTCTCATTAATTTATTAAAAAATATGGAGGATGATTTTAATGAGTGAACGTTTGAACGTGAAAGATTTAATTACTGTAGGTATTTTTTCAGTCATACTGACTGTTTTGATATTTATATTTGGTATGTTGGGTTATATTCCCATATTAATGATAGCACTTCCGATATTGGCTGCATTAGTTGCTGGAATTCCGTATATGTTGTTTTTAACAAGAGTTAATAAATTTGGAATGGTAACTTTAATGGGATTAATTTTAGGCATTATCATGTTTCTATCCGGACACACATGGATACCAATTTTGGTTTTCACATTATTTGCATTGATTGCAGATTTAATTTTAAAAGCAGGTAACTATTCATCAGTTAAAAATTCCATTATTAGTTTTGGTGTTTTTATATTGGGAATATTCGGTAACATGTTGCCATTTTTTATTTTGAGAGATTTTTTTGTAGAATCTATCAGAACATCAATGGGTAATGACTATGTAGCTGTTATTGAACCGTTTTTAACATATGAAGTTTTAATTATTTTAGTTATTGTAACATTCATTGTCGGTTTAATTAGTGCATATGTGGGTAAAATTGTTTTGAAAAAACATTTTGAAAAAGCGGGTATTGCTTAAGTGATAAAAATGGAATTAGGCCAATTTAAATTAGATCCTCGAACTAAAATTATAATTCTTGTAATTATAAGTTTCATGGTATTTAATGAAGCACCGATATATGTTAGTGGAATTTTAGTCTTAATTCCATTTATCTGCTTATTTTTCTCGAATTATAAAAAAGCAGCAGTAATTTATGTTGTATTGTATGTGGCTGCAAAATATATTCAAATTTTTTTACTTCCAAATTCAACAGGCATAATATCAATTATCCTGGTGATTTTTAGTTACACCTCTTCGAGGATGCTGCCTATTTTAATTATGGGATATTATACAATAGCTTCAACTAAGGTAAGTGAATTTATTTCTGCAATGGAAAAAAGTAATGTTCCAAAAGATATTATCATTCCTCTCTCAGTTGTTTTTAGGTATATTCCATCTATCATTGAAGAAATTAAATCAATAACTAATGCAATGAAGATGAGGGGTTTTGGTTTAACTGTCAAATCCTTTAAAAATCCATTGAAATTAATAGAATTTTATATGGTTCCAATATTAATTAGTGCAGTTAAAACAAGTGATGAATTATCTGCCGCTTCTTTAACAAGGGGTTTGAGCAATCCTAAAAAAAGAACACATTTGGTTGATACTGAATTTAGTAAACTGGATTATTCATTGCTTCTAATATCTGTAATTGGATTTTTAATATACGTATTTTACTTTATAGGGGGTCATTAATTTGATTAATGTTAATAATGTTTCTTTTTCTTATAATAATGATTCTGGTCTTGAAAATATTGATTTAAATATTAAAAAAGGTGAAGTAATATTGCTTTGTGGTGAATCAGGGTGTGGAAAAACTACTTTAACACGCCTTTTAAATGGTCTCATTCCAAATTTTTTTAATGGAAAAAAGCAAGGTGAAGTTTATTTAAATAATGATTTGATTAGTGAAATGCCTGTTTATGAAATATCTAGATATATTGGGTCTGTTTTTCAAAATCCAAAAACACAGTTTTTCAATGTTGATACAACAAGCGAAATAGTTTTTGGATGTGAAAATTTGGGAATTGATGAGTCTGAAATAAAAAACAGATTAAATATTGTTGTCAACCAGTTTAAAATTGAAAATTTGTTGGATAAAAATATTTTTAAATTGTCCGGTGGTGAAAAACAAAAAATTGCATGTGCATCAGTATCAGCGGTTTTTCCCGATATATTTGTTTTAGATGAACCCTCTTCTAATTTAGACTCTGAATCAAGTTGGGAATTGGAAAACATAATTCAAAATTGGAAAAATCAGGGTAAAACTGTAATAATTGCAGAACATAAATTATTCTTTTTAAAAAATGTCGTTGATAGAGTTATATTTTTAAAAAAAGGTAAAATATTTAATCAATGGATGATTTCTGAGTTTAATAATATAAATCATAGGGATTTTGGTTTAAGAGAAATAACTTTGGATAATCTAAAAATAAAACAAAATGAATATTATTCTAAAAATAATGAGTTTTTAGAGTTCAGAAATTTTAATTTTAAATATGGTAAAAAACATGTTTTGGACATTGATCAGGTTAAAATTCCTAAAAATGAGATTATTGCAATAATTGGAAAAAATGGTGCTGGAAAATCCACTTTTGCCAATTGTTTATGTGGCCTTAAAAGATCATTTAAAGGTGAGGTAATTTATAAAAATGAAAATCTAAAAAGAAAAGATTTACTTAAAAAGACTTATATGGTAATGCAGGATGTAAACCATCAATTATTTACAGAAAGTGTCTTGGATGAAGTACTGTTAAGTATGGATGAGGAAAATATTGGATTGGCTGAAAATATTTTGTCTAATTTAAATTTGTATCATTTAAAAGACAAGCATCCGATGGCATTATCTGGTGGTGAAAAACAAAGAGTTGCTATAGCATCAGCTATTGCCTCTAAAAAAGAAATATTAATATTTGATGAACCAACCAGTGGTCTTGATTTAAAAAATATGCTTAAAGTTTCTGAAAATCTCAGATATCTTCAGAAATTGGGAATTACTTCATTTATCATAACACATGATTTTGAATTGATAATGGAATGCTGTTCACATATTTTGCATTTGGAAAATGGAAAAATTGTGGATAATTATAAAATTAATAAAGAAAAACTAAAGAAGTTTTTCTTATAAGCATATTTGATATTTCAATACAATTTTTTGGTTAACCTAAATATTAAATAGATGATTATATAAATACATTAAGTGTTAAATAATAATACGGGAGATTAATTTAATGAGCACATTAATAGAATTTAAAGATGTGGTAAAAGAATATAAGTCTGGAGATCACATTTTACGAGCGATGGATAATGTTAACTTCACAATAGATGAAGGAGAATTTGTTGTAATTCTCGGACCGTCTGGAGCGGGTAAGTCAACCCTTCTAAATCTTTTAGGCGGACTTGATTCTGCAACCAGTGGTCAGATTGTTGTGAATGGGGAACATGTGGAAAACTTCAATGACAATGAATTAACCAAATATCGTGCTAAAAATGTAGGTTTCATTTTTCAATTTTATAATTTAATTCCAAATTTAACTGCAATTGAAAACGTGGAATTGATGAAGGATATTGTCGACGTTAATATCGACGGAAAAGCAGTTCTCAACTCCGTTGGTTTAGCTGGCCATGCCAATCAGTTCCCTGCACAACTTTCCGGAGGTGAACAACAAAGGGTATCAATTGCAAGAGCTGTTGCCAAACAACCTGCCATGCTTTTATGTGACGAGCCTACTGGTGCACTTGATTCTAATACTGGGGTTTTAATCTTAAACTTGCTTCAGGATATGAGTAATAACAGAAATACGACTGTTATCATAGTTACTCACAATGCAATTTTGGCTGAAGCGGCCGATAAGGTTATCAGAATTAAAAACGGCCAAATTGAAGATATTGCAATTAATGAACATCCTAAAAAAGTAGACGAACTTGAATGGTGAGTGTATGCTTTTTAAAAAGATGTTGAGAGACATCGCGAAGCATAAAACACAGTTTCTATCTATTTTTTTAATGGCTTTTTTAGGTGTTTTTGTATTCGCTGGTGTCGGAGGAGAATCAGTTGGTTTGGAAGTTAGTGTTAATGATTATTATGATGCAACTAACCTAGCAGATGGTTGGATTTATTCAGCAAACTTGGATGATAACTTTGTTGATAAGGTAAATAACCTATCACCTACAAAAGATACTGAAAGACAACTTGTAATAGATTCGATTGGAAATTTCTCAAACGATCCGGAAATAACATTGCATTTTTTAGAGAACAATACTATTTCTAAATTTTATCTTCTTGAAGGTGAAGATGTAAACATTAGTGATGAAGATGGAGTATGGCTAGATAAGAGTTTTGCTGATGCAAAGAATTTAAAAGTTGGAGATAATATTTCTTTCACTTTCAATGGAGTAAGCATCGAAAAGGAAATTAAAGGATTGGGATATTCTCCAGAATATGTTTATCATGCATCTGATTCATCAATAATCCCGGATTTCAATAAAATGGGTTTTGCATATTTGTCCTATGAAGCATTTCCATTATCTGATGTTCCATATAATGTATTATTAGTTGATTTTGATGGATCTGCTGGTAATTATAATGATTTGCTTTCAGATAAGTTGGACGGAGATTATAATTCATTTGTTGAGAAATCAGAAAATCCGAGTGTGTCTCAATTTTCAGAAGAAATAGACCAGCATAAGATGATGGGGGATATTTTCCCAGTTGTATTCATTTTAATTGCTTTATTGATTTTATTGACAACTATGACTCGTATCATAGCCCATCAAAGAACACAAATCGGTATATTGAAAGCAGTTGGATATACAAATAAAAGTATAATTTTCCATTATGTTTCATATGGTTTCTGGCTGGTATTGGCTGGAGCAATTTTAGGTCTTATTATTGGTCCTTTAACATTGCCTAATTTATTTTATCCATCAATGAGTGCCACATACATTTTACCGGAATGGAAACCTGCATGGAGCATGAACTTTGTTTATGTTGCAATCATAATGGTTGTAATGTCTCTTTTAGTTTCATATTTTGCTGTTAGAAGCATATCCAGTGAAAATCCTGCAGATACAATAAGGCCTAAGGTGCCTAAAATTTCTTCTTCAGGATTTATAGAAAAAACAAGCATATGGAAAAGGTTTTCATTTAATGTTCGCTGGAACTATCGTGATGCCAAAAGAAATAAATTCAGAGCATTAATGACAATTGTTGGTGTTATGGGTTGTGCTGCACTTTTAGTATCTGCATTCGGCATGTATGATGGAATGCATGATTTGAAAGAATGGGAATACTCACAAATCAATCATTATGATTCAAAATTGATTGTAAATGATAATGCAAGCATATCAAGCATAAATAATATAGCCGATGAAGTCAATGGTGATAAGTTAATGGAAAGTGCTATAGAAATCGAATCGGGCAATGCTAAAAAGTCAGGTTCACTTCTGGTACTGAATGGCACGAATCTTGTAACGCCTACCGATTATGATAGGAATGAAATTAAAATCGGAAACGATGAAACTTCAATATCTCAAAAAATGGCTGATTTGCTGGGTGTTGGTGTTGGTGATACTGTCAAATGGCATATTATGGGTTCAGATAAATGGGTATCAACAAAAATTGATAAAATACATGCAGATCCTATTTCACAAGGGTTTATAATGTCATCTGATAAATTGGGTGCATTGGATTTGAACTATACTCCAACAAGCATTGTCACTTCTGAGCATGTGGATAAGAACTACTCAGACATTAAGGCTGTTAATTCAATGAATGACATGACAACCAGCTGGGATGAAATGACTGAATCAATGATGCTTTTAGTTTACATTCTAATATTTTTTGCATGTCTTTTAGCGGTTGTTGTGCTTTACAATTTAGGATTGTTATCTTTCACTGAAATTGAACGTGAAATTGCCACATTAAAGGTTTTAGGATTTAAGACAGGTTCTCTTAGAAGATTGCTGTTAACTCAAAATTTATGGTTTACAGCTATTGGATTTGTTTTAGGTCTTCCATTGGGTTATTATATTTTGGATATCATGTGGCAGTCTTCCGGTGATTCATTCTATATATTGCCTTCAATATCACTTTCAAACTTCCTGTTGACTGCTGTGATAACATTTGCATTATCTATTCTTGTGAATTTGTTGTTTTCACGCAAAATCAAGAAGCTTGACATGGTCGAATCTCTTAAAGGGGTTGAATAGGGTGCTATTCAAAAAAATGGTTAGGGATATCAAGAATCATAAGATTCAATTCATCTCCATTTTTTTAATGGCATTTTTAGGAGTATATGTCTTTACAGGTTTTGGAGCAGAATCATTCGGATTTGAAGAAACTGCTTCAACATATTATGGTGAAACTAATCTGGCTGACGGCTGGATTTACGCATCTAATATTGATGGTGATTTTGTAAATAAGGTAAATGATTTGTCTTCAACGAAAGACTCTGAACGTAAACTAATTGTAAACTCGATTGCCGATTTTGACAATGATCCGGATATTACTCTACACTTTTTAGAGGATAATGATATTTCAAAATTTTATCTCGTAAAAGGGGAAGAATTTAATTTATCTGATGGTGATGGGGTATGGTTGGATATTAGGTTTGCTGAAGCTAAAAATTTAACTGTTGGCGATAATATTTCATTTACTTTTGAAGGAATAACTGTTGAAAAGGAAATTAAAGGTTTGGGTTATTCGCCGGAGCACTTGTATCAGACATCTGATTCATCAATGATACCTGATTATGGTAAGATGGGTTTTGCTTATCTTTCGTATAATGCTTTTCCATTATCTGATGTTCCATATAATGTATTATTGGTTAAATATGATGGGAACTCTTCAAATTATGAAAAACAGTTGGATGATGATTTGACAAGAGATTACTCTTCATTTCTTCCAAGAGCCCAATATCCTAGTTTTGCAGAGTTTCAGGATGAAACAGAACAGCATCAAATGATGACTGATGTAATACCTGTAATATTCATAATAATTTCAATGTTGACTCTACTAACGACAATGACCAGAATCATCAACAATCAAAGAATGCAAATTGGTGTTTTAAAGGCATTAGGTTTTAAGAATCGCACGATAATGTTTCACTACATTTCCTATGGGTTCTGGATGGTGTTGGCAGGAAGCATTTTGGGTTTGATTTTAGGACCTTTAACCTTGCCTCCAATAATGTTTGAAGAGATGGCTGATTTGTATTCTATTCCTTACTGGTTAACTGGATTCAACATTAGCTTTATCGTGGTTACTTTGTTGATGGTTGTTTTGGCAGCATTAATATCTTACTTTGCATGCAGAAATATTGTAAATGAGTCTCCTTCAAGCGCAATACGACCTAAGATTCCAAAGGTGTCAACTTCAGGATTTTTAGAAAAGTTGGGAATATGGAAAAAATTTTCATTTAATGTTCGTTGGAATTATCGTGATGCAAAAAGAAATAAGTTCAGGGCATTGATGAGTATTGTTGGTGTAATGGCATGTACATTGATCATTGTTGCATCATTTGGTTGTATGGATGGCTTTGATGAGATGAAAGAATGGGAATACACAGATATTAATCATTATTCATCAAAACTGGTTCTTGAAGATAACATTACAGCTTCACAGGTTGATTATATTGCAGATGACGTTGGTGGCGAAAAATTGATGGAAAGTTCGATAGAAATCAAATCGGGAGATATTAAAAAATCGGGTGTCATTACAGTTCTTGATGATAATAAGTTATACACTCCAACGGATGATAATAAAAATCCAATTAGCATCTCTTCCAATGAGGTTTCCATTTCTACAAAGATGGCTCAATTGTTGGGTGTTGGTGTTGGCGATACTATAAAATGGCATATTATGGGTTCTGATAAATGGATTAGTACAAAAGTTGATAAAATTCATTCTGATCCAACATCACAGGGTATAATCGTATCCAAAGAGAAGTTAGATGATTTAGGATTGAATTACACTGCAACTAGTGTAATTTCTTCTCATGGTGTGGATAAAAATTATTCTGGGGTCAAAACCATATTTTCAATGGATTCACTGACTGACAGTTGGGATGATATGATGGAATCTTCCATGACTATAATATATCTGTTGGCAGCCTTTGCATCATTGTTGTCTGTTATTGTGTTATATAATCTTGGATTGTTGTCATTTACTGAAATCAAAAGGGAATTTGCCACATTAAAGGTTCTAGGTTTTAAGTCCTCTCAATTGAGGAAGCTATTGCTAACGCAAAATCTGTGGTTTACAACAATAGGTTTCGTAATTGGTGTTCCTTTAGGACGTGAAGTATTACAGTACTTGTGGGGAACAATGGGTGATTCATTTTACTTGAAAGCGAACATTTCTCTTAAAACATTAATAATAACATTTTTAATTACATATGTAGTTTCTATTCTTGTTAATTTAATGTTTTCAGGTAAAATTAAAAAATTGAATATGGTTGAATCGTTAAAGGATAATGAATAACCATATTTTTCTTTATTTTTTTATAATCATTAATTTTAACAATTATTTTTTTCATATTATTATTCATGTCATTATCTAAAAAGATGCTTAGGGATATAAAAATTAACAAAACTCAATTTATTTCCATATTTTTAATGGCATTTTTAGGCATTTTTGCATTTTGTGGAGTATGTAGTGAGTATTATGGTTTAGAACAAACTAGTTCTGATTTTTATACAAATACTAATCTTGCAGATGGTTGGATTTATAATACCACAATTACAGACGATGCTATTGATGAAATAAATAATTTTACGACGAATAGTGAAAAACAACTTGTTGTTCAGTCTGTTGCCAATTTTTCAAATGATCCTGACATTACTCTGCATTTTGTAGAAGATAATGAAATATCTATATTTTATGTATCTCAAGGTCAGGAGTTTAATTTATCTGATGAATCTGGAGTTTGGTTAGATAAAAGGTTTGCTGATGCTCAAAATTTATCTGTTGGGGACAATATTAGTTTTAAATTTAATGGTATTGAAATTGAAAAGGAAATTAAAGGAATCGGTTACTCTCCGGAGTATGTTTATGAGGCTTCACCAACGTCTATAATACCTGATTTTAAAGATATGGGTTTTGCTTATATGTCTTATAAGGCATTTCCTTCAGATATTAAATATAATGTATTATTGGTTAAATTCAACCAAAGTCCTGATGATTTTAAGAATTCATTGGATGATTCTGTTGAATATCTGTCTTTCACTAAGCAATCAGAACATGTAAGTGTTTCTCAGTTTAATGAGGAAATGGCTCAACATAAAATGATTGGTGATGTTTTTCCAATAGTGTTTATTTTAGTTACATTTTTAACTCTTTTAACAACAATGACTCGTATAATATCTCATCAAAGAACACAAATTGGAGTTTTAAAGGCAGTGGGCTATAAAAATAGGACTATAATTCTTCATTTTATGTCCTATGGGTTCTGGTTGGTTTTAGCTGGTGCTATTTTAGGTTTAATTTTAGGGCCTATGATTATTCCAAATTTATTTTATCCAACCATGACTTACAGATATTCACTTCCTGAATGGAATCCTGGTTTTGACATTAGTTTTGTTGTAGTGGCTGCCTTGATGGTTTTATCATCTCTTTTAGTATCTTATTTGGCTGCTCGAAATATTTCAAAAGAAAATCCTGCAAATACTATGCGACCAAAAGCTCCAAACATTTCATCTTCAGGATTTTTGGAAAAATCCTCATTATGGAATAGGTTAAATTTCAATCTTCGTTGGAATTACAGGGATGCTAAAAGAAATAAATTCAGAGCATTGATGGCGATAGTTGGGGTTATGGGTTGTGTTGCTCTTTTGGTTTCAGCTTTTGGTATGAATGATTCTATGGATAATTTAAAAACTTGGGAATATGATGATATTTCTCATTTTGAGTCTAAATTAATTATTAATAATGGTGCATCATTAAGTGATATTGATGATGTCAGAAAGGATGTAAATGGGCATACTATAATGGAGCAAGCTATTGAAATAAAAGCTCAAGGAAATGAAAAGACTGCATCACTTCTTATATTAAATGATACGAATTTGATATCTCAGACAGATAAAAATAAAAATCCACTCAGTTTATCCAATACAGATATATCACTTTCTGCAAAAATGGCGGAAAGTCTAAATGTTGGTGTTGGAGATACAATAAAATGGCATGTCATAGGGTCTGATGATTGGGTTGAATGTAAAATAACTAATATTCATGGTGAACCGTTGTCCCAGGGAATCATATTGTCATCTGATAAATTGGATGAATTAGGATTAAATTTCACACCAACAAGCATTATAACTTCCCAGAATGTTGATAAGGAATATGATTCAATTAAAAGTGTCACTACATTAAGTGAAATGAAAGAAAATTGGGATGAAATGTCTGGATCTATAATGATGATGGTTTCAATTTTAATATTCTTTGCAATACTTTTAGCTATTGTGGTATTATATAATCTTGGAATTTTATCATTTACAGAAATTGAACGTGAAATTGCAACTCTTAAGGTGTTAGGATTTAAAACTGGTGATTTAAGAAAATTACTATTGACACAAAACATAATATTCGCTGCTATTGGATTTATATTGGGTATTCCTTTAGGATTTTACCTAATGACATTAATGGTGGATGCTGCAGGTGAATCTCTGTATTATATTCCTTCTTTAACTTTGGGAAATATAATATTAAGTGGTGTGATAACATTTGCTGTATCAATTGTGGTTAATTTATTATTTTCAAGTAAAATTAAGAATTTAAATATGGTTGAAGCTCTAAAAGATGTTGAATAATTAATGGGTTGTAATTATGGTCAAAAAAAGTAATGTCATAATATTAATAATTCTTTTAGTAGTATTATCAATAGTTTTCGCCTATTCTTTTGGTGAGAATCAGGGTAATGATTCTTCGGATGTTAAAAGATTGGCTGTGTCCTCCGGAATGTATAAATTAACTGATTTCATAGGTGATGTTGAAAATAAGTCTTATTATGCAGGTTATGATAATGAAACCTTGGGGTGGATGAAGTCTTTGGGAGATAAATCTGTGTTTAATGGCAATGGATTTATTGTGATAATGGATTCTCATGATGCTGCAAAACTTAAATGTGAGGATGTAACTGATGTTTACATTGAACAGTACTTTGATTGTGTTATTTTGGAAAATCATTCTTTAGGCAATGTTAAGAATCCTCGTGATGTTTTGCTTGTGAAAAATGTAAAGTATGTTGGGGAAAATATAACTGATTTGCAGTAATGGTGGCTGCAGAGATATGTTGATTTTTTATTTAACAAAAAGTTTAAATACTTTTTACACACAATATAATAATACTGTTTTTTAGGAGAATTATCATGAAAACCCAAACCATTTTAGATAAATTTGAAGCTGTATCTACAACTATTGATGTCATTTCAAAAGAAAATGGGGATTATTTCACATTCAACGAGTTTGGTGTGGTTCCTGTTAGATGTGATATTCGTTATCTTTGGGATGGTGAAGAAAAGATTGTTGAAGATAAATTCTACGTGGATACGGTTGTATTGGATACAAGTGATGATTGTATCACTTTTGAATTAGCTAACAATACAAAAGAAATGCTAAATCCTGAACATATTTTAGATTTAAATATCACTAAAATATCAAAAACTAGATATTTGGAAGCTATTAAAGAAGATAAACATCGTTTTGATGATTTATTTTAATTTATTTTTTTTAGATTAACATATCATAATATTATGATATAAAAATATTTATATATATAAACATTATAAAATATGAACTAGATAAAATTTAATGTGATTATGATGGCAGACAAAAATAATCTTGAAAATAACAATGATGATATGTGTGAAGTTTTCAATTCTCACGAAGATGTTATTGAACGTGTACAAAAACGTATGATTGAAGAAGACCAATATTCAGAATTAGCTGAGTTTTTTAAAATATTTGGTAATCCTACACGATTAAAAATTCTTTCATTACTTGCTATTGAAGATTTATGTGTTTGTGACATTTGTGATGCATTAGATTTAAATCAAACTACTGTTTCAAATCAATTAAGGATTTTAAGAGCAAATAATATTGTAAAATATCAAAAAGAAGGAAAAATGGCAAGATACTCTCTTACAGATCTTCATATTGAAATGATTTATAAAGTTGGTTTGGAACATATTTTAGAATAAATTTAATGGTGTTTTAAATGGCGGAAAATAGGTGTTATGAACCTGATTGTGATGATGGGGATTGTCATAATCCGGAACATTTCAATTTCATTTGTTTTGATCCTAATTGTGAAGATATTCACTGTGAAAACAAACAACATTTTGATAAGCAATTATTAAAAGATTATCAGGCTAATGCTGATTTAAGTGTTTATAATCACAGAGAAGAAATAGACTATGATGAGGATGTAGATATCAATATTTGTGGCTGTCCTGACTGTGCAGATGACCATGACCACAATCATGACCATGAGCATCATCATGGGCATGAGGATGAGGATTCTTGTTCTGATCCGGATTGTGGTTGTCATGATGAGCATGGCCATGGGCACGAGCATGAGCATCATCATGGGCATGAGGATGAGGATTCTTGTTCTGATCCGGATTGTGGTTGTCATGATGAGCATGGCCATGGGCACGAGCATGAGCATCATCATGGGCATGAGGATGAGGATTCTTGTTCTGATCCGGATTGTGGTTGTCATGATGAGCATGGCCATGGGCACGAGCATGAGCATCATCATGGGCATGAGGATGAGGATTCTTGTTCTGATCCGGATTGTGGTTGTCATGATGAGCATGGCCATGGGCACGAGCATGAGCATCATCATGGGCATGAGGATGAGGATTCTTGTTCTGATCCGGATTGTGGTTGTCATGATGAACATGAACATCATCATGAACATGAAGAAAAGGATACTTGCTCAGACCCTGACTGTGGATGTCACGACCATGACGATGATGATGTTGAAATAAGTATCTGTGGTTGTCCTGACTGTGCGGATGATGACCACGACCATGATCACGGTCATGACCATGGACATAGCAATGAGGAACTTTTAGCTGAAGGAAAACCTTTAATAGTTAATAGGCCAATCCAAATCATTGTTGCAAGTGGTATACTATTTGCAGCAGGACATATTTTAGAATTCCTGTCATTCAACTCAACTATTGTAACACTTGTTTTCATGTGTGCTGCTATTATTGCAGGTTATGAAATTGCTGGTATGGCATATAGGTCATTAGTTAAAAGACATACTGTTGGTCCTGCAATGCTTATGTGTATTGCATGTGTTGCTTCATTTATCATTGGACATCCTGAAGAAGGTGCAGCAGTAACATTCCTTTACTATATTGCAGAATTCTTGGAAGATTATGCGGAACACAGAGCTAAACGTTCAATCAAATCTTTAGTAGAAATCGCTCCTGAAACTGCTAGGGTAAAAGTCGGCGATTCTGAAGTGGAAAAAAATGTTGATGATGTAAATATTGGTGATATTGTAATTGTAAAACCTGGAGATAAAGTTCCATTGGATGGAAATGTTATTTCAGGTTCTTCTTCCATAAATCAGGCATCAATCACTGGTGAAAGTGTTCCTGTACACAAGGAAGTTGGTGATGAAGTATTTTCCGGAACAGTTAATGAAGATGGTTACTTTGAAATGGTTGTTACCAAAAAGGCAAAAGATTCCGTAATTTCCAAAATCGTTACATTGGTTAAAAGATCTCAGCTCAACAGGTCTGAAACAGAATCTTTAGTTGAAAAAGTTGCTAAGTATTACACTCCTGTTATGATGGTGGCTGCACTCTGTGTAGCATTAATACCTCCAGTTTTATTAGGCCAACCGTTAGTTGATTGGGTTTATAAAGCACTTTCTCTTCTAGTAATTTCATGTCCTTGTGCATTTCTGATTTCAACACCTGTGGGTATGGTGTCTGCTATTACTTCAGCTACCAGAAACGGTGTTTTAATTAAAGGAAGTACATATGTTGAAGAAATGAGGGATATTAAAGCAGTCATATTTGATAAAACTGGTACTTTAACAGAAGGAAAACTTGAATTAAGTGAAATTGAAGTGGTAAGTGATTCAGTATCTGAAGAGGAAGTAGTTAAAATAGCAGCATCTCTTGAACATGGATCTTCCCACCCTATTGCACAGGCAATTGTCAATTATGCAACAATGAAAGATATTGAATTTGAAGAAATTGATGACTTTAAAAATGTTCCTGGAAAAGGAATTATTGGTGTTATTGGTGGCGAACAATATTATGCTGCTAATGAATCATTAATTGAAGGCAGTGCATTTGAAATTTCTCATGATGATGTAAATAAATACTCTGTTGAAGGTAAAACAGTCATATTTGTAGGTAACTCAAAAGAATTATTGGCAATAATTACAGTATCTGATAAAATCAGAAATAATGCTGCAGAAGTCATTGCTGATTTAAACAAACAAGGTGTACAGACAGTAATGTTGACTGGTGATAATAAACTTGCTGCTCGTAATGTTGCTAATCAAATAGGAATAAAATATGTTTATTCCAATTTGATGCCTGAAGATAAATTGAATATTTTAGACACTATTAGGAATAAATTCGGTAATGTTGCTATGGTTGGTGATGGTATTAATGATGCACCTGCACTGGCTAGATCAAATATTGGTATTGCAATGGGTGCTGCAGGTTCTGATGTAGCTATTGAAACTGCGGATGTGGCATTGATGCAGGATGATATTTCAAAATTGCCATATCTATTCAGTTTAAGTCGTAAAACAATGGGTATTATTAAACAAAACATTTCAGTAGCTATTGCTGTTAAATTATTATGTGTAGTATTGGCTATTATGGGAATAATCACATTGATGATGTCTGTTGGTTTTGGTGATTTGGGATTAACACTTTTAGTTATTTTGAACTCATTTAGGATTGGAATGGTGAAAGATCCACTATTCTAATTACTTTTTTTATTTTTTTGGTATTGCTAAATTTTTAAAGGTTTAGATTAGCCTAATTTTGATATAACTAAATTTAATTATTTGTTTTACCTAAAAAAGCACTTAAAATCGAATAATTTATATACTACTTTTTACTTATGTTTATTTAAGTAATATTACTTAATTTTTGTAGATAAATAATGATTTAAATTTAGGGAGATGTAAAAATGGTTAGAAGATATGTCGATCAAGCACTAGAACATAAACATGCATTAATTTTTGCTGCAGGTATTGCAACTGCAATTGTAGGTAAAAAAATTATCGAATCAGATGTAGTTAAAGATGCTGCTACTAAAGGAATGGCTACTGTAATGTCTGCTAAAAAGGATGCTGAAGAAGTTTTCCAGGACATGAAAGAAAATGCAGAAGATATTGTTGTTGATGCTAGTGCAGAAACTAAAAAAGAAATCTATGTAACTGATGATGAATAATTTTATTATTCATTTTTAACTTTTTTTTAACACCACTGAAAATATTATTAACTATTTGAAATATATTATTATTAATGTTCAATGAAAATAATGTGGAAGTATTATTGGGCAATCCTAAAAAAGCTTTAATAAATTTGTCTATTCCACTTGTTATTTCATTATTAATCTCAAGTTTATATAATGTAATCGATGCAATATGGGTTTCTGGCCTTGGAGCTGATGCACTTGCGGGTGTTGGATTTGTAACTCCAATATTTATGATTCTGATAGGTTTTGGAAATGGTCTGGGTGCAGGATCTGCTTTTGCAATTTCAAAATATATTGGGGAAAATAATAAACAAAAGGCAGATAACGGTTCAATACATGCAATATTAATCATGGTCATTACATCAATTATCATTACGGCTATTTTACTTTTATTTTTAAAAGATATCTTAATATTTATGGGAGCATCACAAACTTTAAATTATGCGATGGATTACGGTCAGATAATCATTTTTGGTTCGATATTTGTAATTTTGTCCAATGCATTGTATGGTATCTTTAGAGGTGAAGGTGATAGTAAAAGGCCAATGTATGCTATGATTGCATCGGCTGTTTTAAACATGGTTTTGGACCCTATTTTCATTTACACTCTAAATCTTGGAGTTAAAGGTGCTGCAATTGCTACTTTAATTTCCGCATTTTTTGTCATATTAATACAATTCTATTGGTTTTATATTAAAAAGGACACCTATTTAAAGCCCTATTTAAGTAATTTTAATTTCAAAAAAGAAATTTCATTTGATATTATAAAAGTAGGTTTTCCTGCAAGTCTGCAGCTTTTAAACAATGCATTTTTTGCTGCGGTGTTTTCTGTACTTTTGGTATTTATATCATCAACTGATTCTGTGGCGGTTTATTCTACTGGGTGGAGAATAGTCACTATAGGAACAACACCAATTTTGGCTATTGGAACAGCATTAATATCGGTTATTGCAGCAAATTATGGTGCTCGCAATTACAAAAACATTCAAACAGCTCACAGATATGCAATGAAGATTTCAATGATTTTTGCAGTTTTTGTGATGATTTTTACTATAGCTTTTGCTCCGCAAATTGCTTCTGTATTCTCATCTTCATCAAGCAGTGTTAGAATCTCTGGTGAGTTGGCTGCATTTTTAACATGGATTGTGCTGTATTATCCTACAATGGCTGTGGGTGTAGCATCAACTTATGTTTTTCAGGGAATAGGTCGTGGAATGACTGCAATGTTTCAAACGATTATGAGAGAAACTGGATTTACATTAGTCTTTGCTTTATTGTTTACATTTATATTCAATTGGGGTGTTTGGGGAGCGTGGATGGGTATTGTTTTAGGTGAGGTTGTATCAAATAACATTACTTTAATTTGGGCAGATTATGCAATTAAAAAGTTAATTAACATTAATGATTAAATACCATTAATGTCTTTTAGATATATTTTATCGTCACATATTGTATCAACCAAATCCATATCATGACTTACAAGTAAAAATCCCATTTGTCTTTTTTTAACAATTTTTAACACTGAATCCAATATCTGTACTTGAGTTATGGCATCAAGCATTGTTGTCATTTCATCAGCTATTAAAAATTTAGTTTCTGGATTGAGTGACCTTACAACAGAAAATCTTTGGAGTTCTCCTCCAGATAGTTCTTGTGGAAAACGGGTCAGCCATGTTTTTTGAATACCGAATTCGGATAATGTTTCATCATCCACATCCCATGATTCAGAAAGTACTTTATCCATTTTCCATTTTGGATTCATTACTTTTTCAGGGTGTTGATAAATTAATTGAACTGGTTTAAATCCTTTTTTTGGAAGTTCTTTTCCATCAAATAGTACGTTTCCCTCATATTTTTGAACATATCCGGATAATATTTTACATAAAGTGGATTTTCCACTTCCACTATCTCCAATTAAACCCATTATTTTAGTGTTGTCTAATTCTAAATTTATGTCTTTTAAGAGATATTCTTTAGCTGAAGGATATTTGAAGGAAATGTTTTCTGCCTTTAATTTCATTTTATGCACCTTCTTCATATTTGAAGCATCTTACTTTTTTATTGCCCAAACTTATTAGTTGAGGTCTTTCTTTTTCACATCTGTCAAATGCCATTTCGCATCGGTTGTAATAAGGACATCCTTCAGGAATTTCTCCGTGCAATGGTTGATGTCCTTTTTTTAGTTCAAATCCATTTGCAGGCAATGCCTTGTATAATGCTTTTGTGTAAGGATGAAGCAGATTTTCACCATCTCCGGTAAAGTCTTTTGTTTCAGCTATCTCTATAACATAACCTGAGTAAAATATTCCAATTCTGTCTGCAACATCTAAAGCAGCATGAATATCGTGTGTAATTAGAAGAACTCCAATATTGTCCTCTTTCATATGTCTGAAATGGTTGAGGGTTTCTTTTACAGTTTTTTCATCTAAACCTGGTGTCGGTTCATCTGCAATGACTAATTCTGGATCTGATAATAATGCTGTAGATACCAGTACACGTCTCGCCATACCTCCGGATAATTGGAATGGATACATTTCGTCCACTTCCGGACCTAAATTATAATGTTCAAATATCTCTCTTTGTTTGATTTTTTTAGATTTTTTTTCTTCTTCGCTTTCAGTATGCCCTATTGCCTGGTCTGAAATCTTCATTAATGGGTCTAAAAAATTAACTGACTGTGGAATAAATGCTATTTTTGATCCTCGTATTTCTTCTTTATCTTCTTGTGATAAATCTTTACCTTTAAATTTTATTTTTCCATTTAACTGTGCATTTTCCGGCAATATTCCCATTATCGCATGAGCAAGCAGACTTTTTCCCGAACCGCTTGAACCTAAAACTGCCAATATTTCTCCTTCGTTTATATCTAATGTTAAATCTGTAATTACTTTTAAATTTCTTTGATTTAGTCCTTGTGTGTATTGTATAAAAGAAATAGAAACATTTTCTACGTCCAATAATTTATCCATTTTTTCACCATGTTCATCTGATTTTTGTCAAATGATAACTTTTATATATTATATTGAACTTTATCAATATTAAAGTTATTCAAAATTCAATAAAAAGTATTACCAATAACATATATTTGATATTAAAAGTAATACTATTTAAAAGGGATTTATATGAATGTAATAATCAAGGAATTATCTAATGATAAAAATTTAATAAAAAATGTTCAGGAATTTTTATTTTATCAAATAGAAAAAGAATTTGGCTATGGGTATGTTCCTGAGTGGCATCAAGATATTATTGACTTAGAAAACTATTATATCAATCCTGAAAGGAATAATTTTTTTGTTGCATTCAATAGTAAAACAAATGAAATTATAGCAACTATTGGAATCAGGGCTTATGATAAAGATTTCACTGAATTTAAAAATATTTATTCCAGTAAATCTACTTCAAGCATTTGGAGATTATTTGTTGACGAAAAATATAGGCGTTGTGGTTTGGCTTCTAAAATGTTTGGTGTAGCTGAGACTTTTGCTAATCAACAGGATTATGATTTCATTTATTTGCATACTCATAGGACATTGAATGGAGCTCTTGAATTTTGGACGAAAATGGGTTTTGTTATTACTATAGATGCTGGTGACGAACTGGAAACGGTTCATATGGATAAAAAGATAATGGGTATTGAAATAACATCTCCTAGTTCTACTTTTAATTATGCTTTGGAATTATGATTTTTTAATGTATTTTTGTGTATGTGGGCAGGCGAAAATGCATTTTCCACATACTGTATCCTCTTTTCCTAAATTTTCATAAGAAATTTTTAGAGCATATTTTTCACATTTTTTATCATCATAAAAATCGTTTCTTTTTAATTTGTAATTCCATTCTTTCCCACTTATTGCCCCTCCAAGACATGCATTCTTACATTCCATGCATTTTCCACATTTTGATTTAGTAATTGGTATTCCAACATCTAATGGGGCATTGGTTAAAACTGATGATAGTCTTAAAGCGGATCCGTATTTTAATGTTGTAAAAAGTGCTGATTTTCCAATCCAACCTAAGCCTGCACGTGTTGCTATTGTTTTGTGAGGTAATTCAAAGGAATTATTTTCGCCAAAATCAGTACCTAATCTTTTTTTGGTTTGCGCATATGCTTCATAACCATTTTCAATCAAATATTCTTCGCATTTCATTCCCAAAGCATCTAATCTGGTGTTTAAGCTCACTAATTCATCTACATATTCTTGGGTTGGCGCATTTACCATTCTTCTAATTATTTCTTTCGGATAAGTAATATAAAAGACCACACCAATATTTAATTTATTTTTAGGAGTAAAATTATTTATGTTGGCAAAGCCTACTTCATCTGCACCATTTTTTAATAAAAATTTTTTTAATTTGTTTGAAAATGACATTATTGGTAATATTTATTTTTAGTTTTATATTAATTTAGTTATTATCTATTGTATAACTTTGTATTATAAATAAAGTATTACTTTGGTGTTTTTTTTAAATATTTATTTTGTTTAATTTTAAATTTTATTTAATGGTTATTTATTTAAAATATTGTTTTTTTTATATTTTTATTTAATTTATAGTTTATAAATATTTATTTTTTATATTTTCATTGTTTTATTAATAATTAATAAACATGTTTTTATATATTATTAAATATATTTTAAACTGTATTAAAATATATATTTATAGTATTACTTTTTAAGCATTTTGATAAAAAAAAGTATTACTTATTTTAATATGGTTTTTAATATGGTGAAAATTATGGACAAAAAGATAATAATTGGTGGAATTGTAGTTCTATTAATTGTTATTGTGGGTGCTTTTGCATTTATGGGCAATTCTCATCATGATGATGACCCAACTCATTTGGTTGTGGCTGCTCACAGTAACATTAAAGAACCAAAAGCGGGTTTCAATCCTCTGACTGGTTGGGGATGTGGACATCAGAACTATAATCCATTAATACAAAGTTGTTTATTTAAAACAGATAGTAATGGAACTATTGTTCCTGATATAGCAACTGATTATTCAATCAGTAGTGATGGAAAAACTTGGACTGTAAACTTAAGAAATGATATTAAATTTTCCGATAACTCTACTTTAAATGCTGAAGATGTAGCATTCACATTCAATACTGCTAAAGAAACTGAATCTGAATTGGATTTAACAAACTTGGCTAATGCAACTGCTGTAAATGATACATGTGTTCAGTTTAACTTGGTTGAACCTAGATCAACATTCATATATGATTTAAGATATGTTGGTATTGTACCTTCAGACACTTATAACCAGAGTACTTATGGTGAACACCCTATTGGATCAGGCCCATATGTATTGGATCATTGGGATAAAGGCCAACAAGCAATATTTAAAATAAATGATAATTATTATGGCGAAAAACCATACTTTACTCAAATTACTATGTTATTCCCTGAAGAATCAACATGGTTAGAACTAGCTAAATCTAAAGATGTGGATGTAGTGCCTGTTGCAACTTCCGCATTGAATCAAACTGTTGACGGATACCAATTTGTTGAAAAATCAGCAGGTAGAGCACAAGGTGTATCCTTACCATACCTTGAAGATACTGGAGTTGTATATAATGGTTCTATGAAGGTAGGTAATAATGTAACTGCGGATAAATCTATTCGTGAAGCTTTAAATGTTGGTATTAATCGTACTGAAATTGTTAATTCTGTATTTTCAGGACATGCTACTCCTGAATTTACTGGTGTTGACACTAGGGATTATGCAAATAATCAAAGTAAAGTCGCTGACGGTAATGTTGAACAAGCAAAACAAATTTTAGCTCAGGGTGGCTGGACAGATACTGATGGTGATGGAATTGTTGAGAAGAATGGTACTAAAGCATCATTTGACTTATACTATCCTCCAGATTATCTTGACAGACAATCCTTATCCACAGTTTTCGCTGAACAGGCAAAACAGTTAGGAATTGAAGTAAAACTTGTTGGAGCTGATTGGGATACAATCTATGCAAATATGTATAGCTCTGCTGCTTTAATGCAACAAACTTCTCCAGACCCTTATAAATCAATTTACCAACAATACCACAGTAAAGAAATGGATGGTTTCTATATGAACCCTAATTTATATAATGATTCCGCATCTGATGCTTTAATGGAAAAAGCTATGGCTTCAAATGATTTCAATCAAGCTAATAGTTTATGGGCGGAATCTGCTCTTGTAAATGGTCATGGTTGGGGACCAGCTGGTGATGCTCCATGGGTATGGATTGCTAACTATGATTACAATTACTTCATTAAAGATGGAATTGATATTGGAAACCAACCTGATGGTTTAGGAAATGATATTTTAATTAATATTTGTGAATGGAAAAGAGCTTAATTAATCTCTTTTCTATTTTATTTTTTTAAAACTTTTGTGGGGGTTTATTTTGAATAGAAAAGGAATAATTAAATTTTTTAGTTATAAATTATTGCGTTTTATAATTTTGATGATTGCTGTTGCAATTTTTAGTTTTATATTGTTAGATTTATCCCCTATTAATCCAGTAACTGTTTATTTGAAAGGTGCTGCTGTATCTGAAGCTCAAAGGACTATTTTAAATCAATATTTTGGTGTGGGCGTCCCATTACATATTAAAATTTATCATTGGTTATTAAATTTAATACAAGGAGACTTAGGAACATCTTTAATATATCGTGCACCGGTCATTGATGTAATCACTCAGAAATTCATTGCTTCTCTCGCATTGATGACTTTATCATGGATATTTAGTGGAATCATTGGATTCGCACTAGGTGTTGTTGCAGGTAAAAATAAAGGATCCTGGATAGATAAAGCCGTAAAAGTATATTGTTATGCAATTCAATCTGCTCCATCATTTTGGGTTGGTATGCTTATATTAATGGTATTCGCAGTATATTTGGGATTATTCCCAATTGGGTTTGGAGTTCCGATTGGTGTAAGCAGTACTGATGCATCATTTATGGATTGGGCATCAAGGCTTGTCCTTCCGACTTTAACATTAAGTTTGGTTGGTTTAGCACCTATAGCAATGTATACTCGTAATGAATTAATTCAAGTATTGTCCTCTGATTATGTATTATTTGCAAAATCAAGAGGTGAAAAAGGTTGGAATTTAGTAAAAAACCATGGAATTAGAAATATTTTACTTCCAGCGGTTACATTGCAATTTTTATCTTTCAGTGAATTATTTGGTGGTGCGGTACTTGTAGAACAAGTATTTTCATATCCGGGAATTGGACAAACCGCTGTTGCAGCGGGTCTTCAAAGCGATGTTCCACTGTTTTTAGGTATTGTGCTTTTCAGTGCTGTGTTTGTTTTTGTAGGTAATTTGCTTGCAGATATTTCTTATTACTTTATAGATCCAAGAATTAAGGAGAATGAGTTCAATGATTAGGAAAAAACAAGTTAATGAAAAGGAACAATGGTTTTTGTTTAGAGCTAATCTTAGAACTAAGACTTTCATAATCATTGGAATTTCTGCATTGGTCATAGTCAGTATTTTGATTTCAAGTTTGTTCATTGGCGAAATTCCAACAAGTTTCACCAGTGCTAATCAGATGCCTTCTTTCGCTCATCTGTTCGGAACTGATTGGATGGGTAGAGATATGTTTCAGCGAACTGTTGCAGGTCTTGGATTAAGCTTAACTGTTGGTATTGTTGCTTCATTAGTAAGTACTTTAATTTCTATTATTTTAGGATTATTTTCAAGTTTCAATAGATTTGCCGATGAGGCTGTTGCAAGTATCATTGATTTATTTGGTTCAATACCTCACATACTTTTGATTATTCTTATTTCAATCATGTTTGGTGGAGGAACAATTGGGGTAATCATGGGTGTTGGTTTGACTCATTGGACTCCTCTTGCAAGAGTGCTCAGGTCTGAAGTAAAAGAAATTAAGACTAAAGAATATATCCATTTGGCTGAAAATCTGGGAAAATCAAAAATTTGGATTGCAACTAAGCATATTTTGCCATTGATTATCTCTCAAATAATTGTGGGTGTTATTTTAATGTTTCCTCATGCTATTATGCACGAAGCGGCCATAACATTTTTAGGATTTGGTTTGCCTCCTCATGAGCCTGCAATTGGAGTAATATTGTCAGAATCAATGCACTATTTATCTTCTGGATATTGGTGGTTGGCATTTTATCCTGGTTTGTCTTTATTGATAGTTGTGTTGCTATTTGATTTGATTGGGGAAAATGTTGAAAAATTACTAAATCCTGAAACAGCACAAGAATAACAATATAATCATGAGAAATTAATCATTTCTCTTTTTTTAATTTTTACAGGAGATACTATGAATATTACAATTAAAGAAATTAACAATAATGATGCAGAAATAAATCTTGCTAAATGCTTCTTATTTAATCAAATTAAAAAAGTTTATGGAATCGGTAGAAATCCTAAGTTTCATTATGACATTGATCAATTAAAAGAATACTATATTTTGCCTTCCAGAAATAATTTTTATGTTGCTTGGGATGGTGATAATATAGTAGCAACAGCCGCTGTGCGGGCTTATGATAAAGATTATGAAATGTTCAAAGGGGTATACTCTAATGATGATACTGCCAGTATATGGAGATTGATGGTTGATGAAGATTATAGAAGACAGGGTCTTGCCCGAAATCTTGTAGATGTAATGGAGGATTTTGCACGTAAAAAATCTTATGATAAAATGTATCTTCACACACACAGGTATCTTGATGGAGCTTTATCATTCTGGAAATCTTTAGGTTATGAGATAACTGTCGAAGAAGATGATTATGACGAAACTAGTCATATGATAAAAAATTTATAAAAAAGCATTTTCATGCTTTTTAACCACCATAACCATATGTTATTACATATCCGTTTTTATCAACGATTCTAAAGTAACCGTCATCATAACGAATTCTTTGTGAACCATCATTTAATTTGTCACGTCCAACTTCATGCTCTTTTGGATTCCAACCGTCGCTTGTTACTTCACTTTCATGATAGGGGTTGTATCCTTTGTAGTTTGGATCATTTTTTGGCCTATTTGAATCGATTGAATTTTCGCTGCTGCTACTATCACTGCTTTGTTGTGAATCGTTAGATATGGATACAACTGTTGTTGTATTGCTTGTTGTTGTATTATTTATTGGATTAACTGTATTTTTATTATTTAAAATAATTGCTTCAACTGCTATTGCAGCTGCCAAAATTATCACGATAATTGTTAAAATTAATATGATATTTTTACTCTTCATATTAATATTTTATTCACATTAAATTAATACTTTTTTTGCTAAAATTTATTTTATATTAAAATTAAAATAATTATTGATGAAACGGACAGCTTTAAAAATTGGATATATTGGAACTAATTTTCATGGTTTTCAAAGACAGCCTGATGTTAGGACTGTTGAGGAAGAATTGATTTATCATTTGCGTAAATTAGGCTACATTGATGATTTAAAGAAATCCCGATTTAGAATTGCAGGCAGGACTGATGCTGGAGTTCATAGTTTGGGAAATGTAATCAGTTTCCAGTCAGATAAGGAAGTTCAGGTAAATGAAATTAACAACAGTCTGCCTGATGATATCCAGATACTTGCTAAAGCACCTGTTCGATATGCATTCAAGCCGAGATATGCTCAAATGAGACAATATCGATATTTATTGTTCCAGGATTTGGATATAGATAAATTAAATAAAGTTGCAGAAATATTTAAAGGAACTCATAACTTCACTAATTTCACTAAACGATTTCAAAAAACAACCACACGAACAATTGACGATATAAAGATTACAAAAGTGGAATTGGGTGATTATCACAAAAGGGAATTTCCTAATCTTCATGAGACAATTGCTCCTATTTTTGTTGATATTTATGGAGAATCATTCTTATGGAATATGGTAAGAAAAATGATGCGCGTTTTTGTAGATGTTTCATTGGATAAAATGTCCTTGGATGAAGTCTGTGAATTATTGAATCCTTCGGAAAATTCTCCAAGAGCAAATATTAAAGTAATGGAAGCAGAATATCTGATCTTAATGGATATTGAATATGATGGTATTAAATTTAAATATGATGAATATGCCTGCAGACGCTTTAAAAGAGATTTGGTTGATTCACTCGACAATCTGCAAAAGAGGTATGCAATTCGTGAATCAATGATAAAAAGTTTGGATGATTTAATTTAATCTGAATTATGGCTTAATTGGTGTAATATTATTTTTTTGATTGAATTCTTTAAGATATTTCAGTGAATCCTGTAAATAATCCTCATCTATTAATGTACTTGCATATAATACAGATACTGTGTATTTTTTTCCATCCATTTCAATTAATTCAATACCGCCCATATCACTTACCTGATGATTTGAAAAGAAATATATATTTTCTTCACCGCTTGGCCAAAATCCATACAATGATGAATTTTTAAAGTTTGGGCTATTGTCATTTACTTCTTCTATAATGAATCTAGGATTATCATAAGCTTTAGGTATGAAGTATTTTCCATCAGCTTTTTTTCCTGAAAAATCATGGGGTATTTCTAAATCATTCATATTGGTAGCAAATGCTACGCTAACACTAAAAAGCAATATTATTAATAATAAGAATATTTTTTTAATCATGTTAACCACTTTAAAAAAATTAGTTGTATGAATAATCATACAACTATAATCCGAAGAACAGATATAATAAAAAGATTATGGCAAGAATCCAAATTCCAAGTCCCATTTCTTTATATCTACCTTTGGCTATTGTTCCAAGAGCATATATTAAGAATCCCCAAGCAATACCAATAGAAATTGAGTAACTTAATATCATGATTATTATAGTCATAAATACTGATGCACTTATAACTAGACTATTCCAGTTTACTTCCCTTAACTGACTAACCATTAGAATTCCAACAATAACTAATGCCGCTGCAGTTACTGATGAAGTAAATAATGATAATATTAATGGGGAGATAAATATTGATAATATGAATAGGATTCCAGTAACTATTGCTGTTAATCCAGTTCTTCCACCAATGCCGATTCCCGTTGCACTTTCCACATATGCAGTCACAGTACTTGTACCGCAAACAGAACCGATAATTCCAGCTAATGCATCACTTAAGAATGCTTTTTCAATTCCTTTGGCATTTCCGTCTTCATCGACAAATCCGCATTGTCTTCCAATAGTCATTAATGTACCTGTTGTATCGAAGAATGTAACAAATACTAATGAAAATATCATAATTATTAAATTAGGGATATTTGAAAATAGCTGTCCGAATCCTCTTGAAAATCCACCAACTAATGTTGTATCCATATTTAAAGTTATGATTTGTTTTGGGATGGATGGCATTAACATATCTCCTGCACCAAATCCGAGGAATGTAAAAATCAAACCTATTATTGCAGTTGCAAGCAGGCCGAAAAATACTGCTGCAGGCACTTTTTGTACATAAAAAATTAATGTAATTAATATACCAATTAATGCAAGTAGTGCTGGTGGATATAAAAGGGATCCCATTGTAACAAATGTTGATGGGTCTGACGTGATTATTCCACAGCTCTTAAGTCCAAGGAAAGCCAAGAAAAATCCGATACCTGCACCTATACCTAGTTTCAAATCATTTGGAATAATATTTAAAATTTTTTCCCTCAAACCTGAAACAGTTATTATTAAAAATACAATACTTGAAACAAATACCGCTGCCAGGGCAGTTTCCCATGTATTTCCCATTTCAAGTATTATCGTATATGTAAATAATGCATTTAATCCCATACCTGGTGCAAGTCCCACAGGATATTTAGAAACAATACCCATTATGATACATGCAATTCCTGAGGATAATGCCGTTGCAAAAAACACTCCTGACGCTGGCATTCCCCCATCTGCTAACATTGTAGGGTTAACTCCAAGGATGTATGCCATTGCAAGAAATGTTGTAATTCCTGCTAAAATTTCTGTTTTAAAATCTGTACCATTTTCCTTAAAATTAAAATAATTGTCTAACATATAATCCTCTCATCGAAACTGTCTATTTCGATATTAATATTTATATAGTATTAATATTATAAAAGTTAATGATTTAGATATTAATTGAATAATTGTAATTTATAGTGATATTAATGAGTGGTTACAGTGCAATGTATAATGATTTTTCAAATGTTGCTATTGCTGAGGAAAAAGTATCTCCTCAGGCTATTTTGAAAGTATTAAAGGAATATTCGGCTACAATTTCAGTATTTGATTTGATGAAGGTGAACGCTGAAATGATTGAGGAAAGCAAATATGTTCAGGAAAATTACAAAGATAAAAGTCATGCTGTTTATGCCAAATATTTTTTAGGTCGCATTCGTGAAATACGTAATGATAATGCAATATATGATAATGATATTGATAAGGAAGAGTTTATTGATGCAGTAGCTACTTTAAAATCCTACCATGATGCAGAATCATTAACTCATAAGACTAAATTCCCATTAATATATGCAATCGTATCATTATACACCACTTTTGTTTTGGAAGAGCCGATTCATCCTGTTGGCACTCCATTTCCAGGGTCTCTGAAAGTTGAAGAGAAAAATGGTGTTTTTTATTGTCCAGTTAAGGATGCAAATCTTGAATCTCCTAATGCTGTTTGCAAAATGTGTATTGCAGAGCAGTTGGATTTTTAAATTTTTTAATTTCAAAAAATTTCATATTAATAAAAAATATTTTATTCATTTATTTTAATAATATTGTTAATGAATATTAACAAATTACTTCGCTGACTATCACAAATCAATGATTGTTTTTATATAATGTGGAGTCCGTTAGTAAGTAGCACCATATTGGGCGTCAAGATATTTTCTGCCGATAATTGCTTTTCTGCCGTTAATAATAGATATAAAATCTAGAAAAGTAGAGATAAATGGGTATATATTTTTACATTTATTATAATCTGTTTAACAGGTTTATTTTCATTGCCAATATCTCATTTTTACTGAATAATAAGTTTATTTCAACAAAAATTTTTATTATTTAAATGTTATATAAATATATTTAAGTGATATTATGAAAATAGCTGTTGTACTTGGAACAAGGCCAGAAATTATTAAAATGGCTCCAATAATTGATGAAATTGTGAATCGTGGTATTGATTTGTGTCTTATTCACACGGGTCAGCATTATGATAAGGAAATGTCTGATAACTTTTTTAGAGACCTTGAAATTCCATCTCCTGATTATAATATTCATGTGGGGTCAGGTTCTCATGGAAAGCAAACTGGTTTGATGATGAAAGGTATTGAAGAGGTTTTGATGGATGAAAAACCGGATATCGTTTTAGTCCAAGGAGACACCAATGCTGTTCTTGCAGGTGCTCTTGTCGCTTCTAAACTGCACATTGCCGTTGGACATGTTGAAGCTGGACTTCGCTCTTTTGACATGACCATGCCAGAAGAGATAAACCGCAGGGCTTGTGATATTGTCTCAACAATGTATTTTATTCCTACTGAAGAGTCAGCCATTAATCTTTTGGCTGAAGGTTTTTCAAGAAAAAATCTATTTATAACTGGAAACACTGTTGTTGATGCCTGTTTTAGGCATTTGGAAATTGCTCGAAAACGTGGATTTGAAGAAAAATCCTTAGCGGATTTGGACATTGGCAATATGGATAATATTTTAACTTTAACTATGCACAGGGCAGAAAATGTTGATGATAAATCCAGAGTTACAAATATTATTGGAGCTTTAAAAGAACTGAATCAGATGAATATTATTTTTCCAATACATCCAAGAACTAAAAACACTTTACAAAACTTTGGATTGTTTGATGAGTTAAATAATTTGAATCATGTTCATATCATTAAACCTTTAGGTTATTTGGACTTTTTACAGTTAACTGCTAAATCAAGTTTAATTTTAACTGATTCCGGAGGCCTTCAGGAAGAGGCAATCACGCTTGATGTTCCTGCATTAACATTAAGATACAATACAGAAAGGCCTGAAACCGTCACTGCCGGTGGAAACATTTTGGTCGGATCAGATAAGGATGTTATTCTTGAAAATGCAAATAAAATATTGAATGATGAAGAATTTGCAGAAAAAATGAGAAATGCACCAAATCCATATGGACAAGGTAATTCTGCCGAAAAAACTGTTGATGCAATTCAAAAATACTATGATGAGGGACTGCTTAACATTGAAGCTCCAGAAGATATAATGGCATCCTTTGAAAGAAAAATGGCATTAATCAAAGAGGACATTACTGTTAAAGAATTTGAAGAAAAAAACAATGCATTAATCCATATGGTGTTTGATGGACAAAAAATGTTTTTCCCTAATGATGAATTAAATATTAATGAGATGTGTGTTACTTATGATATCTACGAATGATTCAATATTGGTTTTTGAGTATTTCACTGCTTCCGGTGAAAAAGATAAATGTATCATTTCTGAAGCGGAAGCAATGTTATTTGCATTAATTGAAGATTTAAGCGATTATAATTTGGATGTTGTTGTAAATAAATCCTATGAAAATATCATATCAAAGTATGAAAATGTTAACCCCATATTAATTGAAACAGATATTATCTCTTGGTTGAACGATAATGCCTGCAATTTCAATAAGGCTATTTTCATTGCAGCAGAAAATAACAATAATTTATATAATATCACAAAAATTTTAGAGGAAAATGATATCTTTATTTACACTTCATCAAGTGAAGCATGTCTTATTTCATCAGACAAGTCTTTAACATATGAAAAAATATCAAATACTGTTACTCAGCCAAGAACTTTCAGATTCAAAATAGATTCAAAAGGATATTGGAAAAGAGCCATTACAAATTTACATGAAAAATGGCAGGCTGAAGATCCATTCACTCCATTAAAATTAATAATCAAGCCGTTAATTGGTGTGGACTGTGAAGATATTGTCATAATAGAAAACATTGAAGATTTAGGCTATGATTTGGAAGAAATATTTCCTCCTGAGTCCAGAATTATTGTTCAGGAATTTATTGAAGGGACAGATGTTAGCGTTAGCTTAATATGTCATGATGGAAAAGCAACACCAATCAGTTTAAATAAGCAATTTGTAGAACTTAAAAATGATAAAGGAACTTATGTTGGTGGTAAATTACCTTTTGAAAGTGAATACAAGGATGAGGCTTTTAGCATTGCTAAAAAAGCGTGTGAATCAGTTGAAGGTTTAAATGGTTTTGTAGGTGTTGATTTAATAATAAGTGCTGATGAAAAAGATATTTATCCTGTTTATGTGCTTGAGATAAATTCAAGATTCACAACTCCTTATGTGGGTCTTAGAAAAATAGCCAATTTTAATCTGGCAAAAACTATTATTGAAGGAAATATTGAAGAAACTGATATTTCTCTTGATGGTGAAGTCGAATTTAAAAAACAAGGAGATAATTTAGATATTAGGAGAATTTAAAACATGAAAATAGCAGGTTTTGACATTGGTGGGGCTAATACTGATTTGGCAGTATTGGACTTTGAAAATGGTGAAATAAAAGATATTGAAGTTGATTTTGCTTATCTTCCTATGTGGAGTAATAATGATGATTTATCACAGGTTTTAGTCGAATTAATTGAGAATATTTGCCCAGTTTCTGAAATTGACGCTGTTGGAATATCAATGACTGCAGAGCTTGTTGATGCCTATGATACTAAAAAAGATGGAGTTTTGGATGTTGTTAAAAAATGTGAAGATACATTTTCTTGTCCTATAGCTTATGTTGGTATTGATGGAATGCTTTCTAGAAAAGAAATTGAAAAAAATCCTTTAAAAGCAGCTGCAGCAAACTGGATAGCTACAGCACAGATTGCAACATTAATATCAGACAATTGTATTTTTATTGATACTGGAAGTACTACAACTGACATTATTCCAATTAAAAATGGGAATGAATGTGCAATAGGCAAATCTGATTTTGATAGATCCGCTACTGGTGAATTAGTCTATACTGGTACTTTAAGAACTAATTTGGCTAGTTTTTTGGATAAAGTTGAGTTAAATGGGAAAGAGTATCGTGTAGCTAGTGAACTATTTGCTCAAACTGCTGATGTCTACACTGTTTTGGATTTAATTTCAGAAGATGATTATGTTTGCGATACATTTGATGGTGAATCCAAATCTAAAAGGGATTGCTCTAAACGTATTGCCCGTGTTGTATGTGCAGATTTAGAAATGCTTTCACCGGATGATATTGTTGAAATGTCCAAATTCATTCATCAAAAGCAAATTGAACAAATTGCTGATGGTTTAAAACAGGTTCATGAAGCCCAAGACCTTGATTTGATTGTAACGACTGGTTTGGGAAAAGATATTTTGGATAAACCTGCTGCAGAGCTTTTGGGTTTGGAAGTTAAATCCATGGGGGATATTTTAACAGACGAACAATGTGTTGTAGCGCCTGCCGTTGGGACTGCTGTCATGATGGAGAAATATCTGGGCTGATTAACATGTCCAAGTATTCATATTATACAGATGGCGCAGCCACTATGAAACAAGAAAACGGCAAATATGTTCGTGAAGCTGGGGGATGGGCTTTTGTATTATTAATTGATGGTTGTGAGGATTCTATTCGTTTTGGAGGATGTCCTCTGACAACTAACAATGAAATGGAATTGTATGCTATGTATGCGTCAATGAAAGATTTTCTTTTAAAGTCACAATCTGGGGATATTATTGAGATATTTTCTGATTCTGCATATTGTATTAATATATTCACACAATGGGCTGCGGGTTGGCAAAAAAGAGGATGGAAAAAGTCTGATAATAAACCTATTCAAAATTTAAAGATTATCAAATCAATATGGGATTTGATGGGTGAAATTAGAAATAATTCATGCATCTTAAATTTTATAAAAGTAAAAGGTCATTCATCAAATAAATATAATGATGAGGCAGATAAATTAGCAGTTGATGCTAAAATGGATGCATTTAAAACAGATAAAACAACTTATTTTGATGAAAATGATGGCTTGTTGGGTAAAAAATCTAAATATGTGGATTAGTACCACACATCTTTTATTCCAAGCAGATATGCTCCGGTATTAGCAATCAAATGAATTATTACTGTTAATACCATAGCTATTATTACGAATCCTAAATCTAATTTTACAACTAATGAAACAAACAGTAATGCCACTACTAAAAAGTCAAGCTGATCTAATATTGGCGCTGGTTTTCCGCGACCGATTCCTATTCTTCTTTTTAAGAAACTACCTATTGCATCGCCAACCAAAGCTCCAAATGCAAGTAAAAATCCGATGATTACTCCATTTATAACTCCCATTGGTATTGGAGTTACTATATATGGGCCGAATGCTGAAATAATGTCCAGTCCGAAGTATCCCTGTATCGCACCGACTAATGTTCCAAGAAGGGTTCCTCCAATCAAACCTCTCCAGGTTACTCCATCTCCAATCCATCGGTTGCCTTTTGAATCGGTTTTGCCTCCATCGATTGGTCTACCTCCTCCAAAGATTAATCCTCCACTATTAGATAGGTATGCGGGAAGTAAGAAGTATAATATGGTGATACAGGATGCAGCCAACATTGTAAAATTAATATTCATTTTTTATTAACTCCAATAAAGTTTAATATATAATATATTGTTTTATCGTTAAAGTATTTAAATTTTAAATAAGTTTAAATATAATATTAACTATATAATTTTATATTATATTTATACTAATGATTTATGTTTGTTAGTAAGGTGATTTTTTTGAAAATAAAGGATACAAAAAGTTTATGTCCAGAGTGCGGTAAACCTCTTGATGCTGAAGTTTATGATGAGGGAGGAAAAGTTTATATCAAAAAAACTTGTGACGAACATGGGGAGTTTATTAACACTTACTGGAGTAATGACGATGATTATAATAGGGTAAATAAATTTGAACCTTCAATTACATCTGTAGAAAATCCCTGTGTAGAAAATACTGCACCTTGTCCATCTAATTGTGGACTTTGTTCTAAACATGAAACCTCTACTGTATTGGGCTTAATTGACGTTACTAATAGGTGTAATTTAAGATGTCCTGTATGTTTTGCTAATGCAGCAGCATCAGGTCGTTTATTTGAACCTACTCAAGATGAAATTAGACAAATGCTTAAAAATTTAAGAAACTTAAAACCAAATCCAACTCCTGCTATTCAGTATGCTGGTGGGGAACCTACTGTTAGAAAAGATATTGTTGAATTGGTCGCAATGGCTAAGGAAGAAGGTTTCACTCACGTTCAAATTGCTACTAATGGTTTAAAATTAGCTATGAAAGAAAATTTGGCTCAGGAATTAAAAGATGCTGGCTTAAACACTGTTTATTTAGCATTTGATGGTGTTACTCCTGAACCATATATTAACAATAGGGGAAGAGATTTGCTTCAATATAAATTGGATGCGATTGAAAATTGTAGAAAAGCAAATTTAGGTGTTGTATTAGTTCCTACTTTAATTAAAGGGGTAAATGACCACCAGGTTGGGGAAATTATTAAATTTGCATTTGACCATAATGAAAATATTTATGGTGTTAACTTCCAGCCGGTGTCATTTGCAGGAAGAACACCTGCTGATCAGGTTGAAGATCAAAGAATAACTATTCCTGACTTTATAAAGATTATCGAAGACCAAACTGATGGTGAAGTGAAAACCACAGATTTTTATCCTCCTTCATCAGTTGAACCAGTAGCTAACTTCATTGGTGCATTGGATGGTGAAAAACCAAGTGTTACATTAAATTGTCATCAACATTGTGGTATAGCTACCTATGTGTTCAGAGAAAAGACCGAGGGTCCAGGTAAGGATAAATTAATACCTATCAATAGATTCATTGATGTTGATGATTTATTTGAAAAATTAACAGAATTAACTAATAAATTAAATGAAGGCGGTTTTGGTATTAAAAAAAGGGTTTTGGCTAGTGCTACTGCAGCTCTTCCAAAATTGGTTCATACAAGCAGAACTCCGAAAGGTTTGGATATTGTGAGAATTTTACTTAATGTATTCACTAAAAGATCATATGATGCTTTAGGTGCTTTTTCAAAAGATGCAATGCTTATTTCATGTATGCATTTTATGGATCCTTTTAACTTTGATGAAGACCGGGTTAAAAAATGTGTTATCCATTATGCAACCCCTGATGGTAGAATTATTCCATTCTGTACATTCAATTCAATGTATCGTGAAGGTGTTGAAGAAGAGTTTTCAACCCCTTTGAAAAAATCTAAAGCATAGTCTTCCCGAGGTTGTAATGCATGTTAATTAAATCACCTTCTAGACTTCATTTGGGTCTGATTGATATGAATGGGTCTTATGGTAGATTAGATGGGGGAATTGGGCTCACAATCCAAGATCCAAATCTGATATTGTTCGGTGAACCTGCTGAAAAAGGAATCACTGTTGATTTTAACGAAAACTTTAACTTTAATGAAACTATCCGGAATGAGTGCATTACAAAAATTACTAAAGCAGCCCAAGAAGTCATAGATTTTTATGGTGTGGATGAAGGATTTTATTTTAGAGTTGACCGAGCATATCCTCCTCATTCGGGATTAGGTTCTGGAACTCAAATAGCATTGTCCACTGGAAAACTTATTACCGAACATATTGGTCAAGAAGCTAATGGCTATACTTTAGGTAAAATCACTGGTCGTGGCGGAACTTCGGGTATTGGTGTGTTTGCCTTTGATTATGGTGGTTTCATTGTTGATGGTGGTCACAGCAGAAAGGAAAAGACATCTTTTTTACCTTCATCAGCTTCTAAAGCTAGTCCCCCACAACTGTTTGGTCGCTATGAATTTCCTGATGAATGGGGAGTTTTACTTGTCATATTAAAATCTGATGTAAGTGTCAACGGTCAAAAAGAAGTAAATATTTTCCAGGAATATTGTCCTATTGATCGTAATGAAGTGGAATTATATTCTCATTTGATATTTATGAATATGATACCTTTTTTACTTGAAAAAGATTTGCCTTGCTTTGGAAACATAATTAATAAGATACAAACAATAGGATTTAAGAATATTGAAATAAAACTTCAGTCAGATAATATAAAAAAATTAATGGCAAAATTAACTGAAATTGGTGCTTATGCTGTAGGAATGAGTTCTTTTGGACCTACAGTTTATTCATTTTATGATAAAACAAACAAACATATTGTACAAGAAATTAAAGATTATGTTGGCGATGATGGTATAGTTATAACAACAAAAGCTCAAAATCATGGTCATGTTCTTACAAAATAGTGATTATTATGGATATTATTTGTGGAAAAACTTGGACTTTTGGTGAAAATATAGATACGGATGTCATTATTCCGGGAAGATATTTAAGAACTTTTAATCCTCAGGATTTGGCGGATCATGTTCTTGAAGGAGAACGTCCTGATTTCACTAAAAATGTTCAACAGGGTGATGTTATTGTTGCAGGTGAAAATTTTGGATGCGGTTCCTCTCGTGAACAGGCACCAGTAGCTATCAAAACTGCGGGTGTAAATGCAATAATCGCCAAATCATTTGCAAGAATTTTTTATAGAAATGCAATAAATATAGGTTTGCCTGTAATTGTAAGTGATATTAATGCCGAAGATGGGGATATCATTAAAATTGATTTATCCAAAGGAATTTTGATTAATGAAACTTCAGGTGAATCTCAAAATTTTGAACCTTTTAAAGAATTCATGTTAAATATTTTAGAAGATGGTGGTTTAGTAAACCATTATTTAAATAATGATTAATTTTTTTATTAAGGAGGCATAATATGGAATGTCCTATTTGTGGTTCTGATGAACTTGAAATTTTAAATTCAAAACAGAAAGAATCTAAAAAGAAATTTACAGAGGAATATCTTTTAAAATGTTTTGATTGCGGTCATGTTTTTAAAGATGTTGTTTCTGCAAAAAAACCTAAAAATTATCGACTTATTATTTCAGAACAAAATAAATCTCATAAAACAACTATTGAATTATCTCCAAGTGATGAATTGAAAGTTGGAGATATTTTGCTTTCTGATTTGGGTCAAGTCGAAGTATCAAGTATTGAAGTGGATGATACTCGAGTTAATAAAGCTTTGGTTGAAAATATTGAAACGATATGGGCTACATCAATTGAAATTCCTGCTCGTATTGGTTTTTCAGTTGATTTGCATGGTAAAGTTGATTCATATAAATTGGATTTGGAAAGGGATTTTGAAATCGCTCCTGGTGATGTTGTCAAAATTGAGAACCATATTGTTAAAGTTCATGTTATCAAAACTGATGAAAGAAAACTTACATCAGGATTTGCTAAGGCAGGAGTAATTAAAAGAGTTTATTCAAAACCAGTCAAATTCAATAATTATGATTATGATTTAACCTCGAATATTTTCAAAAAAACTGGTTAGTGTGATTATTATATGAAAGTATATATTGAATCCTATGGTTGTACGTTTAATAAAGCTGATGGCCAAATTATGGCAGGTGTTTTAAATGAAAATAACATTGATTTAGTTGATAATATTGATGATGCTGATGTTGTCATTGTAAATACCTGCTATGTTAAGTTACCTACTGAAAATAAGATTATTTATAAAATTCAACAATTGCAGGAGAATTTTCCCGATAAAAAAATTATTGTTGGGGGATGCATGGTCGAAATTGATCCTGAAAAGTTGAACAATATCGGGCCTGATTGCAGCTGGATTGGACCTCATCAATTAAACAAAGCAGCAGATGTTGTAAAACAAACGTATTGTGGTGAGGTTGTACGGGAATGTGGTCTTTCAAAAGAAAGTAAAGTTGGTGTTGCCAAAGTTACTGATGATAGTTTAATTCATATAATTCAGATTTGTGAGGGTTGTTTGGGTGCTTGCACTTTTTGTTGTACTCGTTTTGCCCGAGGACCTTTGAATAGTTATCCTATTGCAGATATTGTTGAAGAAGCCAAGTTAGCTATTGAAAATGGGGCTTGTGAAATACAGCTCACTGCACAGGATACTGCAGCATTTGGTCGGGACACTGGTGAAAAGTTATCTGATTTAATAAAAGAAGTGGCTAATTTAAAAGGAGATTTTCGAGTTCGTGTTGGAATGATGCATCCTAAAAATATTTTAGATGATGTTGATGACATAATCGATGCAATAAAACAACCCAATGTATATGATTTTATTCATTTGCCTATACAAAGTGGGAGTGATAAAGTCCTAAAGGAAATGAGGCGTGGCCACACTATCGATCAATATCTGGATATTGTCCGCAAATTCAAAAATGAAATTCCCAATTTGACACTGGCTACTGATATTATTGTTGGCTATCCTACTGAAACTGATGATGATTTTTTAAAAACTGTTGAATTGTTGAAATGTGTTAAACCTAGTTTGATTCATTTATCTAAATACCAGCACAGGAAAGGTGCAATTTCTTCATCACTTAAGGAAATTCCTCATGAAACTATGAAGAAACGTTCTAAATTTTTAACTCAAATTAAGAGTGAAATAACGATGGAAGAAAATAAGGAATTGCTCCATTCTTATCAAACTGCGTTGGTTGTTGAAAAAGGTTCTAAAGGAGGATTCATTGCTAAAACAAATTCTTATATTCCTGTGGTTGTTGATAATGTTAATTTAGGAGATTTTGTTCGTGTAAAAATAACTCATGCAACGGCTACTTACTTGAAAGGGATTGTAGAATGAGATAATTTTTAACTTTTCTTAAATTGTCATTTTTATTATTTTTTATAAAGTTTTGTCTTTATTCATCTATTTTTTTTATTATTGTTTTGTATTAATAAAATTATTACTTAATAGCTTGGTGGTTAATATATAACTAAAATTTAGGCCTTTTTTCCAAAACATTTATATACTATGCTTTACTACAATTTATTTGGAGGTGAAATAATGAGTGAATTACCAATTGCACCAGTAGGTCGTATCTTAAAAAATGCTGGAGCTCAAAGAATTAGTGACGAAGCTAAAATTGCATTAGCTGAAGCATTAGAAGAAAAAGGTGACGAAATCGCTAAAAAAGCAGTTAATTTCGCACGCCACGCTGGTAGAAAAACTGTAAAAGCTGAAGATATCAAATTAGTTATCAAATAGGCTTTTTACTGTTATTTAAAATCTATTGGCCATTTTTCTTGGTCAATTTATTTTATTTTTTTATCGGTTCTGTAAATTGCAAACTTTTATATATTACTTTTGATATATTATAATATGTTGTGCAGGACCGGTGGTCTAGGGGTATGATTCCTCTTTGACGTGGAGGAGATCACGAGTTCGAATCTCGTTCGGTCCATGTGCCATGGTAGTTCAGATGGGAGAACGCTAGACTGAAGATCTAGATGTCGCTGGTTCAAGTCCGGCCCATGGCATTACTAATTTTTTATTTTTTTAAAATTTTTTCATTATATGCTTATTTTATAAAAAAATTTTTGGTGTTATAAAAAATAATAAAAATGGTGATGTGTTCAATTTATTTTTTTAAGGTTATTGGTTTAGGTTTGATTTGTGTGTTTTCTCTTAATTCCTTGTATTTGGATACAATTTGATATCCATTATTTGATGCAATTAAATCTGCACCTGCTGTTAATACTTGGTGTGCCATTTTCCAGATGTCTATTCCATCATATACCTCAATTTTTGTTTTTGGTGCATATTTCTGGAAGATATTGATGTCATTTACAATTTCATAAATGTGATTTGGAGTTAAAAATCCTGTTGATGTTTTAATATAATCCACATTGGCATTTTCTAATCTTATTACAACGTTTGCTTTTTGTTCATCTTCAAGGATTTTACTTTCAATAATTACTTTCAGTGTTGTATCACCTAAGGCTTCTTTTATTTGTCTTGCCTCATCTTCAATCAAATCATATTTTTCGCTTGCTACATGATTTAAATTGATCACGGTATTCACTTCGTCTGCTCCGTTTTCGACTAGGGATAATGCCTCGCCAACTTTTGATTCTGTATTTTCAAATCCTAACGGGAATCCTATTACACTACCCACTCTTACATTACTGTCTGCTAAAATCTCTTTAGCTAATGGAACATATGTTGGATTAATTGTCGCTGTATTGAAGTTTAATTCTTTTGCTTGATTTAAGAATTCAGTCATTTCAGCTTCACTAATCATATTACTTAGATTTGTGTAATTGATGACACTTGCTAAGTGTTTTGAATTTTTTATTCTGTACATATTACCACTCTATTTTTTAATTGTTTGTTAATATACGAATGAAACTATATATAATTTTTGTCTTGATTTTTTAGATTAATTTTTTTGCCATATATGGGCCTTTTCTTTCATAACCAAATTTTCGGTAGTAATTTCTAGTTCCAATACCACTAATGATGGCTATTTCATCTTTATCATTATCAATAGCCAAATTTTCAGCTTCCATAAGTAATTTTTCACCAAATCCTGTATGTTGACCTATTGATGGGTTTTTATCTCCGATTTGGATCATGTTTCCATAAACGTGAAGTTCACGGATAAGGGCAGTTTTATCTGTAATTTCCGGTCTAAAAGTATTTTGGGATGGTATTCTGAATCGTAAAAATCCTGCAATACTTTCTTCATTTTTATCTTCAATGGAAATGAATGTTTCTTCACCGCCACATGCCGTATAAGATTCTTTAAATAATCTGAAATCCTCTAAAGCATAATTTTCATTGGTTTTTTTATGCCCTATTTCACGACATCTGATGCACTGGCAGTTAATGTGATTTTCATCTAATTTGTTGTATACGAGTTCTCCAAGGTTTGATTTTTGAACTCCTGCCTCAATGAGTGTAGAAGGAATGTCTCTTTGAATTCTCATTGTCCTAACCCATTTTGGAAGTATTTTTTTAATTTCAACAATCAAATCAACTGCTTCTTCATCATTATATGGTCTGTAAATGCCTTCCTGCCACATATCATAGATTTCACTACCTTTTGTAACAAGGCATGGATAAATTTTAAGCATATCTGGCTTGAAGTTTTCATCGCTAAAAAGTTGTTTAAACATTTTTAGGTCTTCTTTCTGGCGAACAAATAATCCAGGCATCATGTGCATTGCTACTTTAATTGCCGAATCTCTTAAAAGTTGATTGGATTCAATCACATCAGCAATTGTGTGTCCTCTTTTGACTTTTTCATATAGCTTGTCAGATAATGTCTGTACACCCAATTCAACTCGAGTAACACCAAAATCAAGCATTCTATTGATATGTTCTTTTTTACAGTAATCGGGTCTTGTTTCAAATGTCATTCCAACGCATCTGACTTTTGAATTCTCATTAGCCAGCTGGATATCTTCTATTAAAACATAATCGTTAGGGGGGTAAGTTTTCACCACATCCTTTTCAAATTCTCTTATTAGTTTCTTATTTATTTCAAATTCAGCATTGTTGTCTAATATTAAACCAAAATCAGTCATTGCCTTAAGACATTGTGATACAAACCACTCCTGATAGCACAAATCTCTTGATGGAAATGTTCCACCCATTATAATTAGCTCTACTTTATCAATGGGATGTCCAATTTTTTTAAGTTGGGCTAGTCGGTTGAAACATTGTACATATGGGTGATATTCAAACATTCTGCCTCTAAGTGCAGCAGGTTCTTCTCCAGTATAGCTTGGCGGAGCAATATCACTTTCCGGACAATAAAGACATCTTCCATGGGGACATTTGTGTGGATGACACATTACCGCAACTATTGCCACCCCAGATTTTGTTCTTGTAGGTTTTTTCTTTAAAGTATCTGAAACAAGTTCCTTTTCTTCTTCACTGGCATATTCGAGAATATCTGCATTGCTCATAAATCTTGATAATTTTAATTCACGACAAAGTTGTCTTTTTCGAACTTCCAAATCACGTCGAGTGGATATTTTACCTTCAATAATATCATCAATTATGATTCGACATGCATCTTTCATTAATTTCACCTATTTCTATTATATATAGTTAATTTTATATATGGGTATGTTTTAATAGTATATTAAAATATATTTATATGGAAGCGATAAAATGCGTGCAAAACAATTTTTCGGAATTACTGTATTAGATAAAAAAGTAAATGAAGTAGGTAAAGTAGAAGATGTTGACATCGATACTGAAACAGGTAATATAACCACCCTTATTGTATCATTACAAAAAGGTATTTTATCTAATGATTTAATTGAAGTTGGATATGATAAAATTGCTACTATTGGAGACTGCATTCTCTTAAACACTGAAATTTCTAAAGAAGAAGAAAAAGAAGAAGCTGACGAAGAAGACCCTAAACAAGTCACTATTGAAGTAGAAGACGAATAAATTTTGAGGTAATATCATGGCATTTGATGCTCGTGATAAAGAAATTTCAATCGATGATCATGTTCGTTATGTAGATACGGGAACTGTAGGTAAAGTTCTTGATACAAAAACCGAAGATGAAATCGGTTGGGTTTTAATTGATAAGACTAATTTATGGTATAAATCTAAATTAGTTGAAATTCTTGATGAAAAAGATATTAATATTAAGAACACGCCAACAGGTCGTGACATTGACATTGAGGATCTTAAAGAAAAAGCTGCAAAATTAGAGAACATGGAAATGGATTCTAGTGTTGCAGAAGGTGGAGGATAATCCTCCCCTTAATAACTATCTGCAAACTGTTTTATTTTTTTAGATAATGTTTCACCGATACCATCAATTTGTTGTAACTCTTTTTCACTGACGGATTTTAAATCTAGGCCAAATATTTTTTCAATATTTCTAGCTCTTTTTCTTCCAAGACGTTTTACACCTACAACAAGAGGAATTATATCTTGTTTAACGCCATAGTAAAGTCTTGCAGACAGGTAATCATAATCTTTTAATTTGGAATAATCCCCTAAGACTTCAGAAGTATTTTTGGCAAAACGAATAAGTCTTGATGCTTCATAAGCAGTTCTTCTGGTTGATGCAGAATAAACACTATACTTATTTTCTATTTCAAATTCATTTCGTTCATTAATCCATTCAATTAATGAAACTGTTGTCGCTTCAGGATTTCCAATGTCTACTGCGAAAAGCCCTACTTCAGACATTTTTTCACGAACGGGGTCTTTATTTTTCCTGCCTTTAAATGTTATTAATGGCAAGTCTGGCGTTTCAGCAAGTGCATAGATAAATTCAGGAATATTGAATGTATCCATTGATGAAATGTATTCTTTAATTTTAACAGCAGTTTCAACAGTATAATTTGATTTTGCTATTAAATTTCCGAAATCTGTTGTCTTAAGTCCATCTGGGGTTGCCCTAATTATTCCGTTTTGAAGTAAGAATTGGAGTGCATTTTCAAGTTCCCATTTTAAACTGTCTGATGCGAATAAGGACATTGATGGATTATTGTTCATTTGGTATCCGTATAATGTTTTTTCAAAGAAATCAATTAATTCGTCTAAATCTTTGGACAATGTCGATGCAATTTGTGCTATGATTTGTTTATAAATAGCATCCTTATTGTCAATTAACTTGGAATTGGTTAATTCAATTTCGCCGTTTATAAAATGTTCTTCTAATTCAAAGGCTTCATCTGCGGTTTTGGCGATGAGATAAGAATATCCTGTATCATCGTATTGTGGTCTTCCTGCCCGACCAGACATCTGTTCATAGTCAAAGACAGGGATGAGTTGTGGGCCATTGCTTGTCCAACGTGTTGTATCTCTTATCGCAACAGATTTTGAAGGCAAATTAACACCATACATTAAACTTGGTGTTGCACTTATCATCAAAATATTTCCTTTTCTGAATTCATCTTCAATGATTTCTTTTTGTTCATTAAAAAGTCCTGCATGGTGAAATGCAACTCCTTTCTCTGCAGCTTCAGCTAATTTTACACATGTTGTTGTTGGAAGTGAACCTTTATTTTTAGGAACTTCTAATAGTTTATTTGCAACTTCTTTGAATGTTTTCTTTTGTTCTTTTGAAAGTTTTTTATTTATTTTTTTAGCAACATATGTGGCTAGACTTTCGGTAAAACGTCTGGTGGACACGAAGGATAATGCCTGTGAATTATCTTGCATAGCTTTTTCAACAATCTTGACAATCACATCATTCTTATTTTTTGTATTAAACATTTCAGCATCTAAAACTTCTTTGTTTAAAGGCACTGGTCTATAGTCATGTTCAATACATGTTCCTTCAAGCCAACCTTCAATTTCTTCAATGTTTCTAAGGGTTGCAGAAAGGGCAATTATTCTCATGGAGGGATTAATAATTTTGGCTCTAGTTATGGCCGCTTCTAATGTGGGGCCTCTTGTGTATTCTCCGATCATATGGAATTCATCAATAATTAAAGTATCAACATCACGAAGAGTATCCCATGAAAATCGTGTAAGAGCATCAAATGACTCAAAAACCATCACTGATAAATCTGCACTTGACGGATGTTTGCCCACGCTTATTCCATGTTCTTCAAATGCTTTAAATTCCTGTACTTTTTCATTTTGAATAGATAATAACGGTGCTGCATAAACTGCTTTTCCTTTGTTAAGTATTGTTTTTAGAGCAGGCAATACTCCTAAAACTGTTTTTCCACTTGCCGTTGGAATACAAATAATATAGTTTGAATTATCATCCAGATATCCAGATTCAATTACTGCTTTTTGTGCGGGATTGAACTCCTCAATATATGGGTATGCACTATTTATTATTTTTTTAATATCTTCAGGTAAATTTTCCATTTTAATCATTTAAAATATTGTTTTTTTACATATATAATATATTATGTGAGAGCATTTGATAACAAATATTTATAAATACTATAATTAATATAATAGTTACAAAATAGAAATTTTATAGGTAGATAATATGGCAATCAAAGTTGAAGTATTTAAAACTGATTCATGTCCACACTGCCCTGCTGCAGTAAGTGCTGCTGAAAGTGCAAAAGCTAAGTTAGGTGATCAAATTGATGTTGAAATAGTTAATGTCAACGAACCTGCCAGCATTGATAGGGCTAGAGAATATCAAATTATGGCTGTACCAACTGTTGTAATTGATGGAAATGTTGAATTTATTGGTGCACCTAGTGACAGTGACTTAATTGACAAATTAGAATCTTTATTATAGATTCTTTCTTTTTTTTCTTTTTGTAAAAATGACTGATGAAAATTATACTGGTGTTACAACAGGAACTGTTGCAACTGCTTGTTCTCTTGCAGCTATTGATGCTATTTTAGATTCACCAGATATTGTTTGTGTTAATGTTGAGACTCCCAAAAAGACATTGGATATACTAATTGATGAATGCTGCAGGTTGTCAGATTCATCTGCATATGCTGTGGCTCATAAAAATCCTTATAATGATCCTGATGTTACAGTAAATTTGGATATTGTTGCTAATGTTGAATTAATTGATTTTGCTAGTGAAAAAGTTATTATCACTGGTGGTGAAGGAGTTGGCATAATAACAAAACCTGGTCTTCAAATTCCTGTGGGAGATTATGCAATAAATCCCGTTCCACGAAAAATGATTAAAAAGAATTTGGAAGATAAAGTGCCAGAAGATAAATCTGCTAAAGTTACTATTTCTATTCCTAAAGGTCGTGAAATTGCTCGAAAAACCATGAATCCTAAATTAGGTATTATTGATGGTATTTCTGTTTTGGGAACAACGGGTATTGCAAGATCCATGTCCAGTGAAGCATATAAAAATTCTATAGTTACTCAAATTGATGTTGCAATAGCATCGTCTTTGAATGATTTGGTTTTCGTTCCTGGAAATATTGGTGAAAAATTGGCATTGAAACGATTGGATATTACTAAGGAACAAATTATTCAAACTGGTAATTATGTCGGGTTCATGTTTGAGGAGGCTAAAAAGAGAGGGATTGATAAATTCACATTTTTTGGTCATATCGGAAAACTGATAAAAATCGCCGGAGGCATATTCAATACAAAACATGCTATTGCAGATGGTAGACGGGAAATAATGATTACTCATGCTGCATTATGTGGCGCTGAAAAGGATATTCTGGAAAAATTATATGATTCGGCCACTACCGATGATATGTTGGATATATTGACTGAAATAGGTCTTCAAAAAGATGTGGTCAACAGCATTGCAGCTGCCATTAAACAAAGATGCATGTTACGTTTTGAATTGGATTTGGATGTTATTTTAGTAGATATGGAAGGTAATTATTTAAACGATAATATGGAAGGATTTTTATGAAAATAGCGATGGTTGGTCAATTTCCACCTCATTTTGGTGGTGTAGGTGTTCATATTCACACATTATCAAAAGAACTTGTAAAACTGGGTCATGAAGTTTATGTAATAACTTATCCTCATGCTGATTTGGCAGACATCGATGGAATTCATGTTATAGGTACTAAAGGTATAAATATTCCAGGAATTAGGGGTTTGATGTTTAAAAGAAATGCTAAAAAAGCTTTAGAGAAATTGCTGAAAGAAGTGGACATTGATATTGTTCATGGCCATTATCTGTTTCCTGCAGGTGCTGCTGCAGTTGAGGTTGGCTCAAAGCATAAAATTAAAACATATGTGACTGCCCATGGATCAGACATGTTTGAAATGTATAAAAAACAATCTTTCATGCGACCATCCATTAAAAATGTTTTAAAAAAGGCAGATGTTGTTTTTGCAGTAAGTAATGCATTAAAACAAGAAATATTGGCCACTGGTGTAGATGGAATATCAAATAAAACAAGGTTGTGCTGGAATTCTGTAGATATAAATAAATTTTCTAAAGACAATAAAAATTTACTTGATAATCACGGTAAGCCAATTGTATTGTTTGTTGGTAATATTATTAAACGTAAAAATGTCAATTTGATTTTAGAAGCTAAAAAACAGTCTAAAACTGATTATGAACTGGTAATTGTTGGGGACGGTCCTCTTAAGAAAGATTTGGAGAATAAAGTGAAAACTGAAAATATTTCTGATGTTCGGTTTTTAGGCTCTAGGAGGGATGTGGAAAATATAATTCCTGGATGCGATGTATTGGTTCTTCCATCATTTTCTGAAAGTTTTGGATTGGTATTGATTGAGGCATTGGCTTGTGAAAAGGCTGTCATTGGAAGTGATGTTGGTGGAATCTCTGAAATAATCACTGATGATGTTGGTTTATTAATTGACCCTAATGATTCTTCAAGTTTATCTGATGCAATCGATAAGATAATTGGGGATGATGGATTTAGGAATAAATTATCTTCTAATGCAAGAAAAAGAGCTATTGATTTTAGTAAAGTTGAAATTCCTTATGATGAGATGAAATAATGATTAAAAAAGTTAAATGTCCAGGATCCGCTACAATCATCAATGCAATAGCAACAGGTTTCGGATCTGCTTTTGGAATTGGTCTTAATATTGAATGCGAAGCTAAATCCATTGGTTCTGGAATAAAATGCTATAATGATGTTGGAGCAAGTACTGATTTAATGGATTTGTGTGTAAAGAAAGTCTTTGAAAAGTATGGTATTGATGAAAATAATTTTGGATTGGAGCTAAAAACAAAATCAACACTCCCTATGGCATCTGGCCTTTCAAGCAGTAGTGCTTCATCTAATGCTGTTGTTGCAATTTCATCTAAAATAATCAGTGATGAATTTAATTTAAATCCATTGTCTGATTTGGAAATTATAAATTTGGCTATTGATGCATCTATTGAAGCGGGTGTTACTATCACAGGTTCATTTGACGATGCGACCGCATCATATTTTGGGGGCGTTGTTGTAACGGATAATAAAAATCGTGAATTCATAATTAAAGAAAAGATGGATGATTATAAGATACTTGTCTATATGCCTAATTTCATTTCAAAATCTGGAGATAGTGATGTTAATCGTATGCGTGTATTGGCTCCTCTTGTTGAAATTGCATTTGATTTTGCAAAAAATAAAGATTATTTCAAAGCTTTAAATTTAAATGGTCTTCTTTATGCTTCTACATTAGGCTTTGATTCTTCCATAGCTATTGATGCTCTTCAAGCAGGAGCAATAGCCTCAGGACTATCAGGAACTGGATCATCATTTGTTGCTGTTTGCAATGAAAACAGTGTTGATGATGTAAATGATGCATGGTCTAGATTAGAAGGCAGGGTTTTACAAACTAATGTTGACAATGACGGTTGTGTCTTTTTATAATTTAATTTTTTCATATTTTTTTAAAAATTTAATTTTCAACTAATATTATGCCATAGTTTATATACTATGATTGTTATAAATTATATTATTATCATTATTATCAAATTTTGGTGATTTTTTGAATAATAAATATGAGATTAAATCTTTTAATAATGAAAAAGAAGCTAAAGATCTTTTAAAAGAATCTAGAAATCGCATTGATGAGATTGATAATGATTTATTTAATTTAATTTGCCAGAGAACTTCATTTGCAGTTGATATTGCTCTTGCAAAAGAGTATTTGGGCATGCCAATTTATGATAAAGGTAGGGAAGATGCAATTCATGCAAAAATTAAGAGGTTGTCTGATGAAAACGGTATTGATAGGGATATAATCGATCAAATCGTTAATATGCTAACTATATTAAGTAAAAATGAGCAGAAAGAAATTTTGAGGAGGAATGTTGATGGGTAATATTAGAACTTCATTTGTTAAACGTTTAGCAAGAGAACTTATAGAAACTCACAAAGGTGTTTTCACTACTGATTTTGAAGAAAACAAAAAATTAGTATCTGAATATTCTACTGTAAGTACTAAACATTTAAGAAATAAAATTGCTGGTTATGTTACTAGACTTGTTAAATTAGAACAAGCTCAAGAATAACTTTTATGCATTTTTATTATTTTTTTATATACTTTTTTTAATAATTTAATTTTTTTCATGAAAATCTTTTTTTAAAAGTTTATTAATATCTTTTAACATAATTATATATCGTATTTTTAAATATCAAAAAATTATTATTAAACTATTGAATAGTTTTAAGAAATAGGTGTGAATATTAATGGATTTAATAGTAGCAAAATTTGGTGGAACATCGGTTGGTGATGGTTCCAGAATTAAAAAAGCGGCTCAGTCCGTTGTAAATGAATATATGAAAGGTAAACAGGTGGTTGTTGTAGTTTCTGCTGTCAATAAAACTACAGATGATCTTATTGGTTTGTCAAATGAAGCAATTGGCAGTAACTTAACTGACAATCAAAAGGCAGAAATTATGGCTATGGGAGAATTGACTAGTTCTAGGTTATTCTCTGCTACTGTTGAATCATTAGGTGTAAAATCTCAATTCATTGATCCATATAATGAATTATGGCCTATCATGACTGATTCAAATGCTTTAGAAGCTAAAATTGATTTCGCTACTACTAATAAGATGTTTAAGGGCATTGAAGAACTTTTAAATCAGGGTATTATTCCTGTAATCTGTGGATTTTTAGGAAAAGGTCCGAGCGGAGAAATTACAACACTTGGTCGTGGCGGAAGTGATGTGTCTGCATTTTTAATTGGACATTGTTTAGATGCTAATGAAGTTATAATTGTAACTGATGTTGAAGGAGTAATGTCTACTGACCCTAATAAAATTGAGGAAGCTGAATTATTAGATGAAATATCTGTTGAAGAAATGTGGGATTTAGCCACCCATGGTGCTCAAGTCTTACATCCTCATGCATTAAAATATAAAGATCCATTAATAAGTGCAAAAATCATTAATTTTGCATATGGTGATTTGTCCGTTAAAGGAACACGCATTACTGGTCCTTTTGAAGGAGACATGACAAAATCCGTTTCACTTTATAAAAATCCTATTTCTCTTATAGCATTAGTTGGGGATGGAATGCTTAAAAAATCAGGCCTTTTAGCTAAATTAACTGCATGTCTTGCAAGCAATAATATTAACATATTTGGCATTTCAGCCGGACAAAATTCAATGACTGTATTTGTCGAAAAACAAGATTCACAAAAAGCTTATCGTTTATTGCATACTTTAGTAATTGAAGATGATGTATTCAGTTCACTATCTCTGGCAGAAGATACATCAATGATTACGATAGTAAGTCCGGATTTTGCTGAAGAAACTCCAGGAATCATTTCAAAAATTACAGAACCGTTAAGAAAAAATCATATTAATATAATAGAAATATCTTCATCTCAAACAGCTATTGTTGTTTATGTGAAATTAGAAGATGGTAAAAAAGCATTTGAATTACTTAAAGAGGTTTTAGAATGAATTTTGAAGGAACTTATGTTGCGATGGTAACTCCTTTTGATGAAAAAGGATATATTGATGAAGAAGGTTTTAGATTCAATATAAATTATTTGATTGAAAAAGGTGTGAATGGATTAGTTGGGGCTGGAACTACTGGAGAATCAGCTACGATTACTCATGAAGAACACAGACAAATTATTGAAATTTTGGTTGATGAAGTGGATGGCAGAGTTGAAACTATTGCAGGTACTGGAAGTAACTCTACAACGGAAGCCGTTCATTTAACAAAATATGCAAAAGATGCCGGTGCTGATGCTGCACTTGTTATAACTCCATATTACAATAAACCTCAACAGCATGCTCTTGTTGAACATTATAGGGCTCTCGGGGAATGTGATATTCCGGTAATTGCTTATAATGTGCCTTCACGTACTGGAATAAATATGGATGTTGAAACTATTGTTGAAATTGCAAAAATTGAAAACATCGATGCAGTTAAAGAGGCAAGCGGAAGTGTTGATAAAGTATCTGATATTTACAGAGCACTTACTCTTGAAGGTCTTGAAGATGATTTCAACATATTGTCTGGTGAAGATTCCTTAACATTACCGATAATGGCTGTTGGAGGAACTGGAGTAATCAGTGCATCTGCTAACATAGATGCAAAAAGAATGGTTTTAATGGTTGATAGCATATTAAATGATGATTATACTCGTGCTTGTGAACTTCATTATGAAATGTTGGATTTAATCAGGGCATTATTCATTGAAAGTAATCCTGTCCCTGTAAAAACTGCAATGGGTATTATGGGTCTTCCTTCAGGACCTTTAAGAGAACCATTAGCTCCAATGAAAGAAGAAAACTTGGAAGTTCTTAAAAAAGCATTAAAAGATTCAGAATTAATTTAAGGTGATTTGATGATTAAAGTTGCAGTGACTGGGGCTGCTGGAAGAATGGGCTCCGGTATTATTAGAAAAATTACAGAACAAGAAGATATGGAAGTTGTTGCAGCTATTGAAATTCCAAATTCTCCATTGGCTGGTAAAGATGCTGGTGTTCAGGCTGGTGCCGGAGAGCTTGGTGTTGAAATTGTTGGTTCAGAAAAATTGGAAGAAACTTTAAAAGCAACAAAACCTGATGTATTGGTCGATTTTACAATTGCCCCTGCTGCTGTTGAAACTATTAAAACAGCTACTGCTTGTGGTGTCAATATTGTTGTTGGAACAACAGGTTTCACTGAAGAACAGATGGCATCAAACATTAAAAATGTTGAAGACAATAAGGTTGGTGCAGTAATTTCATCAAATATGGCTATTGGAGTAAATGTATTTTTCAACACATTAAAGAAACTGGCTCCATTATTATATGATTTTGATATTGAAATTATCGAAGCTCATCACAATCAGAAAAAAGATGCTCCGTCAGGAACTGCAATGACCGCATTTGAAGTAATTGCCGAATCATTAGGACGTGACCCTGAAGAAGTTGGAGTTTACGGAAGACAGGGTATGGTTGGAAAAAGAACTCCTGAAGAGATAGGCATCCATGCAATACGTGGTGGAGACATTGTTGGTGATCATACTGTATTGTTTGTTGGTGATGGTGAAAGAATTGAAGTTAAACATCAAGCACATACAAGAGAAGTATTCATAGCCGGTGTAATTAGAGCTATTAGATATGTGCCTACTGCTGAAAAAGGTGTTGTTAGCAGTATGAATGATGTTCTAGGTTTAGAATAGGTGTTATTATGGTTAATGTAGGTGTACTTGGTGCTACTGGAATGGTAGGTCAAAGATTTATTCAATTGTTGGATAAACATCCTGATTTTGAGCTTACTGCTCTTGCAGCTTCTTCACGTTCTGCGGGTAAGAGATATGAAGATGCAACCACATGGTATCTTGATGATGAAATGCCTGAGTCAGTAAAAGATATTGTTGTATGTGAAACAAATCCTGAAGATATGGATAATGATGTAGATATAGTATTTTCATCACTTCCTACCGAATTTGCTGCTAAAGTTGAAAAAGACTTTGCAAAAGATTATGTTGTTGCAAGTAATGCCAGTGCTCATAGGATGAAGAAAAATATTCCTTTAGTTATTCCAGAAGTCAATCCTGAGTATTTAGACATGATTGATGCTCAGCAAAAAGAAAATAACTGGGATGGATTTATAGTAACCAATCCTAACTGTTCAACTATTGCTTTAACTTTAACATTGAAACCTATTGTGGATAATTTCAATGTTAACTCAATAAGAGTATCAACTATGCAGGCAGTATCTGGTGCAGGTTACAATGGTGTTCCATCAATGGCCATTGTTGACAATCTTGTTCCTTACATAGGCAGTGAAGAAGAAAAGATGGAATCTGAAACCTTGCACTTATTAGGTTCTTTTGATGGTGAAAAAGTCAATGATGCAAATTTCAGATTAAGTGCATCATGTCATAGGGTTCCTGTAATTGATGGTCATACCGAGGCAATATTCATTGAGTTGGATGATGACTTTGACATTGGTGATGTGAAAGATAAAATGGCAAATTTCAAAGCATTGCCTCAAGAATTAAATTTATTCTCAGCACCTGAAAATCCAGTCATTGTCAAAGAAGAAATGGACAGGCCTCAACCAAGAATGGATAGAAATGCTGGTAATGGTATGTCTGTTAGTGTTGGTAGGTTAAGAAAAGACCAAGCTTTTGATAATAGTTTTAAATATGTTCTTGTAGGGCATAACACTATTCGTGGTGCTGCTGGAGCATCAGTATTAAATGCTGAGTTAATTAATGAAAGAATACTCTAATTTAACTCATTTATTTTTTTATTTTTTCTATTTTTTTCTATATTTTTCAACTGGTTTCTATATTTTTTTAGTTTCTATTTTTGGTTTATTTAATGGTTTAATTTAAATAGTATAACATCAATATTTAATATTAGATAAATATAGTGTATGGTATAACATAATTTTTAAATTTAAAAATTAATCATATGCAAATTTCAATATTGAGATAAATTTTAAGTTAAGGGATAGAAATGGTAAATGGAATAGATGCTGAAAAAGAGACTTTACAGTCTTTAGTCAGATCTTGTTTATTAGAGTTAAATAAACTTAAATTCGATTTAACACAATTGGAAGTGGAGAAAGCTAATGATAACTCTGCTTCACGCATTAGAGAGCTCGAACAAGATATTGTTGACAAAGAAAAAGAAGTTTCAGTTATTAAATTTAAAGCAGAAGAGGAAGCAAATCAATTACGAAATCAATTAAATGAGAAAGATTTATTAATTAAAAATCAGGAAGATAGGATTTATGAACTTGATTATGTAAATAATTCTTTGGATGAAATTAAAACTTATTTTGCAGAACAATTGAAAGATTATAAGAAAAATGAATTGTCTGAAGTAAATGAAAGATTGAATGAATCTTATAAAAGCATTGCTGAAAAGGATGCGCAAATAAATAATCTTTCAAGAACCATTGATGATTATAAAATACAGGTCATCAAATTGGAAAATGATGCTGGTGCTCAACAGGAGATTATGGAACTCCAAAAGCAATTAGAGCTTAAGGATAGGGAACTCCAGCAAAAAGATAATGAGATTACTACTATTGACAATGAAATGATTTTGTTAAAACAGCAAACTATCCCAAAACAGGATTATGATAATTTAGAAACACAATTTAAAAATGAAATTGCGGCAATGGATAATGAAATATCCAATTTAAAAGAACAATCTATCCCTAAAGAAGATTATAATAGCCTTAAACAATTATTGGAAAATGAAGTTGCTGCAATGGATAATGAAATTAATTCTCTAAAAGAAAATTCAATTCCTCGTGAAGAATATGTAAGTCTTCAAAACTATTTGGAAAGTGAAATTTCTGTTCGTGATAGTGAATTAAAATATCTAAAAGAGCAAAGTGTCCCTAAATCAGATTATGTTGATTTACAAAATCAACTTCAAAATGAAATCAACGCAAAGGATAATGAACTTAAATTTTTAAAAGAGCAAACTGTTTCACGTGAAGAGTTTATTAATCTCCAAAATGAATTGATTCGTAAAAATGATAAAATTAAAAGATTGGAAGAAATTAATGCTTTCTTCAATGAACTCCAAGAGGAACAGGAATCTTATGAAACTATTGAAAGAACTCCTCCTTTCAAATTAGAGAAAAAACAACATAGATAATTTTTTATCTATTCTTTTTTTATTTATTTTCTGTTTATTTTCGATTCAACTTTTTTTAATTGTCTTATCATCATCTTTTTCTTACAAAAATTTACTAAATAGTAAAGTATTTATATAACCTTAAACTCATGTTATATGTAGAAAGGTTTATTCAACACTATATCTTATTTTTCATGTTGATTTTTAAACTGATCTAATTATTTATTAAAATTAAAAAAGGTGATTAAATGGCACAAGGTGGACAACCAATTTTTATTTTACCTGAAGGAACTAACAGATCCATCGGTAGAGACGCACAAAGAAATAACATTTTAGCTGGTAAAGTATTAGCTGAAACTGTAAGAACTACTTTAGGTCCAAAAGGAATGGACAAAATGTTGGTGGATGGTCTCGGAGACATTGTTGTAACCAACGATGGAGTAACTATTTTAAAAGAAATGGATATTGAACATCCTGCAGCAAAAATGCTCGTAGAAGTAGCAAAAACCCAAGAAGATGAAGTTGGAGACGGAACTACTACTGCAGTTATTATTGCTGGTGAATTATTAAAAAAATCCGAAAGCTTATTAGATTCAGACATTCACCCAACTATCATTGCAATGGGATACAGAAAAGCAGCTGAAAAAGCTCAAGCAATCTTAGATGAAATTGCAATCGATGATGTTGACACTGAAACTTTAACTAAAGTAGCTATGACTGCTATGACTGGTAAAGGAACCGAAGCAGCACGTGAACCATTAGCAAAATTAATCGTTGAAGCTGTACAAAAAGTTGCTGATGATAAAGTTGTAGACATTGACAATATTAAAATCGAGAAAAAAGATGGTGCTGTTGTCGAAGAATCCAACTTAGTTGAAGGAGTAATCATTGACAAAGAAAAAGTACATCCGGGTATGCCATCTGAAATCAAAGATGCAAAAATCGCTCTTGTCAACACTCCATTAGAAGTTAAAGAAACTGAAGTTGACGCTGAAATCAGAATCACTGACCCTGCTCAAATGCAAGCATTCATTGAACAAGAAGAAAACATGATTAAAGACATGGTTCAAAAAGTCGCTGATTCTGGAGCTAACGTTTTATTCGCACAAAAAGGTATTGATGACTTAGCACAACACTACTTATCCAAAGCAGGTATTTTAGCTGTAAGAAGAGTTAAAAAATCTGACATTGAAAAATTATCCAGAGCTACCGGTGCAACCGTTATCTCTAACTTAGATGATTTAACCTCAGATGACTTAGGTCAAGCAGGAATCGTCGAAGAAAGAAAAATCTCTGGTGAAGACATGATCTTTGTCGAAGAATGCAGTGCAGCTAAATCCGTAACCTTATTCGTAAGAGGTAGTACCAAACACATCGTTGACGAAATCGTAAGAGCTATCGAAGACGCTATCGGTGTAGTGGCAGCTACTGTTGAAGATGACCAAGTTGTTGCTGGTGGAGGTGCTCCTGAAATCGCTATGGCTAAAAAACTCAAAGATTATGCAGAATCTATTTCTGGAAGAGAACAATTAGCTGTAAACGCATTTGCAGAAGCATTAGAAATCGTACCTAAAACCTTAGCTGAAAACGCAGGTTTAGACAGCATTGACTCCTTAGTAGATTTAAGAGCCGCTCAAGAAGACAGCTTCTACATGGGATTAGATGTATTCACTGGTGAAGTAGCAGACATGAAAGAAGCTGGTGTAATTGAACCAAAACGTGTCAAAAAACAAGCTATCCAATCTGCATCTGAAGCAGCTGAAATGATTTTAAGAATTGATGATGTAATTGCATCCTCTGGTGGAGCAGACGACATGCCTATGGACCCAGGTATGGGCGGAGGTATGCCTCCAATGATGTAAATCTAATTTACATCTTTTCTTTTTTTATTTTATGTATAACGACAGACTTATTTTTAAGACTTCAACATCTGATGAAGTGTATTATTTCAAAGACTCTATTTTTATTAAATTTAATAATCGGCACAACACTATTTCTAATTCTGTTTTAAATGGCGGAATAAAAAATAATTTGGAATTCGTTTTTAATCATCATTTATCTCAAGAAAATATAAATTATTTGGAAAATCATGATTTATTTGATTATTTAATCCGGTTATGTGATGATTTAAATTTTAATCCTAAAATGTCATCAGGTCTTGTCACATTAGCTAAAATGAGAAATGTGTCAATAGTGACTAAGAAATATAAGAAATTGGAAGTCGTTGCCATTACAACTGCAGGAGTTCGTGTTAATGCAGTTTGCGCAGGTGATGATGCAGGATTTTATGAAGAAAATGGTGAATTTAAACCAGGAACCATTAATACAATTTTGCTGATAAATTCAAAATTGAATGATAATGTATTGGCAGAGGCTTTTATGGTGGCTAGCGAAGCTAAAACTGTGGCTTTAAATAATTTGAAAATACCTTCTCAATATTCTAATAATTTTGCAACAGGCACGGGCACTGACGGTCTTATAATTGCTTCTAATTTAGATTCGAATAATGTAATTACTAATGCAGGTAAACATTCCAAATTAGGTGAAATAATTGCTAAAAGTATCATTGAGTCTATACATGTAGCAATTAAAAAACAAGTTTGGATTACTCCAAATTCACAATCTAATGTTTTGGTATTATTAAATAGATATAAGTTAGATATCAATGAATTTTATGATGGCTTAAATCAAAATAAACATAAGTTCATTTCACAGCTAAAAATCGATTCTAAAATTCAGGAAAATATTGCCATAACTTCTTCAATTTTAAATTTAATAGATGATTTTAAAAAGGGCATTATCAATAAAAATACTGCCTTTGATTTATCTTTTAATCTTTTGGAGGGCTGTGTTGGAAATACTGTAAATTATTTATTGTTGTTCTGGATAGAAAAATTTTTAGGATAAAAACAAATTTATTTAAATTAATAATTTAATATTATTTTATAATAGGTGATTTTATGAGAACAAAAGAATTATTCAATAAAGAAGTTTTAGATGCGAACATAAATATCATAGGTAAAGTTCAAGAAATTGTTTTTGATGAAGATACTTTTGAAATAACTGATTTGGTTATTAAGAAAATAGGATTCTCAGAACAACTTCGTGACAGTGAAAATGTTGTACCGGTAGAACTTGTAAAAGCTATTGGTGATAAAGTATTACTCAAAAGTGATGATGATTTATAATGCCATCTAAAGACTATTTAATCAAACTATTAAAAGAAAATGAAGTTTTCCTCAGAGGAGATTTCACTTTGTCATCAGGTAAAAAAAGCGACTATTATATCAATATGAAAAAAGCAATAACAGAACCTGAGATATTATCCACTATTGCAAAATTAATCACTGAATTGATTGCAGAAGATGGAATTGATAAAGTTGCTGGTCCTGCTTTGGGTGCAGTTCCTATTGCTACTGCAGTCTCTCTTGAAAGTAAAACTCCATTATTGATGATTCGTAAGGAAAAGAAAGGATATGGTACATCTAAATTAATTGAAGGTGAATTGAACTCCGGCGATAATGTTATTGTTGTTGAAGATGTAACAACTACTGGAGGATCTCTTCTTAAAGCCATTAAAGCTATTCAAGAAAATGGTGGAAATGTAACCCGAGCTTTTGTTGTCGTCGACAGACAGGAAGGCGCTATTGATGCATTTGAAAAAGAAGGAATTAAACTAGAACCCTTAATAACTGTTGATGAATTTTAGTGATATGATGGAATTATTTACAAAGAAATTTATAAAAGGATATTTTTCAAGAAATAAGAAATTAATACTCCTTTCTTTGGTAATTCTGATTGTGTTCGTTATCATTGGTGCCATTGCAGGTAATATTTTTGCTGGAGAAAAGTATGGTATGATTTCTAAGATGATGAGTGAAACCAATAAATCAATTTCTTATTCGGATATTGCTGGTGATGCTGTAGGATTATTTACGCATAATTTGCTCGTTGACTTGGTAGTTTTTATTGGTGGAATTTTATTTTCAATAATTTCTTTAATTCTAGTAATATTTAATGCTGTTGCTATCGGCGCACCTTTTGGCGGTGATTTATATTTCTCTATGGTATCGATTTTTCCCCATTTCATTTTTGAATATATGGGCGGAAGCGTATTTGCATTAACGGGTGCATTTTTGATTACGAAGTTAGAAATCAGTGCCATTAAAAAAAGAAGTGTTAAAGAAGCTTTTTTGGATTCATATGTTCTAAAAGATATTATTTTTACTTTAATTCTAATGGTGATTTTCTTATTGGTTGCAGCAATTATCGAAGCATATGCTACTCCAATGATTACACTTATTGCATTTGGCAAGTAATAAAAAAAATATAATGATGGATTTTAATCCATCAAAAATTTATTTTTTTGCATGATGAACAATATGTGGAAGTTCATCAATTATTATGTTTAGAGCCGTTTTAACAGCATTAGGTGATCCTGGCATGGAAAATATGCAACATTTTTTATAAACACCTGCAGTAGCACGTGAGAGAAGTGCTCCTGAACCAATTTCTATATATGATTGATGTCTAAAAATTTCTCCAAAACCATCAATTTTTTTATCAAATAATTTTTCAACACTTTCAACGGTTATATCTCTTTCACTTAGTCCGGTACCTCCATTTGTTAGGATTACATCGACATTGTTGTTTATCATTTCATCAATAGATTTTAAAAGATCATCTTTTTCATCTTTTATAATCTCTCTTGATTTTACAGTATATCTCTTTTTAAGTTCATTTTCAATATAATCTCCTGATAAATCTTCTTTTTTATCTCTGCTATCACTTAAAGTGATAATTCCGCATGTAATATTGTTGGAAGATTCATCTTGATGTTGTTTGGTAGTTTCACTTTCCATTTAATCACCTAATTTTTATCATTACAAAATCTATATTTAATTAATCTATAATTAATTTTTTTATCTCTTCAAATGATTCTTTTTCATTTATTAGGTTCTGTTTTGCCACATAAAATGTTCCATATTTTGATGGCATTTTATTAATCAAATCATATTTTAGCATTATTTGAAAATGGTAATATGCGGTATTGTAGCTAATATGAAGTTCATTTGCCATTTGATTGGAATTATATGGTCGAATAAGTAACTTTTCAATAATTCTTGCACAGTTTTTTCCACCTTTTTTCTGTAAAAGAATTATTTTTAATGCTTTTTGGGTTTCATTTTCTTCAATATACATTATATCATTTCCATGTATCTTTGAAAGAGATTTTTGCTCCATTTTATGGCATTTTCATGTTTATCTATGATAATCTGTGAATCATCATAATGATTGTCATTAAAGAATAATGTCAGTGCCATAAATTCATTTGAAAATGTTAAAAATATCTTCGGATTTTCAGAGATTTCTATTATTTTTGTTTTTTCATTTTCTATCAATGATTTTTTTAGATACCTATTCTTTTTCATCGTTTTCAGTATTTCTGTATTTATTAGTATTGTCAATCTTTTCAAATCATCATTTTTTAATAATTTAATCAAATATTTAAAATGATTTTCTGAGTATATTGGTAGTATAATGTTTAGTTCATCTGCTGTTGAAATTAGTTGTATGTATGTATTAAATGCATTAGATAAGTCGCTTGTTGTTGATGAAATGAATTGGGCATCTTTCAAGAGATATAATTTATTTAAAAAATTTTCTGGAATACCACTCAGGTCGTGGTTATTCCAGAACACTTTGTTTTTTTCGATAGCATACCAATTATCAATTAGTTTAATCATGTTTGTTGCTAGTAAATACCCGTTTGATGTTAATGAATAATATTTTCTATCTTTTTTAATAAGATTGTTTTCTTCCAATTCCTTTAAACCATGCAATATTGTTGCAGATGGTTTTTTTAGTTCGTCCCTGATTTCATTAAGATTTTTTTTATTAGTATATAAAACAATAAGGATTAATGTACGCATTGAAGATGTCAAAAGATATTTGACATTTTTAAATTCCTGTGGTTCATTTTCTTTTAAAGTACTTGAACTCATTTAAATCACTCTTTGTTTTATATTTTCAAATAAGTTGTTCGCCCAGTTTAGGGAGTCTTCGGTTGTGGAATTTAGAATTCTGTTTTGATCATAGCTGCCATCATTTTTAAATAATCCTAAATTCATGGAATCATCACATATTAATAAATAAATATCTAAGTTTCCATTAAAAATATGCATTTTTAAAGATCCATTTCGAACAGATTTATTTTTCAGATCTTTATCGATTTGAGACAATAATCCTTGAAAGATATTCTTTTCCATTATCAATTCGATTTTTCCGTTATTTTTTAAGATATTTTCAATTAATAATGGATAGTCCGGATGAATATATGGGAGAATTCCCTTTACGTTTTTTGATATTTTAAGTTGATTTTTGATATTATCATGTGTTTTATAAATATCGATAGGATTTGTCTCAATTAATTTTGATTCATATAGTTGTGTAATATTTTCTATTAATTCATTGTTAATATTTTTGATATCATGCTTATACCAAAAGCTGTTGAAATTTTTAATGACATCAATGCTTTTCTTAAATTCCATCAGTTGGTTGAAATAAAGTTTTGTCATAGGTGTCATTGTATAAATTCTATTTTCTTTAATAACGTGCTTTTTGTATTCTAGTTTATTTAGATTATTTGACACGGAACTATAAGCCATTTTAGTTTTATTAACAATTTCTTTAATTGTTTGGGGTTTATCATTCAATTCAGTTAAAATCTTTAATCTAATTTCTGATTTGACGATAAACATTATGTCTTTTTGTATGTATTGTTCATTCATCATCATTTTTATCACAGCATTAGTTTTTGCATATTATTGAAATATGTTTATAATATTATTTTTTACTATGAAATTTAAATAAATATATGAAACTTTTATGAATATTCTATGAAGTTTTTATGAATATTCTATGAAACTTCCATGAAAGTCGGGTAATATGGTTTTTACATATTTGGCTGTTTTATATTCGTAATTAATTTAAATTTCCTGAAAAACAAATTACATTTTTCGATAGAATTAACCAAAAACTTTTATAAATTTTTAAATCATATTTATATTCATGGAAATTTACTATGTTTTAGATGCATCTGCATTCATTAATGGTTTTAAACCAACATCACAGTACAATTATACTGTTCCGGAAATCACTGCTGAAATTAAGGATTTTGAATCTAGATTATTGTATGATAGTGCAGTTGATGATGGAATACTTATTGTTCAGGACGTTGATAGAAAATACTTGGATAAAACTGAAGAAAATATCTCCAAGTCCGGTGATGTCTTAAGATTATCTCTTCCTGATAAAAAGATAATAGCACTTGCATTAATGTTGATTGATGAAGGAAAATCCGTTAAGGTAATTAGTGATGACTACACTATTCAGAATACATTAAAAATAATGAATATTCCATATTCAGGCATAATAACTGAGGGTATTAAAGAAATATATAATTGGAAAAAAGTTTGTCAGGGATGCAAAAAGGAATTTGAGGAAAACTATCCTTTTGATGACTGTGATGTATGTGGATCTAAAATATTCAAAAAGAGGATTAAGGTGAATAAATGAATATTGGAATTGTAGTTCACGGTCCAAACATTATAGATTCAGGTTACGCATTGAAGCTTATAAATTTAATTGTTGAATATGGGAATGTTTCTGTAAGATTGGGTGGAACGATGGGTCGAACTGCCGTCATTGACGAGTCTTTGGAGGATATTATTGATATTTCCCGTAAATTGGTTCCAAGCGATTCGCTTAAAATATTTCATGAGGATTCTGTTGATGTTATTTTTCTTTTAAATTATGGCAAATCATCTACCACAGGACAGGTTTTTGGATATAAGGTATATAACCACTATAAAAATAAGATCGATGAAAATAATACTCCAATTATTCAAATTGAAAGGCCCGGCGAAGTTGATGGTAGTGTGATTAATTGGGCTGTAAAAAGCAATTTGGCAGACGAATTTGCTAAAAAATTAAATTTAACCATTGTTGAACCTGAAGAAATCTATGAAAACCATATTAAAGATGATGAAAAAAGTCAAAGTCGACGTACTATTCATGGAGTAAGTCCTGGTGAAAACATTATGGTCAATAGTGTTGTCATTGGAAAATCAACTTCAGATAAACTTGTTTTGGTATCAAACGACAATAAAATAGTTGATATTGTTGGTGGAGAGATAAAGCCTCATGGTGTTGAAAAATTAGGGGATGTTGATTTATCTTCAGCAATTGTTAAAACAGGACTTTTAAGAAAGGCAAAAGTAACGCCAAGAGTATTGGAAAATAAAACCTCTGAAAAATTTAAATTAGCTTTTCTTGATCATGCAGGGGAAGATGTATATAAGTTCAGGAATGCTTCATGTGTAATAACAATCGGTGATGATACCACTTTGATTGCATCTGATATTTTATACAGATTCAATATTCCAATAATAGGAATAACTGATGGTGATTTGGATAAGGTAGTTGAAGATGGTTTTAAATCAAAAAATTCTGTTATTTTTGAAGTTGAAAGTGGAAATGATGATATTATCGGCAATATAATTTATAAAAAAATTTTTAAAAATAATAATTATTCTGGAGATTTCAATTCAATTGATGATGTTGAAAATGAAATCATTGAAATCATAAATAATATGAATATTAAATATACAATTAATAAAATTTAAGGAAGTGGGGTTTATTTTAGACTTTGAAAAACTCATAAAGGAAGTGCAAGAATTTGAAGGAGTTTCACGTAAAAGTTCTATTGATAATGTTGTTAATCTTTTAAGTGATGCTTATAATGTTTCTGGGGATGTGATCATTGATATTGGTGATGATGCATCAGCTGTTGACATTGGAAATAATCAGGTTGTATTAATTGCTGCGGATGGAATCTGGGGTCAAATCATGAATGTAAATCCTTATTGGGCAGGTTATTGTTCAGTTCTTGTTAATGTTAATGATATTGCTGCCATGGGGGGTAAACCGTTGGCCATGGTTAATATAATGTCTATTAATCATGATGAAATTTATGAGGATTTGCTGACAGGCATTAAAGATGGATGCTTGAAATTTGGTGTTCCAATGGTTGGAGGGCACCTACATCCTGATGGCGATAGTGACTCTGTAGGGGTAGCTATTGTGGGAATTGCTCAGAAAGATAAATTAATTACTAGTTTTGATGCTAAAACTGGCGATAAAGTAATTGTGGCTATTGATTTGGATGGAAAACCTCATGAAATGTTTAGTTTGAACTGGGATACTACTTATGATAAGGATGCTCAGCTTGTACGTGACCAAATCACTGCAGTACAATACTTGGCCGAACATGATTATATTAAAGCAGGCAAGGATATTTCTAATCCCGGAATTTTAGGGACACTGGAAATGCTTTTAGAAACTTCTGAAAAAGGGGCTAATGTTAATTTGGAAGATATTCCTAAAAATGAAAATATGCCATGGAATGATTGGTTAAAATCATATCCTGGATCAGGTTTTGTATTTACTGCTAGTAAAGATAAATGTGATTTTATCTGTGATTATTTGGCAGAATATTCAATTGAAGCTTGTGTTGTTGGTGAAGTAACTGACGATAGGGTATTGAATGTAACCTATAAAGACCAAACAATAGAAGTTTTTAATCAAAATAAAAATCCTGTTTTTAAATTATAGTCGGAATTTTTTTATTTTTTCTCTTTTTTCTCTTTTGTCAAAATTAAATAAGTAAGTATTTTAATATTAAAAAATATACTTATCATATTAAACAATTATTAGGAGATTGTATGTTAATTAAAGTTAATGGCAAAGAGATTGATGTAGCAGATGGTTCTACAATTCAGGATGTAATTGATGAAACTAATGCTCCATATACTCCTGGTAGTATTATTTGTCTAATCAAAGGTAAAAAAGAACTGGAAAAGAATATTACTAAATATAAAATTAAAACTACCCAAGGTTCTATTATTATTGAATTGGTTGATGACGAGGAAGCAAAACCTATTATTGATGTGTGGAAAAATCAATATGAAGATTTTACTGATTTGTCAATTAGGTGGTCTACTTCAACTGAAGTTTCTATCGGACCTATTGTAACTGATTTAGAACCTACTCATGATGAATTCAAATATTATGAGGGGGATGTTGTTTTAAGTTTATCCAGTTTTAGTAATGAATCTACTCACTTAATTCTTCTTAAGGAAAATACTACTAATATATATGGTGTACCTCCATTTAACAAGGGTATTTTTGCACGTATTATTGGTGGTAAAAAGACTTTAAACGAATTAACTGATGATGATGTGGTAACTTCTATTGAACCGATTATTGAAAGAAGCACAACAACTGATAGTGCATCTGTTTCTGATTTGAGCACTGTTTTGGAGGAAGGAAATGAATTATTTACATATATTTCTTTTGAAATAGATGAGAAGTCCCCAATATGTGTTGAGCACTTGTTTTCAATTATTAAGGATAACAGAATTAAAGTTAATTTTGATTCTAATTCTTTCATTGGTTTTTATGAATTGCAAGGTATCGATAAGCCTAAAGAAAATACTACTCAGAGAGTTAGAGGTACTATAACTATTAGGAATGAAGGTAATGGTGTAGGTAGGATGTATGTTTACCGTGAAAACAGGGTTTTAACTCCAAACCATACCACTGTCGGTAAAATCACTGCAGGAATGGAAATTATTGATATTGCAAAAAAAGATGATTTCATAACTGTTAAATCTGAACAACAAAGATTACTGTTACTTAGTAAATCACAAGGAGATGCTGGAAAAATTTTGGCTGAAGCGGGTATTGAGCATATTCGTGAGGGTGTAACTGATGATGATGCAATAATTGTCGAACAATCTCCTAGACACACTATTGATATTATTAATGAAGGAAAAGTTGTAACAAAAGCCATCAGTCCAAATGAATTATGTGAAATTAAATTTGTTGATAATGCTCCAAGATCAGTTAAATACTTTAAATTAATTTCAGGTCTTTTGGAAAACCCTATCGGAAAAATTAAAGTTCACTTCGCGGTACCTGGAATGCATATTACCATTTTTGAAGGTAACAAGAAATTAGCTAAAGGTCTTATTCCTGAAAACAATCCGACCGATGTTGTAAATGAATGTGAAATTGGTATTACGAACATGTCATCAAAAACTGCAGGTTTGATTGGTGTTAGATTTGAACCTAATCGGGAATTTGGGCCAACTGCTGAATCATTCAATGCAACAAATATTGTCGGTAAGATGGTTGCGAATACTGATGGTTTAGAAGATAAAAAAGAAGGAGTTGTAGTTTATGTCAGAGAATCTATGTCCTAAAGTAAACATGAGTAGTGAAGATTGGGATCCGGATGTAATTACTCGTATGATTATTCTTGGACCTGGAGCTCGTGTAAGTGAAAGTGAAATTGTAGGAGAATTCCACATGCTTGGTCTTCCTTTAACAATTAAAAACACTTGTTATGGATCAATGATTAGTGGAAAAAAAGAGGATGTGTATAAAGCAATTAAAGAGATTAGAAAACTTGATCCTGCACATATATTCACAAAGGAAAGAGGCTTTGCTCCAGGGGATCCTAGAAGATGTAGAGGTCATAGATTCGGCCCAAGAGAAGGATTCCATCAAATGGAAAAAGAATATACAATACTTGGTTATGTTGCTGAAGCTTTAGAAAATCCCAAAGAAGTAACAATTGAAGAGAAAAAACCGGTAAAAGTTGATGATTTTGAAAAAATTATGAATGAATGTTTAGAAAATAAATAAAAATTATAGGTGAAAATATGGTGAAAGTAGCTATTTATCCTCCAAATTCATTAATCTTGGCAGATTTAATTGAAAGGAAAGGTCATACTCCTTTAGTTCTTCAAAAACAAATTAGGCAAAAAATTAAAGATCCGGAGATTGATTCTCCACCAATGAATATTACTGAAGAAGACCCGATTAATGGTCTTAAATATGCGGCTATTGAGGTTCCATCAGGTGTTCGTGGTAGAATGTCTATTATTGGACCATTGATAGATGAAGCTGAAGCAGCAATTATTGTTGATGGTGCACCATATGGCTTTGGTTGTATTGGTTGTGCAAGAACAAATGAATTGTCAATATTTTTGCTTAGGAACAGAGATATTCCTGTTTTAGAAGTAACTTATCCAACTAATCAAGATGAAACTTATCTTATGGTTAATGAAATAAATGATTTTGTTGATTCACTAGAAGAGTCAGGGGAGGAATAAATATGGTAAAAATTGCTTTAGTTTCATGTGGAACTGAATATAGTGGAATTCAAAAGGAAATTGAAAAAGCAGCTAATAAATTTGGTGCGGAAATTATTCTTCCAGAAATCGATTTAGAGTATATTGATGAGGCATATGAAAAATTTGGTTTTTCTGCACAAAGTTCAAGTTTAAAGTTAATGATTGCAAGAGCCATGGCTATTGTTGAAGGTAAATCAAGGCCTGATGCAGTATTTATTGCTACTTGTTTTAGATGTGCTGAAGCAGCACTTGTAAGGAATGAAGTAAGACGTTTTATACAGAATAATACTCGTATTCCGGTAGTTACCTATTCATTTACTGAAAGAACAAAAGCTGATGAATTGTTTATCCGTATGGAAGCATTGGCTACTACAGTAACTCGTAGAAGTATTCTTGCTCGTGAAAAACAAGAAGGTCTTACTCTTGGTTTAGATTCCGGTTCAACCACTACAAAAGCGGTCTTGATGGAAAACAATCAGGTTATTGGAACTGGTTGGACATCAACTAAGGATATCATTGAATCTGCAAAAACTGCAGCATCAGAAGCTTTCGGTCAAACTGATTATGGCTGGGATGATTTGGATGGTATTGGAACTACTGGTTATGGTAGATTTACAATGGGTCAGGAATTCGGCGCTGAACTTATTCAGGAAGAATTGTCTGTTAATGCAAAAGGTGCAGTATACTTGGCAGATTGTCAAAAAGGAGAAGCTACTGTATTAGATATTGGTGGTATGGATAACAAGGTAATTACTGTAAATAATGGTATTCCGGATAACTTTACTATGGGCGGTATCTGTGCCGGTGCATCCGGAAGATTTTTAGATATGACCTCACGCAGATTAGATGTAGATATTACTGAACTCGGTCCTTTAGCTGTTCAAGGGGATTGGAGAAGAGCAATGTTGAACTCCTACTGTATTGTATTCGGTATTCAAGATTTAGTTACTACTCTTGCAGCAGGTGGATCTAAAGCTGATGTTGCGGCCGCTGCATGTCACTCTGTATCAGAGCAAGTGTATGAACAACAACTTCAGGAAATTGATATTCGTGAACCATTGATACAAGTGGGAGGAACAAGTTTAATTTCAGGTCTTGTTGAAGCTGTAAGTGAAACATTAGGTGGAATTGAAATTATTGTTCCTGAATACTCTCAACACATTGGTGCTGTAGGTGCAGCTCTTCTTGTATCAGGAATGGGACACAGGCAAGATAATAAATAAACAGGGTTGATTCGATGTTAGTTGAATGCTATGATAAGAAAGGTGCTGAAGTTTATGAAATCATCATTAAACAAATCTTTCAGGATTTGGTTTTGGGTGCATCTGTCGATGATTTAAAAGCTTTTGTCAATCCTGATGATCCGGTATTTATATTAGCTATTAAAATGAAAAAAACTTCTACTGTTGTCGAATTCAAAGATGTCGCTAGTTTCAGTTATAATAAACAAAATGATGTGACGATGATTCTTGTTGATGATGAAAATTATCTTCCTAATATTTTAAACAAATTGTGGAGAATATTTTCCAGAGATGAGATTTATCAACCTAACAGGTATCAGCTTGAAATTTCAGGCAATCAGATGGATTTGGAGAATTTGGTTATTGATGACCCGCACTCCAACCTTCAAAGAAGAATTTATGATGCAATATTCAGAATTTTACCAGAAGGCTTTAAAATTATTAAAGACATGTCTACAAAGGATATTATTGCAGTCGTGGCCACTGATGAGTTAATTATGGATTCTTGGATTGAAAAAGCTGAAGAATATATTGCTGAATTAAATAACGGAATGTAGAAAAATTTATATAACACTTGTTATAAAATTAGTATAAATAAATATGGAGAAGTGGTTATTATGGCTGAACATAAAGGTTCAAGATTTGCACATATAACTAAAGCACATCCTTGCTTTAATGAAAAAATGCATGATAAAGTTGGAAGAGCTCATGTGCCAGTTGCACCTAAGTGTAATATATTCTGTAACTTCTGTACGAGGGATATTAATAATGAGGAAGACAGACCTGGTGTAACAAGTTGTATCATGAAACCTGATGATGCAATTGCTCATATTGATGATGTAACTGCAGACGGTCCAATTTCAGTTGTTGGGGTTGCAGGGCCTGGAGATTCACTTGCAAATGAGGAAACATTTGAATTCTTTGAAAAAATGGCCGAAAAACATCCTGACTTAATTAAATGTATGAGTACTAATGGATTGTTGCTCCCAAAATATGCTGACAGACTTGCAGAATTAGGTGTAAATTCTGTAACCGTAACAATAAATGCAATTGATCCAGATATTGCAGTGGATATTTATTCATTTATTAAATATGAAGGTAAAGTCTATAAGGATTATGACGCTGTTAAAATTTTGATTCAAAATCAATTGGATGGTGTTGAAAAGGCAGCAGCTAATGGAATGGTTGTTAAAGTAAATTCAGTTTTAATTCCTGGATTGAATGACGAACACATTGTTGAAATAGCTAAAGAAGTTAAAAAGAGAGGTGCTTCTTTAATGAATATTCTGCCATTGATACCGTTAGGAAAAATGAAACATTATTCACGTCCTGATTGTTCAATGATGGAAAGTGTTCGTGAACAAGTTGAAGAGATTATACCAGTATTTAGGGCATGTACTCAATGTAGAGCTGATGCTTATGGAATTCCTGGTAAGAAAAGCGAAGATCATCATTTAGGAATGACTCCACAAAGTCATTACTAAATTCTTTTTTTTATTTATATTGAAAATATTTAAAAAATAAATAATAGAAAAATAAATTAATTATCTATTTTTCTAAAATTGCAATACTATTTATTATTTTATCAAACTCTGGAGTGTTTAAATCAATATTCGTATTGTTTGAGTAAATTAATAAATCATTAATTGTATTATCTTTTGTATTAACAAAAGTAACTCTTCTCATATTAACAACACTGTCATCATTTAACATACCTACGGTTGCCATTTGTGGAGGATATTCTGTCCATGATGTTGTATCTCCGGAGGTAACTTTTTCAGTTGTAATATTTTTAAGTTCTTTTGGATTAGCACTAAATTCTTGGAATTTGAAATCACCTATAGTTCCATTTTTATAGTTTTTATATCCTGATTCATTTCCAGATTTAGCTATAGCTCCATAAAACTTTTCAACATCTGCATTTGTTCCATCAGCAGATCCTATAAATGCTATTTTCACGTCTCCTGCACTTGCTACTCCTTTATCATCTACGGTGTAGTTATTTGGTATAGTAACTTTTGCACCCACACCTTGTAATGTTATGTCTGAACTACCTAAAATTAATAATCCTGCAGCAATAATTGCGATAATAACGACTACTGCAATAATAATTTTTTTCTTATCCATAATTTCACCTCTTTTTAGGTAATTATATGTTTGTTTTAAAAATTATTTAAGTCGCATAAAGCTTTTTCTTTATATTTAATAATACTTGATTTTTAAGTATTTTTAATTTAGTAATAGGTCTTTTCTTTTTTAGGTGATAATTTGATGTTGGATGGGTAGTATTTTCATTCATTTAATGGTTTGGTTGTGATGGTGGTGTTTAATCATTTCTTGTTATGATTAAACTAACTCCCGCTCTACAAATTGTACTTACACAAATAATTGCATAATAAGAATCTAATATGTGGATGCTTGTTCCTTTTAAAAATATTGGAGCTATAAATGATTGAAGAATTGAGACTATAAAACCCACTATTCCTCCTGCAATCCTGCAGTTTCTAAATTTTTTGCTAAAAATCCAATAATAACTCCTGCTATTGCTATAGCAATTATAGAACTATATGCAACAATATTTGATGCGAAAAATACTGCATCAATGATAGATGCAATAAGTGTTGCAATTATTGTATAAATGGCTATACTTTTAATATCATATTCCATAATATCACATATTTTTTACATTTTTTTAATTATTATTTTTTTATCATAAATAGTTGATGTCAATAATTAATATAATTTTTCACCACCATACTCATTTTCTTCTGTGTATATTCTAATCAATGTATCAAGAGTATCATCATACATTAATCTATAGCCAATAGCTCCTCCTTGAGGTGTTTTTACATTATTCAAGCTTAAATCACTATACTTTCCGCAATTGTTGATAATATACCACATTCCGTGAGGAGTGTACATGAACAATGTTCCCTCACCGTCTTCAGCTCCATTTTTAAAGCTGTCGTCCGGATCATAAATTTTTGTTGAATGGATTGCCAAACGGCTCAAATCCTGCTTAGGTCTTGTTCCTCCAGTTTTAAAAAGGGTATTGAGCCAGTTGTATGCTTTATCTTTAAGATTTACTTTTTGAATCGGATCTTCAAATGCCTTTTTAATCTTATTCTGTCTTTTTTCTAGTGTATTTTCTATCCCTAGAATTTCCTCAACTTTACTGACATCTTTTTCCAGGCAGCGATAACCTTCTGGCCTTCCAGTAACTTTTATGATTCCATCTAAGAAGTCTTTTCTTCTAAAATCTCTCATATAAGGTTTTACTTTTTCAAATTCTTCATCAGGAATCCTTTTGTTTAATCCATATAGGTATCCATATTCATTAGCATCATAGCATTTTGTTTCTAATTTCAAATCTTTGTCTGCCATATTATCTTCTTTGTTTTTTAAATAATTAAATTCTATCATCAAAAAAGTATTTACTTCTTGTTAACAAATTATTATTTAAGGTGATATTTTATGGTTGAGGAGTATATCACTGTATCTAAGGTCACTGACTATATTGGTGAGTTAATTGGTAGCGATTCTAATTTAAAACATATTTTTATTAAGGGCGAACTATCAAATGTCAAATTATATCGAAGTGGACACCTGTATTTTACTTTAAAAGATGAGGAAAGTCAAATTCGTGGTGTCATGTTTGGAGCTAGATATAAACTCAAATTCAAACCAAAAGATGGGATGAAAGTTCTTATAGAAGGAAAAATTGAAGTCTATAAAAACTATGGAACTTATCAGTTGTATGTTAGTGAAATATCCAAAGACGGTATTGGTGATTTACACAGAAAATATGAGGAACTAAAAGAAAAACCCAACAAGGAAGGCTTGTTTGATGATTCACATAAAAAGAAAATTCCTAATTTTCCAAAAAGAATTGGGGTTGTCACTGCGGCAAATGGTGCTGCGATTCGTGATATCATAACAACAATTAAAAGGCGCTGGCCGTTATGCGAAGTGCTATTATTTCCTTCACTTGTTCAGGGAGATAAGGCTGCTGAAAATATAGTATATCAAATAAAAAGGTCTGAAAAATTTAATTTGGATACTCTTATTGTTGGAAGAGGTGGGGGAAGCATTGAAGATTTATGGTCGTTCAATGAAGAGATTGTTGCAAGAGCAATATATGATTGCAATACTCCTGTTATTAGTGCTGTGGGTCATGAAATCGATTTTACCATAGCTGATTTTGTAGCTGACTTTAGGGCAGCAACTCCAACGGCAGCTGCTGAAATTGCAGTTCCACCATATGAGGAAATAAAAAATGGTATAAATCAACTTAGTTTAAGGGCTAATTTGGCAATAAATAAAACTTTGGATGAAAATAAATCTAAATTGGATAATATTGTATCCAAACAGTTATTCAAAGCACCATGTGAACTTTATGCTCCTAAAGAAATGATGTTGGATAATGTTGTTCGTCGTTTACAGCATTCTTCCGAATCATTAATAATGAGAAATAAAAATAAATTGGATTTGTTGAAAAATTCCAATGTTTTAAAAAATCCTGAAAATATTATTAAAAATCAAAAAGAAAATTATTTATTACAATTATCAAAATTAGAAATATTAAATCCTCTAAATACATTGAAAAGAGGATATACATTAGCTAAAATTGAAGGTAAGGTTGTCTCAAGTGCTAAACAGTTAAAATCTGGAGATGATCTGGAAGTCGAATTTGAAGACGGTAATGTTAATACAAAGGTGATTTAATATGGTAGAAGAAAATGTCAGTTTTGAAGATAACTTAAAGGAATTGGAAGAAATTGTTGCAAAACTGGAAAAAGGTGATGTTCCACTGGATAATGCAATTGAAGAATTTAAAAAAGCAATGGATTTGGTTAAAGCTTGTGATGATAAGCTTAAAGATGCACAGGATACAATTGCTAAAATAGTTGATGATAATGGGGAAATTGTAGACTTTGATGTGGAATAAAATGGACAATACGGCAATAAGTTTAATCTTTCCAATGGTTTTGGTTGTTTTAGCAAATACTATGTATAACATTTGTACTAAATCAACTCCGGGGGATGTTGATCCATTTGTTACATTAATCTTTACATATGTAACCGCAACAATAGTTACTATAATATTATTTTTTGTTATTTCAAGGCCGGAAAATGTGGCTTTTGAAATATCAAAGATTAATTGGACATCTATTGTTCTGGGAATATCCATTGTAGGTTTGGAAACAGGCTATATTTTAATATATCGTGCAGGATGGAAGGTCAGCAATGCTTCAGTTGTTGCAAATATTTGTCTTGCATGCACGCTGCTTATTGTAGGTTTTGTTGCATATAAAGAAAATATTTCTTTAAAGCAAGTTTTGGGTATAGTTATTTGTATAGTTGGGTTGATTTTAGTTACAAAATAATCATTTTTCATTATATGATGGATATTTATTTATATAGTAAGTTGAATAGTATATATGTATTAAAAAATTATGGGCGATAAATTATGATAATTAGAACACCTGCTAGAATCCATATAACATTACTTGATTTGAATGGCTCATATGGAAGAATTGATGGCGGAATAGGATTTTCAATACAAAATCCTCAATTTATTTTAGAAAGTACTCAAACAGAAAATGGAGTTAATGTAGAATTTGATGAAAGCATTACTGATGAAGAAGCTATTGAAGAATGCAATTTAAAGATTAGACAGGCTTACGAAGATGTCTGCAATCACTTTGACTTGGATATTGGTTTTGATTTTAAAGTTCACAATGCATTTTCAGCACATTCAGGATTTGGATCAGGTACTCAAATAGCACTAGCTGCTGCTAAATTAATTTGTGAAACTGTTGGAATTGAAAAAACATCAGTGGAATTATCTTCAATCGTTGGAAGAGGGGGAACTTCCGGTATCGGTACATATGGTTTTGAAGATGGGGGATTCATTGCTGATGGAGGACACAGTTTAAAAGAAAAGGCAACATTTTTACCTTCTTCAGCTTCCAGTGCATGCCCACCACCTCTTATTGGAAGATATGAGTTTCCTCAGGAATGGGATGTATTGATAGCCATACCACCATATGGTTTATCTATTCATGATGGTGAAGAAGTAAACTTATTCCAAAGGTTCTGTCCGCTACCTCAAAGAGAAGTGGAACAGTTATCCCATATTGTTTTCATGAATTTAATACCATCAATGCTTGAAAAGGATATTGAAGAATTTGGTAAATGTATTAATGAAATTCACAAAAGAGGATTCCAAAAAGCAGAATTAACATTATATGATGAAAGAATGCATAACTTGATGCAACATTTGCGAGATAATGGTGCTTATGGTGTTGGAATGAGTTCTTTTGGACCAACAATATATTCTGTTGTTGATGAAAGAAATAAAGAGTCTGTATTAAAAGCAACTCGTGAATTTTTAGGTGAAGATGCACCTATTTTTATAACTAAAGGTCAAAACAGTGGTTATGTTATTGAAAAATAATCACTTTATCTAATTTTTTTTAATCTTTGTCTTTGTAACAGATATCTGAATAAGTGCAGTATCTGCATAGAAACTGTTCATTTCTTGGAAATTTTTTGTCATTAATGTTTTTTCTAACTTCATATAATGTATTAAGACCTTCTTCAAGTTCCCTATTACAGATATATTTTCTTTTATTTTCTTCATCTTCAAAATATAATAATCTTAACTTGTTGTCTTTAGTAAAAAATATTCCTGCAGCTATAACATTTTTATCATAATTGCTTTCAACAAGCATTTTGTAATACCCTAGTTCCAATCTGCATTTGCTAAAAGAAGATGATGATCCTGTTTTATAATCGATAACAATCAAATCACCATCAGGATTTTCCAAAACAATATCTGTTATGCCTGTAAAGTTGTGAGTATCATCGCTAAGATATTCCTCTTGGCTGAAAAGTGTGTAATCATTTTCTATAAATGCTCTTTTAAAAAATGAAGATAAACTATTTAAATGTAGATTATATTCTTCAGGATCTAATTTTAGATTACGTGCTATCAAATCGAGAAAGTATCTCGGATTTTCCTGTGGATTATCACCATAGATTTTTGCATAGTTTTCAGCTATTAGATGAACATCGCTTCCAAGAGCCATGTACTCGTTAGGTGGTGTTTCAATTTCATCAATATATCTATATTTGAATTCACGAGGACATTTAAGATATGTGTTGATTTTTGATTTGGACAGTCTCATAATATTATTATATAGTTTATTGAATAAAAATAATATTATGGATTTAAATTATATGATTTTTGGAACAGCATTGTCTTTTGTAATTATTTTAGTTATCTTTCTGATTGCTTATATTTTCATCAACAAGAGTTATTTAAGAATTAAAAACTATCGTGTTGTGGATGCGAATGAATACTTTCCTGAAGATGAAATTCATATATTAAGACAAATCTATTTTCTGTTGATGATGGCAGGATGTTTTACATTTGTTGTTTTGGCACTGGTTGTTGAGAATTATGATTTAATTTATCTTGCAATTTATGACTTTGTAATTTCATTGATTTGCTTTATAGAGGTGGATACAAGTTCTTATAAGGGCAAATTAATTGCATTTTTATTAATTCCATTTGGTACCGTGTCATTTTTAATATCTGACTTTTCTATTTTGTCCCTTTTTACATTTTCTCATATTATTGCGATGGTGTATATGATTAAGGTATATTATGGCAAGTTCAATGAGTATACCAGAAATCATGGGTTGGGAATTGCAATACTGTTATTATTCGCCATTGTATTTATAAGTATGTATATCACTTCATTTGTTGAAGGCGTTAATATGCTTGATGCATTAGTAATGAGTTCCAATGCTTTTACCAGTAATGGTTATGCCGTTTTAGGAAATAGTGTTCCTGGAAAACTTGATTCATTGGTTTTGGTCTGGGGAGGTTATTTATTGTCTGGAGTAAGTGTTTCCACATTGACAGCTGCAATTTTAATGAAATATTTTGACGGGAAATTTAAGGATTATGACAATAGATTCGATGAATTGGAGAATTTACTTAAAGAATATAAAAAGTAATTATGTTGTGTTGCAATTGAATTAATACTTGTTATTTCTATTCTGTCTGTAAGAATTCTAAAATGTTATATAATTAAAATCATAAAAATTTAAATATGAAAAAATTAATTGGTGTTTAATTGTGGATTTATTAGCGGAAACATTATATCAATTTGCTATTGTGATAGTTGTTTTTTTAGTTTTAACACTTTTAGGAGGATTTACATATAAACTAGTAAAAAATGGCTATTTTAAGTTTATAAATTTGAAGGATTATTTGCCTGAGGACGAAATTCATTCATTGAAGCAGATTTTTTATCTAATCATGATGGCTTTGTGTGTTGTAAACATCTTTTATGCTATTGTGGGCGAGGGAATGGTCTTTTTGTATTCCTTTGTGATATTTGATATTGCACTTTCATTGTATTTTGCAGTCACAATGGATAAAAGCTCTTTAAAGAATAAGATTATATGGCTGATACTAATTCCATATGGATCATTATCTTTACTTTTGTTCCATATGGATTTGGTAATTTATTTCAATGTAATTCATGTTTTAATATTCATATACTTTGCAAAACTTAATTTTGATAAATTTATGGATTATACTAATTCAAATGGTTTGGGAGTAACTATAGTTTTATTATTCGTAATCATTTTTGCTAGTTTCTTCATAACTCAATATGCTGAAAGTGTAAATGCTTTGGACTCTCTTGTAATGATTTCCAATGAGTTCACTGGTAATGGTTATGGAATTTTCGGTGCAACCATCCTTGGTAAATTCAATAGCCTATTATTGGTCTGGGGGGGCTATGTCATTTCGGGAGTAAGTGCTGCAACATTGACTGCAGCAATATTAAGAAGACATTTCAATAAAAGATTTGCTGAATTAGAAAAATTAATTGAAGGGGATGATGAATAATGGATTATAACTTTGTGTTGCTTCTTATTCTTCAATTGTTAGTTGCGGCCGGAATTTTTATATTTTTAGTATATATTGCTAAATTAATTGTTAATAATATGCAATCAATACCGGGTTTAAAATATGCGAAGTTTTTAAATCCTGTAGAATATTTCCCTGAAGAAAAATTAGCATCGTTAAAGCAAATTTTTTACTTGTCAATGGTATTTATTTTCATTATTATTGACTTATATTTAATATTTAATTGGAAGGATGGGTCATTTCCCATATTTCTTTTAGATATTATTCTTTCCATATATCTTGTTATGAGTATGAGTACTGACTCTTTAAATGATAAAATCATTTTATTTACATTGATTCCTTTCGGATCCATAAATGGTATTGTATTTGGGGATAGTTCACTTATTTGGATTGATTTATTCCATATTTTAGGATATTTTTATTTCATGCAAGTTTACTATCGAAGATTTGTGAAATTCACTAAAAGTATGGGTCTGGGAATATCAGTATTATTGTTATTTTCAATTGTATGGGTCAGCTTTTTAGTTACCATGTTGGCTGAGGGGGTTTCTCCTTTAGAGTCCATAACTATGGTTTCAAATGCATTTACAAGTAACAGTTATGAAGCGTCTGGAAACAGTGTAGTTGGAAAACTTGATTCATTAATCTTGGCATGGGGAGGTTTTCTTTTATCTAGTGTAGGTACTGCTACTTTGGCTGCTTCAATTGTAAAAAAACAAGTTGACCAGCAATTTGATGATATGGAAAATTTAATTAAAAGTAAGAAAGAAGAAAAATAATCTTAATTTTTTTTCTCTTTTTTGCTAAATTTTATATAATTTTTTTATAAATTTTATTCTATGAAAACTATAGAATGGGAAGAAAATAAATTAAAATTAATTGATCAAACTAAACTTCCGGATGAATTAACTTATGTTTATTGTGAAAATTATCAGGAAGTCATTATTGCAATCAAAGATATGATTGTGCGTGGTGCTCCTGCTATTGGTGTTGCAGCGGCATTCGGTATGGCTCTTGCTTATTTGAATGATGATGATTTGGATAAGGCTGCCGATGAAATTAAGGCAGCACGTCCAACTGCAATTAACTTATTTTGGGCTGTTGATAGGGTATTGCACAGTGACAATCCTCTTGAAGAAGCCTTAAAAATGTATCAGGAAGATATTGATACTAATATGGCAATCGGAAAATATGGTTCAGAAGTAATTGATGAAGGAGATACTGTTTTAACTCATTGTAATGCTGGTGCTTTGGCATGTGTTGATTATGGAACTGCTTTAGGTGTTTTTAGAGCAGCCCGTGATGCAGGGAAAAACATTAATGTCATTTGTGATGAGACAAGGCCTCGTGGTCAGGGTGCTAGTTTGAGTGTTTGGGAAATGCAGCAGGAAAATATTCCTGTGAAATTAATTCCTGATGTTGCTTCAGGATTTTTAATGTCTCAGGGAAAAATTGATAAAGTTGTAATTGGTGCTGACAGGATAGCAAAAGGCGGTGTAGTTAACAAGATTGGTTCATTTATGGTAGCTATGGCTGCAAAACAGCATGATGTTCCATTTTATGTGGCTGCTCCATTGTCTACTTTTGATTTTGAAGCATCTATCTTTGATACTGTTATCGAAGAAAGGGATGGTGATGAAGTAAGATATTATGGTGGGGCTAGAATATGTCCTGAAGGCACTGAAGTAATAAATCCTGCTTTTGATATCACTCCTAGTGAATTTATCACAGGAATTATCACTGAAAAAGGCATAATTGATCCTATTTAGATGTGATTTTCGCATCTATGGCTACGTGCCATTCTCCTGGGGATGTGGATTTAACTTTTCTTGTGTTAATTATTTCCACATTTTTTTTCTCTTTTAATGCTGCATCAATTAATCTTTTTGTCCCCTGTTCATACCCATCAGAGAATTCATAATAATTTATTATTCCACCATCTTCAATTAAATTGATAGCAACATCAAGGAATTGGTATGCAAGTCCTGGAAGATTCATAATTATCCTATCAAATTTTGTTTTAAATGATGTTGATATCTCTCTAGCATCACCACATATTGCAGTAATGTTTTTTAACTTATTCAATTTAATATTTTCATTAAAATATTTTATTGCATTTTCATTAATATCAACACCAGTGATGTTAACATTATTATTTTTTGCTATGACTATTGGGAATGGACCTATTCCACAAAACATGTCTAAAATATTTTCACCATTACAAACACTGTCACTTACACGTTTTCTTTCAGTTGCAAGTCTTGGTGAAAAATAAACTTCTTCAACATTTAGTTTTAATCTTGCTCCATGTTCCTTATGTATTGTTACAGGATTATTTTCCCCAGCAATCAGCTCCAAATCTCTGATTCGTATTGTTCCATGCACTGCACTTTTTTTCATGTAAATTGATTTTCTTTTAGTGAAGTCAAGTGTGGCCTTTCCAATAATATTCTTTTTGGATTCTAAATTATCTGGAATTTCTAAAATAACAATATCTCCAATTGTATCAAAAGAAGTTTTTAAATCCTCTATTTCTTTATCAGTCAATTCATCTTCAAGAAGTTCTGAAAAGTTATGTGGATGGGTATTGAGTTCCTCTAATTCTATATCAACAATTTCATATTCATCAATATCCTCTTTTATTGGAATATAACCATAATCAGTTTCAGCTTTAATTCTGTAATCCATTCTCATTAATTCTTTTTCCATTAATTCTTTTCTGACATCATTAAGCTTTTTTAATGGAACTTTAACACATTTCATAATAACTTTTTTATGTTTTATTTCATATATAGTATATCATGTTTTATTTAGTAGGTTTAGGATTATTTGATGAAAAAGATATTTCCTTGAAAGGTTTGGAATGTTTAAAGAGTGTTGACAAAATTTATGCAGAATTTTTCACATCAAGATTATTCGGATCCAGTTTTGATAAGATTGAAGAATTGATTGGAAAAGAAATAGAAGTATTGGTTAGGGGTGAAGTTGAGGAAGAACATAAGTTCATCGAAGAGGCTAAAGATAGTGATGTGGCTTTAATTACTGGAGGAGACCCTTTGATTGCAACAACGCATAGTGATTTTTTAGTTCAATGTGCTAAGAAAGGAATAAAATATGAGGTTATTCATGGATCATCTATTCTATCTTCAGCCCCAGCCATATCAGGTCTTCAAGGTTATAAGTTCGGTAAAGTAACAACTATTCCGTTTCCGGATTATAATTTCTATCCTAAATCTCCATATGTTGCAATTGAGGAAAACTTAAAATCTAATCTTCATACTTTGGTTTTATTGGATATTCAGGCCCATAAAGACCGTTATATGACTGTTAATGAGGGTTTAGATTATTTGATGAATATAAAAGATTCGCTTGATTATGATGGCCTGATAACTGAAGATACTTTGGCTATGGGTATTGCTCGAGTAGGTTCAAGTGATGTTGTAGTAAAGGCAGGTAAAATTTCAGAATTGATTGATTATGATTTTGGAGGACCACTTCATTGTGTCGTTATTCCTGCGGAGTTACATATCGTTGAAGCAGAATACCTTGTTGAAATTGCTGGAGCTGATTCAAGCATTTTGGATGATGTTTAATCTTTTTAGGGAAGTAATCGTAGATATATTTCAATCTACGATACTGGTTGTATTATGAACAAATTTCGGAGATAATAATTTAATCTTTTTGATGTTCATTGATATGAATTTTAAAACATATCGTATTTTAATATGTTTTAATAGTATATATAGTTTTATATAAATTTTTCCTATAATGAATTAAAATTTATGTTTGAGGTTAATTTGTACTATGTTTTAATTCAATTATGTATATTTTGTGTTTTTTATTAAATTATTTGATTTTTGATGTTGATTTATTATAAAATATGTGGATCATATGTATATAATTAATTAAATTTAAATAAGTAAATATTTTCATATTTTAATGATGGATTTCGATGTGTTTATAAAAGGGGAGGGGGAGTGAAGTAGAATTTTATCTACTTCGCATTTTAAGTGCAATGAACTAACAATTGGAGATTATAAAATGGTTGACTGATGTTCATTGTAGACATGAATTTTATTTCATATCGTATAATACTTATGTTTTTCTCATATATAAATCTTTTTGTTGGATAAGTATATTGCCGGGTAAATATAACACATTTTTATGACAAGACTTTTGTTTAAGTGTCCTGTGTGTGAATTTGTCTGTGGGATTAATCGGCCGGAGATTTCATTGGGCATGTGGGAATTTTATTGTTGGAAGATACGGAATAAATTGCTGAATGGGGTGGTGATTTTTGATAATTAATCTACCTAAAAAGTATATTCAAAATGTTTTAATTTTGGCCAATTTAACTTTTTAATATAATTATTATAATTAATAAATGAAATTAAGTCCATAAGATACTGTATGCTTTATTTACTAGAAGATAAATAATAATTATTCATGACTAAAAATAGAAGAGTTACCATTAAGGTCAATAATGACCTTGACATGTATTTTCGTAAATTAGCCTCTTCTAAGTTGTTGTTCACTACCGGATGGTATTCAAAAGCTATCGAAGAAGCTATGATGTTGTGGATTGAAAATGAGGAGAAGTGATTTTTATAAATTAACCTCCTCAATAATTATTTTTTTTAATCATTTTTAGATAAACTATTTAAATTATAATGAATGTAGATATAATTAAGTAGGTGTTTGGAAATGGAAAATGAGGAATTTAGGACTGTTCGGGTATATACAAAAAAATATACCAGTAAAGATAAAGACGGTAATTCGGTTGAAAAAGAATCAAAACAAAAACAAGTCAGTTTAAAAAAAGAAGATCCGTTTGAAGATAATGATTTAGTTAAAGTCATTCCTAAAGATGAATATGAACAATTGATAAAAAATAATTCTAAAGTTGATGAGGAGCTTTTAGCTCAAAAAGATGCTGAAATACTTGAATTGCAGGAACAGTTGGACGCACTTAAAGGTTCATTTTTTGATGATGTTGGCTCACTGAAAGACCAGTTGTCTGATAAAGAGGAGTTAATTAAGGCTAAAGATGAAATTTATGAGTTAAATAAGAAACTTGTAAGTGTTGATGAGGAAAGGGTTGCTATTTTTAAAGAATTGGATTATAAAAATAAAATGATTCTTGCTTATAATGTTGAGTTAAATAAATCTATTTTAAATGCTATTAATGTTGTCATTGATGAAGCTAGGGATAATATTAATAGAAGAAATGCTGAGTTGGTTGACAGTTTAGAAAAGTCCATTTCAAAAGCTAAACATGATGTAAATGAGAAGAATAAAGCCATAGCATATGATATAAATAGTACTATTGATGACATGAATGAACAAATCAGAAACACAAGTACTATAAAAATGATACTTAACAAACATAAAATTAACTTAAGGGTACCTACTGACGATTTGCTTAAGCCTTTTGATTTTGACTTTGATGTTGATCAGTTACTTTCAGGACAGGCATTGGAATTGGATGCAGCTGAAATATTAAAAGAAGTAATGCCAAAACTTCCAGAACCATTCTCCAAATATATTGATACGTTAGAAGAATCTCCAGAAACGATTGAAATCAAATCAACAAAAGAGGATGAAAAAGATGGAGAATAAGTTGTTTCAATCAGGTAATGTGAGTTTTGAGTATCCGGATACATGGGATATTGAAACGGCAGATACTTTCTCCAATCCTGACTGCATTGCCACTCTTTCTAAAGGTGAAAGCAATTTATTGAATGTTGTTTCTTTTCCGACTGAAACTAATTTGGATAGTTATAAGGAATTTATGGAAAAATGCATTGTTGATGATGGTGGAGTGATTTTAAGTTCTGAATTTATTCAGATTGCATCGATGGATGCAATTAAGCTTCACGGAAATATAAAAACTCGTGATATTACTTTTGATATACATACTTATGTTTTTATTCAGGAGGGCAATATCTATATTTTTGAGTTAAGGACTGCTGATTACTCTTCAGAAGCAATTAATGAATATGCCGATTTGATTGCATCATTTAAATTAGAATAATTGGTTGTATTCTAAAATAAAATCCATATATTTTTTATCTAAAATTTTTAAAGTTGAAATGTTTTGGGGAGAGGTTGTAGAGCGCTCTTCAACTAAATTTCTTAAAGAACTATTTTCCATATGGGCCTGAATTTCTCTAATGACAAATTCTAAGCATTCCACATTTTTTTCTTCTATTTCTTCTTGTGTTATTTCATCAAATAATTTGTATGTATTCAAATCATATGCTTTGGTGGGTGTTTGCAATACCTTTAGGTGACTATAATAGTTACTTGAATTAGTTAAAAAACCATCAATTCCCATATATGTCAAAATTGGCATAAATGAACTTTCAGCAAAAGTAAAAATTAATATGCTTGAAGGATGGGCATTTTTTCTTAAATTAACAATAATATCTACCAATTCTCGAGGATTTGTTAATAATTCATCGCTATTTGCAACAATAAAAATATTGTATCCTATTTCTTCAAGTTTCTTCATGCATTCAATTCTTAAGTTTATGTATTTTGATCCTTGAATTACTGCAGCATTGCATTTATCAACATTTTCTTCTGCGAGCCTTATGGTTTCTTCTATGTTGAATTTAGCTATTTCTTTATCAATATTGTATGCGGATCCTTCTGACGGTGCGATTTTTAATTCATCTTTATAAAATAATTTTGGAGTTTTTTCACCGTTTAATTTTCCTATTCTTCCAGGTCCATCATGTGATTTAATTTCGAATTTTTCTATCATTTAATTCTTCCTTTTGTCTATTGTTTTTATTTTGTATATTATTGTTTATTAATTTTTAAAATTTTAGGTTTTCCTAAAAAAATTATTGGGTGTAATCTTTTTGATTACACTGATGAAAAATTTAGTAACCTTTATATATGATTTTCAGATAAATTATAATTAAGGATTGGAGGATATGTTCCTGTGAAAATCCGAGGTGTGTTTTCAATGTCTATTATAAATCGTCTTAAATCCTTGTTTAAAGAGGAAAAGGATATGGAAGAAAAAGGTATCAGAGAAAATATTTCTGTTGATGCCGAAGAGACATCTTCAGATTTTAACGACCCTATAGTATCCGGTACTAAAATCTCAGTTTCACGTGAAGTTTCTATTAAAAAAGATCTTGATACTGGTGCTACTGAGTTAAAATTCAAAAAAGATGTTAGTTCAATCGAGAATGAAAGTGTCGAGGATAATCTTCCTATAATAGAAGAAGATGAACCTTCTAATGATGAAGAAATTCCTAAAGTTGGGGAAGTTGATTCTGATGTAGAAGAAGTTCAAGAAATTGAATCAGTGGAAGTTGTTGCTGATGAAGATGGCGATGAAACTTCAGAAATTGAAGATGAAGTTCCTGTGGAAGAATCTTTAGATGTTGAAGAAAATACTTCTTCAGAAGAGGAAGATGATAACACTGATGATGAAATCGAATCAGTTGAGAAAACTGATGACGATGAAGAAGAACAAAAAGAAGATAAAAAGAGAGATAATATGACTTTATTGACTGATAAAGAATTATTAACAGATGCAAATCGTGACCCAGAATTTACTGCTGAGTTTATTGATGCTGGAATTGAAACTGTTAAACATTGTTTCCAATGTGGTACCTGTGGTGGAGGATGTCCTTCAGGAAGAAGAACTCCTTATAAAGTAAGACAAATTGTCAGAAAATGTTTACTTGGATTAAAAGAAGAAGTAATCACTGACGACGCATTATGGATGTGTACTACCTGTTACACTTGCCAAGAAAGATGTCCTAGAAGTGTAAAAATTGTGGAAATTATTAAAAAAGCACGTAATGTTGCTGCTCACGCTGGATACATGGCAAAACCACACAAAATGACTGGTGTATTTGTAATTAACACAGGTCACGCTGTACCAATCAATGATGCTGCAAAAGCTTTAAGAAGCAAAATTGGTCTTTCCGAAGTTCCTGCAACCACTCACGCAGATGCTGGAGCATTAGAAGAAGTACAAAAATTATGTAAAATTACCGCATTTGATGAATTAATCGGTTACGATGAAGCAACCGGCGGATTAAAAGAATAATTTAATTTAGGAGAGTTTTAGTATGGAAATCGCATATTTCTTAGGTTGTATCATGCCTAACCGTTATCCAGGTATTGAAAAAGCAACCCGTATATTATTTGACGCATTAGATATTGAATTAAAAGATATGGAAGGAGCTTCCTGTTGTCCTGCTCCTGGTGTATTCGGTTCTTTCGATGAAGAAACTTGGGCTACCATTGCTGCACGTAACTTAACTCTTGCAGAAGATATGGGTGCTGACATCATGACTGAATGTAACGGATGTTTCGGTTCATTATTTGAAGCTAACCACATGTTAAAAGACAACGAAGAAAAAAGAGCTAAAATTAATGAAAACTTAGCTGAAATTGGTAAAGAGTTCAAAGGAACTACTAACGTAAAACACTTAGCTCAAATCTTAAGAGACGATGTTGGATACGAAAAATTAGCATCCCTCATTGAAAAACCTTTAGATTTAAACGTTGCAGTTCACTACGGATGCCACTTCTTAAAACCTACTGAAGAAATAGGTATCGAAGAACAAGCTGAAAACCCACAAATCTTAGACGACCTTGTAGAAATCACTGGTGCAAAATCTGTCGATTACAAAGACAAAATGATGTGCTGTGGTGCAGGTGGAGGTTTAAGGGCTAGAGATATTGATGTAACTGCAAGTTACACCAAAGAAAAACTCGACCACATGTCTGAAGCTGGCGTAGATGCTATTATTGATGTATGTCCTTTCTGTCACATGCAATTCGATCAAGGACAAACTGAAGTTAACGAAAGATACGGAACTGACTTTGCAATTCCTGTATTCCACTTAGCTCAATTATACGGATTAGCTATGGGATTATCTTCTGATGAATTAACTTTAGACGCACAAAAAATTGATGCAGCACCTGCTTTAGCTAAAGCTTTAGGTGAAAACGCTAAATAAGTTTAAGGATTTTTATCCTTATTCTTTTTTTTTAATTTTAGGCATTGAAAACACATTTCGGATTTATTGTTACTTTTGTAACAATTTTTTTTCAAATTTTATTTTTGTTTGATAATATACGAATGAATTACAATTAATTTTATATATTATTAACATAAAAAGTTAAAATATTAATTAAATATGAGAGGTATTAAAATGTTTGTAGCAACATTAGATGGTATATTTAAATATAGTGACCTTCCGGAAGAATATGAACCTTATGTTCAATTTAAAGCAACTATTGATAAAAGAGAGCTTAATGATGATGATGAAATAGCTATTTTAAACATTGCTGGAACTTCTACTCATCATGTATTATTCTTAGACTCATACAATAATACTAGAGAAATAGAAAAAGAATTAAAAGAAGCAGATGCTAAAATAAACCACACTACTTTAAAAATTATAGGTGGACATTTATGAGTTTACCCTCCGAACAGAATTGGTTAATTCTTAATAATCTAATTACGGATTTACATAAAAAGGGATATGAAATTCCTAAAGGAATTAACCCTGAGATGGGATTGATTAGATCTTCAATTAGTTCATATAAGAAAGATCCTTCTCATCCTGATTTGATTAATGGTTTGGCAAAAGCAGAAATGTCTTTAAATAGTATTCAAGGAACAATATTGTCCATTGCAGAAAATGAGGGAGAGGAATATGTTGACCATTGGCTTGATTTATTTAAACGGGCAATGAAAGGTGAGGAAGTATTTGAATTTCCTAAGTCACGTTCAACATTTTTGGTCAATACTCCTCCTGGCCTAACAACAGGTAGAATAAATTTAAAAGTTCCATTAGCTGAAGAAAGAGTTCAGGAAATTGCTGAATGGAATGGACTTATCATAGAATTTGATGATGATGTTACTGTTGCATTGCATGGTGATAAACCTGATTTACAAGTGGGTTTAAAAGAAATGGGTTCTTTCTTTTTAGAAGAATAATAGGCGATAATATGAAAATTTTAGCTATTAGTGATATTCACGGTGAAGAAAACGAAAATTTATATAAATATTTAGAAAATAATGACATTGATTTGGTTATAATTCTTGGTGATATTACAAATTTCGGACCTTTAGAATTTGTTGGAGAATTCATTGGAAAAATATTTGATTATGATTGTGATGTAATTGCAATCCCGGGTAATTGTGATCCTACGGGAATTTGTAAAGCAATCGGTGAATCTGGAGCATTTTGTTTACATAATGAAATTATTGGTTATGGAGATGCTATTTTATTTGGATATGGTGGATCTAATCCTACACCATTTGATACTCCTGGTGAAATAGAAGATTTAAAAATATATGGGGATGTTTTTGAGTTAATGGCTAATTATGATTATGTATACAATAAGGATGTTCCTAAGGTTAGGATTCTTGTAACTCATGCACCGCCATTTAATACAGATGCTGATTTAACTTCTGGTGGTGACCATGTTGGCAGTTCAGGAATTTTAAAATCAATCCACGAGTTTGAACCTGAAATAAATATTTGTGGCCATATACATGAAGCTAAGTCTCTTAGTAAAATAGGCATAACTACAGATGTAGCTAATCCTGGAATGTTGAAGGATAACGGTGCAGTTTTAATAGATATTGCTGATGGTTCAAATTATGATATTAATATTATTCAATTAGATGAATAATATATTTTCTTTTTTTATTTTACTCTTTTTTTATCAACTACCAAAAAATCAAATAACAAATTTTATTTATTATAATTTAAAAATATTTTTTTGATAAGTAAATTTAAGGGATATCATGATTTGGGTAATTGGTAATGTTGATGGGAATTCTTATAAAGAACCTTTTTCCAAAGGAATTTTAGCTCGTTCATTGAGAGTTTCCAGTATTGGTCTAAATCAGGCGTATGAAATTGCTAATGATATTGAAAATAATCTTATTGAAAGAGGTATTAGTGAAATATCTGTTGATGAATTGGCTAAAACTATTGCAAGATACTTAGATACAGTTGATTCAGGTTTTTCTAAAAAGTATGAGCGATGGAGGACGGTTAGAAAATCTGAAGAACCTTTAATTATTTTGATTGGCGGAGCTTCTGGTGTTGGAACGTCATCCATGGCATTTGAACTTGCAAATCGTTTGGGATTAAAAAATATTATAAGTACCGATATGATTAGGGAAGTCATGCGTAAGATAATTTCAAAGGAACTGAATCCAGTTATACACAAATCCAGTTTTGATGCATATGAAAGTATAAGGACTCCTGCAATTCGTGTAGATGCAATTATTGAAGGATTCATAAGTCATGTGGATGTTGTAAATGTAGGTATCGAAGCAATTATTGAAAGGTCTATTAAAGAGGGAATTAGTATTATTGTAGAGGGAGTTCATGTAGTTCCAGGATTTATTAGGGAAGATTTACTTAATCAGGGTAATGTGATGATGTTTACATTAATTGTTGAGGATGAGGAAATGCATAAACAGAGATTTTATACTCGATGTAGGCAACCTTGGGTAAAAAGATCTCTTGAACATTACATGGATAATTTTTCTACAATTAGGAAAACTCAAAATTTTTTAATTGAACAGGCTAATATTCATCATAATCCTATTATAAATAATGTTGATTTTAGGCAAACCATTGATTCAATGGTTGATGAGATTATAGATAAATTTGGAGGTGAAAGCAATGATGGAACAAAAAGTATCTGAAATAATGACTCGTGATGTCATAACAACTACTCCTGAAACTGATGTTGTATATGCTTTTGAAAAATTAATGCAATATAAAATTAGTTCTCTTCCAGTTGTTGATGGTGAAAAGATTATTGGTATTATTACTGCTACTGATGTTGGCCATAATTTAATATTGGACAAATATGAATTAGGAACTAAAGTTGAAGAAATCATGGTTAAAGATGTAGTAACCATATCTCCAGATGATACCTTAGAAACAGCTATTGATGTCATGAAAGAAGCTATTCCGGGTTCTGGAATATTAAATCAAATACCAATTGTTGAAGATGGAAAATTGGTGGGTATTATTTCTGATGGGGATATTATTCAAGAGGTATTCTAATTAACCTCTTTTTATTCTATTTTTTTAAATTTAACAATTTTAATTCATTTACTGTAATAATTTATTTTTTCCAGTAATGATTTTTTATTCATATTTTCTTTTTAGTGAATATTTATTTGATTTTTGTCATTGAATCATATTCTATTTTTTTGTACTGAAATTATTTTTAAAAAGACTATTTAAATTTTTTAAATCAAATTTAATCTTAAATGGATTTTATAAGAAGTTTTATCTAGTTACTGTAAAAGTTTTTTTTTCAGTGAAATTGTTAACATTTATATAATATTAATTATATAAAATAATAGTGGCTAGACTGGAGGGTTAGGGGTCCTCTGTAAGCACACACCCCCTTTGGTGCAGTTGAAGTTCAAGAGGCGGCTTTTTAATTAAATATAAGCCTGGAAAAACAACATAGAAACTTCGTCCTACAGGATTAATGGTGATAAAGTCTTTACTGGAGGGTAAAGAAGAATTATCTTTAATATGGGAACGTGTCAGGCCCGGAAGGGAGCAGCTCTACTATTAACAATTGATGCTTGTAGTATCCCGGGGTGGAGTTGGATTTTCAGATCACTTATATTTTTGAGATTAGTCCACTCTTGAACATGCCATTAATTAAAAAATGAATAAGTTTATAAATAACTTTTTACATATAATGTTATATCTTGTTTTGTTTATGTCGGGATGGCCCAGCCTGGTACGGCGTCGGACTGCTAATCCGATGATCATATGATCACCCGGGTTCAAATCCCGGTCCCGGCGTTTTAATTATTTTTTATCTATTTTTTGTTCATGTTTATATTCTAATCCTAAAGGACATGTATGAACTGACACTGATTTGACGGCGGGTAGTTTATTTTGAATGTTCTGTTCTATTTCATGAACAATTTTATGTGCTTCGTTAACAGTCATATCCCCATCAACTTTAACATGCAAACTAACAACGGAATAAGACCCGTAGTTATCTATTTTAATATTATGTGCTTCATGGGCATTTGGGGTTTTATGAACAATTTTTTCAATTTTTCTTATTAATCTATCGTCTGGTACTTTTCCCATTATGTTGTCGATATTTTCTTTACCTATGGTATATGCTGTTTTTAATATTATAAGACCAATTATCAATCCAATAATTGGGTCTAAAATTGGAAAACCCATATTTGATACAATAACTCCGATTAATATTGCAATTGATGAATAAATATCTGTTTTTTGGTGTTCTCCATCAGCTACAATAGCGGGGCTGTTAATTTTTTTACCAATATTTATAATATATTTACTAATTGCTAAATTGATGAATATTCCAAAAATAGCCATCAATGCTGCATATATGTCTGGTGTAGTAATTAAACTGGGATCCAAAAGTTTGTCTATTGCAGTATCTATGATTTCATATCCAACAATTGTTAAAAATAAAACTATAACCAGTCCACTTATGGCTTCAGCACGTCCATGGCCGTAGTGGTGTTTATCATCAGCAGGACGTTGTCCTATTTTAAATCCAATATATGCTATAATTGATGTTGCAACATCGGATAATGTGTGGATTCCTTCAGCAACTAATGCATAACTTCCACTCATTGTTCCAATAAGGATATTAAAAACGGTTAAAAAGCAATTAGATAATATCGCTACAAATGCTGCTTTTTGACCTGCTTTTTCTCGGGATTCATTCATTTATAATTTTCTCCTCAAGAATATCCATTGCTTTTTCAATATTTTCATAGGAGTTTGCATAAGACATTCTCACATGGCCTTCACCGTTTGATCCGAATGCCGCCCCAGGTACTGTGATAACTCCTGCTTTTGCAGCTTTTTGAACAAAGTTTTTATCTTCAATTTTTGGAAATACGTAAAATGCTCCTTCTGCATTAACTGTTTTGTAGCCCATTCCGTTTAATCTTTCAACAATTAAATCTCTTCTTTTTTTGAATTCTTTAACCATTTTAATTACTTCGTCTTGAGGTCCTCTTAAAGCTTCAAGTGCTCCTTTTTGTGAGGTTGTAGTGGCACATGCTATGTTATATTGGTGAATTTTAAGCAATTCTTCACATAGCTCTTCATTTGCTGTTAAATATCCTATTCTTAACCCAGTCATTGCATATGTTTTTGAAAAACCGTTTAAAGTCACTACATTGTCACTCCATTTGGCAGGAGAGTAATGTTTTTTGCCATATATTATTTTTTCATATATTTCATCAGAAATAATCAGGAAATTTTTATCCACGGATAAATCTGCTATTGCTTTAATGTCTTCTTTTTCCATTACTGCTCCAGTAGGATTAGATGGTGAATTTAATATGATGGCTTTAGTATTTTCACTAATCTTTTCTTCAACATCGTTTGCCTGTAGTTTGAATTCATTTTCCATACTGCATTCAACAGGCACTACTTTTCCATCAGCTAATTTTACGCAGGCTTCATATGATAAAAAACTTGGATTAGGCAGTAATACTTCATCGCCTTTTTCTATAAATGCCTGAGCACACATATAGAGAGCTTCACTTGCCCCGACGGTTACAATTATATTGTCAGGATTTGTTTTTATATCATTGTCTTTTTTGAATTTGTTTACAATTTCCTCTCTTAATTCAATATATCCTTTATTTGGAGTGTAATGTGTATCATTTTCATGTATTGATTCAATCATTGCTTTTTTGATATTTTCAGGTACATCAAAATCTGGTTCTCCAATTCCTAAGTTAATTGCATCCGGATTGGTTACTTCAAACATTTTTCTTATTTGGGATAATTCAATTGTTCTTGTTCTTTTTGCAGGGTTAATCATAATAATTCCTCTATAATATTATATATTATTTTCATTATTTAATTTCACATGCACCGCAGTTATAGCATGGGGATACATCACACCATGGAGTTTGCTTTTTTGATTCTAATCTTTTGTGTTCAATTTTTAAAAATTCTTTTTTTACACCAACATCAATTTTGTCCCAGGGCAGTTCATCATCAATATTATATTCCGGCAGATAGTTCATCCACTCGTGAAGCGTTATGTTTTTTGTCAATGATTTTTCAATAATTGTAGAAATGTCTCTATTTCCACAAGACAATATATACTGAATTAGTGCTTTTTTAGGACTTTCTATCTTGACATTATATTTTCTTAAATTCTTTTTAATATATTTACTTTTTTGTTTTATATCTTTAAAATTATAACTCATCCATTGTAGAGGAGTATGTGGTTTTGGAACAACAGGATTTATGCTGAATTTTATTTTATGTCTTGATGTATGCATGTTTGCAATTTTTTCAATATAGTCACAAAGACATTTTATATCCTCTTTTGTTTCATAGGGAAGTCCAATTAAAAAATATAATTTTATATTGAAATCGAGTTTGACAGCATCTTTTATGACACTAAAAATTTTTTCATCAGGTATGTCCTTATTGATTCTTTTTCTGAGTTCTTCAATAGACTCGGGTGCTAATGTTATAGTTTTAAGACCACTTTCCTTTAGAAGCTTTAAACTTTCATATGTAATCGATTCTATCCTAAGTGAAGGTGTTGATATTTGAAAATCCTTTTCTTCTAATTTTCGAATCAACGACTCGATTTGTGAATAATCACTAACTGCAGCACCAATTAATGTAATTTTATTTAATCCAGTGTTTTCTCTTGTCTTGACAGCAGTATCAATTAGTCTTTCAATATTTGTTTCACGCATTGGCCTATAAAGATAACTTGACATGCAAAATCTGCAGCCTCTTGTACATCCTCTGGACACATTTAACATAATTGAATCACTAAAAACAGTTTTATATTCATCATTATCACTTTTAGTGATGATTGGCTGTGTAATGTGGTATGCATCATCCATATTGCTTACTATTGCTATTTTTGCATCATTGTCGAACTTAGGAATATATATTCCATCTATATCTAAGAAATTGCTTAATTTCGGATTTTTGTTATACTGGTCTAGAAATTTATTTATTATTACTTCCCCTTCGCCTATGATAAATATGTCAATGTAATCACTTAAAGGCATTGGATTGGCTGTGGCACATGGGCCCCCGGCTATTATTAATGGATCATTTTCTGTTCTGTCTTCTCGTTTTAATGGAATATTTGATTTTTTTAGTATTTTCACAACATTGAAATAATCTTCTTCAAATTGCAATGAAAAACTAATTATGTCAAAGTTATTGAGTGGAGTATTAGACTCAATTGAATGAAAATCCGGATATATTACTCTTTCACACCATGTGTCGTCTCTTTCATTAATAAAATTATACAATATATTATAACCAAGTGATGACATTGCTGTTTTGTATATGTTTGGATATGTCAAAGCAAAGCGGATGTTTATTTTTTATAATCTTTTTTAAAAATATTGTCTTCAAATATCATAATTTCAATTTTTCATTATTTTTTATATTTTCTATAATTTTGCTTATTTTTTTGTTTTTTATTATATTTTTTATTAATTTTTCTATATATGATTTTTTCACTATTATTTTTTAATAAAATTTGATAATATCTGATGATTTTTAATTTTGGTATCTGGTTTGTAATGTATTTATGTTTCATAAGGTTGTTTTTTGATGAATTTAAATTCAAGATATTTAATCTTGAATTTCTTTGTTTCCACTTAAATTTTCATTTTAATGTGATTTATGCATATTTTTAAACGATTTTGTTTAATTTAACTTGTTTTAATTAGTTTTTTTAATTTTAAAGTTACAAAAACATTTATATATTATTAAATTATAATCTTTATTTACTCATTATGAATACTAATCTTAGTATATATCATATTTTTATTAAAATTTTCGTAATGAGAGTAAGAGGTGGAAAAATTTCTAATATAAATAAAGTAATAATTTTTTCTATTGTTTTCACAGTCTTTTTAATGATAGGTTCTGTTTCAGCAATAGATTCAAATGTTACTATAGATGATTCAAATTTATTAAATGAAAATAATAAAATTGTTTTTTCTTTACAAAATTTAGAAGTTTCTAGTGATGATTCTATCCCAGAGACACCTTCTCATGATGATAATTATTCTTCTGATGAAGATGAGGGGTTATTTACATCCCAATATATCTCTGATGATGAACTTTTGGTTAATGATGCTCAATCAACTTCATTAGCTGGAAATGATACTGAATTATACTTTAAAAATGGAACTGCATATGAAGTTGTTTTATCTGATAGTGAAGGTACTTTATTGACTAATCAAAGTGTAATTTTTAATATTAATGGAATTAATTATACAAGAACTACTAATGATCAAGGAATTGCTTCAATTTTAATAAATTTAAATTCCGGAGATTATACTATTGGTGCTTTATTTGCAGGAACAAGTAGCTATGAATCTTCTTCTACTACAAATATAGTTAAAGTATTATCTACAATTTCAGGAGAAGATGTTGAGAAATATTATAGAAATGATACTCAGTATTATGCTACATTTGTTGATGGTCAAGGAGCTCTTTTAAACAATACCACTGTTGCATTTAATATAAATGGTGTGTTTTATGAAAGAAAGACTAATGAGAATGGAACAGCTAAATTAAATATTAATCTTAATTCTGGAGATTATATTTTGACTGCTATTAATCCAATTAATGGTGAAATGTGTTCTAATAATATTACTGTATTAAGTACTATTGCTGGTGATGATGTAGTTAAGTATTATAAAAATGATACTCAGTATTATGCTACATTTGTTGATAATGAGGGTAATCTATTGACTAACACTAATGTAACATTTAATATTAATGGTGTTTATTACACTCGTACTACTAATGATAGTGGTATGGCTAAATTGAATATTAATCTTAATCCAGATAATTATACTATTACTGCTATTAATCCAATTAATGGTGAAATGCATTCTAATAATATAGAGGTATTGCCTACTATATCTGCAGATGATTTAAACATGATTTATAGGAATAGTTCATTTGTTGCATATGTTATTGATGATGAAGGTAATCCTTTAGTTGGTGGTAATGTAACATTCAATATTAATGGTATATTCTATACTCGTGTAACTGGCAATGATGGGGATGCTCACTTAAATATTAATCTTAATGTAGGTAACTATACTATTACATCTACTACTGATAATGGTTTATCAGTATCTAATATTATAACTATTAATAAAGCTAAGTCTATTATTAATGGTAATGATGCACACATTATTCTTGGTACCGATAGGGTTTATGCTGTAAACTTGATTGGAGAAAATAATAAGAGTATTAGCAATGCTAATGTATACTTCAAGTATGCTAATTTAACTCAAACTGCTATAAGTGATGAAAATGGTTTAGCAGAAATTCCTGTTTCAAATCTTTCAGAAGGTACTTATGATATTGAAATTGGATTTGACGGAAATTGGAATTATTATTCTTCCAATATAACTAAAAAATTTGTGGTTGCTAATTCTACAGTAATACTATCTGGTAATGATATAAGTATGGTCTATAATGATGGTTCTAGATTCAATGTTACTTTAACTGACTTGGATTCAAAACCATTAGTCAATGAGACTATTACATTTACTATTAACGGAATGAGTTATAATCGTACTACTAATGATGGTGGTGTGGCTGGCTTATCAATTAATTTAATTCCGGGCACTTATGAAATATTTTATAGTTATTCAAATGTTGATTCTGTTGATTATAATGATGGAACTAACACTATTGTTGTAGATAAAATGTTTGCTGAATTTATTGCAGATGATCTTGCAAAAAATTATTCTGAATCAGCTAGCTTTGTTGCAACTTTGGTTGATAAAAATAGTACTCCTATAGCAAATACCGTAGTTTCATTTACAATTAACGGTGTTTCTTACAATAGAACGACTAATGAGTCTGGTGTAGCTAAATTGAATGTTGGTCTTCCTGTAGGGTATTATGAAATAACTACTTCCTTGGATAATGTATTTTATTCAGCAAAAACCATTTCTAATCATATTTTAGTTAATGGTACTATATTCGAAGCTGACGATTTGGATATAATTGTGGGAACTACAGGCTATTTCTCAGTCACATTATTGGATGCATATTATAATCCAATTTCAAATGTATCTATTCAGTTCAATTACGCTGATTTAACAGTAAATAATATAACTGATTCTGATGGTATAGCCACTATTGAAATCAATGGTTTAAATAAAGGTTTATATCCTATTACTTATAGTTATGATAATGAATCAAATGTGGGTTTATCATTTATTAATGTGGTAGGAACCATATCTCTCAATGATTTAATCAGTGCTGCAAATTCTGTAAATCAATATATTGAAGTTAATGCGGCATTGCCAAGCAATGTTTTGATTGGTGAAGATACATTTTCCACTGCACAATATCTATATTTAATTTCCGAAGCTATAATTGGCATATCAAATGGTGATTATTCTGATTTATATGTCTTTGATGTTTCCGATCCAGATTCTCCTGGTTCTGCATCAAATATGGGTAGTTTAAGTGAATATGTTGCTCTTGCAAGTTCAGTATTTGTTAGCATGACGGATGGTGTAACGCCTAATTCTGTTGATACTAGCATTGGTACTATAGGTTATGATGGTATTGTTTACGCGTTAACTAGGGTTATTGTATATTATGGTTTAAATAATAATTTGCCTTCATCCGTATCTATTAAATCTCTAAAATTATATGAACCTCAAAGTTCACTCGATAAGAAAAATACGATTACAGATTTAACACCGTACTTATCCAGTTCAACCAATTGTCAGGTTACTAATGCTCAAATTGTTGCTCTTGCAAATAGTTTAACTCAAGGATTAACTAATTCAGTTGATAAAGCTAAAGCTATCTATAATTATGTAAGAGATCAAATATCATATAGTTTCTATTATGACACTCATTATGGTGCGGTAGGTACATTAAATGCAGGAACTGGGAATTGTGTAGACCAAGCGCATTTGTCTATCGCTTTATACAGAGCAGCAGGCCTCCCTGCTAGATATGTCCATGGAACATGTGTATTTAGTAGTGGTAGTACATACGGTCATGTATGGGCTCAAGTATTAATCGGTGACACTTGGATTGTTAGTGATTCAACAAGTACTAGAAACTCATTTGATAATGTTGTTAATTGGAATAACTATAATTATTCACTTAATGGATACTATTCCAGTATTTCATTCTAATTAACTTCATTTTTTTCTTTTTTTAAATTAAAGGATGTGCCACAAATTTAGTTCTTTTTTTGCAGCAGATTTCTTTCATTATACAGTTTTTGCATTCATTTGTCTAGTATGTTATTCTTTGTTTGTTTTTGTATTCGTATGTTTTTTCTTCGATATAAAATTTCTCCCAAAGGGCATATGCAGGTTCCAATTTCTGCATCGTAGTATAAATTGTCTTTTTGAAATGGTTTTTCCCATAAATTGTACTTTTTTCTTTTTTTGAAAGTTTTTTAGTGGATATGTGTCTATCTAAGCCTTTTTCTTCAAAGGAATCATAAGGACTTCAATGAAGATATGGTGAATATAATTATGAAAGGCCTTATTGAATTATTGGACCCTAATTATATAGAGGTTTCAGCGAAATTTTTACCGAGAGAGGAATTCGCCTTGGTCCTTTGGCACATCCTTAATTGCTAAATAATTTATAATAGTTCTAATATACATATTATATACTAAACTAATTAGGACAATATTATGAGTAATAAAAGATATTCTAAGGTGGCTGTCGGCGGTACTTTCGATAAGTTCCATGATGGTCATAAAAAGTTATTATCTACTGCTTTTGAACTAGGTAATCGAATTGAGATTGGTGTAACATCCGATGCATTTGGTGGTTTGAAAGGAGAAATTGATTCATGTGAAGAGAGAATGAACAATTTGAAATTGTTTTTTAAAGATAAATCTAATTTTAGAGTAGTGTCATTAGATGATCCTTTTGGAACAACTATATATGAAGCTGATTTTGATGCAATTGTTGTAAGTGAAGAGACAGAACCTACTGCAATGAAAATTAATGAGATTAGATTATCTAAAGGAATGAATCCTCTTGATATTATTGTTGTTAGTTTTGTACTTGCCGAAGATGGAAATCCAATTTCGTCTACAAGAATTAGGCGTGGCGAAATAGATAAAAATGGATTAATCATTTAAATCAAAAAAATATCGATATGTTTATATGTACATTTCGATATATTATAAATTAACATATTTAGTTAATTTTTAGAAATTAATATAAGTATGTAAATTGAGGTGGTTATATGGCAGTTAAAATAGATTCTGATGTTTGTGGACATATTGAAAATTGTCCAGTTCAAGGTTTATGCATTAAACTTTGTGAACAAGGAGCAATCATAGAAGAGGATGGGGATGTTAAAATTGTCCCTGAAAATTGTGATGATTGTGACTTATGTATTCAGAATTGTCCTAACCAAGCTATATCAAAAGCCTGAGAGGGATGATATATGTTTAATGTAGAAAGAACTGGTTCAGAAGTTCGTAAATTGAAATATGATGATTCAAAATGTTTAGGTTGTGGAATTTGTAGTAATGTTTGTCCCACATCTTCTTTGAGATTGGAGCCAACTGTACCTATTGCACGTGGATTAATAGAGATGGATTTATTGTCTGTAAATTCTAATTCATGTGTATTGTGTGGTTTATGTTCTGTAGCTTGTCCATTCGATGCATTATCCTTGACTATTGATGGTACTGAAATCAAAAAAATGGATAATTATCCAAATTGGGAAGTTGAATCTGAAGTATGTGAAGAGGATTGCTTATTCTGTGGAAGATGTTCTATTGCTTGTCCAAGGGATGCAATATTGTTCAAAAGAGAACTCCCTAAAAGAGAAGATTTAGTTAGAGGAGAAATCTCTATTGATGATGAAAAATGTATCTATTGTGGATTCTGTGCTGATTTATGTCCTCCTGGAGCAATTATAATAAATAATGTACCTACATCCAGTGTTGATTTGCTTAATAATAGCATTGAAGTAGATACATCAAAATGTGTTTATTGTGGAATTTGTAAACGGATATGTCCTCAAGATGCGATTACTGAAATCTGTTCAACTTGTATGTTACAAGATCAAATTATAGTTCCTGAAATTACTGGAACGACATATATTGTTGAAGACGATTGTGTAAATTGTTCATGGTGTGCTGAAATTTGTCCTGTAGATGCAATTAATGTATCTAAACCATTTGCAGGTAAATTAGAATTAGTTGAAACTGAAGAGGGAATTTGTAAAGGTGATTCTTGTCATGCATGCCTGGATGTTTGCCCATGTAATGCTGTTGAAATCGTTGATGGCAAATCTGAAACTAATTTAACATTTTGTAATTTGTGTGGAGCATGTGTTAGTGCATGTCCTCAAAACATTCGTGAATTAACCAGAACTTCGATGAAATTAACTAATATTAATTCTGAATCTTGGAATGAATGTTTAAACAAAATTTTAGATGAATAAGGAGAGTTTACTCCCCTTATATTTTATTTATTAAATAATCTCTTTCTTGTTTTATTAATCCTTTAAAAGAATTTTGAGTAGTGTTTGTTATTTTTGTAATGTAGGATGCTACAAATAATATTATAACCAATAATCCTCCAATGATTAGGATCAGTTCTGCACTACTTTGTCCTTTATTGTCTATTTTTCTATACATGTGTTCTATTGTCCAATATTGTATTTCTGACGTCTATAATATCGTCTTTTGCTTTTAAACTTTTATCGCTGGTTTCCATATATGATCTATATATTGTTAAAGCTAGAAGTGCAATAACAATAACTCCTCCGAACAGTAAAATGTATTCTGCTGCGCCCTGACCTGATTCTTCGTTGATAAATTTTTTCATTGACTTCATTGTTCTCACCATTTAAAATGTAGTTTTTTCAATAATATTAATATTACTTTAAATTAAAAAAGTATTACATTTAAGTATCATGTTTTTTTAAAAGCAATTTTTCACTTTGAATATTTTTTTTTAATAGGAAAATCACTCAAAAACAAAGAGTATATAAATATTTTTTTTATTTGATGAATTAATTTAGGTGAAATTTGATATTTTAACCATTAGGTTTATAAATAGGGTAATTAATAAATATTAGTATTTGAGTGAATATTAATTGATGAAGGGTGAACAAATTGGGAAATACATTAAAATTTGTATCAGGAATTATTTTATTTGTGATTGGTGTGGTTATATCATATGAAGTAATGGTATATAACCTTGTAGATGTCTTATTGATGGTTGGTTTTTTAATAGCTATAGTTGGTATAATATTAATTATAAGTTATTTTGTTGATTCTAATGCTGAAAAAACTAGTGGTCTTATCAAAGACTTTTTGAATTCTGGTGAATTCAATAAATCATCTATTAATTTTCCAAAAAGGAATTCTAAATCAAACAGTGATTTTGATAATAACGGTCCATTAATAATGAGGCCTGAACATGATGATTATGATTATGGTAAAAATATTGATGATAGTGGTCTGTGGGAATATTATGAATCTGAAGAAAATTCCACTCTTTCTCCAAGAGAGTACTTCGATGCTCCTGAAATTGATGAATCTAAAGCGGTTTTACGTGTTGTAAATACTGAAGAAAAAGAAGTGGATTTAGATAAAGAATTGAATTTCACCCCAAATTATGAAAAACCTATTAAAGTTACTAGAAAACCTAAAAAACGTTCAAAAGATTACATTTATGAAGAAACTCCTATTGTAGAACAAAGTGTTGATAAAACAGAAGAAATTAAAAAAGCATTATCTCAGGATTTGGAACCAGCAATTGTTTCTCAAACAGTTCCTACTCAAAGAGATATTGCAATTGATATTAATAACCCTGAAAGATTGCCTGTTCCTGACTCTTTAAAAGGTAATGTTTTAATAGGTAATGAATTAGTTACTTCAAATGATGCTTTTGAAGAATTGGCTGTTGGAGTGAATAAAGAAATAATGTTGGAAATCCCATCTTTAAACACTTTATCCGACAGATTCTTATCTCATGTCCCTACAATATATTCAAGAGTTATTATTGATGAATTTGATTTATCTGATATTTCTTATACTGTATTAATAGCTTCTTTGTTAAAACAAGGAGTTCATATAAAAACTGTACCTAAGGTACATACCGTTAATTTAATCACAGATGACTCACATGCAATGATTATCTCTGACGGTTATGTTTCAGGCAATCCTGAGTATGGTGCTATTTATGATGATAGAGCTTCAATTTCAAATATCAGAGCCGATTTTGAAAAAACTTGGAATATTGCTTCTAACTTGGATGAAAATGTGATTTTAAATAGTATTGCTGGGGGAGTTGCTTAATGGAAATTAGATGGTTAGGCCATTCATGTTTTGAAGTAATAAGTGATGATGATGTCCATATATTAATTGATCCGTTCATCAGTAACAACCCTTCATGTCCGGTTCCTGTAGAAGAATTAAATCCGGATATTATTCTAGTTACTCACGGACATTCTGACCATTTGGGTGATGCATTAGATATTTCCAATTCAACTAATGCCCCTATTGCAGCTATTCATGAAGTGTCTTTATTTTTATCTAAACAAGGTATAGAAACTATTGGTGTCAATATCGGTGGTTCTTTCATATTCAGGGGAGTTAAATTCACTATGCTTGATGCAAAACATTCCTCTGATATTGATATGGTTGAAGAAGTAGTTCCTGGTGGTGTTGCAGCTAGTTTTTTAATTACCTTTGAAGACGGAACTTCAATATTCCATTCTGGGGATACTGGTTTATTTGGTGATATGAAAACAATTATTGGTGATATTTACAAGCCGGATATTGTTATGGTTCCTATTGGTGATAAATTTACAATGGGTCCTTTTGAAGCAGCTCTTGCTTCAATGTGGTTAAATCCTAAGGTAACAATTCCAATGCATTACAATACTTTTCCCGCAATAGAGCAAGATCCTACTATTTTTGCAAACTTTGTGATGCAATTCAATCCAAAAATCAGTACAGTTATTTTAAATCCTAATGAATATTTTGAATATAATCCTGAAGAGTATCAGGATTAATTCTTTTCATATTTTTTTCTTTGATGATACTCTTCATCGATATCACATTTGCCTGATGGTAGTACTCTAATAATATCATCAAGAGTCAATAAATCTTCTTCATTTATTTTATGCAGAATCTTTTTAGCTATCGCTTCTTTTTTTGTATATCCCGGTTTCAGCACAACATAATTGTCACAGTGTGCCTCAAGTGATTCCACTGGTCCGGCCATTATTCTTTTTCCTTCATAGTCAACTATTCCGATAGCGATTTTTACTCTTGCACTTCTTATGTAATTGCGGTTTCCTCTTATTACAAATGATCCTTTTGCTAAAAATTCTCCAGCTTCAGGTGTTTTTGATACCTGGTCTGGATGAACCCAAAACACGTCTTGGGTTGTGAAACCTTTTGACCAAGCAGATGAAAATGATGCTGCAAACTCACCAGATTCTTTGAGGATTGTATCATTTAATGATTTGCCTTCTAATTTTATTGCAGTTGATGATGCACCATGTATGTCTGCATGCAAATAAATGTCATTATTATCTAAATATTTTTTGACAACGGCTTCGTTAGTGCCTGCATCACGTCCACCAATCACCAAAGTATTGTCTGAAGTAATAAACCATCTTAATTTCTCATACCATTTAAGATTTTTCTTTTCACGCTTTTTTGGAATGGATATATTTTCCATGGCCACTTCTTTTTTGGCTTTAATTTTTTCAAGTTGTTTTTTGGTGTTTTCTATAGCTATTAAAGCACCTTTTGTTTTCTTTTTAGCTTTTTTAGATTTTTCATAATAATTTTCAGCGTTTTCGGGAATTGATAATTTAGGGTCTATTATTATTGAAGTATCCTCAATTTTCAGTGTTAAAACGCCCATTTTATCAATTGATTCAAATATTTCCGCTTCACTCATTCCATCTTCTTTTGCTTTTTTAAGAATTTTTCCAATTTCTTTAAAAGAGTAGTCTTTACTTATGGCTGAGTTAACAACATTTATTAGATTTTCGAGGGTGGTGTAATTAGAATAAATTAACTCTCCTTTATGTTGGCTTGTTTCAATAGTTTTATTAAAATTATCGAGTGTTTCTTCTTGTAAACGTAATCTTTTTTCAAACTTGTTTACTTTTTTATTCCAGATTTTTTCTTTGACATTTTTTATATCAGTATTAACTTTTTTTGAGTAGAACTCGTCACATGCCTCATTGAAATTCTCGTAATATTTCTTTTCAAAGCCATCATATTTCACCAAATCCAATGGAAGTACATCTTCCTTTCTTCCATCCTTAACGATTTGGGGCTTATACTCTTCATTTTTTAAAATATCAAATAATTCTTTTAATGAATTATATAATGCAGAAAACTGTTCTTGTGTTAAATCTTTATTTAAAGTATTCTTATCTATTTCGGTGTTTTCATTTGCTCTTTCAATTATTTCTTCAGCATATAAACTTCCAAAACCGTTAACTGCTAAAGTTCTCACAACATCGCTGTCTTTTTCAATAAAAATTTCTTTAAATTCTTCTTCACTAACATTGATTGGATTGATACCTCTATCTTCAGGAAAAACATATTCTTTTTTTGAACTTATATCTCTGGTAGACCAATGTTTTCTTTTAAGAGGTAAAATAATATTGTTGTCTTCATCCAAAAGTATTATGTTTCCTTTATCAAACAATTCCACAACAATCGTATAATACTTGTCTTTTTTTACTTTAATTTCAACAACTCTATCAAAATTATGCTGACTCACACTTACAACATGGGCTCCTTTCACCCTTTTTCTTAAAAGCATTGGGAATGTTGGTGGATTGGTGGGATTTTCAAGCGGATATTTGCTTGTATGTATCCTTGAACCACATTGCATCACTAAATCAACTCTTCCGGTTCCAGCTACGTGAAATCTCATTACAACGATATCTTTGGTTGGTTGGAAGGATTTATCTACTCTTGCACCTGTTAATAAATTATTAAGTTCATCACTAATTGTAAAAATGTCCACATTTGACATTGCTTTCATTTAAAACACCTTTAAATATCAATACTTTAATATACTATTAATTATTAAATTATATTTATTCTATTTAATTTATTTTGTGGAGGAAATATTTTGGACGACACTGTTAAACTTACTTCAATTAATGTTGTTTTAGGAATCGTTGCTGGTTTATTATCTGGTATATTCACTATTGGAACCTTAGGATTCAAAAATGATATGGTTGGGTTAATATTTGGTATTGTTTTTATTTATGCCATGATGAAATCAGCTGATAAAATTGCAACAGAAGAAATTGATAGATCTCAAAAAATATGGGATTGTGTTTTACCTTTCTTCTTTACATGGATTATTGTTTGGATTTTAATTGCCAATTATTGGTAAATTACCATAAAAAATCCATATAAATACTATAAACAATGCAGTCAATAACAAAACTGGAGCTATTATTTTACTGACGGCAACAATTGAGCTTATTGTTGAGATAAGTTCTGTTGAATTTTTTGGACCGAATGTGTTGAGGTTTTTTATTTTTTTGGTTCCAGTTCCTACTTCAACATCTTCCAAATCATCAATAGCTATTTTTATACATTTTATTATATATTCTATTATTTCAGGTCTTTTTTCTATTCCAACAGGATTATATCCTCTTGATAAGGTATTCACAGTATGTGTATCTGTGGTCATCACTTCTATTTCATCAATGTCCAAATCTTTTGTAGCATCCATAATTTCTTGTCTGAATCCGATTTCCATATTATTTGAATCAAATAAAACATATGCTGTTCTCTGATTATCTACTTCGATTACCATTACTTTCAAACCGCTTTCCCCAATACCTTCATGTTTATCAAGGGTTTCCATCTTATCTTCGCAGCAGCCTACTCTGATATTGGCATGTTTTTCAGTTTCTTCAATTTTATCAATTGCATCAATCAAATCGAAAACTTCAGGATTTCCAGGTAAAACTTCACCGCTTTCAGGAGTAAATGAATTGTGACAATCTACAATAACTGAATCTTTCACATTACATTTGCTGATACTTTGGGTCATCATTGTAAGGCCGACACCAAACTCGATATCATCACTACCGTTTGGTGCAAGTGTTGAGAGTATAACCATTCCTTCATTAAAGAATTGAACTCCAATATTTGCAGCATTCATGGAATATCTTTTAAACTTGCTTGCTTTTTTTGAGAATGTTACTTCACTTAATCCGTCTTTAACACTTTTTTCAATTTTGTCTATTTCTTTGGATGAAATTGGATTGAAGTCATGTGTTGATGGACCATGAGCAACCATTGTAAAATGATCGAATGAGTTTGCAAGTATTGTAGGCATGTTTGATCCTCCAATTTTTCCTAATGGTCCTGGATGCACGGATGGAGATATGAATAATGATTTAATGCCGTTAACTCCTTTAAAACAAATAAATGTAACTACTGTATCTATTGATTCTCCCATGTTTTCGAAGGTGGATTCTAAATCATTGGAACCTTCATTCATATGCATTATAAACAGACTTAATAAGTCTAGCATTCCTATACCCAAATTTTTCTTTAAAGGTGATGCGAGAATTGTAATGAATGCATATATTGTCAAAACAAATATGAGGCAGGCAACAACAGATTTTAAAATAATGTTTATTATTTCAGGTGTTGAAAATACTGATGGGTCACTCCACAGGAACATCAATAATACAAGCATTGTTAAAACTAAAATTGGCTGAATTAATCCTATTATTGCAGATTTGGAAAATCCTATTTTTGTTGTACTCCATAATACCAATGTATTAAATCCATAAACCAACACACAAGCGAATAATAACGAATTTACAAATAGATAAATGTGGAATATTTGAGCTAAAATTGCACCTGCAATTAAAATTAAAGAAATGAATATCATCGAAAGCATAGATAAAAACATGGAATGCTTAATTTTTAGATTAATTCCTTTAAGGGCTCTAACCCAATACTGGTTAACGCTACCGCTTAAAATAGAACTAACACCTAATATCATAAATGTACAGAATCCTTCAGTAAAAAAATTATATGATAAACTGTCTTGAGGATTTATTAAAAATTGTATCACTCCAGTTAAAAAACTTAAAATACAGATTGCTATAATTGATTTTCCTGTACTTGGGAGTGTCTTAATATATTTTGATAATCCTGCAACGCTACTCATACTTGACATAAAAATTTATCCTACTATTTTTCTTAAATCTCATATAAAAGTTAGTCATAATGAATATATTAAATTTGTCAAAAAGATAATATATATTTCACTAATCCATAATAGCACATATAATAATATAAAGTTTAGTCCTTACACTATATTAAATTACTTAAAATTATTTTCAGTTTAATGTTAAATTAAAATATTTTCATGAGTGTGTTAAGGATTAGTTTCAAAGATAATCCTTATTTTATTTATTATATTTTAATTGGATTTTTTGACCGTAAATCTCCTGCTTTATCTTCTATTGTGGATTTGATGTCATTTAAATCTTGATTATTTATATAATCATTTGCTTTAGACTGCAAATCTCCAGTCATGTTTTCTACTTTAGAAATTGTATTATCTAAATTTTTATTGTCGGGAAAAACATTTTTGTAGTGTACTGATTTGGCCATATGCAATGCTATATCCTTGTTGTTGCAGCAGATTATAAGATTATCGTGGCTTGTTTCATTCGATAAAGGTATACAATAAAATTTGCCATTTAAATTTACTTTTATGACCTCAAATATGTGTACTTGTATTAGGTCTTCAGCATTTATTATATAGCATGTATAACCGTCAATCTCTTGTTTCTCTCCATTTTGTATTATTTTATTCAGGGCATTAAAACCTATTTCGGTTACTTTGATAAAATCTTTATCTTCATTAGGATTGTATGTAACTAATATTCCATTGTTCCAATTCCAAACTTTAGCACCTTCAATTTTTCCATTATATTTGGTTTGTTTGGCTGGAGCATCTATACTTGTTCCATTAGGTGTTATTTCAATTTTTTCATAATTTACTGCTGTTAACATTAATAGAATAATTGCCACAGCAATGATTAGAATTATTATTCCAATAATAATTATTTTTTTGTTGTCCATAGATTACTCCTTCAATTGATTAGTAATATTTTCCTGAATTAATATTTCAATGATATGATTGAGTATAACTATACTATATTGGTGTTTCTTGAGAAACTATTACTACTTTAAATAATATTAATTCTAAATATTATATAATAATTAATTTGATTTTTTTTAAATAATATATTTTATTATACAGGTGTATCAATGGAGAAGAAAATTAATGTTCCGATTAAGGATGGAAGTGTGGCGGATTTAAAAATTGGTGATGTTATCAGCTTAACGGGTAACATTTTGACTGCACGTGATCAGGCTCATAAAAGAATTTTAGAACAAGGTGCTCCAAGAGATATTGGTGGAGCGGCCATTTTTCATGCAGGTCCGATAATAACTGAAGAGGATAATGACTACAAGATGGTTGCTATTGGACCAACTACTTCAATGCGTATGAATCCATATCAAAGTGATGTAATTGCAATGGGTCCTAAAATTGTAATTGGAAAAGGTGGTATGGATGATACTGTTCGTGAAGCTTTAATTGAAAATGAAGCTGTTTATGTGGTTGCAACTGGTGGTTGTGCAGCATTATATGTCGATGCAGTTGAAAAAATTGAAAGTGTGGATTGGTTAGATTTAGGAATGCCTGAAGCTATTTGGAATTTAAAAGTGAAGGATTTTGGACCTCTTATTGTGGCAATGGACAGTAAAGGAAATAGTTTATATGATTAACTATACTAATTTATATATTATAATTTTAAGAATTAATTTATAACTAATTTAAATAATATTTATGAGGAGTTTTTTAAAATGTCAGAAATAAATGAACTTGCAGAAAAAAGATTGAAATCAAGAATCAGAAAAATAAAAAAATGCAATAAAAGTGAAGAAGAAAAGGAAAAATTCTTTTCTCAATTAGGTACTTCATTTGAAGTGTTTTTCCCGCCAACCAAAAAAAGTGACACTGTCAGTGACAGTTTAATGATTTGGGTTACTCCTGAAGGAAAAGTACTTGATGCAGAATATTCCTATGAAGAACCTGAAGAAGAACAATATACTTCTATTCCATTAACTGAAAAAGATTTAAAACCTTTCCTTGAAGCATTTGGCGACATGAAATTTGAATTGGATGATTCATAAATGATTGTAAACAACTCTTTGGATGAAGTTAAAAAAAGAGAAAATGCATTATCCATTATTAAGGATTGGGTCTTAAACAAATCCCGTGAATCATTATATGATTTGACTGGATTGTCCGGAGGATTTATAGCAAGCCCTTCAGAAATTAATCTTTTAGAAACTTATGTGGGTCCCGCCATTTTTGAAGAGGAACTTCAAAAGGTAGGTATTGAACATATGGGAGGAGAAAAGGTTTTGCCTTTAAACAGAACTTCCTCCGGAATACTTGCAACGATATTAACTCTTGTAGGTGAAAATACTAATGTTGTTCATTATCTGGCAGAATTGCCTGCCCATCCATCAATTCCAAGAAGTTGTAAGTTAGTCAATGCCAATTATAGTGAAACAGATAATTTTGATGAATTTTCAATACCTGAAAACACATCCCTTGTTGTCATTACAGGTTCAACGATGGATCATAAAGTCATAGATTTGGATAACTTTAAAAGAGTCATTGAAATGGCTCATGAAAAAGACATTCCTGTAATGGTTGATGATGCATCTGGAGCAAGGCTTAGAACTGTTGTATTCAATCAGCCTAAAGCATGTGATTTGGGTGCTGATATTTCGATAACAAGTACTGATAAATTGATGCCCGGTCCAAGAGGTGGATTGATGGCAGGTCGCAGTGATTTAATTGATGAGATTAAAGTTAAAGTAAATCAATTTGGTCTTGAAGCTCAGCCTCCAGCCATTCTTGCAATGTTGAATGGTATTAAAAATTTCAACGGTGAAAATTTAATCAGAAGTTTTGACAGAAAAGATGATTTTTTAACTTTATTAAATCAAAATTTTACTAATTTTAAGGCCACGCCCACGGGTGTGATGATTACTCCGGGTGATTTGGCCAGTGAACTAAAAGTGTCTCATAATTTATCTGACAATGATGTGGCTTATGTATTTTCTTTTATACTATTGAAAGAACATGGTATTATTACAATTCCGCCGGTTTCCATGCCTGGTGCATCAGCCACAATAAGATTCGATTTATCAACAAGTGATGCTTTTAATTTGGATTTGGATGATTTAAATAAAAAAATAGTATCTTCATTTAATAACTTGAAAAAGTTAGTTATTAATGAAGATAAATGTAGGGAGATTGTATTTACTTCTTAATTATACATTCTCCAGATATTACTTTTTCTAAGGTTCCATCAATTTTTTCTACAACTAGAGCACCCTCTCTTGAAATACCTAAAACATATCCGTCATAAGATTTGCTGAAAGGTTCTCTTACTTCTACGATTTTTCCTATTGAATATGAATATTTTCTCCATTCTTTAAGGATTCTTTCAAATCCTCCCTCTTCGAATAAGATACCAATTCTTTCAAATTCTTCTAGGAAGAATCTAATAATTTCATTTTCATTAACCCTATGGCCTAATTCAATGTCCAATGTGGTTGTTCCTTCCTGCAATTCTTTGGAAAGTACATTCACATCAAAATTAGCGTCAATTCCGACACCGATAATGACACTTTCAATGCTGTTGAATTTTGTTATGGCTTCTGTTAGAATTCCACAGACTTTTTTATCATTGATCATAACATCATTTGGCCATTTGATTTCTGCATTTTCTATTCCTATTCTTTCAAGAGTTTTAACAACAGCAACACCAGTAGCAAGAGTAATCATTGGGATTTTTGAGTGGTCTACATTTGGTTTAACTACAAGAGATAACCAAATACCTCCTAATGGTGATTCCCAAGATTTTCCCAGTCTGCCTTTTGCACCGCTTTGCTTTTCAGAAATGATAACAGTTCCATTATTTACATCATTTTCTGATAAGAATTTGGCTACTGTATTTGTAGACATCACTTCTTTAAAGAGGTATAACTCTTTTCCAATAGTTTTTGTGTTCAATCCATCTAAAATTTCGGTCCTGTTCAAATATTCTGTTTCCTGTTTGCCGACTTCTTTAATAATATCTGAAAAATCATTTAATTCAACTTCACGAATTTCTTCGATGGTTTTATCAGAAAATTTTTCTTCTTTTTTAAGTATGTTTATTATTTCATTTTGCATTTTAATCCCATTAAACTATTTTTTTCCAATATGGCTTTTTGCTTGGTTTTGGTAAGATCCTACTGCTGCTGAAATTGCTGCAATTTTTTTACCTGGCATGAATGTTGATTTGAGTTTATTTACAATTTCTAAATCTTCAGCTATTACATTATTCATTTCACTTTCAATACCTTTTTTGTAGGTATCTATGAAGTGTGTGTTTAAATCTCCACTTATAAAGTTTGGATTTCTTAAAATAGCTTTATGGAATGGAATTGTAGTTTTTACACCTAAAATAATGTATTCGCTCAATGCTCTTTTCATTCTGTTTATGGCATCTTCACGATTTCTTCCATAGGTAATTAATTTTGAAATCATTGAATCATAGAATGTTGGGATAGTATAATTCATATACACTCCACTGTCTAAACGCACGCCCGGACCTCCAGGAGACCTGTATCCAGTAATTTTACCAGGATTTGGTGAAAAATCATTTAATGGATCTTCTGCATTAATACGACATTCAATTGCATGTCCGGTTACTTGAATATCCTTTTGTTCATAACTTAATTCTTCACCTGCTGCAATTCTGATTTGCTCTTTGATTAAATCAGTATTGGTAACAAGTTCCGTAATTGGGTGTTCCACTTGAATACGTGTGTTCATTTCCAGGAAGTAGTAATTGCCGTTGTCATATAAAAATTCGACTGTGCCTGCACTGGTATATCCAATATACTCTGCAGCCTTTACAGCGCTTCCACCCATTTCTTCTCTTAATTCTTCAGTCATGATTGGGGACGGTGCTTCCTCAAGCAATTTTTGATGTCTTCTTTGAATGGAACATTCCCTGTCCGCTACATGAATGACATTTCCATGCTCGTCAGCTAAAAGTTGGAATTCAATGTGTCTTGGTTTTTCAAGGTATTTTTCAATAAATACTGTAGAGTCACCAAAGTTTGTAGCTGCAACAGATTGTGTAGATTCAATAGCACGTACAAGTTCTTCTTCTTCGTAAACTGCACGCATACCAATACCTCCACCACCTGCGGAAGCTTTAACAATTACTGGATATCCAATATTTCTAGCTATTTCTTTTGCCTCTTCAATATCCTGTACTCCTTCAGGAGTTCCTTCAATAACCGGTACGCCCGCTTTTTTCATTAAAGCTTTGGATGTGATTTTATCTCCCATTTCATGGATAACTTTTCCACTTGGTCCAATAAGTTTTATACCATTTTTTTCACATTCTTCCCCAAATTTAGGATTTTCCGCTAAAAATCCGTATCCTGGATGTATTGCATCAGCTCCAGATTCAAGTGCAATATTGATAATCTTTTCAATATTTAAATATGATTTGGCAGGTGAAGGATTACCTAAAGGATAACTTTCATCTGCATAATTTGTATAAAGGGAAGTTTTATCTGCATCAGAGTAAATTGCTACACTTTTCATATCAAGTTCACGACAAGCCCGCATAACTCTGATAGCTATCTCTCCTCTATTTGCGATTAATACTTTTTCAAACATTTGAAACCTCAAAGTAATTTTTATGATATTAAATATATTTACTATAAATAATAAATTTGTTGATTATATGAAAAAAATTACCCGCAAGAAACATTTGGAAATGAGAATTCAATCCATCCCCCCACACCCAAAACCGAAAGTGGAACTTGAACAGTATTCCACGCCTTCAGTTATTGCATCAGATTTGTTATGGAATGCTTTATCATTAGGGGATATTGAAAATAAGGATATTTTAGATTTGGGCTGTGGCTGCGGCATATTTTCAATAGGTTCAATGTTGCTTGGAGCAAAATCTGCAACAGGTATTGACATCGATAATGAGTCTCTGGATTTGGCCAGAAGAAGTGCTGATGATATGGGATTATATAATATAAATTATATTGAAGGTGATGTATTGGACTTAGAAGATGAGTTTAATGCAGATACAATATTTCAAAATCCTCCATTCGGATCTCAAAAAAGAGCTGACAGAGGCATTGATTTGGGTTTTGTTAAAAAAGCATGTGATATTTCGCCGGATGTTTTATATTCTTTTCACATGGCATCGACTGAAGAATTTTTAGTAAACTTTTATCAAAATTTGTCATTCAATATTACTCATGTTTTCAGATATTCTTTTCCTATTGCGAAGATATATGAATTTCACACGGATGAATCACGAAATGTTGATGTTATTGTCATAAGGGCAACATTATAATGCGTTTTTGCCATTTAAATCATTTTATTTTTTTAAAATTTCTATTTTTTTTAATTTTTGACCTAAAAAGAGATACCTTTATATAGTAGTTACTTAATATATAATAGTAATATATTCTCTGAGTATAAAAAAGTTGGTAGCATAAAAAGAGCTACAGGTATTATAATTGATATAATACTTAAAAATGTGTAAATCTATTTTAGTGAAAGGTAAATGTAGGGTAATCTTTATATACTTTATATAATATATTATATATGATGTATAAAGATGAGCTATCTATATTTATTCCAAATTCATTTCTTTCTGAGTCTAAAGATCTCAAAGTTCGTACTTATAAAGTAGGGATTTTAGGCAGAGCTTTAGCCGTGTTTCAAGCAGATAATGTGGTTATTTACAATGATGACCATATGAAGAATGAAGATGGGGAAAGTGATGGAGCCTTTATGGCTGAAGTTTTAAGATTTATGGACACACCTCAATACTTGAGGAAACAAGCTTTTCCAATAAAAAAAGAACTCAAGCATGTAGGTATACTCCCACCACTAAGAACTCCGCATCATCCTTTGAAAGGTCAACCTGACGTCGGTGATTATAGACAAGGATTCACTGTTAAAAGAAACAATAAAGGAACTTTTGTTGATATAGGTATGGATAAACTTGCATTCTGCAAAGAGCAACTTTCTGTTAAAGAAATTTTTGACTTTAAGATTGCTAAAATAGCTAAGAAAGAAGTAATAGTCACACCTGATAAACCAGATGACATTTACTGGGGATACAATGTTATTTCCTCTAATAAGAGTCTTAAAAATAGCTTAAAATTAATTAAACCTGATCTTGTAATTGAAACTACAAGATATGGAGATTATATTGATTCTATTTTTGATGAATTAAAGCATAAAGTAGATGAATCTAAAAGTATTGCTATTTTGTTTGGTGGCCCTTATTCTTCAATTCAAGAAGATGTTTCAAATCCTAATTGGGATTTAGTTAAATTAAATACGATTCCGGGTCAGGGTACTGAAACTGTTAGAACTGAAGAGGCAGTTGTCGCTACGCTTTCTTTATTTAACTTTATGAAATATTAATTCACTTTGTTTATTAGTTTTTACACTGCTAATAGATTATTTGCTCAACTTTTTATACATTGATATTTTTGGGACTCGCCAAAAATAACTTAGCGCAGAATTATTTATACATTAAATAAATTCTTTATTGTGCTTCAAATAAATTTTAGCTCATATAGAATATATTAAAATAATATTTATCTAGTTGTAAATTTCTTGCAGCTATTTATTATTTCGACAAGATTATTTTCGAGTAATTTTGTCAAAATAGCTTTTTAAGCTATTGAATATTTGAATATAATTAAAATAAAGGAAAATATATATTAAGGAGGTTAATGAATGGTAAGACATCACCAGCCAAGAAAAGGGTCTGTTGCTTATAGTCCAAGGAAAAGAGCAGCAAAAGAAACCCCTAGAGTTAAAGCTTGGCCGCAAAATGATGAACCAAAATTACTAGGCCTCGCAGGGTATAAAGTCGGTATGACTCATGCTTTAGTCACTGATACCGATAAAAACTCTCCAACTAATGGTATGGAAGTATTTACTCCAGTTACTGTTTTGGAAGTCCCTCCTGTCGTAGTAATGGGAATTAGAGCATACGAAAAAACTTCTCGTGGATTGAAAGTAATCACCGAAGTACTTGCAGATAATTTGGATGAAGAACTCTCTAGGAAAATTTCACTTCCTAAAGAATACAATAAATCTGAAGCTATTGCAAAAATACAAGGTGTTTTAGATCGCACAGAAGATATCAAAGTCTTAGTACACACCAATCCTAAAGTAACTAGCGTACCTAAGAAAAAACCAGACATATTTGAATGTGGTATTGGAGGCGCAAACGCTGAAGAAAAATTAAATACTGCTTTAGAATTATTAGGTAATGAAGTAAAAGCTAGTGACATATTAAATGAAGGTCAATTTGTTGATGCAATTGCAACTACAAAAGGAAAAGGATTCCAAGGTGTAGTTAAAAGATGGAATATTAGAATTCAATATGGTAAAGCTACTAGAAGTGGTAAAGGAAGACACGTTGGTTCAATTGGTCCTTGGACTCCAAGAAGAACTATGTGGACTGTAGCACAAGCAGGTCAAATGGGATACCATAAAAGAACTGAATTCAATAAAAAAGTTTTAAAAATTGCATCTGCTGATGAAGTTGATCAAATCAACCCTGATGGTGGATTTATTAAATACGGCCTTGTTAAAAATGATTACGTTTTAATTAAAGGTTCTGTTCCAGGACCATCTAAAAGGTTAGTTATTTTAAGACAAGCAATTAGGCCTACTAAGAAATCTGAGGATATACCTCAAATTAATTACATCAGTACAAAATCTAAACAAGGGGTATAATCATGAAGGCTAATGTTTATTCTATTAATGGGGAAGTAAAAGAAGAAATTGAACTTCCAGCTATTTTTGATGAAGTTTACAGACCAGATTTAATTAAAAGAGCTGTTTTATCAGCACAATCCGCTAGAGTTCAACCATGGGGTAATGACCCAATGGCAGGTAAAAGAACTTCAGCAAAAGGATGGGGTTCTGGTAGAGGTACTGCTAGAGTTCCTAGGATTAAAAATGGTTCAAGAGCAGCTTTTGTACCAATGGCTATTGGTGGTAGACAAGCTCACCCAACAAGAGCTGAGAAAAATCATCACGAAAAAATCAACATAAAAGAAAGAAGATTTGCTATTAGATCAGCTATCGCAGCAACCACTAATAAAGAACTTGTTGAAAAAAGAGGACACAAAGTCGAAGATTTAGAACAAGTTCCTATTATTGTTGAAGATGAAATTTCTTCTGTTAAAACTACTAAACAAACTCGTGAAATCTTCCAAAGTTTAGGAGTTTATGATGATATTGTTCGTGCAAAAGAAGGAAAAAGAATAAGAGCAGGTAGAGGTAAAACAAGAGGAAGAAAATACAAAAAAGTAAAAGGACCTCTTTTAGTTGTCGGTGAAGACGATGGTATCAGCTTAGGTGCAAGAAACCATGCTGGTGTAGATGTTGTAGTTGTTGATAACTTGAACGCTGAATTATTAGCACCAGGTACTCACCCAGGAAGACTTACTATTTACACCAAATCTGCTGTAGAAAAGTTAGGAGGTTTATTCCAATAATTTTGGATAAATTAAGGTGATTATTATGGATTCATACTCAATTATTATTAAACCTCATGTTACTGAAAAAACCATGAATTTAATCGACTTAAATAATGAAATTACTTTTGTCGTACGTCGTACCGCTAACAAAGGCCAAATCAAAAGAGCTTTTGAAGAGTTATACGAAGAAAAAGTAGCTAGAGTTAATACTCATATCACTACTAAAGGTGAAAAAGTAGCATACATTAAACTTGTAGAAGAAGAAATGGCAGAAGAACTTGCTGTCAGAATAGGAGTATTCTAAGGAGGAATTTGAATGGGAAAACGATTAATACATCAAAGAAGAGGTAAAGGAACTCCTACTCATCGTGTTGCTTCTCATCGGTTTAAAGATAAAATTAGATACAGATCTTTCGATGCATTAGAAAAAGAAGGAAGTATTAAAGGTAAAGTCATTGATATTGTACATGACCCAGCAAGAACAGCTCCTATTGCAGAAGTAAAATTCGAAAACGGAGAAAAGAAATATATATTAGCACCTGAAAGCATTCAAGTTGATGATGAAATTGAATGTGGTATTTCTGCACCTATTAAATTTGGTAACACATTACCACTCGCTGAAATTCCTGAAGGTACTCCAATTTATGATATCGAAAATACTCCTGGAGACGGTGGTCGTTTCGTAAGATCTTCTGGAACTTATGCTTCTTTAATTACTCACGATGCAAATCAAACTGTTGTTGAATTACCATCTGGTGAATTAAAATATTTAAACCCTAATTGTCGTGCAAGTATTGGTGTCGTTGCTGGTGGAGGTAGAAAAGATAAACCTTATCTCAAAGCCGGTAAAAGATGGCATGCTCTTAAAGCTAAAGGTAAGAAATGTATGACTGTTAGAGGAGTAGCAATGAACGCAGTAGATCACCCTCACGGGGGAGGTAACAGACAACATCCTGGTCGTCCTACTACTATTTCAAGACATGCACCACCAGGAAGAAAAGTTGGTTCAATTGCAGCTAGAAGAACTGGATTAAAAAGATAGATAGAGGGTGTTTCATTGGCAAGAAAAGTATTTAAATATAAAGGTTATACTCTTGAAGAATTACAAGAAATGTCTTTAGAGGAAGTAATGAAATTATATCCTGCAAGACAAAGAAGATCTTTAAAGAGAGGATTCTTACCAAGACAACAAAAAGTTTTGGATAAAATGAGAAAATTGAATAAAGAAGGAACTAAAGATGGTCGTCCTGTTGTTGTAAGGACCCATTGTAGAGATATGATTGTTATACCTGAAATGGTTGGAACCACTTTCGGTATTTATGATGGTCACAACTTTGTTGAAGTAAAAATTACTCCAGAAATGTTAGGTCATTACTTTGGTGAATATGCACCAACCAGACAAAGAGTTCAACACGGGGACCCTGGTATGGGAGCTACAAGATCATCTATGTTTGTACCACTTAAATAAGGAGATTAGATCATGGCTAATAATAAATATGCTTATAATAAAGAAGTTGATGAAGCAAAAACTGCACGTGCTATGGCAAAATCTCTCAAGATTTCCCCAAAACACTGTGTTGAAATTTGTAATGCAATTAGAGGAATGGAAGTAGCTAAAGCTAAAACTTATTTAGAAGATGTTATTGAAATGAAAAAATCTGTTCCTTTCAAAAGACACAATAGAGGTGTTGGACACAGAAAAGGTCAAGAAGGATGGGCTAGTGGTAGATACCCTGTAAAAGCAGCTGAACAAGTATTAAAAGTTTTAGAAAATGCTGAAGCTAATGCTGAATACAAAGGTATGGACACTGAAAAATTATTCATTGAACATATCTCAAGTCACAGAGGTATTGTAATTAGAGGTTACATCCCTAGAGCATTCGGTAGAATGACTCCTTTCAATACACCTACAACTCACATTCAAATAGTTTTACAGGAGGCTAACTAATGATAGAAAAAGATTTTGTCACAGAGGGCCTTAGAAGAACCAGGATTGATGAATACTTAGAAAAAGAACTTGAAAGAGCAGGATACGGAGGTATGGATGTTCAAATTACACCTTTAGGTACTATGGTTGTTGTTTACGCTGAAAGACCTGGTATGGTTATTGGTAGAGGTGGAAAAAATGTTAGGTCCATTACCAATACTCTTAAAAACGAATTTGGATTAGACAATCCTCAAATTGAAGTTAAAGAAGTTGCTGTTCCTGAACTTAACCCTAAAATCATGGCTTATAAAATAGCTAACATGTTACAAAGAGGTATGCACTTCAGAAGAGTTGCTTACTCCACTATTCGTAGAATTATGGGAGCTGGAGCTCAAGGTGTAGAAGTTACTATTTCTGGTAAAATCAGAGGTTCAAGATCTGCTGTTGCTAAATTCGTTGAAGGATACATTAAAAAATGTGGTGAACCTTCAATCAGATTAGTTGAAGAAGGTTTTGCAACTGTTCAATTAAAACCTGGTGTATTAGGTATTTATGTAAGAATTATGCCTCCAGAAACTGTATTACCTGATTCCGTTGAAATTCTTCCTCCAAAAATGATCATTGAAGAAGATGGTGAAGAAGTTATTGAAGAAGAAATCGATGTTGAAACTGAAGAAGTCATCGAAGAGGAAGAAATCGTCGAAGAAATCGAAGATTTAGAGGAATTAGAAGAAGTTGTCGAAGAAGAAGCTACTGAAGAAGTAGAAAATGATGATAGTTAAATACTAAATTTAATTATCTTAAAAGAGTTGGAACAATGGCGATTTTAAGAAGTAAAGAAATTTGGGACATGGAAGTTGATGAGATTCAAGAAAAATTAGTTGAACTCAGAACTGAATTATCCAAAAATGTTTCTAAAAGTGCAGCTGCCGGGGTTAATGAAAATCCTGGAAAAATTAGAGAATTAAAAAGAACAATTGCTCGTGTTCTTACAATATTGAATGAAAAACAGAAGGAGAATTAAATGTCAAAAATCTGTGATGTATGTGGGCTTCCTGAAGAACTTTGTGTCTGTGAAGAAATTGCACGTGAAGTTCAGGCTGTAAAAGTTTTTACAGTTAGAAGAAGATTCGGAAAACTCATGACTATTATCGAAGGTATCGATGAACATGATATTGATATCAAAGAGCTTACTAAAACTCTTAAAGCAAAATGTGCTTGTGGTGGAACCGCTAAGAATAGCCAAATAGAGCTTCAAGGTGATCATAAAGTTAAGGTTAAAGAAGTTTTATCTGAAATGGGTTTCTCATCTGATACAATAGAAATTCGTGAATCAAAGAAAAATAATAAAAAAAGAAGATAATCCTTCGATATATTCAATAAAATTTTATAATTTTTCTGCATGATTTATTATAAATGTTTTAGTTAAGAGATTTGGGAATATGATTACTTCAAAAAATTTAGTTCATCACGAGTTCATTGGATTGGCTGTTGATGTGAAAAGTAAAAGCAATAAATCTCTTAATTTATATGGAATTATTATTGATGAGACAAAAAATACATTTAAAATTGAATCTGAGGGTCAGGAAAAAATAATTCCCAAAAAAGGTTCAATTTTCACTTTCGAAATTCCATCTGGGGAAAAAGTTGAAGTGAATGGTGATATTTTGTCGATTCGTCCTGAAGATAGAATAAAAAAAAGGTTTAAAAAAATTTAAATGGTGATAATATGGTTGGGCTTAATGTTCAAGAACCAGAAACTACATGTGATGATCCTAACTGCCCTTTCCACGGAACTTTACCTGTAAGAGGTCAAGTTCTTGAAGGTGTTGTTGTAAGTAACAAAGCTGAAAGGACCATTAGTGTTGAACGTAGTTACTATAAATTCATTAGAAAATATGAAAGATATGAAAAAAGGAAATCTAAAATCAATGTTCACAAACCAGATTGCTTAGATGTGAATGTTGGTGATTCTGTAAAAGTTGCAGAATGCAGACCATTAAGTAAAACTAAACATTTTGTTTTAGTTGAGGTTAAAGGAGAGTAAATAATATGAAACCATTAACATCTAGTGTATCTAAAGCATTACCAATTGGAGCAAGACTCCAATGTGTTGATAACACTGGTGCACGTGAAATCGAAATTATTTCCGTTAAAGGATTTAAAGGTGTAAGAAGGAGATTAGACGTTGCTGGTGTTGGAGATTTAGTTGTTGCTTCTGTTAAAAAAGGAACTGCTGACATGAGGAGAGAAATTGTTAACGCAGTAGTTATTAGGCAAAAAAAGGAATATAGGCGTGCTGATGGTCTTCGTGTTAAATTTGAAGATAATGCGGCTGTTATTATTACTCCTGAAGGAATATTAAAAGGGTCTGAAATTAGAGGACCTGTTGCTAAAGAAGCAGCTGACAGATGGCCTAGTGTAGGTAGTGCAGCAAATATTTTAGTATAGGTGAAAAAATGTCAAAACAACCAAGAAAACAAAGAAAAGCTCTTTATAATGCTCCTGCTCACGCACGTGGTAAACACTTAAGTGCTACTTTAAGTAAAGATTTAAGGGCAGATTTAGGTAAAAGATCTTTACCATTAAGATCAGGAGATAAAGTTAGAGTTCTCCGTGGAGATTTCAAAGGACATGAAGGAGAAGTTCTTTCAGTTGATTATACTTCTTACAAAGTTACTATTGAAGAAGTTACTTTATCAAAACCAGATGGAACTGCAGTTTTCCTTCCAGTTGATCCATCTAACTTAATGATTATTGATGCTGATACAAAAGACGATAGAAGAATTAAAAATAGAGGAGATAATTAAAATGGCTAAAATGGGATCTAGAAAACATCTTAAAAGATATAAAGCACCTAAAACTTGGCCTATTCATCCTAAAGAAGATACCTGGACAGTTAAACCTTCCGCAGGTTCTCATGCTATTGTTGATGCAATTCCATTAACTTTAGTTATCAGAGATATTTTAAAATTAGCAGATAATTCTAGAGAAGCTAAAAGGATTATTAACTCAGGTAATGTTTTAGTAGATGGCAGAGTTGTCAAAGATTATAAATTCCCAGTTGGTTTCCAAGATGTTATAGAAATTCCAAAAACTGGTGAGATTTACAGAGTTCTTTTAGACACTAAAGGAAGATTACAATTAAAATTAATCGAAGAAAATGATTTAAAATTAAGTAAAATTGTTAATAAAACCACTATTAAAGGTGGAAAAATTCAATTAAACTTACACGATGGTAAAAATCTCATTCTCGATGAAAATGATTACAATGTTGGAGATGTAATTTGTTTAAAAGTACCTGAACAAGAAATTAAAGAAGTTTATCCTTTAGAAATTGGTGCTACTGTTCTTGTTACTGGTGGTAAACACACTGGTGAATTAGGTACTGTAAGTGAAATTATTGAAAATCAATCATCAAATCCAAATACTATTATCATCGAAAATAGTGCAAAAGATGAATTTTTAACTTTAAAAGATTATGCATTTGTAGTTGGTAGCGATGCTCCAGCAATTTCTTTATTGGAGGTTAATAAATGAACCCAATGAATGAAGTTAAAATCGAAAAAGCTACTGTCAGTATTGGTGTAGGAGAAGCTGGTGAAAAATTATCACGTGCTATTACTCTTTTAGAAGAAATGTTTGATCAAACCCCAGTTAAAACTTATTCAAAAGTTACTAATCCTGAATGGGGTATCAGAAAACGTCAACCAATCGCATGTAAATTAACTTTACGTGGAGAGAAAGCTGACAAAGCAATTGAAATGGTTTTAGAAGGAATTAGCAGAAACATTAAACCTACTCAATTTGATGCTCAAGGAAACCTTTCCTTCGGTATTAAAGAACATATTGATATTCCTGGAATGAAATATAATCCTGATATCGGTATTTTTGGTATGAATGTTTCAATCACTTTTGAAAAACCTGGTTACAGAATAGCTAGAAGAAAAATCCAACAAAAGAAAGTTCCTCAAAAACATAGAATTTCTAAAGAAGAAACCATGAAATTCATGGAAGAAAACTTTAATGTTAATTATGTAACTGAAATAAATGAATAGGTGATTAGTTTGCCAAGAAAATATGGAAAAGCAGCAAAAAAATGTGCTCGTTGTGGAGACCACTCTGCTATGATTAGTAGATATGGATTAAATTTGTGCAGACAATGTTTTAGGGAAATTGCTCCTAAAATCGGATTTAAAAAATATAATTAAGGTGTTATGATATGAGTCTTATGGATCCTCTTGCAGATGCTTTAACAAATATTAGAAATAACGAATTACAAGTAAACGACTCTTGTGTTATTTCTCCTGCTTCCAAATTAATCGGGGAAGTTTTAAGCACAATGCAAAAAGAGAATTATATTGGTAACTTTGAATACATCGATGACAATAGAGCAGGAAAATTCACAGTTGAATTATTAGGTAACATTAACAAATGTGGTGTTATCAAACCTCGTCACGCTGTAAAGAAAGATGAATTTGAGAAATTTGAAAAAAGATATTTGCCAGCAAAAAACTTCGGTATTTTAATTGTCACTACTCCTCAGGGAATTATGACTCACTATGAGGCTAAAGAAAAAGGAATTGGTGGACGTTTGTTGGCTTACATGTATTAGGTGATATAATGGTAGTAGCTGCAGCTATAAGGGAAGAAATTGAAATCCCTGAAGGCGTTGAAGTTATAATTGAAAATAATGAGGTCACTGTAAAAGGACCTAATGGAGAAGATTCCAGAAAATTTACTTATCCTAATGTAAGTATTAAAAAAGATGAAGACAATGTTGTTTTAGAAACAGCATTTCCTAAAAAGAAAGATAAAGCAATGATTGGAACCACAAAAGCACACATCAACAATATGATTACTGGTGTAACTGATGGTTTTGAATATCATATGAAAATCGTATTTGCTCACTTTCCAATGACTGTAAAAGTCGAAAAAGATATCGTAAATATTGACAATTTCCTCGGGGAAAGACACCCAAGAACTGCAAAAATTGTAGGTAGTGCTAAAGTAGCAGTTAAAGGTGATGAGGTAACAATTACTGGTATTAATAAGGAACATGTTGGTCAAACCATGGCTAACTTAGAACAAGCAACTAAAATTAAAGGAAGAGATCCTAGAGTATTCCAAGACGGAATATACTTAACTAGCAAAGAATAATTGGTGATTATTATGGCTAATAAAAGATTTAAAAGACAAGAATATGCTCGTTATAAAAAACTTGGAATAAAATGGAGACGCCCTAGAGGTAAAACAAGTAAAATGAGAAGATATGAAGCAGGAAAACCAGACATGCCTGCTATTGGATACAGAACCCCTAGAGCTATTAGGAATTTACACCCTTCCGGTTATAATGATGTTCTTGTTCACAATATGAATGAATTAGAAGCTTTAAATCCAGAAACTGATGCTGCAAGAATCAGTGCTTCTATTGGTAAAAGGAAAAAACTCATGATGTTAGATAAAGCATCTGAGTTAGGAATTAAAGTCTTAAATAAAAATATTTAAATGAATTTATATTTATAGGTCATATCATTTCAGGGGCTTTTATAGAATTGCTATGACTATTAAAGATAAAATTAAGGGAGTTTAGATTATTTATCTAAATTTATCAGCTATGCTGAATTATGGAGGATTATATATATGAATCTTACAACTCAAAAAAGATTAGCTGCAAGTATCCTCAAAGTAGGGCTTAATCGTGTATGGATTGATCCTGAAAGAATTGAAGAAGTATCCATGGCGATTACTAGAGATGGAGTTAAGCAGTTAATTAATGATGGAGCTATTAAAGCAAAACCTCAAAAAGGTATTAGTAGCTACAGATCTAAAAAAATCGCAGAACAAAAAGCAAAAGGAAAAAGAAAAGGTGCAGGTAGTAGAAAAGGTGCAAAAAAAGCTCGTACTCCTAAGAAAAAACAATGGATGACTACAATCAGAGCTTTAAGAAAAGACCTTAAAGAAATGCGTGAAGATGAAGTTATTGATGCTACCACTTACCGTAAATTATACAAAATGGCAAAAGGTGGAGCTTTCAGAAGTAAATCTTACATGAGAAACTACGCACGTGACCATGACTTAATTAAAGGAGATGAGTAAACATGGCACAAGGAACTAATTATAAAGTAGCATTTAGAAGAAGAAGAGAAGGAAAAACCGATTACGGTGCTAGGATTAAATTAATTGATTACGAAAAATCTCGTTTAGTTGTTAGAATTTCTAACGCTCAAGCTACTGTTCAAGTTATAGATTACACTCCTGAAGGAGATGTCACTGTTGCATCTGCTGTTGGTAAACAATTATCTAACTACGGTTACTTAGGAAATGCTGGTAATATTACTGGTGTTTATTTAACTGGTTACCTCTGTGCTAAAAGAGCTTTAGCTGCAGGTGTAGACTATGCAATTTTAGACATTGGTTTAAGATCTCCTATTAAAGGTTCTAAAATATTCGCAGCTCTCAAAGGTGCTGTTGATGCAGGTTTAGAAGTTCCTCACGGAGACTTTATTTTCCCTGAAGACGAACGTATTAGAGGAGAACATATCGCAAATTATGCTGAATCTTTAGATGATGAAGATAAAGCTAAAAAATTCTCAAAGTATTTAGAAAGAGGTTTAGAGCCTGCAGACTTACCTGAAAACTTTGATGAAACTATTAAGAAGATTGATGAGGCAGAGGAATAACTATGAGTTTTAATATTGATGAATGGGAACCTAAAACTAAAATGGGTCAATTAGTTAAAGATGGAACCATTACTGATATCGATGAAATCTTTGAAAAAGGTCTTCCAATTATGGAATTAGAAATAGTTGATGCCTTAATTCCGGATTTAGAAGAAGAAGTAATGGATGTTAACTTAGTTCAAAGGATGCATAAATCCGGTAGAAAAGTTAATTTCAGAGTAATTGTTGCTGTAGGTAACAAAGATGGTTATGTTGGATTAGGTCAAGGTAAAGCTAAAGAGGTTGGACCTGCAATCAGAAAAGCTGTTGATAATGCTAAATATAACATTATCAAAGTAAGAAGAGGCTGTGGTGATTGGGGTTGTGTTTGTGGAAGAGAACACACAGTACCTTTCAAAGTACAAGGTAAAACCAGTAGTGTTAGCGTAAACTTAATGCCTGCACCTGCAGGAGTAGGTTTAGTAATTGGTGATGTAGGTAAAACCATTTTAAAACTTGCTGGTATTCACGATGTATGGTCTCAATCTTTCGGTCAAACCCAAACTACTGTTAACTTTGCTAATGCAGTATTTGATGCTTTAAAAACTTTAAGTGAAGTTAAAGCAAGTAAAGAAGACCTCAAGAAAATGGGAGTTAACTATTAATTGGTGATGATTATGTTTTTAGTTATTAGAGTTAGAGGAACTACTGGTGTCATTCAAAAAGTTGCTGACACTTTACACATGTTAAGACTTAACAGAATCAACCACGCAGTATTAGTTGAAGAAAATCCTAGTTTTGAAGGTATGCTTCAAAAGTCTAAGGATTACATTACCTGGGGTGAAATTGATGCTGAACTTTTAGCCCAACTTATTGCTAAAAGAGGTAGAATCGAAGGTAATAACAAAGTAACTGATGAATTTGTAGCTGAAAATTCAGATTACAAAGACATTGCTGAATTAGCAGAAGCTGTAATCAAATCAGAAGTTAAATTAGCTGATGTGGGAATTAAACCTGTATTCCGTTTACACCCTCCTAGAAAAGGATATGAGGATATCCGTTTATCCATTAATGAAGGTGGATCATTAGGTTACAGGGGCGAAGAAATTAAAGATCTCGCAAAAAGAATGCTTTAAATTAGGTGTTTATTATGATTAGAACAAAACGTAAAATTAACAAACTCAGAGGTTCTAGATCCAACGGAGGAGGCTGTACTAAAAAACGTAGAGGTGCAGGTAACAAAGGTGGAAAAGGTAAAGCTGGAGCCGGAAAACAACACTGGACTTGGACTGTTATCCACGATCCTGATCATTTCGGTAAACATGGTTTTAAAAGACCTCAAAAAATGATTAAAAAAGTTAATTCTGTTAACTTAAGTTACTTAGAAGAAAAAGCTGATGATTTAATTGCTGATGGAAAAGCATCCATGGATGGAGATGCTATTGTTATTGATGTGACCGAATTAGGTTATGATAAAGTTTTAGCTAAAGGTAAAATCTCTAAAACTTTCAAAATTTCAGCTCCTAAATTCTCAGCATCTGCTATTGAAAAAATTGAAGAAGTAGGAGGAGAGGCTATAGAATTATAGTCTTCCTTTATAATTTTTAGAGGAATAAAATGTCATCTCTTGAAGTATTGGAGCCAATGTTTAAGTTTTTACCTGAAGTAAAATCTCCTGTTCATCATGAAGATTTTAATGAAAAACTTAAATGGACTGCTCTTATTTTGGTATTATATTACATTTTAACTCAAATACCCTTATACGGATTAAGTCCGGCTGCTGTGGATAACTTTGCAGCTTTAAGGGCAGTTATGGCTGGAAGTTTCGGTTCAATTCTTACTTTGGGAATTGGTCCTATTGTTACTGCATCAATTGTATTGCAGTTATTAGTCGGTTCTGGTTTATTAGATTTGGATCTTTCTTCACACAAAGACAAGTCTCATTTCCAAGCTACTCAAAAACTGTTATCTATTGTTTTTACAATGTTTGAGGCGGGTGTTCTAGTATTAACTGGTAACTTAGTACCAATTGATAATTCTTATCTTGGTGTATTATTCCTTCAACTTGTAATTGGTGCAGTTTTAGTTATATATTTGGATGAAGTTGTTTCTAAATGGGGATTCGGTAGTGGTATTGGTTTATTCATTGCTGCTGGTGTATGTCAACAAATTCTTGTTGGAACATTCAATTTCTTACCGGGCACTGATGGAATAATGACTGGTGCTATTCCAGGATTTATACAATCTATTGCTGCTGGTGCTGCTAATTTCACATTATTAATTCCATTAATTGCAACAATTTGTGTATTCTTGGTTGTTGTTTATGGAGAATCTATCCGTGTTGAAATTCCAATTTCACATGGTGCTGTAAAAGGACATGGAAGAATTAGAGGTTCTGTTGGTAAATATCCTTTAAAATTCGTTTATGCAAGTAACATGCCAGTTATTTTAACAAGTGCACTTCTTGTAAACGTTACACTTTTGGCAAATGTTTTCCAAAAAATTGGTTTCCCTATTTTAGGTCAAATCGAAAACGGTAAAGCTGTAAATGGTGCTGCATGGTTATTGTCAACACCAAATAATATTGGAATGTTCGCTACAGAACCTATACATATTATTGTATATGCTATATTCTTCTTGGCATGTTGTGTTTTATTCTCATACTTGTGGGTTGAAATCAGTGGATTAAATGCTAAGAAAATTTCAGAACAACTTTACAATTCAGGTATCCAAATACCTGGTTTCAGAAGCAGTAAACGTCAATTATATAAAATTTTGAAAAAATATATTCCTGCTCTTACCATTATAAGTGGTTTATATGTAGGTATTATTGCATTCTTTGCAGATTTAACTGGTGCTTTAGGTGGAGGTACCGGTGTATTGCTTACTGTAGGTATTATACATAAGCTATATGAAGAAATGGCTGAAGAACAATTAATGTCTTCAAATCCACTACTTAGGAAAGTTTTAGGAGGAGATTAATCTTCTCCATATTTTTAATAGAGGGATTAAATTGAAATTAGTAGTATTAACAGGAATTCCAGGTTCAGGTAGTACAACTGTGCTCAATAAAGCTCTTGAGGAAGTTGATTATGTCCATTTAAACTATGGGGACATAATGACTGAACTTGCAATTGAAGAAAAAATTGTTGATGATAGAGATGCTTTAAGGAAATTACCTGCTGAAACTCAAAAAGAGATTCAAGCTAAAGCTGCTAAAAGAATCAAAGAAAGATCTGAAGAAAATAATGTGATTGTAGATACTCATTGTACTATCAATACTCCTTCTGGATTTTTACCAGGTCTTCCTATTTGGGTTTTAGAACAATTACAACCTGACTTGTTCATTATGGTTGAAGCAAATCCTGATGAGATTATTTACAGAAGAATGAATGATGATACTCGTTCCCGTGATGTTGAAAAAGCAAGTGATATTCAATTACATCAAGAAATGAATAGGGCTGCTTCTATGGCATATGCAACATTAACTGGAGCTACAGTAAAAATCATTGCTAATCATGATAATCATTTGCCAAAAACTATATCAAAATTAGTAGAAGTTTTAAAATAGGTGAATAGTATGGCTGATATTTTTAGTATGCTTAGTGGTGGGGTTTTGGATATATTGAATACATTATTCAATCCACTTCTTGCATTGGATCCAAACCCACAAAATCCTGCTTTAACAGTTTTAGTTATCGCATTTATTGTTTCTTTAATTACTACTGTTGCTAACAAGTATTTAGTAGATCAAGATAAAGTCAATGAAAATCAAAAAAAATCTAGAGAACTTTCTTCAAGAATGAGGGAAGCTCAAAAGAAAGGGGATGGAAAAGAACTTGCTAAACTTCAAGCTGAACAAACAGAAATGCTCAAAAATCAAAATGCAGTAATGATGGAATCTTTTAAACCAATGCTTGTTACTTTTGTTCCAATCATTTTAATTTTCTTTTGGATGAGGACTTCTATTATCAGTAATTTAGTTTTAATCTTACCTGCTCCTGCTTATTGGCTTACTTTAACTCCATTTTGGCATTTCATTGGTCAATTTTTATATGGAGGAAAAGCTACTATTCCATATGGTATTGGCTGGTTATTATGGTATATGATTTGTACTTTTGGTATGAGTCAAATTTTAAGAAAATTCTTAGGATTCAAACAAGGGTTCTAATTTAACCCTTGAATCTTATATATTTATTAATGATGAAATAGATATATTATAGTATTCTATTTTGAATACGCTATTACACAATTATTAAATTTTTTATTAAATTAATCAAGGTGATTAAATGCCTGCAAATAGGTTTAGATCAAGATCATATAAAAGAATGAGAAAAAACACTCCTGGTGGAGAAAATGTTTTAAGATACAAAAAGAAAAAACCATCTAAGCATGTTTGTGCTGAATGTGGTGCTGTATTACATGGAGTTCCTCGTGGACGTCCATATGAAATTGGTAAACTTTCAAAAACTAGTAAAAGACCTAGCCGTCCATACGGTGGGTACTTATGTACTAAATGTATGCGTAAACATTTCAAAGAAGAGGCTAGAAAATAATGATAATTACTCTCGGTGGATTAGCTGGAACTGGAACAACAACCACTGCGGAATTACTTAGTGAAAAGTTAGATATTCCTTATATTTCTGCAGGGTATGTTTTTAGACAGATGGCTTCTGAAAGAGGTATGTCTGTCTTGGAGTTTAGTGAATTCGCTGAAGGTAATGATGATATTGATAAAGAAATTGATAAAAGACAAGCTGAACTCGCTAAATCTTCAGATAATTTAATAGTTGAAGGCAGGTTATCTGCTTATTTTGTTGAAGCTGATTTAAAACTTTGGTTAGTAACTCCCTTTGATGTGCGTTCTCAAAGAATTGCTGAAAGGGAATCAAAATCTGTAGATGTAGCATCCGAAGAAATTATTGTTCGTGAGGAAAGTGAAGCTTTAAGATATATGGATATCCATAATATTGATATAAAAAATATGGATATTTATGATTTGATTATTAATACTGGTACATTCAATCCTGAAGAAGTATCAGAAATCATTTTAACAACATTAAAGGTGATATAATGGCATCAATTGAAGTAGGAAGAGTATGTGTTAAAACTGCTGGAAGAGAAGCTGGTGAAAAATGTGCAATCGTTGAAATCATCGACGAAAACTATGTTGAAGTTATCGGAGAAGCTGTTAAAAACAGAAGATGTAACATTGCTCACTTAGAACCAACTGAAGAAACTATCGATGTTTCTGGCGACGCTGACTCTATCAAAGCAGCTTTAGCTGATTTATAAGATGAATAATTTTACTTATTCATTATTTTTTACTATTTTTTTATACTATTTTTTAAGGTTTAATTCATGAAAACTAATTTAATTACAAAATCCAAATCCATTACAAATCCTGAATATGGGTGTAAACCTGAGGATAGGGAAATTACTGATTATATTAATAATGGAGTTATTAATTTAGATAAACCTTCAGGACCAACATCCCATGAAGTAGACTCATGGGTAAAACGAATTTTAAAATTAGATAAAACTGGTCATGGGGGTACGCTTGATCCTAAAGTTACGGGTATTTTACCTGTAGGTTTGGCTGATGCAACCCGTGCAATACAGTTATTATTAACTGCTCCAAAGGAATATGTGTGTTTACTTACATTTCATGCTGATGTGCCTGAAAGTGAAATTCGTCGTGTTTTTGAGGAGTTTACCGGTAAAATTTTTCAATTGCCACCTGTTAAATCTGCCGTCAAACGTGAATTAAGAACACGTAATGTTTACTATTCTACTATTTATGAAATTAAAGGCCGTGATGTTTTATTTAGAATAGGATGTGAAGCAGGAACTTATGTAAGAACATACTGCCACAATATTGGTGAAGCTTTGGGAGTTGGAGCTCATATGGCGGAGCTTAGAAGAACGCAGGTCGGATCTTTTCGTGAACGTGAAAATTTAGTTACATTACAGGATGTAACTGATGCATATCATTTCTACATTGAAGATGGAGATGAATCATTTTTGCGTGAAGCAATAATGCCAATGGAGAGGGCTGCTGACTATTTGCCGAAAGTAGTGATAAAGGATTCTGCTGTTGATGCAATCTGTCATGGGGCAGACCTTGCAAGCGGTGGGGTGGCTTATTTGTCTGATAACATTAAAAAAGGCGATATTGTGGCTATAGAAACCCTTAAAGGTGAATTGGTTGGTGCAGGAAATTCATTGTATTTTACAGATGAGATTCTTGAAGCTGAAGGTGGTTTTGTAGTAAATACATCAAAAGTATTCATGAAACCTGGTGTATATCCAAGATTGTGGAAATAACTATTTTCGAATCAATTTTTTGATTCATTAAATTATTTTTTTCTAATTATTTTAACATTTTTTATTACTTTGATGAAAACAGTACTTCATAGTGAATATTAATCATACAGTTTCGATAATTTTTTTAAGAATATTCTATAAAATATTAGTAATATATGGTTGATATTATGAAAAAATTTAGAATTTTATTTATTTTTCTGGTGCTTTTTATTTCTGTTAGTGCAGTTTACGCTGATGGAAACTTTTCAAGTCTTCAGACAGAAATTAATGATGCCGGCAACAGTATTGAAATAACTGATGATTATATTTATGACAATTCCACGGATTATCTGTTAAATAGTGGAATAGTTGTCAATAAAACGGGTTTTACCATTAATGGTAATGGACATACAATTAACGGTAATGGACAGGCAAGAATTTTTAATGTTATTGGTGATATTAATATTAATAATCTTAACTTAATAAACGGTTTTTCAAAGGAGAATGGTGGAGCTATCTTTACTAAGGATAGGATAAATTTTAATAATGTCACTTTCGAAAATAACTCTGCTAAGCAAGGTGGTGCAGTAAGGATTGATTTGATTGAAGCGAACAATTGCGTTTTTATCAATAATCATGCCGAAAATGGCGGAGCAGTTTCTTTTTCTTTTCATTCCACCATTAATAATTGCGTATTTAAAGATTCATATAATTTAACTTATTCATTATTATATGGGGCAGATGAAAATTCTGGAATCAGAATTGTAAATTCCACATTTTCAAATTCAACTTCAAAGTTCGCTACAGCAGTATATAATAGGAAAAATACTGTAATTGTTAATTCAAATTTCGTAAACCTTCATTCAACAGAAAGTGCTGGTGCAATTCTGCTTAGTCAAATGAGTGTTGCGCAAATTATTAATTGTACATTTATGAATGTCACTGCCGTAAAGAATGGTGGGGCAGTATTTATAGATGTGTTTGGTAATGGTTTGCCTGGAACTACATTGATTGCCAATACCAGTTTCATCAATTCCACAGGGAATTTTGGCGGAGCTCTGCTTCAGTTACATGGTAATTTAACAATAAATAATTCAAAATTTATTAATAATGCGGCTACTTTCGATGGGGGAGCAATATATGCATCTAATGTAAATGCAAATATCTATAACATTTCCGTTATTTCAAATAAATTGATGGATGAAGAAAATAATGGTGGGGGAATGTTTTTTGATAAAAGTACTTTAAATATTTCAAATTCAGACTTCATCAACAATACAAAAAATGCTATTTATGCCTATGACTGTAATTTATATGTTAACAGAAGCAATTTTAAAAATAACAATGAAGCAATTCATGGGGTTTTTCTTAATTATGAAATGGGTGAACTAAATTTGAACAATGATTCACTAATTTTAAATGAAACTGACTTTTTCAATGTGGTTAGTAAAAATCCGATCAGTTTAATTCTGATTAATAATTCAATAGATGTAGTAAATTTGCCAAAAAAATTTGATTCACGGGAATGGGGATGGATAAGTTCTGTTAAAAATCAAATAATTGATGGTAGTTGTTGGACTTTTGGAACAATAGCGGCTCTTGAATCCGCATTACTCAAATCAACAGGAATTGAATATGATTTTTCAGAAAATAATATAAAAGATACTATGTTACAATATTCGAAATATGGTATTTATGATGTAGTGGGTAGTGGATATATTCCATATGCAACTCAAAATATCCTTAGTTGGTTAGGGCCTGTTTTTGAAAAAAATGATACTTTTGATGAAATGGCAAAAGTTTCACCAATATTTTTTACTGGTGATAATATTCATATTCAAGATGCAATCTTTGTGGGGCCTAGGAAAAATTTAACTGATAATGATGAAATTAAAAAAGCCATAATGAAATATGGATCATTGGCAATAGAGTATTATTCGTCAGTAGGTGCTCCGGACTATAATAACAAAACACATGCCCAGTATCAGAATTTATTAAATGAAAGGACACATGTCGTTTCTGTTGTGGGGTGGGATGATAATTATCCCAAAGAAAATTTCTTAACTACTCCTCCAGGAGATGGTGCATGGATACTAAAAGATAATTTTGGTTTTGAAAATGGGGATAAAGGATATATCTATCTGTCTTATTATGACGTAAGTTTTCTAAATTTAAGTTATGCAGTAGGATTTATCATTGAAAATACTGAAAAATACGCAAGAAATTATCAAACGGATTTAAGCGGGAATATGATATTCTTCGATGATATGTTTGGCAAGAATGTTTCTTATAAAATCACATATCAATCCCAAAAGACTGAATTAATAAGTGGGGTTGGAACATACTTTAAATATGATGGTGAACCTTATGTGCTTAACATTTATGTAAATAATGAATTAAAACATGTGCAAAATGGAACAGGGTCTTATTATGGTTTCCATACAGTAAAATTAACAGATGAAATTCCAATAAATCTGGGGGATAATTTTACAGTAGAAATAACTAAAAAGTCTGTCCCTATCTTTAATAATTCACGACAACATTATGCTAAAGATACTGTTTTCATGAAAACAGATGATGTATGGAAAGATTTGGCACTAAAAAATATGACTACATCTTTAAAAGTCTATACTAAGGATTTAGCTATTTATACGCAGGATTTGGTTAAAATATATAAGAATGATTCCAAGTTTGAAGCGGATGTTGGTGTAGCTAATGAAACCGTAACCTTTGATGTTAATGGTGTCAAATATAATCGAGTAAGTGATGAAAACGGTACGGCCAGAATAGCTATCAACCTAAATCCTGGTAACTACACAATAAGAACATCATTCAACGGCATTGCTGTTGAAAATAAAATTACTGTATTGCCTACTTTAATTGCACAAAACCTTGTCAAGTACTTCAGAAACGAATCACAGTTCTATATCGCACTGATTGATGGTACGGGCAAAGCTATCTCTGATGTAGATATTACAATGAACATCAACGGTGTATTCTACAACAGGACAACCGATGCAAATGGAACAGCTAGACTTAACATTAACTTAAACCCTGGTGAGTATATATTGACTGCTACAGACCCATTAACAGGATTAATGATGTCATATAACATTACAGTATTGCCTGTTTTAACTGCCAGTGATATCAGCATGACATATCTGGATGGAACACAATTCAAAGCAAAACTTGTCGACGGCAAGGGCAATCCATTGAAAAATGTTGGTGTTACATTTAATATTAATGGCGTATTCTATACAAGACTCACTGATTCAAATGGAACGGCTAAATTAAACATTAATCTGATGGCTGGCGAGTATATAATAACATCACAGTATGAAAATGCTCAAATTTCAAATAAAATAACTGTTTCTGCAAAAAAAGATTAAAAAAATAAAATGGTGGGAAGCTAGAAAGCTCCTCCACCTCCACCACCGGAACCTCCTCCGATATCACCGAATCCACCACCATCTGATGAAGGGTTTGCTGCTGATATTCCATTGTTGAATGCACTTTCAAGCATTATCAAACCGGAGTATGAGTGGAACATATACAAGTCGCCATAGTAATAGTCATCATCAGCAACTCTAGGTTCATGAAGTTTCATGGATTCGTAAACCTTATCTGCTACTCCAAGAGCAGTTCCATAAACAAGGTACTTGTTCCAAACAACTATTGATTCTGGGGGGTGTTCTTTAATTAAACTGTTATCTGTTAAAAACTTCTTGAAGTTCATCCATTTGAGATAGTAGACGCGGCCTTCAGGAGTCCATTTTCCAAAAATGTCTTCAGGTATAAATGAGATTGCAAGTGCAATAACTCCTAAAAATATTGAGGCAATTGTTAAAGTCCATGATGCAGGATGTTTTGAAAAAAGGGATATTATGAATAATATCACTGCAATTGCCAGTCCTCCAAATGTATACCCATAAGATATTGATGTTCCTGTGTCATTGAAGTATTCTGAAATCTGACCTATGTGTTGATTTTTTACACTTTCCTTCCAGTCATCCAATTTTTCTTTAAATAATTTGCCGTTATATTCATTATTCAATTTGGACGAAAGTCTGGATACATTAAGCATATTTCCATCGCTAAATGTTTTTAAAAGGTCATATGCTTTTTTATCAGTAATGGACAATTCTTCATATTTGCTATCATCAAATTCCAATACCAAATCATCAGTATGTTCTGCCTCTTCAATGTGTATTTTAAAGACTTTTCTGTCAATCAAATCCATAATTGCGGCTTCAAAACCCTTCATGTTGGGCTCGCCAATGCTGGATCTATTAAGTATTGCATTAACTACGGCAGGAGGATCATCACTTGGCAATTCTCTTTCATATATTCCATGATAGTCAACTTTAGGTTCTCTTCCGTATTTTAAATATACAAAAATTAAGGATAGCGGAGATATAAAGCAAAGTGCAGATAATATGTTAAATATATTTCCCCAAAAGCTAACTCCGCCTTTATAATCGGACTGCTTTTGCATAATCTGCTCTTTGGCATCACTGTTTACATGCTTTGCATATGTTGCATTTGAAAAATCATCAAGTGGCATCAGTACCTGCAATTCGTAGAATTCTCCCTTTGGTATTGAAGTTGTCTCAACATGTATGGTATTTCCATTAATTGAATCGCTTAAATTGTAATATTCGGGGTTCAGATAATAAATATTGTTCTTATCTCCCGGCAGATGGATATTTGCAGTTATTTTTTTAACCTCACAATCCCACTCACTGCCCCATATTTTGTACTGTAATGACCCTACATCGTTAAATATTGTAACGACATTTTTCATGTCATAAGAATAGGTAACTTTCACCTTCTGGTCATGAATTTTTTGAGTGTGCGCTTTATCGGCCCATAAGTAAACTTTCACATGTTTTTTGTTGTTCTTTTCAGATACTTCATAGCTTCCATAAGCACCATCAATATAAACATTCAGATTATCAATACTTTCTCCATCTTTTAGTGGAATATCCCTATAAACTCCATTGAAAGTACCTTCAAAAGAATAGGTGTAGCTTTCGTTTACATGGAGCAGTCCGTCTTCCTGAATGGTAAGGTCAATTAATGCATCGATAATACTATACTCCTTATCCTCTGCATAAATGGCATTGGCTGTAGAAAATATTACCAATGACAATAATATTACTACAGCTATTTTTTTATAGTTCATGGGTTTTCACCATTAAAATTCTACTTTAGGAGCTTCGCGGGATGCTTCGTCAGTTGTAAAGAATTCACCTGTTTTGAAATGGAATATTTTAGCAAGCATGCTTGATGGGAATTGTTGACATGCATTATTATACATCAATACGGTATCATTATAGAATTGTCTTGCATAGGCAATTTTATCTTCAGTATCGTTTAATTGCTCTTGAAGCTGTTGGAAATTGGAATTAGCTTTCAAGTCAGGATAATTTTCAGCAACAGCAAATAAAGTTTTTAAAGCACCAGTCAACTGATTATTCGCATCGCTTGTTTCTTTAACTCCTGATGCATTCATTACATTTCCACGAGCTCTTGTAACTTCTTCTAAAACTTCTTTTTCATGGCTGGCATAACCTTTTACAGTTTCTACCAAATTAGGTATTAAATCATTCCTTCTTTTAAGCTGAACGTCTATTTGTGCAAAACTATTCTCCACACGGTTTCTTAAACTAACTAATCTATTATACATGTGTATAAATGTATAAACGATAAATATAATGACTAAAACCATTACAATAATTAAAATCCAATTTGTCATTTTATCACCTAATTAATCATATTATATTAATGGGTAAAATATTTTTATATTGTATTTCAACTATTTTTTCTATTTTTGTAGAATTTAATTGGGGGTAAGATTTTGTTAAATCATATATGGCTATAAAAATTGAAATCACTATGGCAATACAGGAAAATAGCATCCAATTGGAGTTATAGATTTACTAATTTTTAAAAGACTTTTTACTAAATTCTCGGCTGTTGGGATACAAGAAGGTATTAACCTGTTTTTTGTCCAAATACCAGTAGATTGCAACTATTATGATAAATTAACTGATTTTGTTTTTTCAATGATGAAAGTATTGATAAAAATTGTTGATAATTCTCCCAGTAATTTCCATTAAAAATTGTAAAAATAAGTGTTTTACTAAAAGTTTAAGTCATTTTTTAAAATTTAATTGATTAATTTATATTAGATGTTGTGTAGATGTGAAATTTCAATTTCATTCTAGCATTTTTGCTCACATCGAAACACATTTATTCATTAACGGACAAACTCTATTATTAGTAATATGATATTACTTTTTCCATTTAAGATTTGGTGAGAAAAATCTAGTTCATTTTTTCATGGATTTTAGATTTTTCTTCAAAATCTTAATTTAAACAATACATTTATATAGTTTAATTATTATATATTATTATATCATGTTACATTGCGTAATGTGTGTGCAAGTATTTTTTTATAGCTAGTTGTGCCGAGATAGTCTAGCCTGGTAAGGCGCGAGACTGGAAATCTCGTGGGCGTTTTGCCCTCCTGGGTTCAAATCCCAGTCTCGGCGCTTATTAGTTTTTAACACTATTTTTTTTATATTTATTAAAGATATTGTTAAGCTGATATTTTTTTGCACTCTTAGTTATTATACTAAGTTTATATTGTTGAAAGAACTGTGTTTTGAGAAATTCAAAACATTCGAATCTATTATTTTCCGTCTCGTAGGTTCGCTCTATAAATGGAGGTTATTTAATGGAAGACGAATTTAAGCACTTAGTGCGTATTTCTAGAAAGGACGTAGATGGTAATAAAACCATTGAGCACGCTTTAACTGATATTAAAGGTATTGGTTTATCTTTATCTAAAACTATGTGCCGTATTTTGGACTTAGATTTAAACTCTAAAATCGGATACATTGCTGATGAAGATGTTGCAAAAATTGAAGACATTATAGAAAACCCTCAAAAATTTGATATTCCATCATGGATGTTAAATCGTAGGGAAGACTATGAAACTGGTGAAGACATTCACTTAATTGAATCTGACCTTGACATGACTTTAAGGGATGATTTAAACAGAATGAAAAAGACCAGAAGTTATAAAGGAAGAAGACATGAAGTTGGTTTACCTGTAAGAGGTCAAAGAACTAAATCTACTTTCAGAAAAAGTGCTTCAGTTGGTGTAAGACGTTCATAAGCATAAACGCTATTTTTAATATAATTATTTATTTAGATAAGGAGATGTTTTAATGGGTCAACCTAGAAAATCAAGGAAAAAGTATAATACACCACCACATCCTTGGAACGCAGAAAGGATTAAAGATGAAAACAAATTAATGACTAAATACGGCTTAAAAAATAAAAAAGAAATTTGGAAAGCTGATACATTAGTTAGAAGATATCGTAGGGAAGCAAGATACTTACTCGGTTTCTCAACTGATCAAATGCAAGAAGAAAAATTAGAATTATTAGGACACTTAGCTAGAACCGGTGTTTTGCCTGAAAACGCTGCAATTGAAGATATCTTAGGTTTAACTGTTGAAGATATCTTAAGAAGAAGATTACAAACTATTGTATATAGAAAAGGTTTAGCTCGTACTCCTAAAGAAGCAAGAATGTTTGTTGTACATGGACACATAGCTTTAGATGGTAAAAAAATCAACTCACCAAGTTATGTAGTATTAAGAGGTCAAGAAGAAGAAATTGGATTCTATCGTTCTTCACCTGTAGCAAAACAAATTGAAGAGTACAACAATAATAAGGATAATAAAGCTAATACAGAAGAATAAAGGGTGTAATTTATGGCAAAAGATGAAAAATGGGGTATAGCTAATATTTACTCATCATTCAATAACACTATTATTACTGTAACAGATATTACTGGTGCTGAAACTATTTCCCAATGGTCTGGTGGAAAAGTTGTTCGTGCAGACAGACAACAATCTTCACCTTTCGCAGCTATGGCTGCAGCAACCAGAATAGCTGATGATGCTAAAGAAAAAGGATTTGTAGGATTACATATTAAAGTTAGAGCTCCTGGTGGAAACGGACCTAGAAGTCCAGGACCTGGTGCACAAGCTACTATCCGTGCTTTAGCAAGGGCTGGAATTAAAATTGGTAAAATTGAAGATATCACTCCAATTCCTCACGATGGTACTGGAAGACCTGGTGGTAAAAGAGGAAGAAGAGTATAATTGGAAGGGTTTAATATGGAGATAGAAGTAAAAAGTCAAAGCGATGATGAAATTGTATTCATTGTTCGTGATGCAGAAGTACCTTTTGTAAATGCTATTAGAAGGACAGCAATGGTTAATGTTCCTAAAATAGCTATTGAAGATGTGAATATTATTAAAAATGATTCTGCTATGTTTAATGAGGTACTTGCTCATAGGCTTGGTTTAACTCCTTTAGTGTCTGATTTGGATGCTATTGAAGGCTTATTATTGCCTGAAGATGATGGTTGGTATGAACCTCAAGGTATTGCATTCCGTTTAAATGAAGTTGGACCTAAGGTAGTTTATTCTAAGGATTTAATATCTTCAGACTCAAAAATTAAACCAGTATACGATACAATTCCTATTGTTAAACTTAAAGAAGATGAAGAACTTATTGTGGAAGCTTATGCAAAAGTAGGTTATGGTAAAAACCATGTTAAATGGATGCCAACCACTGTTTGTGCTTATAAACAATATCCGGAAATTACTTTCAACGATGAAGTAGACATTGATTATGACTGTGCTGATGCATGTCCAAGAGGTGTCTTAAAATCCGATAAAAGATCTAAAAACATTAAAATTTTAGACATTGAAAATTGTTCCATGTGTAAAAGTTGTGTAAGGTCTTCTATCAATCGTGCTGCTGCAAACGGAGCACCTGACAAAAGTTATATTAACGTAGGATATCGTGAAAATGATTTCATATTTAGAATTGAAACTGATGGATCAATGCCCCCTAAGGAAGTATTATTAACAGCTTGTGATAAGTTAGGTGAAAAAGCAGATAAATTTATCAGTTTTAGTGAGAAGGAGGAGTAAATAATGGTTAAGAAAATTATCAAAACTAATCCTAACCTTATTGAACTTATTAATAAACTTAATAAACAATCAAAAAGTGAAGATGCAGCTATTTGGAAAGATGTTGCTAATAGACTTTCAAGGTCAAATAGAAGAACTGCAGAAGTAAACTTATCTGATATTAATAGACATGCTGATGCTGATGAAACTATTTTAGTACCTGGTAAAGTTTTATCTAACGGTGAATTAGACAAAAAAGTAAATGTTGTAGCATTAAAATTCTCAGCTAAAGCACAAGAAAAAATTGAAAGTGCGGGTGGAGAATGCATCTCAATTGATGAGATAATCGAAACTAATCCTAAAGGATCAAACATTAGGATCATTGAATAAATAGGGTGTAAACATGATGATTATTGACGGAGAAGGATGCGTTTTAGGAAGATTAGCTAGTATTACTAGTAAAAATCTTTTAGAAGGCGAAGAAGTAGTAATTCTTAATGCTGAAAAAATTATGTTAACTGGAAACAGGGATTGGGCTTATGCTAAATATAAACAAAGAGTTGACAGAGCAAGTATATCTAACCCTCGTGATTTAGGTCCTAAATATCCTAGAAGACCAGATGATATATTTAGAAGAACTGTAAGAGGTATGTTACCTTTCAAAAAATCAAAAGGTAAAACTGCATACAAAGGATTAAAAGCATTTGTCGGCGTACCTGCTGAATATGCTGATGCAGAACTCCAAGCAGTTCCTGAAGCAGAATACAAAAATCTCAAAAAAGGTATTGAATTAGGGGAAATCTCCAAACTTTTAGGAGCTACCTTTTAGATAAATGGATGTGTGATTATGGTTAAAGTTATTCATACAAGTGGAAAACGTAAAACAGCTATTGCTCGTGGTACTGTTAAAGAAGGAACCGGTAAAGTTAGAATTAACAGAGTACCTTTAGAACTTTACTCTCCTGAGCTTGCTAATTTAAAATTACAAGAACCTTTAAAATTAGCTGGTGACTTAGCTAACCAAGTGGATATTAACATTCACGTTGTTGGTGGTGGAGTAATGGGCCAAGCAGAAGCTGCACGTATGGTTATTGCAAAAGGACTCGTCCAATGGTCACAAGATATGGATTTAAAAGAAAAATTCACTCATTACGACAGAACTATGTTAGTAGGTGACCCAAGACGTTCAGAACCTAAAAAATACGGTGGTCCTGGAGCAAGAGCACGTAAACAAAAAAGTTACAGATAATTTTATTCTGTACTTTTATATTTTATTAAAATTTATAAAAGATGATATAAATGATTCCTATAAGATGTTTAAGTTGTGGAAAACCTGTATCAGCTTACTTTGATGAATACAATCGTAGAGTGGCTGATGGTGAAAAATCTAAAGATGTTTTAGATGATTTAGGTTTAACAAGATACTGTTGTAGAAGAATGTTAATTTCTCATGTACAGACATGGGAATAAATTTTGCAGGTTGTAGGGATATTAAAAAAAATTACATTTGGTAAAATAAAAACTTTATTGGAAGTAATATTCATGGAAATGGAAGAATTAACAAGATTTGAACAAGCTAGACTTCTTGGGGCTAGAGCAATTCAAATATCTATGGGTGCAAAACCAAAAGTTGAACTTGGCGACTCCTTAGATCCTATTGATATTGCTTATAAAGAACTTAAAGAAGGAGTTTTACCATTAGATGTTATAAAAAATGAAGATTTGAATAAATAGTTTATCTATTTATTCTAATTAAATTATTAAAAAATAAAAATACCATATTGGCTCTATAAAGAAACTTACTAATTTTTAAGGACTATAGGTCGTGTGGTAATAAATCAACTGACACTGAGGTGTTTTTTTTGGATAGTGTAATAGAAGATGTCCAAGTTCGTAAAATCCTGGATAGCAGGGGAAATCCGACCGTTGAAGTAGATGTTACTACTTGGAATGGTTTTGGTAGAGCTGCTGCACCTAGTGGAGCGAGTACCGGTTCAAGAGAAGTGGTCTCATTTCCTGAAGGGGGAGTGGATGTTATCGTAAGCGAAGTTGAAGATGTTATTGCTTCAGAGCTTATTGGTATGGATGCGAATGACATTACTACTATCGATGAAGTATTAAGAGAAGTGGATGGAACTGGAAATTTGTCAGCTATTGGTGGTAATACTACTGTTGCTGTTTCTATGGCTGTTGCTAAAGCGGCTGCTGCTTCATCTAACATTCCATTATATAGATATTTGGGAGGTAATTGGGTTAATGAATTACCTTATCCTTTAGGAAATATGATGAATGGTGGAGCTCATGCAGGAATTAATGCACCAGACATTCAGGAATTTTTAGTTGTTCCTATCGGAGCAAAAAATATTGTTGAGGCAATTTTTGCCAATGCTTCAGTCCACAAAAAGTTAAAAGGTCTTATCCAATCTAAGGACTCCAATTTCACTGGTGGAAAAGGTGATGAAGGTGGATGGGTACCGAACATTACTAATGATAATGCTTTGGAAATTCAGGCTAAGGCATGTGAAGAAGTTGGTGATGAATTAGGTCTTGAAATTAGGCCTGCATTAGATATGGCTGCTTCTGAATTGTGGAATTCTAAAAAGCAGAAGTATCTTTATGCTCAGGATGGTGTCGAAAGGGATACTGGTGAGCAAATTGAATTTGTAAAAGATATTATTGAAACTTATAATATGTTTTATGTAGAAGATCCATTTGATGAATCTGATTTCGAAGGTTTTGCTCAGTTAACTTCAAAAGTTGGCAATAGATGTCTTATCTGTGGTGATGATTTATTTGTAACAAATAAAGAATTATTATTAAAGGGCATTGAAATGAATGCTGCAAATGCAATTATTATTAAACCAAATCAGATTGGTTCATTATCTGAGACTTATGCGACTGTTAAATTAGCTAAACAGCATAATATTGTGCCGGTAGTATCACATAGATCTGGTGAAACAACTGATGAAACTATAGCCCATTTGGCTGTTGGTTTTGCTTCACCAATGATTAAGACTGGGGCTATTGGTGGTGAAAGGATAGCTAAATTAAATGAATTAATACGCATTGAAGAGGAACTTCCAAATCCAAAAATGGGTCAATTTTAATAAGGAGATTTAAAAATGTCAAAAATAACTATTGATTATTCAAAATGTAGAGGCGATGACTGCGCTGAATGTGCTGATGTTTGTCCTATGGAAGTTTTAGTCCTTAAAGGAGATAAAATTGAAATAGTTGACCCTGATGAATGCAGTTATTGTGAAGTATGTATGGATGTATGTCCTGAAGAATGTGTAAAAATTGAAGATGACTTTTAAATAAACTATAAAGGAGAATTAAATATGACAAATGAATTATTAATTGAATTAGATAACTACTTAGCAGCAGGTTTACATATCGGAACCCAACAAAAAACTAGCGATATGGAAAAATACATATTCAGAGTAAGATCTGACGGTTTATATGTATTAGATATTCAAAAAACTGATGAAAGAATTAGACAAATCGCAAAATTATTAGCAAAATACAATCCTGATGACATTTTAGTAGTAGCTACAAGACAATACGGTCAAGCTCCTGTTAAAAAATTCGGTGAAATTACTGGTGCAAAAACTATTCCTGGTAGATTCATTCCTGGAACTTTAACCAACCCAAATTATGCTAAATTCATTGAACCAAAAATCATTGTTGTAACTGACCCAAGGTCAGATGCACAAGCAGTTCTTGAATCAAAACAAAATGGTATTCCAGTAATTGCATTATGTGATACTGAAAACTTACTCAGTTTTGTAGATATCGCAGTACCTGTTAACAACAAAGGTAGAAAAGCTATCGCTTTAGTTTATTGGTTACTTGCAAGACAAATTTTAAGAGAAAGAGGAGACATTCCTGAAGACGGTGACTTAGATATCGAAGCATCTGATTTCGAACTTAAATTTTAAGTGAATTGAATGTTAAGAAAACCTGCTGTAGATGGAACATTTTATCCGGATAATCCGGAAATGCTTAGAAAAACAATTGAAGATTGTTTTGTCAATGAATTTGGTGTAGGATTCATTCCAAAGCTAAATACTTTTGATGGGCTAGATTATCCTATAAATGTTATGGTTCCTCATGCAGGTTTTAAATATTCTGGTTCAGTAGCTTCGCATAGTTATTGTCATATAGTTCAAAATGGTTTTCCTGAAGTTTTTGTTATTTTAAGTCCTAATCATACTGGTTATGGAAGTGAAGTTTCAGTTTTCAATGAAGGGGAATGGATTACTCCATTGGGAAGTGTTAAAATTGACGAAGATTTTGCAAATTCAATAATTTCTTGTTCAAATGTGGCATCTGCAGATTTTGATGCTCACCTATTTGAACATTCTATTGAAGTTCAGCTTCCTTTTTTACAATATTTTTCTGATGATTTTACTATAGTGCCTATTGTTATGGGCTCCCAATCTTTTTCTGCTTCTAGCGATCTTGCAAAGGCAATTTTTGATTCTGCTGAAGAATTAAATAAATCATATTGTATTATTGCAAGCACTGATTTATCTCATTTTAATAATCAAGAAAAGGCAAATACCGTTGACGGATTTGTTTTAGAGGATATAGAACATATGAATGAATTTAAACTTTATGAAGAAGTTGTTCAGTATAACATAACCATGTGTGGTTATGGTCCGGTCATGACTACAATTGCCGTTTCTAAAATGTCCAACAAGCATAATTGCGATATTTTACAGTATAAAACAAGCGGTGATGTAACTGGTGATTTGACTTCTGTTGTTGGGTATGCTTCAGGTGTTTTTAAATAGGTGTCATTATGAAGGCTATTGCTTCTGCTCCGGCAAAAATGATTTTATTTGGAGAACATTCTGTTGTTTATGGTGAACCTGCTATTGCGGGTGCTGTAAATAAGAGAGCTTATGTTGAAATTAAAAAATCATATAATGATAAATCTATACTGAAATCTTATGATTTAAATTTTGAAGTTGAACTTGATACAAGAAATAAGTCATATATCTTAAAAAAAGGAAAACCGGGAATTATTAGATATATTTTAGAAGCTTTTTATAGAGTTCATGATCATAGTCCAATTGTAATGACTTTATCTTCTGAAATACCAATAGGTTCAGGATTAGGCTCTTCTGCAGCAGTCACTGTTGCAACACTGGCTGCATTATATAGATATCACAATATTCGTTTTAACAAGAAATCTCTTGCTCATGATGCGCATATGGTTGAACAGGCGGTTCAGGGTGTTGCATCTCCATTGGATACTTTGGTATCAACATATGGTGGGCTTGTTTATTTATCACGAAATAAAACTTTCGAACCATTTAGAGTTAATTTCAATGCTCCTTTTGTTGTGGGTTATACAAATAAACATGGTAATACAGGTAAAATGGTAAAGGATGTTAGGTCTCTTAAAAATAGAAATTCTAAAGTTATCAATCCGGTCATTACAGCCATGGGTAATTTAACCAATTATGCAAAACAGGCTATTCTTAAACAGGACTATAGCAAAATTGGTGAATTGATGAATATTAATCATGGTTTTTTAGATGTTTTGGGAGTAAATACTGTTGAATTGTCTCGTATGGTTTATGCTGCTAGGGAATGTGGTGCAATCGGTTCTAAAATCACCGGAGCTGGTGGTGGTGGAAGTATTATAGCACTTTGTCCTGGAAAATCCAAAGAAGTTGCGCGAGGCATTGCAAAAGAAGATAATGTATTACAGGTTAATTTTACCAAACGTGGAGTTTCTTCTAGAGTTCGTATGTGATTTTCATGATTATTTTAAAAATTGGTGGCAGTATTTTAACAAAGAAGGACGCACCTGAAAGTGAAGTTGATTCAGTTAATCTTAAAAGAATCGCTCTTGAGATAAAGAAATCTTTAGATAATTCTTCCAAGGAATTAGTTATTGTTCATGGTGCAGGTTCATTTGGCCATCCTCCTGCAAAAAAATATAAAATAGGACAATCTTTTGATAAAGATGAGTATCCTCAAAAAAGAATAGGTTTTTGTGAAATTCAGAATGCAGTTAAGAAATTAAACATGCTGATTTGCGAGGAATTCATATCTCATGGCTTGCCTGTGATTGCAGTTCCTGCCTCTTCATTCATAACAGCTAATTCTAAAAGGATTACTGATGGAAACTTAGATATTTTTAAAAAATATTTATCAAAAGGATTTATTCCAATAATTTATGGCGATGTTGTTTTAGATGAAGATTTGGAATTTTGTGTTATTTCAGGAGATCAAATTATACAATATTTGGCAAGTAATCTAAATCCTAGTAAAGTTGTTTTGGGTACTGATGTGGATGGAGTTTACAATAAAAATCCAAAAACTCATGATGATGCTGTTTTTTATGAAAGATTCTCATCAATTGAAGATTTGGATGCACTAGAAGGAACTACCAATATTGATGTAACCGGTGGTATGGTCGGTAAAATTAAGGAACTTTTATATTTGGCTGATTTAGGGATAGAATCTAAAATAATAAATGCTGAAATTGAAAATAATATTTATAAAGTTTTAGAAAATGATGATGTTAAGGGGACTGTTATTTCAAGGAGTAAAACATGATTTCTGATAGAAAATTGGAGCATTTATTAATTTGTAAAAATTATGATGTTGAATTTAAGAATAAAACTACAGGTTTTGAAGATATAGAATTAATTCACAATGCGCTTCCAGAAATAGATAAAAATGATATTGATTTATCCACATCTGTTTTTGGTAAAAAACTGGATTCTCCTTTATTTATAACAGCAATCACTGGAGGTCATCCTTCTTCAAAGGAAATTAATGAGCAGTTAGCTATTGTTGCTGAAGAAAACAATATTGCTTTAGGTGTTGGATCTCAAAGGGCAGCCTGCGAACATCCTGAATTGGAGGATACATATTCTGTTGTTCGTGATAATGCTCCCGACTGTTTGTTGATAGGTAACATTGGTGCACCACAATTAAATTTGGCTAATAAGGCAGTTGAAATTTTGGATGCGGATATTTTAGCTATTCATCTAAATCCTCTTCAAGAATCTATTCAGCCTGAAGGTGATTTAGATGCAAGAGGATATTTGGATTTAATTTCAAAAATTACTGATGCAGTTGATATTCCCGTAATGGCCAAGGAAACCGGTTGCGGAATATCTGGAGATACTGCAAGACAGTTAGCAGATGCTGGAGTTAGTTTTATTGACATTGAAGGTGCTGGCGGAACTAGTTGGGCTGCTGTTGAAACATATAGGGCTGAAGATAGATATTATGGTGAATTGTTCTGGGATTGGGGAATTCCAACTGCTATTTCAACTGCGGAAGTTGTAAATAATGTTGATATTCCGGTCATTTCATCCGGAGGTATAAGATCAGGTCTTGAAGCTGCTAAAGCTATTGCTCTTGGAGCAGATAGTGTTGGTATGGCATTACCATTTTTAAAAAAATCAATTTCACATGAAGAATTAACTCAATTTATTCATAAATTCAATGACTCTTTAAGAATAGCCATGTTTTTGGTTGGAGCAAATAATATTGAAGAATTAAAACAATCAAAATTAGTTGTACGCGGAAAAACAAGAGAATGGCTTAATGAACGAGGAATTAACACTAAGAATTATTCAAGGAGATAGGAAACATATGAGCGTTGAAGTAATCGCAATAGGGGGATATCAGGAAGTCGGTAAAAACATGACTGCTGTCAAGATTGGCGAAGATGTTGTTATTTTTGATATGGGTATTCATCTTGACAGAATAAGTATGCATGAAGATACGGATATTGACAGAATGCATAGCCTAGATTTAATTGAAAGAGGGGTTATTCCTGATGATACCTTAATGAAAGATGTAGACGGTAAGGTAAAGGGAATAGTATTCTCTCACGGTCACTTGGACCATATTGGGGCTGTAGCTAAATTGGCTCATAGATATGATGCTCCGTTGATTGGAACACCATATACGGCCGCATTAATTGAAAAACAAATTAAGGGTGAACGTAAGTTCAAAGTAAAAAATCCAATCAAGGTATTAAATCCTGGAGGAAAAATTAAGCTTTCAAAAAATATTACTTTGGAATTTGTACAATCAACCCACAGTATACCTCAGGCAGTATTTCCTGTATTGCATACTCCTGAAGGTATTATTGTTTATGCACTTGATTTTAAATTTGATAATCACCAAAAAGTATCTCCTCCACCTGATTATAGGAGATTGAAAGAATTAGGTAGAAAAGGAGTTTTGGTTTTAATTGTAGAGACTACTAATGCTAAGAACTTTGATGAGGTAAAAACACATTCCGAACGTATTGCTCGCAATATCCTGGAGGATGTGATGAGAGGTCCACTGCATGAAAAGACAGGTATGATTGTAACCACATTTTCATCACATGTGGAAAGAGTTCAGGCAATTGCAGACATTGCTAAAAAATCCCACAGAGAAATATTTTTCCTGGGCAGATCTATGGAACGTTTCTGCGGAATTGCACAAAAGCACGGAATTTTGAAATTACCAAAAAATGCTAGTATTTATGGAAGTCCAAAAGCTGTTAACAGAGCTTTAATGGAAGCTGATGAAGCTCGTGATAAATATTTGCTTGTAACTACTGGTCACCAGGGTGAACCTGATGCATTGTTGCCAAGGATAGCTAGTGGAAGAACTCCATTCAATATTAAACCTGGAGACAATGTCATTATTTCAGCACCTATTATTCCTAATCCAACAAATGCTGCAAACAGACATATTATGGAAAGGAGATTGCAATCAAAAGGTGCTAGAATTTATCCAAATGCTCACGTTTCAGGACATGCTGGAAGAGAAGATCACAGGGAATTTTTACGCATGTTAAAGCCACAGCATATCATTCCTGCACACGGAGATTTATCCATGCTTGCAGCTTATGGTGAATTGGCTGAAGAGGAAGGATATAGAATTGGTTATGATGTTCATATTTTAAGAAATTCACAAGCACAAGTTTTTAAAAGTTAGGAGAGATAATATGAGTGATGTTAAAGAAATTTTAGGTAGTTATTCATCTGATATTATTGGCACAATAGAAGATGAATTAGATGTTATTACTCCAAATAACCTTCAAGAAGCATCAATTTATTTAACTAAAGCTGGCGGTAAAATGCTTAGGCCGGCTTTATCTTTAATAACTGCTGAAGCTGTTGGAGGCCAAAAAGAAAATGCACTTAAGGCAGGTTCTGCAATAGAACTTATTCATACATTTTCATTAATTCATGATGATATCATGGATGACGATGACATGAGAAGAGGAATGCCTTCAGTTCATAAAGTCTGGGGTGAAGACGTTGCAATTTTAGCAGGTGATACATTATTTTCAAAAGCATTTGAAATTATCATCAATTCTGATAAGGAATTAACATCTCATGCACAAATTAATAATGCATTAGCTGCTGTTGCCGATGCATGTGTTAAAATCTGTGAGGGTCAAGCTCTTGATATGGGATTCGAAAATCGTTTTGATGTAACTGAAGATGAATACATGGAAATGATTTTCAAAAAAACTGGTGCATTAATTGCTGCCGCTACAAAAGTTGGAGCTATCATGGGAGGAGCTTCTGATGAAGTGATTGATGCAATGTATGAATATGGAAGACTAATTGGTCTTGCTTTCCAAATCCAGGATGATTATCTTGACCTTGCCAGTGATGAGGAAACATTGGGTAAACCAATTGGATCAGACATCGGAAAGGGTAAAATGACCATCATTGCAATCAATGGTCTTTCTTCTGCAGGTGATGATTCTGAAAAATTATTGGAAATTTTAAAAGATGAAAATAATTCACAAGCAGATATAGATTTAGCTATTGAAATTTTAACAAAATGCGGTGCAATTGAATATGCAAGAAATCTTGCACAAGATTCCGTAGACCAAGCAAAAGAAGTACTTGAAATATTACCTGATTCTTCAAGTAAACAAGTACTTTCCGACATTGCTGATTTTGTATTAGAAAGACATTCATAAGTTCTTTCTATTTTTTTATTTTTTTTAATATTCAATTAATGATGGATATTTTGATTCTTGCTTTTCACTTTCCTGGTTATTTGTATTGTCCTGTGATGGTGTATTAATATTTTGATTATTGCTGTTTTGATTATAGCTTTGTTGGGATTGGGATTGCTGAGTATTTGTTTCGGAAGGAGCATTATCTCCTGAAACATCACCTTCTGAGGTTGAAGTTGAATTGTCTGTAGTATTGTTGCTATTCATATTCAGGTTATTTGCTTTTTTAAATTTCACGCTGCCTGATACTTTTTTTAATAAATCCAAATTGCTTGATGTAATCAGTATGGCATCTCCAGTATTTTGGTTTTCAATGAATATTGAATATGTGCCGCTTGTTTCATCATGATAAATATTATCTTCAATTTTTTTCGAATTTTTAATTTGTTCTTCATAAATTGATTTAATTTCACTATTGTTTGCAGATTTCTGATGAGTGATATTTAAATTTCCTGATTTAAATGAATACTTGGAAACACCACCGTTCATATGTTCCATTGTGTTGTTTTCATTTGGAACTTCTATAGTACAGCTATTGCTTATTCTGAGGGTAGTATAATCACCAGTATTTGAATTAACAAATATATATGCTGTTAAACAAGCAAGTATGGCTATAATTAAAACAATTAAAATGATTAAAATTTGCTTTTGTTTCATAATAATCATTTTATTTTTCAATATATTTAAATTAATTTTTTGATATAATTATTGATTATGAAAGGTATAATAGGTGCAATTTGTGGAGATATAATAGGTTCAAGTCGTGAGTTCAGACCCATTAAAACTAAAGACTTTAGGTTATATAATGGCTATTCGACATTTACTGATGATACTGTAATGACATTGGCAATTGCTTCATGGTTAATGAAAGACAAATCATCTATGGATGTTTTAGTTTCTGAAATTAAGGCTTTTGGTTTAAAGTATCCTCATGCAGGTTATGGTGGAATGTTTAAAAAATGGCTGACTCAGGACAATCCTAAACCATATGGAAGTTGGGCAAACGGGTCTGCGATGAGAGTCAGTCCTGTTGCATGGGTTGCCGATTCACTTGAGGAGTCACAAAAGCTTGCTCGCATGTCAGCTATTGTTACCCATGACCATCCTGAAGGTATAAAAGGAGCTTTAGCAACTAATGACGCCATATTTTTAGCTAAAATAGGCAAAAGTAAAAATAAAATTAAAAAACATGTTGAAAGTAATTACGGATATGACTTGAACAGGAAACTTGATGACATTAGGCCTCATTATGATTTTGATGTGTCCTGTAGGGGATCAGTTCCTGAATCAATAATCTGTTTTCTGGAAGCTGATGATTTTGAGGATACAGTCAGAAATGCAGTATCTTTGGGTGGTGATGCAGATACGCAGGCGGCCATTGCTGGAAGTATTGCCTCTGCATATTGGGATGTTCCGTCAAATATTGCTTCAAGATCCATTAAGCGTCTTGATAATAATTTACTTGAATTTTTCATTGATTTCCACGAAAGATTTGAAAAATAGTAGGGGCTTAAAAAAGCCCCTTTTTCTTTAACTTGTTTTTTTTCAATGGAGTATATCATTCACAATAAGTAATGCTTTTGGGGGAGGATACAAGTTAAAGTTTTTTTGTTTTGTACTTTATGTTTATGATGATTTTATATAGCCAAGCATTACTATAGGATTTTTCATAATTGAAGTTTTTGTCTGTGGCAATATTTTCTATTGCCATATTATACTTAGTTGTTTGAAGTATTTAAGAGTTTTTATTTGATTTCAGACAATATAACCTCTTTTTAGCAATTTTTATTTCAAAAGGTTACTTTTAATGAAATTGTAATAATTTTTACTCAGTTAAGGCAATATTTATCTATAAAATAACTGTTTGATTTATAAATGATGAGGTTAATAGTATTATTAGAGGTTAATCTCTCATTTAGTAAGTCAAAAATCAAAAATATATTATTTGGTGAACTTTCATTGCATTAGTTTTTATTTCTTTTTTTGATTTTTGGCTTTTTTACTTATTTTTTTAAATTGGTTTTCAAATCTCTCATTATAGTTTCTTGCTATATCGTCATATTGGTTCCAGATTCCTATTGCAGTTTCTGGAATCACATCACGCGTTTCTTGTGTGAATTTGGAATATGTGTGCATCATTTCCTTTGAATCAGCAATTACTAATTTCACAAATGGAATATCTGCCTTTTGCACATTAATTTCATTTTCTTTAAAGAATTTCACTATATTGAATTCTTCATTGTCAATGTAACATGTTTGTGAAGCCAATATTTTTATATCCAAATCATTTCTTTTTTTAAATTCCTTTAAAAGCATTTTTGCTTCATTTTTAAATAAAAAGCCAATCCTCATATTTATGGATTTTTTGGCTCGTTGGATAATTTCAAGTTCCTTATTGATGATTTTTTCAACACCGTATATTCTCCATATTGGTGCCTGAACCTGACTGATTCCGTTTTCATAAATGTTTGTCAATCGAGTAATTGAATCTTCAATGCTCCGGTCAAGTCTTTCCTTTTCTCTTGTGAGCACTTCAACAGGAGATTTGACGGTATATATTAATGGTCTTCCGTCCTCTATTTCTATATAATTTTTTTCATTTAACTTCTTCAGCACATCATATATTTTGCTTCGAGGAATGTTTGATTTTTCTGATATGTCTACAGCTGTTGCTGATATTAATGCGGTGAGTGTTACATATGCCTGAGCTTCATACATTGTTAAGCCTATCCCTTTCAGTAAATGTACATCATCATTCATGTTTTATTATATTTTTATTATATTATTTAAGTTTTCTACTTTTAACCCTTGAAAAGTTACAAAATCTTTATATACCTTTCAATTTAAACAATATATTATAAAATTAATTTGAGGTAATAATATGGCAGATGGATTAGATATGTTTTGTTATCAATGTTCCCAAACCGCAAAGGGAACTGGATGTACTGTAAGTGGAGTATGTGGTAAAAAACCAACTGTAGCAAGATTACAGGATAATTTAATCTTTACTATGAAAGGTATTAGTGCATACAATTACAATGCAAATGTTTTAGGTAAGAAAAACCCTGAAATCGATGAATTCTTAACCAAAGGTTTATACACAACCTTAACCAATGTTAACTTCGATGTTGAAGATTTAGTTGCTCTTGCTTTAGAAGCAGGAAAAGTAAGTGTAGATGTAATGAGATTACTCAAAGATGCACACATTGAAGCATATGGAGAACCACAACCTGTTGAAGTAAAAGTAGGTGCACAGGAAGGACCTGCAATTATTGTAACCGGTCACGATTTAAAAGCATTAGAAGAATTATTAAAACAAGTGGAAGGTACCGACATTAAAGTTTACACTCACTCTGAAATGTTACCTGCTCATGGTTACCCTGGATTAAACAAATATGAAAACTTAGCAGGACAATTGGGTGGAGCATGGCATGATCAAAGAACAATCTTCGCTAAATACAATGCAGCTATCGTTGGAACCAGTAACTGTGTACTTCCAGCATTAGACTCCTACAAAGAAAGAATGTTCACTATGGATGTAGCTAAATTAGAAGGAGTAAAAACTGTAGAAGATTATGACTTTTCAGAAGTAATTGAATGTGCAAAATCCTTAGGATCATTAGAACCGGAAGAATTAACTACAATCACTACTGGTTGGAGTGCAGGAGCTATTGTTGAACATGCAGAAAAAATTAAAGAATTGGTATTGGACGGCAAAATATCCAGATTCTTCGTTGTCGGTGGATGTGATAAAGCAGCAAAACACAACAACTACTACAGAGAATTTGTACAAAACTTACCTGAAGACACTGTTATCTTAACATTAGCCTGTGGAAAATACAAATTCAATGATTTGGATTTAGGAGATATTGAAGGAATACCAAGATTATTGGATGTTGGTCAATGTAATGATACAATTGTAGCAGTAGATGTAGCATTAGCTTTATGTGACCTATTCGAAATGGAATTAAATGAATTGCCATTAACAATTGTATTAAGTTGGATGGAACAAAAAGCAGCAGCAGTTTTATGGGCTTTATTATACCTTGGAAAAACTGACATGTGGATTGGACCAGTCCTCCCTGCATGGTGTAATGATGATATCATCAACGTTTTAGTTGAAAACTATAATCTCACTCCAATATCTGGTAATGCTTTAGTAGATATTAAACAGATTATGGGATGAGAATGATGAGTGATGATATTAAAGCAAAAGCGTTAGATATAGAAAAATTAGTTGAATACCAGGATGATACTGTAGTAAGTCGTGAAGTAATCAAAAAAGAGTTAGGCACAGTCACTTTCTTTGCATTTGATCAAGGTCAAGGATTATCAGAACACTCTGCTCCTTTTGATGCAATGGTTCAAATTATTGATGGTGAAGCAGAAATTACAATTTCTGGCGTTAAAAATACTGTCAAAAAAGGTGAAATAATAATTATGCCTGCAAATGAACCCCATGCACTTCAAGCAGTAAACAGTCCATATAAAATGATTTTAACCATGATTAAATCAAATTAAGGACTTTAAAATGCTATAGATTTAATCTATAGTATTTTTTTACTTTTTTCTATAATTAACATATTAGCTATTTTTTTTGTATGTAGTATAAACTGTTTTTAATGTTTTGTATTGTGAAAATTGTTTTTTAACCTATTATGCCTGAATAGGAGTTTTTAGATTCGATATTTCTAGTTATAAATCTCGGGGTTTGAAAAACTACCTTAATTGATTTATATGTGTGTTTAAAACATTTCCATATTTTTAATCCTTTTTCCACCAAATCAAAATCCAGTCTGCCTTGTCTTTTTTGTTATATAGTTTTCCGGTTTTAGGATTTTTGGTTAAAATTTTTTCAAGGTATTCTTTTAGCTTGTCTTTTTCTTCATCATTCAATAAATCAAGGCGGAATTTACCGTTGTCCATTGCCTCTTCGATATTGTCATATTCCCTATATGCCTTAATGTCCAATCTTTCAACATTTGCATAGATTCCCATATTAAATAGTATGTTGAATAGGTAATTGTGTCCTGGAAAATGCTTGTTTTCACGTCCAATGTATTCATTAAATTCTCCCTCAATTTTCCAGTTTTCAGGACCAAAGAGCGTAATGAATACATATTTGGTGGCTATTCTATCAATGGTTTTCAGGGTTTCTTTGATTGGGATTATTCCATTAAGTGATCTTGAAGCTAGTACAATATCATGAGCACCAACGTCTTCATAAGTAATGTCTTCTAGAGGTTTTAAAATGGTTTTTACATTTTCAATGCCTCTTTCCTGTGCTCTTTGATTTAATAATTCAAGCATTTTAGGTGATGAGTCGACACCAGTAACACTTTTTGCTTTTTTAGCTAAGGGTAATGTAATTGAGCCTTCTCCACAACCCAAATCAAGCACGCTGTCATTTTCATCTATAATCAATTTTGAAAATAATAATTCATGATAGTCATCTTTTTTGGCTCTTTTATGAAAAGATACGGCTGCCTTATCCCAATCTTTTCCACGGTCTTCCTTTTGTTTTAATTCATTTTCCCAAAATTCATCCCATTTCAATTCATTTGGATTTTCAATGCATTGCTTCATGTTTACACCTTGGTTTTTCCATCTAATACATTTTGATAGTCTTCATAGTTTTCTTTAAGCAGACGTGGAATGTCCAGTTCATATGGGCAGTTATCCACACATGCATAACATTCAATACATTCGTTTGTATTTTCCATTATTTCCAGATATTCTTCAGTTAAGTAAGGTTCTGCCGGAAATCTTCTAATCCATAGCGACATTCTTGCACACATGCTTATGTTAATATCCTGCGGACATGGCATACAGTATCCGCACCCTCTGCAGAAGTCTTCACCAAGTTCCTTTTTATCTTTTGTGATGGCTTTTTTCAATTCATCATTTAATATGGTGTTTTCATCATATGATAAAAATTCATTAAGCTCCTCTAGCTTTTGTATGCCCCATATTGGAAGAACATTGTCAAATTGATTCATGTATGCATAGGATGCTTTTGAATTTGTTATTAATCCTCCACCCATTGCTTTCATAGCTATAAAACCAACATCAAACTCTTTACATTTATTTACCAAGTTAATTTCCTGCTTTCCGCTTAGGTATGAGAATGGATATTGCAATGTTTCGTAGAGTCCTGATTCAATAGCTTCATGAGCGAATGTGATTTTATGTGTTGTAATGCCAATATGTTTTATTAATCCCTCTTCTTTAGCTTCCAACATGGCTTTATACAGGTCATCATCACCTTTTGGACAAAATGAAATATTGTGGAATTGATATAAATCAAGATAGTCTGTTTTCATACTTTTTAGGGAAGTTTCCAGTTGCTTCCAGAATTCATCCACCTCTTCAGCAGCCCCTTTGCTTGCAAGGTAAATGTTTTCACGCACATCTTCAAATGCTTTGCCTAGTTTGGCTTCACTGTCTGTATAAAAATGGGCTGTGTCATAGAAATCAATGCCATTTTCATAAGCGTGTAATAGAATTTCAACTGAATCATCCATATTTCTTCTTTGGATTGGAAGTGCTCCAAATCCATTTTTATTAACTTCTAAATTTGTTTTTCCAAGTCTCATTTTAATAACCATTCATTTTCAATATTACATACATTATAAGAATAATTATTAATATTATGATTGATGTTCTTGCTGAAAAAAATCTGGTTTTTCTAAATTCGCGGTCTTTTACTTCGCCAGTTTTCATTATTCTTTCCTTTTCAAAAGAACATTTCTGATAAATCTGCTCCAAATCCTTTGGAAGTCTGCCATGTTTATTCAGCATGTTGATTGTTTTATTCAAATATTTTATTGCTTCGGATTCGTCTTTAAGTTTTACGCAACAGAATGCAGATTTATAATTGAAATTTGTTAATAATTCCAAATCATCAATTTTACTTTCATATTCTATGCAGTGATTATAGTTTTTTAAAGCTTCTTTGTATTCTCCAAGTTCATATAATGCATCTGCCTTTGAATTATATCCAATTACAGTATCTTCGTTTTGAAGTGATCTTTCAAGATATTCAAGTGCCTTATTGTTTTCACCATTTTTCTGAAGCATCTGACCTTTATATAAATCAGATTTTGTATCTCCACCATATGTATTTTCATAATTATTCAGATTAGTTAATGCCTCTTCATAGCGTTTTGCTTGAATCAGGAGTTCGATTTTACTCATTTTAATTTCTTTTTTAGAAATACGTGGTTTTTCTATTGGAGAATAAGATTTATACTTTTCTTCAGCCTTATCCATATATTCCAATGCTTCATCAACTTTATTCTTATTGAATCTTGACATTGCCTTATCACATAATGCATTAATGGAGCGAGGTTGCTTTTTAAGATATTCATCAAAGTACTTTTCCCCATAATCTCCATTGTCATGGGTTTCATCATAATACTGATAATACATGCCTTTTTCTTCTAATGCAAGTAAGTAATCCTCATCAATCAGTAAATCCAAAATAGTCATATATTCTTCGATATCATCTTTGGAATGTCTTTTCTTTGCTATTTTAAGAGCTTCTTTATAGTTTTCATCTTGAATGTATAGTTTTGCTTGTTCTACAGCATCACTCATTTTATCGACCTATATTTTTTATGCAACTCCATTTTTTTAATAACTACTCTATTTCATTTTTGTTTTTTAAATTAATATATATTTTTAAAAAACATTAACTATTTTTAACAAGAAAATCATATCTAATTATATATTAATCTTATTTTTATTAAAATTTAGAATTGTGATGATTAAATGAATGATTTAGAAGAAATTGTATATAAACATGCTTTGTTAAATGCAGCTAAACATAAAGGAAGTGCAAATCCTGGTGCTGTTATGGGTTCTATAATGGCAAATGAACCTGAACTAAGAAGTAGAGCAAAAGAAATAGGACCTCTTGCAGGTAAAATTGTAGCAAAAGTTAATAATTTATCTGCAGAAGAGCAGGCAAGTGAAATGGAAAAATATCATGTGGAAGTCCAAGAGAAAAAACAAGTTAAGGAAGTAGGACTTCAGGAGCTTCCTGGAACTCATGAAAATATTGTATTACGTTTTGCTCCAAATCCAAGTGGACCACTCCATATTGGCCACTCAAGAGCTGCAGTTCCAAATGCTGAATATGTGAAAAGACATGATGGTAAATTGATTTTAAGAATTGAAGACACTGATCCTAAAAGAGTTTATGAAGATGCTTATGAGATGATTCCTCAGGATTTGAAATGGTTGGGAATCAATCCTGATGAAATAATTTATCAATCTGACAGATTTGAAATTTATTATGATTATGCTCGTCAATTAATAGAAAAAGGTGCAGCTTACATGTGTACCTGTGACGGTGCTACATTCAAAGAACTTAAAGACAATTGTAAAGCATGTCCATGCAGAGATAATTCAGTTGAAGAAAATTTGGAATTATGGGATAAATTTGATACAATGGATGCTGGAGATGCAGTATTAAGAGTAAAAACAGATATAAATCATAAAAATCCTGCAATTCGCGATTGGGTAGCAATGAGGCTTGTTGATGAAACCCATCCAAGATTAGGTAATAAATACAGAATATATCCAATGATGAATTTCTCTGTAGCAGTGGATGATCACTTGATGGGAATGACTCATGTTTTAAGGGGAAAAGACCACTTGGCAAACAGTGAAAAACAGAAATACCTTTATGACCATATGGGATGGGATTTGCCCGAATTCATTCATTATGGTAGGTTAAAAATGGAAGATATTGCTTTAAGTACTTCAAAAGCATTGGAAGGTATTGAAAATGGAACTTATAGCGGCTGGGATGATCCTAGACTTGGAACATTAAGGGCAGTTGCAAGACGTGGAATCGATCCAAGAACTATTTACAATCTAATTACAGAAATTGGTGTTAAAATGGCTGATTCAGCTATCAGCTGGAAAAAGATATATGGATTAAATCGTAATCTTTTGGAACCAATAGCTAATCGTTATTTCTTTGTTGAAGATCCTCAGCTAATTGAAGTTAAAAATTATGAAGATGGTGAAGTCGTAATTGAAAGGCCTCTTCATGCAGACCATTTGGACAGAGGAAACAGATTGCTTCCATTTGACGGTAAAGCTTATTTGGCTAAAGATGATATCAGTGATGGCATATTCCGATTGATGGATGCTGTTAATGTAGATATTTCAGGAGATGATGTGACCTATAATTCAACTTCATTTGAAGATGCAAGAGACTTGAAGGCCAGAATCATTCAATGGGTTCCTGTTGAAGAGAATGTAAAAGTTACTATTGTAATGGACGATGCATCACTTAAAACAGGACTTGGGGAATCTGCATTATGTGATTTGAAAGTTGGAGACATTGTTCAATTTGAAAGAGTAGGATTCGCTCGTTTGGATGAAATCAAAGATGATGAATTGATATTTTACTATGCACACAAATAGGGTGGTCAGATGACATTTTTCACTAATGGATTTGTTACATTGCAAACACCAAAGGATTTTGATCCAATCCCTAATAAGGGGGAATTCGTTGAATTATCATTGGTCAACCCGAACATTCCAATGACTATTAAATTTTCAACTACTCCCACTATGGCCGGTCTTCCGGAAATAAAAAATGCAATGGAAGAACAGTTGGAAGCCAATCCGAATATTGATGTTCAAACTGCAGATTTCATAGCTATTAATGATGATATCTACTATATGATAATATCATCCATATCAACTAAGGAAAGCCAGATTAGAAGAAATGAATTCATGTATGTTCAGGATAATAATTTATATTCATTTGAATTTGTCTATCCTTATGCTGATGCAGAATTAGATGATTTTTATTTGAATTTCATTCGTTCAATGGATATCAAAAAGGCTAAATATCTTTTGTGTGATGAAGGTTATAAATTAAATGATGGCTGATTAGTCATTCTCTTTTTTTTAAGATATAAAAATGATAAAAAAATCTGTCATAATTATGACAGATTTAATAGATTTTTTTAATGTCTTTTGGTTTAATGGTAATGTTTTGTCTTCTGTATTTTACTTTAATGTTATCTCCATTAATTGAGTAGACTTTACTTGAATATGTTTCTCCTTCGTGGTTAAATATGATTTCATCACCCTTGCGAAGAACTTCTTCATTATTGTTGATAACTACTTTAAGACTGGACTTTTCAGGTATTGCTTTTGGAGTAGGAATTTTTTCTTCTTTGATTGGGGCACTGACTTCTTCAGCCACATTATTTTTAGCATTATTGAATACCTTCCGAGTGTTTTCTTGTCTTAATTGTTCTTCTTCTGTTGGTTCTACATAATCAACATGAGTTTCATTTATGATTGGTGCATAGTCATCATAGTATTCGTTAGCTTCTTCAGTATATGAATTCACGTTTCTGATGAATTCCTCATTAGGTTCATCAATATCATCATATTCTGGAGTTAATTTTTCGCGAATATCTTTTACGATGCTTGAATTTTTAATTGTATTTGTAATTTTAGCTAAGTCTTTTCTATAGTCAAGATCGCTTAATTCACCGTTTTCATCTTCAAATAAGTTTGATGAATCAATTGGTGCACCGAATTCATAATCTTCATCAGCACCAGATAAAATGCTTATGCTGTCTTCTTCCACTTTAGTTGGTGTTTTTAAAGGAGGTGTTTTGATTTTTTCACTTTCAGGAATTGCATCACTGATTTTTTCCGCTTTTTCTTCTTTAGGTTTAGCTTCTTTAGTTATTTCTACTTTTTTCTCATCCTCTTCTATTTGGAGTGTTTCCTGAACAGTACTTTCTTCTTTTGGTTTTTCGCTATCTTTTTTGATTACTGCATCAGTTATGGATTTTGTTTCAGAAATTTCAGGGATTTCTTCTTTTTCCTTTTCATTTTCTGTGGTAGCAGTATTTATAGCTTCAGCAATATCTTTTTGAGAAGCTGTTGATTGGGGTGCTAAGTCATCACTGCCTGTAGATTTGATTGCCGCAGCGATTTCATGCATTTTTTCAATGCTGCTTTTAATATCAGTAATATCTTTATTTTCTGAAGATTCTTCAGCTTCTTTATTTTTCTTGATGCTTTCTTTAATATCACTATTATCTTCAGCTTCTTTTTTTATGGTTTGAGATTCTTTTTCCCTTTCGTCATCTTTTCTTTTTGATTCTTTAATTAATTCATCAATTGTAAATAAATCTTTAAGTTCGTGTTTACTTTCAGTTGTCTTTTTGAAAGTAATATCTGTGGTTTCATCTTTATTATTTTTGGCCATAATATCTCTCTGGGTATCGGTTATTGGTTCTTGGAACTTTTGAACATTGTCATCATAATTAATTAACACCTGATTTTGGGAAGAATAACTAATATTTCTATTTGGTATTTTATTCTCTGGAACAATATATGGATTGAATTCTTTATCTGGTTGTATTCCTTCTTTACGAAGACTAATGACTGGTTCTTCTTCTTTTGAAAAATAGTTTGTAATATGGTTAGTGCGTTGTTTATGTTTATTTTCATTATCATTTTTGGAAACTATTTCCTGCAATGGGGTGGATGTAAAATCCGAATATTCAATTTCTTCATCTTTTTTGTCATTAAAATACATTTTTACAATTATTATAGCGATTATACCTATTATCAGTATTGCTACCCACACTAGAATCAATGTTTCATTCATTTATATTACTTCCTATTTTTCAATTTATCATAATATATTTATCTAAATTCTTTATTATATAGTTTTATATTAAATCAAGTTATTTGAAAAAAATTCTTTTGTTTTTAAAAATTTATTCTGTTTTCTTTTAAAAAAGTTATTTTTGTATATCTCATTTTATATTTGGAATTCAATTTGTGAAAAGGGTAATCTAAATATAACAAAAATTTTTTTAACAATTTATTTTATATATTTTGAAAATTATATTATTATTATATTAAATTTTTAATTTTTTAGAGGTTTGATTATGGTTGTTAAAATTAATGAAAATTATCTTAAATTAAAAAGTAGTTATCTTTTTGTTGAAGTGGCTAGGAGAGAAGCTGAATTTGTAGAAGCTAATCCTGATGCAGATATTATTAAGATGGGAATTGGTGATGTAACAAAACCTTTAGTTCCTGCTGTTGTTGATGCATTTAAATCTGCAGTTGATGAAATGGCCGATGCAGAAACTTTCATGGGATACGGTCCTGAACAGGGTTACGGATTTTTAGCTGAAGCTATCATTGAAAATGACTACAAAAAATATGGTATTGAATTGGATACCAGTGAAGTTTTCATAAGCGATGGTGCTAAATGTGACACAGGTAACATCCAGGAAATTTTTGGATTAGACAATAAAATTGCAGTTACCGATCCGGTGTATACTGTATATGTTGATACTAATGTTATGGCTGGAAGAACTGGTGAAATGGGTGATGATGGAATGTATGAAGGATTAACTTACCTCAAATGTAATGCTGACAATGATTTTGTTCCTGAATTGCCATCTGAACCGGTTGATATTATTTATTTATGTTACCCAAATAACCCTACAGGCACTACATTAACTAAAGACCAGTTAAAAGTATTTGTTGATTACGCAAAAGAAAATAAAGTAATCATATTATTTGATGCGGCTTATGAAGCATTCATTCATGAGGATAATGTTCCACATTCAATTTATGAAATTGAAGGGGCTCGTGAAGTTGCTATTGAATTCAAGAGTTTTTCAAAAACCGCAGGATTTACCGGAACCCGTTGTGCATACACTGTTGTTCCTAAAGAATTGATGGCATATGACGGCGAAGGCAATGTAGTTGAAGTTAATCCATTATGGAACAGAAGACAAACTACAAAATTCAATGGAGTGTCATATCCTGTTCAAAAAGCTGCTGAAGCAACATATTCTGAAGATGGTAAAGCTCAAATTAAAGAAGTTCTTGATTATTATATGGAAAACGCTAAAGTAATCAGAGAAAGTTTAACTGACATGGGTCTTGAAGTCTATGGAGGAATCAGTTCCCCTTACATTTGGGTAAAAACTCCTAATGATATGGATTCATGGGACTTCTTTGATATTCTATTGAATGAGGCTAACGTAATTGGTACTCCAGGATCTGGATTCGGGCCAAGTGGTGAAGGATATTTAAGATTAACTGCATTCAATACTTTAGAAAATACAAAAGAAGCAATGGAAAGAATTTCAAAACTTGAATTTTAGGTGATTGACTTTGAAAACTATTGAAGAACCTGTTGTCATTCGTGAAGGAGATTCATTTAAAGTAGTCTTATCAAAATATGGTGCTTTGGCACTAGATAAACAAGAAAATTTATCAGAATTAATTGGTGATGTTGAAGGAGATTTAGATTTGGAGAATGGTATTTTAATATTTGATGATATTAAATTGCCTATTCAGATTTTAGGATTCTACCGTGAGGATTTAAAACAATGGTCCTGGGCTTGGGACAGTGAAGAAATTTTCGGTGATGAATTAATCAAGGCAGCCATCGAAATGAAACAAGCAGGAATTGATGCGGGAATTCCAGAATTTTCCACTTCTGTAATCCAAGCGGATTTCAATGATTGTCATACATTGGCAATGGCAACTGTTGGAATCTTGGATTTCGATGCATATTATGCTGTAAATGAAGAGGGATTGGATATATTTGTAGCTATTGAAAAAGGCAATGTTCCGGAAGTCAATAGTGTCGAGAAATTTAAAGATACTTTCTATACTTTCCAAAAGAATTTCAATATTTATCCAAAAATAGCTTTTGATGCTTATACTAAACTTAAAGGCCATGGCATTAAACATCATGATGATTTTGATATTGCATGTTTGGGAGAAAGCCGCATAATTGTCGGATTTACTGAAAGAGGAAATGTAAAAACTATTCAAATGTTACTTGAAGAAGAGTGATTGCATGAATCAGGATTTAGTTGATGAAATAGAATACATGATAGATTTATTAACTAAATCTGGTTTTTTTTCACAAGATGAGATATTGGAAATTTTAGAAGATCAGTTCATTGAATATGAAATTGATTTTTCTGAGTTTGATATTTCTCCAAATGATTTTAACAACAATAATTTCTCTGTTCTGGAGAAAACCTTTAAAAAATTATCTGAAAAAGCAATCATTTGTGTACACAACTGCGGATATGACTTTAAAGAAGGTGTTGATGATATTTACGAATTGTATGTTCATCTAATTAACAACAAATATTCTGCTTTAGGGTTCTGCTTTTATACATTTGAAGATGTGGAACAAGCTATTGAGAGGGATATTCTCAAATTAACTTTCGGTGATTTTCAAAGAGATGAAAATAAATCTTTGGAAATAGGTGAAATAGTTTATCAAAAGTTAATTGATGCAAAATTTAAAGTCAATTGGGACAATACTGTCAATTCTCCTATTGAAATTATTAACTTTAAGTGGGATAAGAAATATAGTGAAGATACAGAATATGAAATTGAAGGTGCTTATGAATTATTTACAGGTGTTATGAATGAAAAATGATTCTTTAAGATTGATTGAAGATGTTATTGGTAATTTTGCTAAATTGGCTTCTATTGAGATTTCGGGCGATTCTATTTATTTGGAATTTATTGATGTCGAGCTGGGCAATCCAAAAAATGATGAAGTATTATCATTATCTGTACGATTTGCTAAAAATTCATTTTTCACAGTTTTTTATGATAATATTTGGGATATAGATTTTGTTTCAAATTTCAATTATAAAAATCATTTTTTACAGGAGGAAATTGTTTTAAATATCAAAAAATAAAATTTTTGGATTTTGAATATTTAAACACTTTCTTTTATAATTATCAGAAAGAAAAAGACTTTTCTTTAGAATCCGAATTTGATGTTCATAATATCCGTACAGATTTCTTCTGTTTAATTGAATTTGGAAACGTTGCAATTGCTGTTGGAGGAAATGAAATGGATTTCTTTACTCCTACAGAAAGATTGAATGATGATATCTTGAAAGAGTTGTCTAATCAGTGGATGATGTATTATTTAACTTATCATCAAAAAAGAAATCTTATAAAAGATCCTATGTGTGAAAATCATCCTTTCAACAGATAGATGTCTTAACTTTTTTTATTTTTTTAAATAAATAATGGATTTAATTAAAATTTCATTTAATTATTTTTAATGGTTATGGCAATAGCCATCAAATTATGATAGCTATTTTTGTTTAATCATGTTTGAAAAGAAATTGTATATTCCTCTGATTCCTGAGAAAAATCCATTGTAGTGATTATTGTGGATATTTGACATATCATCTTCTATGCGGTCATCAACTTCTTTTAAAAATGTAGTGTTGTTATAGTCATGACTTGTAAAGTAATGAACCTGTATGGAATAATTGGTATCTTCCTTAGGGAAAACATAATTAACTCCAATATGACTCCATGTAATATTATTGTCTCTGGATGGATTGGTGAAATATTCTTTAGAGACTGGAACGCCACTGAGTGTAGTATTTTCAACTTTCAATACTTCAAAACCACCATTTTCCATAGATGCGAATTTTTCATTCGATATTGATGTGATATGGTCTTCTGGCCAATCATCCCAATGGTCAATATATACATATTCATTTGTAATTGCATGTGGAGTTTTGGATTGGTTTGTTTGATTTAATTCTTCTGTTGTGTTCCATGCCTGAGGAACTACTGTAACGCTGTGGTCAAAATCAATTGTCCTATCAGTTTGAACACTTAAAAAACTGTTGATTCCATTAATGTTTGCAGCAAGGAATATGATAATGATTGCTAAGATTATACTACGAATCACGTCTTGTCTTCTCATTAATCTTGTCCTCCCTTATGCTCAGTTTTAGCCCATTTGCGCTCTTTTCTTGTCATCATACTAACCATCGTCATGAAAAACAGTGGAATTAAATGGAAACAGTAAATGTAATATTTGACAATATCTTTGATAAATTCTATAATTCCTGGACTGTCTCTGGATAATGCAAGCATTATTCCTGGGAAAAATGAAATTGCAGATAAAATACCTACAATGAATGGGGCTTCCATTCTTATAATGGTCACATCATGTAAAAGAAGCCAGGATATTGCATTTGCAATGGTTATGATAAAACCAAAGAATATGAGTAAATTGAAACTGTAAAATGAAATGTGTTCGATGATTCCGAATTTTTTAGGAATTGATACTTTTGACCTTAAGATTTGCGGCAAATATATGAAAAGTGTTTCAAAGTTACCGATTGCCCACCTAACTCTTTGTCTGAAAAATGGTTTCCATTGGGTAATTGCTTCCTGATAAACAGCTGCTTCACCACAGTATCTTATTTTTCCACCTCTAAGCATTATTTTTACAGCCAGGTTAAGGTCTTCAGTTACAGCAAATCCGTCCCATTTTCCACAGTCAACTATTGACTGCTTTCTAACAAATTGGCCGTTTCCTCCTAAAAATCCTGTATTTCCCAAATTGTCTTTGGCTCTTAGGGTATTTCCAAAGCTTGCAAATTCGACATGTTGCATTCGCGTTAAAAAATTTTCATCACGGTTATACATTTTCACTCTTGACTGCACGCCGTCAATTGCGGGATCGGCCACATAAGCAACTATTTTAGTAAGATAGTCTTTACATATTTTAGTGTCCGCATCAAAAACACCAATTACTTCGCCTCTTGATAATGTTAATGCATCGTTAAGTACAAATCCTTTTCCTTTCCCTGATACTGGAGGTTTTCTTGTAACAATTTTTAATTGAGGCAAATCTTCTTTGATGTCATGTAGAATTGCGCCCGTTCTGTCAGTTGAACCGTCATTTATAACAATAACTTCAAAATGAGGTTTGCCATCAACATAATAATCGGATTCACACACGCTTCTAACAGTCATTTCAATTGTTGCCTGTTCGTTGTGTGCAGGTATAAAAACGCTTACAAATGGCTTTTCATAATCATATGTTACTTCTGCTGGTTTTTTAATACTGGCTATTCCATTAATTAACATTGCTGCAGTAGGAATAAGTAAAACCCATTGAAGCCAGGTAGCATTTCTTGATAGAATTGCCATAATGATTAATGCAACACATAATACTAAAAGAAAACTGGAATCTGACTTTTCAATTAACAATTCCGTATTTTTTTCATCAATTTTAGTTTTGGCTTCAACAATCTTTTGATTATTCAATTCATGTTTTCTAATAGCTACTGCCATTGCACGCTGTAACTCTTCTTTATCGATTTCTTTAAATAAATATCCGTATGGAGTAATCATCAATACTTTATCCACCATATCATCGAAACGTTCTCCAACGATGACTATGTCTGGGATATCATATTTTTCTAAATCTTTGGCTAATTTAATTAAATCAATATTTTCGATTTCAGAATCGAGTAAAACAAGATTGGGGGATAATCTTGCAATTTTATCTTTTATCTTCTCTTTGGTATCTGCAGATCCTATAAAATTGTAGTCATAATCCTCAATATATTCTCTTAATTGGTTAATCAATTCATTATCTGAACTGATTACTAAAATGTCCGGATGGGATTTTGCAAGTGAAGTAACTTCATTCAATTCGTTAGAATTCATTTTATCAGTTACTATTCATTAAACCCTTGTGCATCGTTTATTTTTTTTGCTTCCATTTGTGACCTTTTGATTGTTATTTTCAATGTTTTATCTAATTTGGTAATGTCATATGGCTTTGAAATAAATCCGTATGATCCTTTCACATTAGATTTTTCAAAAGTGTCAATATCTGTGTTCGCGGTTAAATAAACAATAGGTATTCTTAGTTCAGAAATTACTTCTTCTGCTTCTATTCCTTCCATATCTCCTTTTAATTTTATATCCATTAATACAACATCAGGAATGGTTTCTGCAGCAGTATCAATTGCATCTTGACCTGTATCTACTGTATCTATAACTTCATATCCAAGTTCTTCCAAACTATACTTCAAGTCAAGTGCAGTGATTGCTTCATCTTCAACAATTAATATGCGTTCATTCATTTTATCCCTTTCCTATCATATATTATTTTTATCTTTTATTAATTATATATTACTATGTTTATTATTGTGAAATTGTATGTTCCATTGTCAACGGGAATAGTAATCTATATGCAGTTCCTTTTTCAACATCAATATTTTTAATATCTCCATCCAATTGCTTTGTCAGATTTTTAATAATCTCGCATCCAAGACTGTGCTTCATATCTTTTTTGGTTTTATCAATACCCACACCATTATCCTTAATAATCAATTCTCCTGTATTGTCATCAATTTTTCTGAATTCTTTGCTTATTGTTTTATTTGGCCAATCTGTAGGGAATGCATGTTTGATTGCATTCATGGTCAATTCGTCAACAACCAAAAGCAATGGTGTAATGATTTCAATTGAAAGATTAATGTCGTCCTGGACAGTTGATTTAAATTCAATACCATCTCTTAAGCCTATTAAACTTTTAAGTTTATTATCCTGATCAATGATATAATCTTTTAAGTTAATATTTTTAAAATCGGTGGTATTGTATGTTTTTTCATGCAGCAGTGCCAGTGAAGATAATCTTGATTGCATATGGTCAATAATTATATTGGGCTGATTTTTATATGCTCTTTTTTCCAAGTTCAGGAAACTGTTTAAAATCTGGAGATTGTTTTTAACTCTGTGGTGAACCTCTTTTATCAATACGGTTTGATGCTCATTTGCCTCTTGAAGAGCAATCTGTTTACTTCTTTCTTCAGTAATGTCTGTTAAAAATCCAATACTGTGTTCCTCTTGTCCAAATTCAAAGACTTCAATGTAAATTTCACATATCTTCTGATTTTCTGGATTTCCTTTAACATTATATGTAAATGTTTCTTCAAGTTCTGAGATTTCTCTATTGAATAGTCTTCTGAAATTTTCTACAGTTTCCTGTTCAACGATATTTTCTATGATTACTTTTCTGTTTGAATAAGTCTCTTTATCTTCTTCCACTATATCATAAAAGCCTTCGCTGTATTCGTATTGTTTCTGATTTAACGGCTCGACTAACAAAGCCTGTTTTTTGGACTTTTTAAATCCATTCAGCAAAAAGTCAACGGGTCTTGTAATTTGCTTGTTTGAATTTTTGGTAATGTCTTTAATTAAAGTATAACGGCTTATCAATTCATCATTTTCATCAAATTTTGAATAGAAATTCAAATCCAGATACTTTAAAATACCGTCATGAGTCTTAATTCGTATGACTGATTCATAAGCAGCGACCCCGCTATCCAATTTCTTCTGAATTTTATCTATTAAAGGTCTGTCTTCAGGTATTGCCAAATCAAATATAATATTGTAATATTCATCATTTTCTTCTCTTGAACGATTAATAATGTTATAGACACCTTGGGTCCATGAATATTTATCGTTGATTTTATAATAACTTCCTGTTTGTGAGAAGTATTCAATCAGATTCGCTTTGTTTTCATCATAATTTTTAAAGTTTTCTTCTAAAAATTTGGTTTCGTTGGTGTATTTCAGCTCTGATATTAGAATGATTTTTCCCATATCGTATAATATTTTCACATTAGATAGTCTTGCCAGTTTATCGTTTTCATAATAGTTGACACGGAATTTTTTAGGTTTTTCTGTTTTGTAAACTTCATAAAATGCTTTATGGAAAATGCTATGGAATCCCGGTGAGCATTCGCTTAATAATCTTCCCTCAACATCTTTTAATCTTATGTTTCCTCTTTCCAGTGCAGTCAATCCCAGCATGTGTATTATAAAATCTTCACCGTCATTGTATGGTATGAAAACATCCATATCGCATGGAAGGCTTCTTAATGTATTTTTGAATGGGATGGGAGGTACTTCGGTTACTGGATCCACATATTTGAATAATTCTCTTTCTGAAATGTCATAGATGCTTATTTCTTCAAGGTCTTCCAGTTTCCAATATTCTCTTTGTATTTTCATTTAGTTTCCTCCTTTTTCATCTAGTGAATAATCAAAACTTGTTGGGAATGTTAGTTTAAATGCTGTTCCAACTTCAGTATTCATTATTTCAATTTTTCCGTTTAATTGTTTTGTAAGGCTTTTTACTATTTCCCAACCTAAATTGTGGTTTATAAGTTGTTCGGGACTTTCAAGACCTACTCCATTGTCTTCTAGGATAAATTCACAAATATTTTCATCAATATAATCAATTCTTTTTGTAATAGTCTTATTTTCCATATTTTCATCAGGAAATGCATGTTTAATAGCATTCATTGTAAGTTCATCTACTATTAATAGTAATGGGGTAATTATCTGAATGGATAAATGAATGTTTTCATCAATTTCTGATTTGAAGTTGATGTGCTTTGCGCTGAATAAACCTTGAAGAGTTTCATCCTGGTCTTCAATATATTCTTTCAAGTTGATATTTAAGAAATCTGTTGTATTGTATGTTTTTTCATGCAGCAGTGCAAGTGATGATAAGCGTGCCTGCATATTGTCCAAAATTCTATTCGGATTATTTCCATAAGCACGTCTTTCAAGGTTTAAGAAACTGTTCAATACCTGTAAGTTGTTTTTAACTCTATGGTGCACCTCTTTTATTAGGATGTTTTTGTTGGCATTGGATTCTATCAGTTCCTTCTGTTTTTTCTTCATGTCTGTAATGTCGGTTAAAAATCCGATGCTGTGCTTGTTGTTTCCATAACTGAACACTTCAATAAACAATTCACATATCTTCAAGTTTTCAGGATTGCCGTTGACCTTGTATGTAAGAATTGTATTTACTTCTTCAATTTCGCCGTTGATTAACTGTTTAATGTTTTCTTTGACATCCTCTTCCACAATATTTTTGAGTATTTCCTGACTGTGGATATATTTCTCATGAGGTACTTCGACAATGTCATAAAATCCTTCACTGAATTCATATCTTTTGCTTAACGGTTCAACAAGTAGTGATAATCTGGAATTATGATTGAATCCATTCAGCATAAAGTCAACAGGACGTGTCATGTGTTTATGTGAATCAAGACTCACGTCCTTAAACAGACCGTAATGGCTGATTTCATTTCTATTTTCATCAAATTTGGAGTATAGGTATGTATCCAAATATTTGATATGTCCATCGCGTGTTTTGATTCTGATGATGTTTTCATAGGAATCTGTTTCTGGACTCATTGTGTCAAGCAATTCTTTAACCAATGGCTTGTCTTCTGGAATTACTAAATCAAAGATAATATTGTAATATGCATCGTTGGATTCCGGTGACCTGTTGATGATGTTATAAATTCCTTGGGTCCATGTATATTCATTTCTTATTTTATAGTAGCTTCCTGTCTGAGAGAAGTATTCGATTAAATTGGATTTGTTTGCATCATCTTCAATTTTTTTCTCTTCTAAGCTTTTTTCATCATGCAGACCATCAACATAATCTGAAATAACAAAGATATTCCCCTCATCACAGAGTATCTGGACATTGGTTAATGTCTGAATTTTATCGCTCACATAATAAAAAATTCGCATTGCTTTTGGTTCTTTTGTCTTTAGGATTTCTTTAAATGGCTCATTAAATATTTTATAGAAAAACGGTGAGCATTCACTTAGTTTACGACCTTCAACATCCTCCAATTTAATATTTCCTCTTTGAAGAATATTCCAACCTAATCTATTGACAATATAGTCTTCTTCACCTTCTATCGGTATAAACATATTAACGTCAGATTGTACATAACTGATTATGTTGGACAGAGGAATCTTTTCTGGCTTTTTGAATTGCGGTGCATGTTCAAATAAATCAATTTTATTTATATTATATGCACTGATTTCCTCAATTTTTTCCAGTTCTCTAAATTGTCTTTCAATATGCATATTATTTACCCTTGATTTTGTTTAATTTATATTATATTTATATTTCATGTTATATTTAATGATGTTGGAAAAGTTTTTTAAGCATTAATGATATAATATTATTGTTATGAAAATTTTTATTTTCACATGATAATTTTTTAGGAGTTATTAGATGACTTGTAGTATTTTAGTAGGTGGAGCATGGGGTGATGAAGGTAAAGGAAAATGTATTACTTACCTTTGCAGTAATGACAAACCATCCATTATTGCTCGTGCAGGTGTAGGTCCGAATGCAGGACATTCTGTCGAGTTTAACGGTGAAAAATATGGTTTAAGATTAACCCCATCAGGATTTGTACACACTGATGCTAAACTCATGATTGGGGCTGGAGTTTTAGTGAATCCGGATGTACTTTATAAAGAATTTGATGATTTAGCAAAATATAATGTAAAGGAAAGAATGTCAATTGACTCACGATGTGCAATTATTACTGAAGACCATATGGATAGAGATAAATCTTCAGAGCATTTGGCTAAAAAAATAGGAAGTACGGGTTCCGGATGCGGACCAGCAAACTCGGATAGAGTTATGAGAACTATAAATCTTGCTCGTGATTATCCTGAACTTGAAGAATATATAACTGATGTTTCCTTAGAAGTAAATGAAGCCATTAATGATGGTGAAGAAGTATTCATTGAAGGATCCCAAGGTTTTGCTTTATCACTTTACTATGGAACCTATCCTTTTGTAACCAGTAAGGATACTACAGCATCCACATTTGCTGCTGATGTTGGTGTAGGTCCAACCAAAGTCGATGAGGTCATTGATGTATTTAAAGCTTATATTTCACGTGTTGGAGAAGGACCATTCCCAACAGAAATGACTCAGGAAGAAGCTGAAAGCAGAGGATTAGAAGAATACGGTGTTGTAACCGGACGTCGTAGAAGAATCGGTTACTTTGATATGGAACTTGCGAAAGAATCATGCAGAATCAATGGTGCAACTCAAATTGCATTAACCTGTGTTGACAGATTATATCCGGATTGTGCAAGAACACAGGATTACAATGATTTGTCTGCTGAAACAAAAGCATTCATTAATGATATTGAATCAGAAACAAATGTTCCAGTAACTATCATTTCAACTGGGCCTGATTTAAAAGATACTATTGACTTAAGAAAAGAATTATTATAATTCTTTTAACTCTTTTTTTAATTATGTATAAAGATTTGATAATAATAAGGGGAGCTAAAGTTCACAATTTAAAAAATATTGATGTGGATATTCCTCTTGGAAAAATTGTTGCTATTTCTGGTGTTTCCGGAAGCGGAAAATCATCTCTTGCTTTGGGAGTATTATACTCTGAAGGGTCACGAAGATATTTGGATGCCCTTTCAACTTACACAAGACGCAGGATTTCACAAACTCAAAAAGCTCAGGTTGACTTAATCCAGTATGTCCCGGCAGCTTTAGCACTTCATCAGCGCCCTAATGTTCCGAATATCAGATCAACTTTTGGAACATCCACAGAACTTTTAAACTCTTTGAGATTATTATATTCTAGGTGCGGTAACTATTTTTGTCCAAATGGACATATGCAAGAGCCAACACTTAATGTAGCTCGTGAAATCCCAATAAAATGTTCTGAATGTGGTGAAGAATTCTATGGATTAGGTGCTGAAGAGTATGCATTTAACTCTGATGGTGCATGTCCGACATGTGAGGGAACCGGTTATATTAGGGGCATTGACGATTCGAAATTAGTTGGCGATGAGACAAAAACTCTCGAAGATGGTGCTGTCGAATCATGGAACATGTTTGGAATTTCATGGATGTATCATGTTGCAGGAGAACTGGGAGTAAGGGTAGATGTTCCATTTAAGGACTTGACTGAAAAAGAAAAGGACATTGTCTATAACGGACCATCAGTTAAAAGATATATAAACATTCCTTCCAAAAACGGCAAACTGTTTGAATTGAATGCAGAGTATAGGAATGCTCATAAAGCAGTTGAAGAAGCTCTTAAAAAAGCAAAGACAGAAAAAGGACTTCAAAGAATAAATAAATATTTGACTACGCAGGTTTGTCCCGATTGTGGTGGAACAAGACTTAATTCCAAGGCAAGACAAACTCTTCTGGGTGGAATTAGTCTTGATGAAGCATGTCGGATGAATCTAAAAGATCTTGTTGTTTGGATTCAGAAGGTTGTAAGCGAGCTTCCGGAGAATGTTGGCAAAATGGCAGAAAATATTCTGGAGGAATTCTTGGATAATGCTAATATTTTACTTGATTTGGGATTAAGTTATATTTCTCTTGACAGGCCTGCAAATACATTGTCTACTGGGGAACTGCAAAGGGTGCAGCTTGCAAAAACTTTAAGAAATCATACTACTGGTGTATTGTATGTTTTGGACGAACCGTCTATTGGTCTTCATCCTGATAATGTAAATGGCCTAATTAGTGTGATAAGGCGCTTGGTAGATGATGGAAATTCAATAATTCTAGTTGATCATGATACAAAAATATTGGGCATTGCAGATTATATGGTGGAATTAGGTCCAACTGCAGGTGCTGATGGCGGAAATATAATAGCTCAGGGTTCACTTGATGAAATTAAAGCCAATGAATCTTCACAAATTGCACCTTTTTTAACAAATTCTGAAAAGATTATTATTAGAAACAAATCTCGGGACATGTTTGGAAATGGTTCTATTGATATAAAAACTTCAAAAATTCACAATGTAAAATCATTGAATGTTCAGTTTCCAAAAGGTAAATTTACTGCTGTAACTGGAGTTTCTGGAAGTGGAAAAACAACGCTGCTTTTAGAATCACTTTATCCTGCAGTCCAATCATATATTGGCAATGAAGAGTTGCCAGAAAATGTTTATGATATTTCATGCGAGGATATCAAAAAAATTGATTTGATTGACAGTGTTCCTATTGGAAAGAATGTAAGAAGTACTGTTGCAACATACTCAAAAGTTTTAGATGATTTAAGGCGTGAATTTGCAAAGTTGTCTGATGAGTATAAGACTGCTGATTTTTCATATAATACTGGAAAATTGAGATGTGAAACATGTAATGGGACTGGAAGCGTTTCAATGGATGTGCAGTTTCTGCCTGATGTAGAGATGACTTGTCCTGATTGTGATGGTACAAGATACAATAAAGATATAGAAAAAACAACTTATAACGGTTTGTCTCTTGCAGATATCATGACTTTAACTGTTGATGAAGCATTGGAAGAGTTGTTTGGTCTTAAAAAAGTGACATCTAAGCTACAAAAACTCTCTGATTTGGGATTGGGTTACTTGACATTGGGTGAAGCTACTCCAAGCCTGTCTGGTGGTGAAGCTCAAAGACTGAAATTGGCATCTGAAATTGGAAAATCTCAAAAGAATTCTATTTTCATCTTTGATGAGCCGACAATTGGTCTTCATCCGTTAGATGTAAAAGTTTTAATTGATGTATTTGATAATCTGATTGACAGGGGAGCTACAGTTATTGTAATTGAACATGATCTGGACTTGATAGCCAATGCGGATTACATAATTGATATTGGAATCGATGAGGATAATAATGGTGGAGAAATTCTAGCCACAGGTGGTCTGGAAGATATCATTAATACTCCTGAAAGTCTAACGGGAAAATACTTGGCTGAAAAAAACTTATCATAAATGAAACAATGTATATGATTTTATCGAATCAGTTGCATTTAGTAAATTAAATGTCTTTTCATAAGTTATATAATTCATGTAAATTAAATAGTTAATTAGGTGAAAAGTTTGTTAAATAAAAAAATAATTTTACTAACACTTATCATTTTAACATTATTTTCCATTTCTGTAGTTTCTGCAGACAATGTGATGGTAATGAAGGATGATAGCATTCATCAGGTTTCTATAATGCAGGCATTTATGCATGGGGAATATGAGGGTGTTATTTCTGTCGGTGATTTGAAATTGAATGGTGATACCGGTCTTGGAACCTTTGAGGGCGTCGATGGAGAAATGATTGTTTTGGATGGTGTTGTCTACAAGGCAAAAGCTGACGGCAGTATTCAAGTTATGCCAAATAATGAAAGAGTACCTTTTGCGGTTGTAACAAATTTTGATGAAGATGCATCAATACCTAAAATATCAGCCAATAACTTTTCCGATTTAACTTCTCAATTGGATAAAGAGTTGGATAAGTTGGGAAAAAATAATATGTATGTAGTCAAAATCAAAGGGGATTTTTCAAACATTACTGTTAGAAGCATAGAAAAACAGGATAAGCCATATAAGGAATTTAATGAAGTTGCAAAAACAGACCAAAAGGTTTTTAACTATACAAATCAATCAGGAACAATTGTCGCAGTCCATTTCCCTAATTATATGGGTGATGTAAATATGGCAGGATGGCATATGCATTTCTTGTCTGATGATAAAACAAAAGGAGGTCATGTTTTAGAGTTCAACAAGACTAATGCCTCTGTAGGCATAGATATTATCAGTGAATTTAACATGCTTCTATCCTCATCGGAATCATTTACTAAAATGGATCTCTCTGAAGACATGACGAATAAAATTTCTCAAGTTGAATAATCCTATTCAACTATCTTTTTTTTAAAGTAAGTTTAAAATTACTTATTTCTTTTTATATTATTTTTAACAATATTATTTTTATGAAAAGTATATTTGATAAATGTAAATTTGGAGATTTTAAACTTAACAGTCGTATCATTAGAACAGGACTCTGGGAATCTCAGCAAAAAGATTTGAATGCCATTTATGATAGGTATGATAAAATCGCTTCAAGTGGTGTTGGATTGATAACTTCTGAACTGTTTTCAATATATCCAAAAGATAAATTCGTAGAGCACTCACATAGGATGGACAGCACAAATTTCATGGTCATGGCTAGTAAAATGGCTGAAATCACTCACAGTTATGATGTTCCGATATTGGGTCAGGTAGAATTCATTAAATACAATCGTGGCATTGATTTGGATATTTCTGTAAATGATTTAGTGATGGAAGATATTCGAAAAATTCAGTCAGATATTATTGCAGCTGCTAAAAAACTAGAATTTGCTGGTTTTGATGGAATTCAGCTATCTATAGGCAATAATTTTTTCTTATCCAAATTCATCAATCCTTATTATAATCAAAGAACTGATGATTATGGTGGAAGCGTATTCAACAGGATGCGTCTTGTATTGGAATTGATTAAGGTAATGAAAGATAATCTTAATTTACATATCAGCTGTAAAGTAAACAGTTTTGATGAAAGAAAGGATGGTTTTAATTCTGCTGAAAGTATTGAAGCATGTAAATTACTTGAAAAGGTTGGTGTTGACAGCATTCAAGTAACAAGGCCTCTTTCACCTTTGTATTTTACTAAAAAATTATCTGGGGAAGATGATTTGTTGGATTATTCTAAAAAATTAATAGATTCTGTAAATGTTCCGGTAATTTTAGGCGGAGGATTTAATGATATGGGACATATAAATAATATATTGAATTCGACTGATATTGAATTTCTTTCAATGTATAGGCCATTTGTGGCTGAAAATGATTTCCTTGCCAAATGGGAATCTGGTGAGTGCACTAAATCCAGATGTTTGATGTGCAATAACTGTTATAGAACTAAAAAAAGTGTTTGTTATCATTAAAAAAATATTTGGTGGTAATTATTTTTGTGCAATTACCACTAAAATATAGTCATTTTCTTTTTTAAAGCTTTTAACACTTGAAAAACCTGCATTCAATAAGTATTTTTTCAACATGTCCGCTGTATATACATTCATTCCCTCTACGGTGCTTAGCCATTTTTCATCATCAGGATGATTTCCGTCTGTTCCTTGTGCAATCATGAATCTTCCTTCGGGTGTGATGATTCTTGATACTTCCTTGAATGTGTTTTCTATATCTGGCCAAAAATATATAGTTTCAAATGCAGATACCAAATCGTATGTTTCATCATCAATAGGCATTCTGCTCACATCGGCCTGCATTACTTTACACTTTCCTTTATCAACAGCTTTCTGATTTCTTTTGATTGACTCTCCCACAGATATTTCTGAATAGTCAAGACCATCAACATTATTTTCTGTTAATTTGAGGAATTTTTCAATGTTAATTCCTCCACCACAGCCTATATCGAGGATTTTATCGTTTTTTCCAACATCAATGCATTTGAATGCAAAATTGGATATGTCCTTATGGTTTTCATTCATGTTTTTTATTGTCTGAATTCCTTCCTTTCCATGAGGTTTCCTGCATTGTGTAATTTTTTTGGCAACCATCTTACTCAACTACCTTAAATAATAGCTTTTTTAATAATTTCACTTCTTCTTGTGTCATGTCTGTAGTTACTTTTGTTTCCCATTGTTCAATTATCTTTGCCAGTCTGTCTGTTTTTTCAATGCCTTTTTTTGTCAACTCTACAATTTTAATTCTTCTGTTGTCAGGGTCTTCATGTCTTGTGATATAGCCTTTATCTTCAAATTTCCTTAAAAGCTTTGCAGTATATCCTTCACTAACTTTAAATAACTCAACAAGCTCTTTTTGTGTTGTTTTTTTGCTGTAGCGTATTCTGATTAAAAATGGAAATTCCGCTTTGTTTATGTCCTCTTCATCCAGATTTTTTTTCAGGTGGCTGCTAAAGCTGGCAATTATCTCTTCAACATAGTGGTAAATGAAAATGTTTTCTGAATTCTCTTTGTAAAACTGTTCTGGAAGATTCATTTTATGCCTCAGTAGTATATCTATTAGTTCTTATAAATAATAGTATTAGGTCAAGAATAAGGACGGCTATTGCCGCAAGCATTACATATTGAACTCCCATGCTCAATACAACTGCTCCAGCTATTGTTGTTCCAATAGTTACGCCCACATTACCCATACTCAAAAATATTCCATTTGCAAACTCAGGTGCCTGTGGTGCTGCAGATACCATCCAATATTGGGCTATATCATTACCTATTCCGGCCAATAATCCCCACAATGCCATTAATATTATTGTTGGTATTTTCATTGATCCGAATGTGAATACGCCCAAAAGCAATATTGAAAATATTATTGGAAATGACAGAACTGTCTTATTGGTGTTTGAGTTGAGCAGTTTTGCTCCAATCCAGTTTCCTGCAATTGATGCAATTCCATAGATAAAAAGCACTATGCTCAATTCGCTTCCGAATATGTTTGTTATTGCATTTAGAAACTCTGAAATATATGAATATGATGTATACATTCCTGCATTTAGGAATATGACCCCTAATGTGGATATGATAAAAATTCCCGTTTTTGCAACTGATACTTGGCCTCCATAGGATTGCTCTTTTCCAGGCAGGCTTGGGAAAAATATTATTGTTGCTATCAATGCTATAAGTGTCACGATACTGAACCACATCATTGCATATTGGTAGCCGAAGTTTGTCGCAACGAATGTTGTGATAGGAACTCCTACAATCATTCCTGCAGATACTCCCATAATTACCTTACTTACAGCATCCTGTGCCTTTTCGGGCTCTACAATTTCCGCGGCTACTGTCAGTGCAAGTCCGCAGTAGATTGGGTGAAATATTGCTGGAATTATTCTGCAGATTAAAGCAATATTGAAATCTGTTACGAATGCGCCTATTGTTGAAAATATGGTAAATATTGCAAGAACCAAAATGAAGCTTTTTTTTCTGTCAAATTTTGAAAAGACAAGAGGCATGAATATTCCACATATTGCAATTGTCAATGCAAATAGGCTTACAAATAATCCTGCCTGTGTAATGTTTACATTAAAATACTCGGCTATTTGGGGTAGAATTCCCACTACTCCCATTTCAGTGCTTAATACACCGAAAGTACCTAACATCATGATATAAATTATAATATTTTCATTTTTCATTATTATCACCTAACACTTTACAAAGATAACTATTTCATTAGGAAAGTTTTATATATAATAATTTACTATTTATTATTATAAAAATCTTTCTGTGGATAAAACAATTGAAAAGATTGTATTAATATAATTTAGATTTAAATGAAAATAAAGAGGTTGTTGCATTATTAGGTGCAGGAGATATGGATTTGGCCATTATTAAAAGAATATCTGCAGGTAAAAAAATATTGCTTGCAGACATCAATGGGAAAAAGCTGGATTCATTACTGGAATCGATTTATTAATAGATGGTGGAACAATTGCTACCATTCAAAGCAGACAGATGGTAATTAACATTCAATAGGTGATATGATGGATTATGTAACATTAAGCAACGGTGTAAAAGTGCCTCAATTAGGCTTTGGTGTATTTCAAATACCTCCACAAAATACTAAAAAAGCGGTTGAAGATGCAATTTCTGCAGGATACAGACATTTTGATACTGCACAGGCATATTATAATGAATCTGATGTCGGTCAGGCTATTGCAGACAGTGGAATTCCAAGGGAAGAGTTTTTCATTACCACTAAAATATGGCATTCCCATCACAGCTATGAAGATGCTAAAAAAGCATGTGAGGAATCATTGGAAAAATTGCAGACAGATTACATTGACTTATATTTGATTCATCAAAATATTGGTGATGTGTTTGCTACATGGAGAGCATTTGAAGAACTATATGAAGAAGGAAAAGTTAAAGCTATTGGTGTATCCAATTTCACACCTGCAAGATTTACAAACTTGGCTCTCAATTCCAAAATAACTCCAATGGTCAATCAGATTGAAGTAAATCCATTTTACCAGCAGGACGGTATTGAAGAGTTCTACAAAAAATTTGATACAAAAGTTGAAGCCTGGGGGCCATTGGCTGAAGGCAGGGACAACATATTTAAAAATCCATTGTTGTCCAAAATAGCTGAATATCATGATAAGTCAGTTGCACAGGTAATACTAAGATGGCTAACTCAAAGAGGAATAATAGTATTTCCAAAATCAGTCAAAGTCGAAAGAATGGAAGAAAATTTCAATATTTTTGATTTTGAATTAACTGATGGTGAAATGAAAGAAATCAAATCTTTACAAACCAATGAGCCAATAGCCAATATTGATACTCCGGAATTTGTAGAGATGATTTCTAATTTTAAATAATTATATCTCTATAAGAGTAATTCCTGAATTACTCTTCTCTTTTTATATTATTTTTTATAATACATTATCTATGAAAGACATATTTGATAATCCTAATTTTGGTGAGTTCAATCTCAACAGTCGTATTGTAAGAACAGGTTTGTGGGAGTCCCAAAACGAGTCTCAAAAGAATTTATCTGCGGATATTTTTTTAAGGTATGAAACCTTGGCTAAAAATAACGTCGGATTAATTACTACAGAATTAATCTCATTGTATTCTCACGATAGATTCAGTGATTATTCCCATTCAATCAATTCTCCGTTATTCATTAAGGATTTTAAGGAGGTTACTTCTATTGTCCATCAATTCAATGTTCCTATATTGGCCCAGGTAGGTTTTGTTAACTGTAATGTTAATGGAAAGCAGATGATTGAAGTAAATGACCTTACTATTGAAGATATTAGAAAAATTCAGGCTGATTACTTGGTTGCCGCTAAAAAAGTTGCTTTTGCAGGTTTTGATGGTATTCAATTAAGCATTGGAAATAATTATTATCTTTCAAGAATCATTAATCCTTTTGAAAATCAAAGAACTGATAATTATGGTGGAAATACATATAATCGTGTAAGGATTGCAATTGAAATAATAAAGTTGATTAAGAAGGCTACTGACTTGCATGTTAACTGTAGGGTAAATCTATATCAGGATATGGAAGATTCATTGGAAATATGTAAGATACTTGCTGAGAATGGTGCTGACAGTTTACAGATTACAAAATTCTTATCTCCACAATATTTCAGAAAAGGACAGTCCAATCAAGACATGCTGGTTGAGTTTTGTGATAAAGTTGCTAGTGAAGTCTCAATTCCAGTTATTTTGGGTGGTGGAATGTCAGATATGAATCGTATAAATAACTTAATTAATGATACTTCAATTGATTTTGTATCTATGTACAGGCCATTTATTCGCAATCCTGAATTTTTATCAGATTGGAAGAACAATAAATCCTCTGTATCTGAATGCAGAACATGTAATAATTGTTATTGGAAAAAATCTAGCATCTGCCTTATTAATGATACAAAATAATTTTATTTTTTTTATTAAGTTTTAAATATAACAATTGTTAATATTATTATATGTGATACTATGGAGTTTATAAGAAATTGTAATGTAATTCAATGGATTGGTGGTGAGTGTAAAACAATTGAAGAAAACACTGTAGAAGATGAATATACTTATCTGTTCATCGATTATTTGCCCCCACGAAAGTTTTCAACTTATCCAAAGGATTTGGAGGATTTTGCAATAGGCTACTGTTTAGGTGAGGGCTTGATTAAAGATTATTCTGATATCATGGACATTAAAGTTGATGGAACCAATATTTTGGTAACTACAACACTTAGTCATGACCCTGAAGAAGATTTGGAACAGGAAGGGATTGTACAGGAAAGAAAAGGAAACTGTGAACATGCCTGTGTATGCAGGTTACTTGAATATCAGGGAGTAAATTCGGATAATGCTGGTGGAATAAGATCCGAGTTAAAAAGCATTGATCCTATTGATTCAGATTTAAAAATTAATGCAACACAAATAATAAAGGATATCCAACATTTGACCGATGAGGCAAAAATCTGGCAGGAAACTGCAGGTGTTCATGTTGCACAGTTGAAGTACGGTGATGAAATAATAATCAGAGAGGATGTAAGCCGCCATGTTGCAGTGGATAAGGTAATTGGGGCGGCTTCAAAAGAAAATTATGATTTCTCTAAATGTTACATTTCATATAGTGGAAGAATGCCTGCAGATATGCTGATTAAAGTGATTAGAGTTGGAATTCCAATCATAATATCAAATGCATCACCCGCATCATCCGGTGTGGATGTGGCTGAAGCAGGCAATATAACGATGGTTGGATTTGTTCGAAATAATCGTTTTACTGTATATACTGCACCAGAACGTATTGATTTTAAAAAATAAGAAAATTAAAGTTCATTCAAATAAAATGAACCTAAATCCAATAAATCAAATGTTAAAATTTTTGGTGCTACAGTAACCTTTCCAACTCCGGTTATTATCTTATATGCTTCAAAGGCTTCAAGACAACCTATAATATTTGGAGTAGGTCCTATAACTGGAGGAACTCCTGAAGTAACATTTTTTAAATCGTTCATGACTTCTTCGGTCAAGTCCTTTCCAAGTGATGGGAGATTAAACATTTCTTCATAGCTTTTAGTGTTGGGCAAGAATACTGTAATCTGACCTTGTGTTCCATGTATTGCTCCGTGAATATATGGAATTCCTTTTTCTTTTGCTTTTCTTGATACGATTACTCTAGTCAATACGTTATCCAGAGCATCTATCACAATATCCGAATCTCCAATAACCTTATCGATATTTTCCTGATCCACATGTTCATTGAATGTATCTACATGGACATAAGGGTTTATCAGCCTGACCTTTTGTGATGCAACAGAACTTTTATCAAGACCCAAATCAGGTAGGCTTGCCAGGGTCTGTCTGTTTAAGTTTGATAAATCAAATGCATCTTTATCAACCAAAACAAGATTTCCTATTCCCATTCTTGCAAGCATTTCTATCGTTTCACCGCCTATTCCACCACAGCCGATAACTGTGATTTTAGCGTCTTTAAATCTTTGCTGTTCGCTTCTTGTAACAATACTCATCTGTCTGGATGCAATTTCCCAATATCCATCACCTATATATCTAGTCGGCATTTTTTCACCTTAAACATTTCTCCTAATTTTTTTCAGTAATTCCATAAATGAATCTAATGCATTTTCATAATCTCTGAAATCATATCCCCTTATCAGTCCATTCCTGTTTATATCCATATTTTTTAAGCTGATTTTTTCATGATTTATGTATGTAATTTCATTTTTCAGCTGCTTTTTTGTATTTTCAATATTTATTGTATAAGGCAGCAGGTATGAAAATGAACCTTCATGATAACTGATTTTAATTGTTTCATCATCATCAATCTGCGATAAATTTAGGGCAACTTTTTTAAATCCATGCTTTTTTAATTCATCATTTATATGTTTAAATTTATCCTCTTTCAATATTCCAGATATCTCATCCACTTCAACTATAGCAATATTTTCCAAATCCCTAACTTTTACGATTTCACATTTGGTGTTGGATGAAATGAAATCTTCACAATACCTTATTTTTGAAATCTTTTCTCTTGTAGTGGGTGTACCTGTAGGAATTCTTGTGGCAAGGCATGTTGTAGACCTGTAATATGGAATATTATTTTTATTTAAATATCCATGGATTTCCTTGGAAGTTAATTTGGCTTCGATAAATGGGGTTTTGAATTCATTTTTGTAAGTCACTAGAATTCCCGGCCGATCAATCACCAGATCGCTGATGTTGTTTCCATCGCAGATAAAATCAAATCCTCTTTTTTCAGCTATTCTTTTTATTTGTGAATACATTAATTTTCTGCATTCATAGCATCTGCTGGACGTATTGGAGAGAAAATACTTATTCTCATAAAAATCAATATCTGCAATCTCATGCTTAACGTTAAATGTTTGAGCAATATTTTTTGTATTTTCTACAAATCCTGTAGGCAAAAGATGATTGTTAATTGTTATTGCTAATGTGTCTGCTGCAACTTTTGATGATAAATAAGCAATTAGTGTTGAATCTGCACCGCCTGAAAAGCCAATCGCTACTTTTTTGTCTTTCAATATGCTTTTCACAATATCGATTTTATCTTCCAAATCCATTATATCACATTATTATTTTAATAAGAGCATCAAAAAGATGCTCTTTTACATATTCATAGTTTGGGGAGGGTTAAGGATAATTATTAGTATTCTGTTTTAAGGAAAAAAACTATGAATATGTGTTTAATCAATAAATTAATTTTTAGAGGTTATAAATCAATTTATCGACAATTAATTATTTGTGAGATATGGAAAAAAATAGAATCCCTTCAACTATTAACTATATAACAATAGTTATTTTTTCCATAAATAAAGTAAGTCATTTCATCTATATATAATTTGTCATGTTTTTCATAACTTTTAAACAGTAATATTTAAAACTGATGAAAATAATATAACAATTGTTAACTATAATTTTGTGATGTGAAAATATGGAGTTTACATTGAAATTTAAAGAAATAAATGAAAAACGAGAGTTGAAAAGTAATAATTATTCAATTAAAAATCTATTGAATGATTTAGAGTTATCTTCACAAACTATTGTGGCAAAACAAAATGGTGAACTGTCCATAGAAGATAATATAATTAGAGAGGGCGATGAAATCCAATTGCTTCAGATTATCTATGGCGGTTAATCTGAAAATATTTATATACTATAAAATATATAACAATTGTTATTAAGATATAATTATTGAACGATAGGAGGATAATATGTGCGAAATTTTTTGTTTTAATTCAGATAAACCAAAGCAGGTTAATCAGTGCCTTGAATGTTTTTACAATCACTCAGATGAGCATCCGCATGGTTGGGGATTAGCTAATATGCAGTCTGGTGAATTCAATATTAACAAGGAGCCGGTAAAGGCATCATGCAGCGAAAACTTAAAGAATATATTGTCCAATCCGGTTGTTGGAAAAAATATTTTTGCCCATATCAGATTGGCTACTGTTGGTGAAATCATATCTCCAAACTGCCATCCATTCATTGAGGCAGATGATAATAACAGATCATGGATGCTGATACATAACGGAACAATTTTTGATTATCCTCTCCTCGACAAGTATAAGGATAAAGAAAAAGGAAGTACAGATTCCGAAAGAATTCTATTATATATAGTAGATAGAATCAATGAATTTGAACATAATAAAAAATCCATTTCAACAATTAAGGAACGATTTAACTTATTAACAGAAATCGTCGCAGATTTATCCAGAAACAATAAACTCAATTTAATGATATATGATGGGGATTTAACTTACATTCATTCCAACATGAAAGATTCTCTGTATTATTTAAAAAATGATGAAGGTTTTCTTATAGCTTCAACACCACTTGGGGATGATGAAAACTGGAAACCCGTTGAATTAAATAAGCTATTCGGTTTAATTGATGGCATTATAATATTTGAAAGTGAAGACCATGGAAATGAGTTTGTACTTACAGATGAACATATAAAATTTTTTGAAGATAAATTTGCGGATGAAAATCATGAAAACTGAAGATTTGGTTAAATATAAATTGTATAATGAGTTTATAAAGCCAACAACCCAAAAGAAGAATTATATTGGTGTGGAAATTGAAATTCCCATTATCAATCTTGATAAAAAGGCAGTAAACTTTGATGTTGTTCATAAGGTAACCGACAAATTTCAAAATGAGTATCCTGATTTTAAAACTGACGGGATAGATTTTGACGGCAACGTATTTTCCCTGAAAAATTCCAAAACTGATGATATATTATGCTATGACTGTTCATACAATAACATTGAATTTGCAATGGGTAAAGAAAAGGATCTGTTTTCCATAAATGAGCGTTTCAGTGAGTTTTATAATTTTGTAAAGAAATCCTTTCAGGAGTATAACCATACCCTGACCGGAATGGGAATCAATCCGTATAGGAAATATAATCTAAATCAGCCAATTCCCTCTGAGAGATATTTGATGCTTTATCATCATTTGAAATCCTATAAGAATTATAAGAATATCCGCATGCAGTTTCATGAATATCCTGAATATGGTATGTTTTCATCAGCTTCACAGGTACAGCTGGATGTTCACAAGGACAATCTGGTCAAAACAATCAATGTTTTTTCAAAAATCGAGCCAATCAAGGCACTGTTGTTTTCAAATTCAGTACTTTTTGGGGAAGACAATACCTTGACATGCTTCAGGGATATCCTATGGGAATATTCAACGCACGGAGTAAATCCACATAATATCGGGGGGTATGATGTTGATTTTAAGGACCTTGATGATTTGCAGGCATATCTCGAGTCTTTAAACATCTATTGTGTAATGCGTGACGGTGCCTATATCAATTTCCCATCAATAAATTTGCTTGACTACTATTCCAGGGAGTTTGTAAGCGGGGAAATTTACTGCAAAGGAAAATATCGCAAAATTGATATCAGACCATGCCTTGAGGACATAAACTATTTGCGACCATTCAAGTTTATTAATTTAACATTCAGAGGAACGATTGAGTTTAGAAGCATTTGCACTCAGCCGATTCGTGATTCCATGTGTGTTGCGGCATTTCATCTGGGTCTTAAGGATAAATTGGATGAAATGGATGAAATAATAAAAAATGATGATGTGATTTATCATAAGGGATACACTGCAAGTGAACTTAGAAAGCTATTCATACAAAGAGACATTCCCTCATTCATTGATAAAAATGATTTATGCAGGTTAACAAGAGAGATTGTTGATTTGGCAAGTGACGGATTAAAAGAAAGGGGAATCGGTGAAGAAATCTTTTTAAAAACATTATATGGACGTATTAAAAATCACACGAATCCGGGAAAATCATTTATTAATTCTATTAATAATGGTGTAAGATTAGAAAAGATAATTGAAGATTATGGAAAGTTAGAAGCATTATAATTTCAATTTAAATATTAGAACTTAATATAAATAATATTATGTATTGCCCGAAATGTGGTTGCGAGATTGATTATAAAACAAAATACTGCAGAAAATGCGGTGCTAAATTGCCATATAATATGGAATTTGATAAGAATTCTGATTCAAAATCAAATAAATTCAATCTAAGCACTAGAAATCAGATTATGATTTTATCCATTTTGGGTTTGGTTGTCATTATAATATTGTCATCTTTTGCCTTCAGTGGGATTTTCTTTAATAGTCCGTCCAATGTGCAGGGAAGTTCCTCTTCATTTGATGATTTTATTAATAATAATCTTGCATCTTCCGCTGGAGAAGATGTTGAATATACCTACTATCCATCATATACCTATGGCTCTTCTAGCCAAAAACAGAATGATACGGAAATCTATGATACGTTCAGCAATTTTTTCAAGGATAATTCATATGCTCAAAATAATTCAATTTAAACGGATTTTGTATAGGTCAGTATTATAAATTTGTTAATATTTTGTCTTATTATTTGCAATATATCTTTCATTTATTTGAAGTGATTTTTTCATTTTGACTTATTTTCATTCTTCTTTTTTTGTATTTTTTACCTTTTAAAAAAAATACTAAATTGATTAAATTTCATATACATGCACTTGTTTAAAAATACTATTTTTGCAATGTTTTAAAATTTCATTTCTTTTTGAAAACAGTCATGATTTTTCAATTTTTTTTTAAAAAAAATGTTGTTTAATTTATATTAATAATCATTTAAAAAATATTTTTTTGTATACATTTTATTTATGTAATGTTTATTTTTTATCTTAATTTTTATATTTTTTTTATTTTTTTAGGTTAGTTTGAAATGTAAAACTATATTAATTAATAATATAATAAATATATGTCATTATAAGCTCTCTATGGCATTGTAATAAATATATGTCAAAAATAAAAGAGGGATGTTGTATTATGAATAAAAGAGAAATTATATTAATTTGCATAATATTGTGCTTTATTTGTTCTTGTCAGGCTGTAATGGCTGCTGATGTTAGCTCAAATAGCACAAATACTAATGTAACTTCAGCTTCAACAATTGAAGTTGTCGATAGTAGTAATGATCTTTTATCGTATTCGCCTTCTCAAAATAATGAAACCTTAGGTGTAGGTGGGGGATCATTTACTGAACTTAATAATTTAATTGCTGGTAGTACAGATTCTGTAATTACATTAGGTAAGAATTATACCTTTGTCAGTGGAACAGACGATGCATATGCTACTGGTATTCTAATTAATAGGAATGTAGAGATTATTGGTAATGGATATACGATTGATGCTTCTAATCAGGCAAGAGCATTCCGTATTGCTCAGGCAAATACAGTAACATTAACTGGAATTACATTTATCAACGGTTATTCTCAAGCAGCTAATGGTATTCCTGGTCAAGGTGGTGCTGTGCTTGGTTCAGGTGTAGTTCATATTGACAATTGTAAATTTATTAATAATACTGCATATTATGCTAATGGTGGTGCTGTATGTTTAGTTGGTTCTGGAAGTACAATTACCAATTCTTACTTTGAAGGTAACAAAGCTATAAAGAATCCTAATAATGAACAGTCTGGTGGTGCTGGTGCAGTATTTATAAATGCAAATAATAGTGCTATTAGTCATTCTACTTTCATCAAGAATGAAGCTGGTTTGAATGGTGGTGCAATTGGTAGTAGTGCTAATTATTTAGAATATGTTACTATAACTAATTGTACAATAAGCAATAACACTGCTGGCGGTTCTGCTGGTGGTATTGGTATGCAAAGTAAAAATTTCCATATTACTGATTCTACTTTCAAATATAATGAAGCTAAAGGTCAGTTTACCACTTATCCTGGTAATGGTGGTGCTATGGTAATGAGAGGTTGGGATAGTTATGCATATAACTGTACATTTATTGGTAATATTGCTAAACAACATGGTGGTGCAGTATTTTCAACCAATACATCTTATAATCCTTTAAACAATAATACTGGTTTTGAACTTTGTACCTTTATTGACAACATTGCTGGTTATAATGGTGGTGCTGTTGATTGGGCTGCAGGTGCTAATTATGGTTATATTATAGATTCAATATTTACTAATAACACTGCTAAACGTAGTGGTGGTGCAGTACATTGGAGTGGTCACTATGGTACTGTAAGTAACTCTACATTTATAAACAATAATGCTACTGGTGAAGTTAAAAGCTACATTGGTGGTATCTATGGTGGTGGAGACGGTGGTGCTATCGTATGGGTAGGTAGTCACGGTCTTATTAATGATAACTGTAATTTTACTAATAACTACGCTGCTAATCGTGGTGGAGCTATATTTCTGCATGGTAACAGTACTGAAAACTGTACTAATATTACTGTAGATCATAGTAGTTTTAATGATAATTATGCTGGTTTAAATGGTGGTGCTGTTGACTGGAACAGTGGTTCACACGAAGGTAATATTTATTATTCTACATTCACTAATAACATAGCTAATAGTAATGGTGGTGCAGTATTCTGGAGTGGTCACAATGGTGAAATATTACACTCAAACTTCACTAACAACGTTGCTAAAGGTATAACTAATGATACTCGTGGTAATATTGGTGATGGTGGTGCAATCATATGGTCTGGTTTAAATGGTACTGTAATCAATTGTAGTTTTGTAGGTAATAATGCATCTATGCGTGGTGGAGCAGTATATTTACAAAACTGTAGTCATGGTAATTGTACTAACACTACATTTTCAAATGTTTACTTTAAAGAAAACACTGCAGGTACTAACGGTGGTGCTATTGACTGGCACGAAGGTGCTGAAGACGGTCATTTGTTATATGCAGTTTTCGAACAAAACACTGCTAAAAGGTCAGGTGGGGCTATATATTGGAATGGTAAAAACGGTGAAATTAAACATTCCAACTTTACAGGAAACAAAGCATTAGGAACTGCATCCGCAAAAGATGCATTCGGCAACATTACCTATGGTGGTGACGGTGGTGCTGTCATTTGGATAGGTTCTGAAGGAGAAGTAGACAACTGTACATTTGAAGATAACGAAGCAGCTAAACGTGGTGGGGCTGTATACTTACAGGCTAACGGACGTGAAAACTGTTCTAACACTAACTTTACTAACTCTGAATTTATAAGAAATACTGCAGGTACTAATGGTGGTGCTATTGACTGGAACAAAGGTGCTCATGATGGTCTTGTGGAAAATGTTACTTTCATTAATAACACTGCAAAAAGATCTGGTGGTGCTGTGTACTGGAACGGTGAGTATGGTGATATTATTCGTGCTAACTTTACTGGTAACAGGGCTTTAGGTATTGCTAATGCTAGTGATGCATTTAATGTCGTTACTTATGGTGGTGACGGTGGTGCTGTCATTTGGATTGGTTCTTATGGTAGTGTAGATGATTGTAGATTTGAAGATAACGTTGCTGCTAAACGTGGTGGAGCAGTCTACTTGCAGGGAACCATTGATGCAAATTGTACAGATACCAACTTTACTGATTCATACTTTAAAAACAACACTGCAGGTACTAATGGTGGTGCTATTGACTGGAACAAAGGTGCTCACAATGGTATTGTATACAATGTTACATTCATAGACAATACTGCAAATCGTTCTGGTGGTGCTATTTACTGGAATGGTCATAACGGTACAATTTCATGGTCTAAATTTTATAATAACACAGCTTTAGGTATTGCTAATGCTACTACTCCTGATGGTAAAGTTACCTATGGTGGTGATGGTGGTGCAATCATATGGTCTGGTGCTTTAGGTGATGTAGAATACTCCAACTTTGTAAACAATACTGCTGCTAAACGTGGTGGAGCTATCTTCTTGCAGGGCAGTGAAACCGAACCTTGTGAAAACACTACATTTAAAGACTCATACTTTGCCCATAACGTAGCAGGTACCAATGGTGGTGCTATCGATTGGTTTGAAGGTGCTCAAAACGGTCTTGTAGATAATGTAACATTCATTAACAACACAGCTAAACGTAATGGTGGTGCTATATTCTGGCACGGTGACAATGGTACTGTTAAAAATTCCAAATTTAATAATAACAGGGCAACAGGTACTTCTTGGGAATACATCTGGGCTATCACCAGAGAGGATATAATTTTATACAATGAATCTCACGAGGATTTCTTAAAAACAACCCCTACTGCTGATAACTTAAATAAATTATATGTAATCAATGAAACATTATCTGATAATCGTGATTACTTCGTATCTTATGTTGCTGTTAAAAATGCAACCGGCGACGGATATCACTGGGAAAAATTAGATGAAACTATTATTAATATTACTGATTCCATTATTTCTCCTGTTGACTGGGCAACTGACCAGTACTTCGGCGGAGATGGTGGTACTATCCTTTGGAGTGGAGATACAGGTTTAGTATATAACTGTACTTTCATAGATTCCAACTCCGCACGTCGTGGTGGTGGAGCATACATGACTGGAAGTGATTATGTAACATTCAACAACTGTACTTTCACTAACTGTACTTCAGGTACCAACGGTGGTGGAGTAGACTGGTTAGCTGGAGCTAACTATGGTAAAATTCATAATACAATATTCAATAATACAAGAGCGGCTCGTTCTGCTGGTGCAATCTACTACGACGGAGACTATGGTGAAATAATAAATATCACAATTATCAATGCTACTTCAAATGGTGGATCTTTAAAAGTCAGTAAAGACGGTCTTGTAAACTATGCTGGATGGGACTCTTCTCACTGGGATACAAACACTACCGGTGGAGATGCTGGTGCTATTATGATTACTGGTGACCATTTATACATATACAATGCAACATTTACCGATTGTATTTCAGTTGGTCGTGGAGGAGCAGTCTTTTTACAGGATAATAAAAATGCTACATTTGAATTATGTATATTTGAAGGCAACTATGCAAAAGGTATAGCAAACAATACCTGGCCTAATTATACTCAAGAAAGAAATGATGATAATGAAGATACAAAAGTTAACTATAGACTTACAGGTCATGGTGGAGCGATTTCATTTGACGTAAATGCTAAAGACTGTAAAATAATTGATGTCAAGTTTTACAACAACGGCGCTCGCCGTAACGGTGGTGCAATCAACTTCGATCAAGGTTCAACAAACAACACAATCAAAAACTCTGAATTTATAAATAACACTGTTTATGACGACGGTGGTGCAATCAACTTTGACCATGGTGCTGATTTATGTACTGTATCCAATGTAATATTCTATAATAACACTGCTTTGGGTAAATCAGGTTCAACTTCCAAAGGAGGTACAATCTGTCTTGTAGGTAACAATGTTACTATTGAAAATTCCAAATTCACTTTGGGTAATGTATATGCTGATACTGGTGCTAAGGATAATGAAACCTGGGGTGGAGCAATGTTTGTCACAGGAAACTATACTATAATTAAAAACACTACCTTTGAAAACTGTTCCGCTTTAGAAGATGGTGGTGCACTATATGTTATTGGTGATGACTGTAAAATGTATAACTCTTCATTTAAAAATAACCATGCAGGCGATGACGGTGGAGCAATATATTGGGAGGGTGATTACGGTTTTATGTATAATATTACATGTTCCAACAATACCGTAACTGGTAAAACCAAAACAAGTGCTCATTCTAAAGGTGGTACGCTTGCTCTTACAGGTAATAATGCAGTTGTGGACAAATCAAGATTTGAATTGTCTTCTGCTATATTTGATGGTGGGGCAATTTATGCTACAGGTAATTATGTAAACATTACTAATTCAGAATTTGAAAAATGTATGGTTACTCAAGGTAATGAAGCTAACCAAATTTATGGTGGAGGTTCTATCTTTTTATTAGGTAATTATTCCAATATTTTAAACTGTTCATTCCAAAGGTCCAATGCTAAAGAAGGAGGTGTAATTTATGTTCAAGGTAACAACGCTAACTTGAAAGGTATAGTGACTGATTTCACTTATGCATTGGATGGTGGTGCTTTTTATATTAAGGGTGCAAACGCTACAATTTCCGAATCAAGCATCACAAGAACTAACGCTACCAAAAATTATGGTGGATCTATCTATGTTGAAGGTGTCAATGCAGTAATCAACACAACTAACTTCACAATGAACTTTGCAAAAACCAATGGTGGTAGTATTTATGTAAAAGGTGTGAATGCTACTATTGATTCATCTTATTTCTTAAGAAACAATGCTACTGTAAATGGTGGTGCAATTTATGTTGAAGGAGACAGCACTCATATCTTAAATTCTAAAGTATCTCAATCTCATGCTAATGAGAATGGTGGTGGAATTGAAGTTTCAGGTAAAGATGCATATATTTATGGAACTGATATCATGATGACTTCATCCAAGTATGGTGGTGCAATCTATGTATCTGGATATAATGCAACCATTGAAAAATCCAGATTCAATATGACTTCAGCTGCTCAACATGGTGGAGCAATTTACATATCTGGTAAAAACGCTCTAATTAATAATTCCAATATTTCAATGTCCAACGCATCCTATTCTGGTGGTGCAGTATATATTCAAGGTCTGTCTGCAACTATTGAAAATTCAGCATTCAGTGATACTCTTGCAAAATTAGGATCTTCTTTCACTGGAAATTCTGACCCAACTAAAGCTACTCCAGATAATACCAATATGGGTGGTGCAATATATATTGGAGATAATTATGCTAAAATTAGAAATTCCAGCTTTACAAATTCAGCTGCTTATTATGGAGGTATTCTTTTCTTGCAAGGCCAATTCTGTGATGTTATTAACTCATCATTAGATAAAGGTTATTCATATCGTGATGGTGGAGCTTACTTTTCTAAAGGTATAAATTCTAATGTCTATGATTCCAACTTTACAAATAATGTTGCTAGAAATGACGGTGGAGCTCTCTTCTGGCTAGGATCCAAATATAATTATGTAAATGGTTCCATTTTTACTAATAATACTGCTAAAGGAGATCCGGGACATTCTACTAAAGGAGGTGGAGCTATCTACTTCGCAGAAGGTGGATCTTACTGTGGTATAAGTTATTCTAAATTCTTCAATAATTCAGCAGTTACCAATAGTAAAGCGGATGGTGGAGCTATTTTATGGGATAAAAGTAGTCATATTTTTATTGACCATTGTCTTTTTGATGGAAATTTCGCTAACTCTACCAGTCCTGCGGGTAATTGGATTCAAGGCGGGGTATTGTATGCAAGACCGGGTACTAATTTAACTATTTCTAACAATATTTTCCAAAATTGCTGGTCTTTAAAGGAAGCAGGTGCATTATACTTGCAAACTGGTGATAGAAATGGACTAATTACATTAATCAACAATACATTTATAAATAACACTGCTTATGGTAATGAGACTGAGGATACTAATCTTGGTGGTGGAGCAATTTTATTAAAATCTGTTGGAAAAATTACAATTGTTAATGCTACATTCATAAACAATTCTGCAAACTTTGGTGGAGGAATCGTAATTGATAGTTCAATTACTGAGTGTAGTATAACCAATGCTACTTTTGATGGTAATAAAGCTACCATTGGTACTGGATGTGGTGATGGTGGAAGTATTTATGCTAAAAAGGCATTTACTGCGAATAATCTTATTATGTCTAATGGTGAGGCAGCACGTAACGGTGGAGGAATGTATGTTAGTAATGTTGAGATGACCTATAATAATTTCACTTTCATAAATAATTCAGCAGCTAATGGTGGTGGATTATACTGGGATAGGGCTGGTGTTACAATTGAGGATATGACCTTTATAAATAATTCTGCAGTTATCTCCGGTGGTGCAATCTTTATCCCGGCTGGTTCTTCTACATCATCTTGGGTCTATGTTTTAAACAATATTTTCACAGGTAATTCCGCAAACTCTGGTGGTGCTATTTATGCTATTGGAAATAGTATAATTATTTCACAAAATAATTTCACTAATAATAGTGCATCATATCGCGGCGGTGCAATCTTTATTCCTGTAAGTAATAATGGTGTTGACATAGGTTATTCAAATTTCACAGGAAACAAGGCTGCTGCTGATGGTGGTGCAATTTTTATCGGATCTAAAGGTTATGATAATAGAAAAATTCATGATTGTAATTTCATTAATAATAGTGCTGTTGATGATGGTGGTGCCATTTATGTTGCAAATATAGATAAAGAAATTATTAATTGTTACTTTGATGGAAACAAGGCTGATGGAGACGGTGGTGCTGTTTATGTCGCTGCAGTACAAGGAGGAAAAATTACAGATTCAACATTTACAAATTCACTTGCCCAAAATGGTGGTGCTGTCTATTATGCAGGTACAACTAATGTCGATGGAGCTCTTAAAATAGTAAATGATACTTTCCTTAAAAACATTGCAATTTACAATGGTGGTGCTGTTTTATATCTCGTTGGTAATGGACCTGATAAGTACAGAGATTATAATAACTTTGATGGAATTGGTATTCCAGTAGATGGTGGCAGAACTACCGTCAAAGCAAATAATACAAATATTGAATTCATTTCCACATCTTTATTTGAATATAATGAAGATTATATGTTACGTCTTAGAGTTATTTCTGATTGGTTAAACCCATATATTACTGTTTATATTGATAATCCTAGAGATTGGAATCGTTATGGACTTAGGGTTGTTATGAAATTAATTAATTCCACTACTCATGAAGAAATCAGAACGATAATTATAAATGAATCTAACATTGATACTCACAGACGTGACGGTATGATTTATGCAAGTTTCGGTAATCTTATAAAGAATGAAACTTATAATATCACAGTTTCATTTGAAGATTACAATTATCTCTATAAAGTAAATTCCACTGTGGCACAGGCTCACGGTGAAATTATTGGTGAGTTTAAACTCCTTCAAAAGTTAATCGATGATGCTGTTAAACGTGGTGACAGAGAACTTGTCTTAAACAGGACTTTCACTTTCACTCCATTTTACGAAGGTAACCATGAAAATATGGACGACAGATGTATCAATTTAACAAATATTCCTTATGCATTCACAATTCGCGGTGAAGGATTCGTTATTGATGCGGCAGGTTATTCCAGAATATTCAATATAACCTCTTCAAATGTCACAATTGATAATGTCATACTTGTTGGAGGTAATGCCAGCGGTGAATATGGTGATCGTATTGATATGGGAGGAGCCATATTCTGGGCCGGACCAAACGGTATCATATCAAATTCAATAATTGAACACAATAATGCAACTATCGGTGGAGGAATCTATTACAATGTTACTGCTCCTGATTGTCAGATTATAAATACAACATTTGTAGAAAATACTGCAGTTACCCATGGTGGTGCTATTGACTGTAACGCTTCTAGAATGGGATTATTCAATACTACATTTGATGGAAACTTTGCATATATCGGTGCTGCTTTATGTAGGGAAATTAATGCTACTGAAGGTCACGGTAAAAACAATACTTTCATTGGTAATTATGCAGAATATGCCGGTGCAGCTCTTGCATGGATAAATGCAACACGTATTTCCATTGATGATTATCACTTCTATAATAACCATGTAGGTTACAGTGGAGGAGCAATTTATGTCGGTGAAGGCAGTAAAAACTGTGAAATATTAAACTGTATATTTGACAACAACTGGGTAGAAAATGAAACTGACGGTCATGGTGGTGCTATTGAATGGTATTCAGAAAAAGGTTTAGTTTACAATTCAGAATTCACCAACAACCGTGCATATGACGGTGGTGCAATTTATGTAGGAAGTGCTTCCGGTGAAATTAATATTACCAAATCCACTTTCCACGATAACATTGCAGTAACTACCGGTGGTGCAATCAGTATTAACGCATCTGCCGTTACTGTAAATGCATCCAATTTCTACAACAATAATGCTACTAGAGGTGGAGCATTATTCGTTGGTGGTGTAGGTACTGATAATTACATATATGGATCTGTTTTCGAAGGAAATAATGCTATAAGTACTACTGAAACAGCAATGAATGGTCTTGGTGGAGCAATTTACTGGGTAGCTTCCTCAGGTACTATTGTTGATACCAGATTTACTGATAACCATGCGGACTATGGTGGTGGAGTATACTTTGGTGAAAATTCAATTAACAGTAGAATTGAAAATTGTTTATTCGAAGGAAACGATGCTAAATATAATGGTGGTGCTATTGACTGTAACGCATCTAGTATGTATTTAACAAATACTGTATTTGACGGTAATGTTGCACAATTTGGTGCTGCTTTATGTAGGGAAACTAATGCAAAATCAGGTTCCGGTGCAAATAACACTTTCAAAAATAACCATGCAATTGTCGTTGGTGCAGCTTTAGGATGGATGGGATCTATTGGTATTACAATTAAAAATTACACATTCATCAACAACTCTGCTGATGTTGCAGGAGGAGCTATTTATGTAAGTCCGACCAGCCATAACTGTTCCGTTATTGACTGTAACTTTGAAGATAACTATGTAACTAATATTACAAACGGCTGGACTGGTGGTGAACAGTTCAGTTGGACTGCATGGGATGGTACACGTATGGATTATGTAACTGAATGGACCACTAACACTTCCAAAATTGCAACTGCAGATGTATTCGCTACTGAAACCATATTTTATTATAATACTCAAGAGGATATTGATAATGCTTTAGGTAATGGTGGAGCAATTACAATTTACGGAGCTAACGCAACTGTTGAAAACACAAACTTCACAGGAAGCAGTGCAAGATTAGGTGGAGCTATACATGTAGGTGCTACTTCAGGTCATACTATTCTTAATCATACTATATTCACATCCAATGTTGCTTTAGAACGTGGTGGAGCTGTAAACTTACACGCTTCAGGTGTACATATTGATGACGGTAAATTCTATGATAACTTAGCTGTAAACGGTAGTGCAATATATGTCGGTGGTTTAGGTACAGAAAACAAAGTACATGAATCCATTTTCAGAGGAAACAATGCTACCGATTACGGTGGAGCTATTTACTGGGTTGCATATGTTGGTGAAATTTACAATTCAGAATTTACTCAAAACAATGCTAGATGGGGTGGAGGTATTTACTTCAATGGTAACTCTGCCAATACAAATGTCGTCAATTCTACATTCAAATCAAACAGCGCTGTTAAAAACGGTGGTGCTATAGAGTGTAATGCATCCAACATCGGTATTTACAACCTGACATTTGAAGAAAACATTGCCGGTGAATACGGTGCTGCTTTATGTAGGGAAATTAATGCAACATCCGGTCACGGTACAAACAATACCTTCATCAGAAACCACGCAGGAATTTCCGGTGCAGCTCTTGCATGGATGGGTGTAACTGATATTCATATTGTTGACTATAAATTCATAGACAACACTGCTGAAACTAGTGGTGGAGCTATATTTATTAATAAAGGCAGTAACAATGATATAATTGAAAACTGTACATTTGAAGGAAACTACTTGACTAATTTGACCGAGGGTCACAATGGTGGTGCTATTGACTGTAGAGGTGAAAACTTAACAATCGATTATGTTGACTTTACAAATAACGGTGCATATACCGGTGGTGCAGTCTATATGGCTAGTGATTCTAAAAATATCCGTATATTTAATTCCAACTTCACTTCAAACTATGCGATGGGTGACGGTGGAGCTCTCGGATTGAAAGCTGAATCCCTAACTATCAATAATACAATATTTAAATCCAACACTGCAGTACGTCATGGTGGTGCACTATATGCCGGTGGTAACGGTACAAACAATACAATCCGTTATACTACATTTGAAGATAACAGTGCAGGAGACCACGGTGGTGCTATTGACTGGCTTTCATCAGCAGGTATTTTCGAATTCATTAATTTTAGAGCAAATACTGCTGAATATGGTGGTGGAATTTACTTAAACGGTGTTTCAAGCAATTCCAGATTAAACAGTGTTTACTTCATAGAAAATAGAGCTACCAAAAACGGTGGTGCTATCGACTGTAATGCCAGTATGATGGGTCTTAACAATACAATATTCATATCCAATTATGCCGGTGAGTATGGTGCTGCTTTATGTAGGGAAGCTAATGCTACCGGAGGATTCGGTGGAAACAATTCATTCATCAAAAACCATGCAGAAATTGCAGGTGCAGCTCTTGCATGGTTAGGTGTGGATGGAATTAACATTAACAATTATAAATTCATCAACAACACTGCAGAATTAAGCGGTGGAGCAATTTATGTAAGAGGTGACAGTCCTAACTGTAAAGTACGTAATTCATACTTTGAAAACAACAGGGTAAATGATGTACAGGACGGTCAAGGTGGAGCTATTGACTGGCTTGGTGAAAACGGTTATATCTATAACTCAACATTCAAAGATTCATTTGCTAATACTGGTGGTACATTATTCATCACTTCCAATAATATGAATATTACATTATCAAACTTCACAGGATCACGTGCTTTAGGTGAAGGTGGAGTAATCCTATTGATGTCCAATAACACAACAATTACTGACTCCATATTTGAGTTTTCAGTTGCTTTGGAACGTGGTGGAGTAATTTCCGCTTATGATGCATATAATGCAACTATTAGCGATTGTAAATTTTACAGTAACGTAGCTGCAGGTTACATTGACTCTTCAGACAGATATTATGGTGATGGTGGAACAATATCCTGGATAAACGGTAATAACTTAAAGATTATTAATTCAGAATTTAATGATACTCAGGCTCACGCATACGGGGGTTCATTATACATTGTCAATGTCAATGATTCATCAATATTCAATACCTCATTCAATGGAATGTTGGCTGTACAGGATGGTGGAGCTATTTACTGGGGCAATTCAACAAATGTAACTATTGATTTATGTAATATTACATCTTCTTCCGCAACTTCCCGTGGAGGAGCAATATACGTTGAAAATATAAATGATGCCCGTATCATCAATTCCAATTTCGATGATGTTTCAACTCCATGGGGTAACGGTGGAACTTTATACATTGACGGTAATGTTACCTTGTATAATGATACATTTACTAATTTCAAAGCATCTACAGGATATGCAGGGGCAATATACTTCTGTAACGGAAATTCAACCCTTTCAAATTCATCATTTGATGGTATTGATGCAATCTGGATTAATAAGGATGCAACTCTTAAAATGACTAAAAATAACATTACTGCAGATATTAAAAACAAGAATACGACTTACTTAACTACCCCATATAATATTGTGACTAATCCTGTCCCTTACTCTGTATGGAATGACGGTAATTTAACTCTTGATAAGAATAACTTCGATTGTGTGATATTTAATGATGAAGGAATAATCGATTCTCCTACAGTAATCAAGATTTTGGACAATACTACAGTATATGCAGAATGGAATTCCAATTTCACATTCTGGGCTAGCATTTATGATGACAACAACAATACAATCATCTCTGTAAGCAAGTTAAACACAACCAATGATGTTGAACATGGATGGTATCCAATGTCCTATAACGCATGGACAACTCAGGTATATTACAATGGTACATTCCACATCAGCGGTAAAGATGTCGGACTGCCAAATGCTGCTGTATATAACGGTACGCTGAACGTTTTGGTAGATACCACTCTTTTACTTGATGTAGAACAGATAAATGAAGGTGAGCATGTTACTATTACTGCTACCGTGCCGCAGGATCCAAACACTATTACAGGAAATGTAACATTTGATGTAAATGGTGAAACTTATATAAGGGAACTTATTAAGGGTATTGCAACTTTAGACCTGTATAACCTTACTGCAAATACTTACCATGTAACTGCAACGTATTCCGGTGATGTAAACCACTTTGAATGTCAAAACACAACTCAATTCGTTGTTAAATTACGTGATACATGGGTTATAATTTCAATCCAGAATTATACTTATGGAATTTACGGAAGTGCAAACATTACTTCAAACGGTAACGGAACAATAAGAATCTACTTCAATGGTAGATATGAGGATTTCCAACTTGTAAACGGTACATTCAATTTAACATTTGACCAAATACTTGATCCTGGTCTTTACTGGATGTCTGTCACTTATATTGAAGATGGATATTATAAATATGCAATGAATCAGACGAGCTTTGAAGTATACTTGCTGAATACTACAATTACTGTAAATACAACTAACATTACATACGGTGAAAATGAAATAATCAATGTAACCGTTAATGAAAATGCAACAGGTTTCATTGCAGTACGTATCGGATCTCAAATCTATGTTGCATACATTAATGAAGGTGTTGCAAACTTCAACATCAGCGGATTAAATGTAGGAACTTACACTGCTCATGTAACATTCTTCTCTACAGATAATCAATTCAATGGAAACTCAACTGACGCCACATTCAAAGTTGGTCCGACCGGCAACTTTACAATTGATGTGAAAGTTGATAATATCACTTACGGTCAGAATGCTACTGTAAGGGTATTGGTTGCTACTGATGCTGTTGGAAACGTTACAATTTATGTTGACGGAGTTGACAAAGGTACTGTAAACCTTACTAACGGTGTAGCTACTTTGGATGTTGCCGATTTAGTTGGTGGAGATCATGTTGTAAATGTAACTTACAACGGTGGTCCTAGATACACTCCTAAGGATAAGAACAATACTGTATTTAATGTAGGTCCAAATACAAGCTGGAAAGTAACAATAACTGATTTTGAATATAACCCATACGGCGAATATTCAAAAATCAATATAACAGACATACCTCAGGACATTAAAGGTGAAAACTTAACCATTAAAATTGATGGTGTTTCATATGTTGTTCCTATCAACAGAACTACTAACAGTGCTACCTTAAGATTAAACAATCTTTCTGCAGGTCTACATTCTGCAACTGTCAATTATGATGGCGATGAGAATTACGGAAAAATCTCACAAGAGTTCCGTCCTTCAATTCCTCAGGCAACTCCTACAATTACCTTAACACAAAACGGTACTGACTTAATTGCTACTGTCAGCGGAAACACAACAGGTAATGTAACATTCTACACCAGAGGTAATGAATACACAATTAAGCTTGTCAATGGTAATGCAACCTTGAAAAATAATTTAACATTTGGATTAAATGATGTTGTAGCTATTTACAACGGTGATAAAAATTACACTAGTGCAAGAATAATGGAAACCTTCGAAATTGAAAAACAAAATGTTACAATTACTATAAAAGACATTACTTCCGTAATTTATGTTGGTAATAAAGTCATCTTCAATGCTACATTGAATGAAACTGTTACTGGTGATGTAGTATTTACTATTAATGGTGTTAACTACACTGTTGCAGTAAACAATGCTAATGTGGCAACATATACTTACACTCCTGTAAATAATGCAACTTTAACTGTTGTTGCTACATTTAATGGAAATGATAAGTATAATAGAAATTCATCTGCAGCTAAACAATTTAATGTAGCTAAAATCGCTACTGACATTGATGTTGCTGTTAAAGTTCCTGTTAAGGTTGGTGAAGATGCTGTAATTACAGTTACAATGAATCCTTCAATTAACACTACTGTAACTTTAACTGTTGACGGTAAAGAATATTATGTTGCAGTTGTAAATGGTAAAGGCGGATTCAATGCATCCGGATTAAACAGTGGAATCCATAAAGTTAATGTAACTTATGCTGGTGATTATAAGTATATTGCAAGCAATGACACAACAACATTTACAATGGGTAATGCTACTTTGGATGTAAATGTGACTGCTTTAAATGTTACTGTTAAAGAAAATACTTCATTTGTAATTAATGTTACTGATAAATTTAATGGAAATGTTTCCATTAAAGTCGGTGATGATGTATTGTACAATGGTACTGTTGAAGCTCTTGTAATTGGTAATATTTTACCTGTTGCTGGTGATAAGGTTGCTACTGTAGTCTTCTATGGTGATGATAACTATGATGAATTAACATTAAACAATGTTAGATTTACTGTTTCAAGAGTAACTCCTGAAATTAGTGTTGTTGTTGATGATGTGACTTATCCTGCTAAGGCTCTTGCTACAATTACTGTTGGTAATAAAGCAAACGGAACTGTTAACATTACTGTTGACGGTAAGAAATTCAAAGGAACAGTAACCAATGGTGTTGGAACTATTGATTTAGAAGGTTTATCTGCAGGAGCTAAAGTTGCTAGTGTTGAGTTCTTCTCTACTGATGACTACAATAATAATGTAACTGCAAGTGCTAAATTTAATATCAATAAAAATACTTCAGGTATTGGAATTGATGTTAAAGAGTTATATAAAGTTGGTGATGATATTGTTATTACTTTAAATCCTGTTAACTCAACTGGTGCTGTTACTGTAACAATTAATGGTAAAGAATACACTGTAACTAATAATGTGATTACTATTGATGGTGGTCTTCCTGCTGGTGAATATATTGTTAATGCTGTTTTAGCCGGTGATGAAAACTACACTGGATCAGGTGCATCAAAAACATTCAATGTTGAAAAACGTGATATTACAGTTACTTTAGATGATGTAACTGATATTAAAGTTGGTACTCCAGTAACATTCACTGCTGAGTTGAATGAGCCTGTAACTGGTGATGTTGTATTTACTATTAATGGTGTTAACTATACTGTTGCAGTAAGCAATGCTGATGTGGCAACTTATACTTACACTCCTTTAAATAATGCTACTTTAACTGTTGTTGCTACATTTAATGGAAATAATAAGTTTAATAAAAATTCATCTGCAGTTAAACAATTTAATGTGGGTAGAATTTCTACTGACATTAATGTTACAACCAGCCCTATTTATGTTGGTGAAAATGCTGTATTTGACATTGAAATGAATCCTTCAATAAACACAACCGTAACTTTAAAAGTTGATGATGAAACTTATGATGTGGCAATCATTAATGGTAAAGGTTCATTTAATGTATCTGGACTTGCTAACAAGACTTATGAAATAAATGTAATATTTGTTGGTGACGACAAATACATGGGAGTTTCAAATGTCACAACATTAAAAGTAAACAAATTAGTTGATTATAACATCAATGTAACTGTTGGTGACATTAATTTCGGTGAAAACGAAACCATTGTTGTTGTTTTACCTGCTGATGTTGATCCAACTAAATTGGTTGTCAAAGTAAACGGAACTGAAAAAGCATACACTATTGTAAATGGTGTTGCAACTGTTGTAGTTCCAGGATTAAGTGCTGGAAAATATGAAGTAAATGTAACATACACTGGTGATGACAAATATGCTTCCAAAAACAATAATTCCAATATATTCAAGGTAAATCCTTCAGCTACTTATGATATCATTTTAGCTGTTGAAAACCATACTTATGGAGAAAACACAATATTCACTGTTACCCTTCCTAATGACGTAACAGAAAATGTAACAATCAAAATCGACGGTAAAAATTACTCTGTAAAACCAAATGCAAATGGTGTTGCTACATTAACATTAAACAACATCTCAGGTGGATTACATACATTTGCTGCAACTTATGGCGGCGATGGAAATTACTCAAAATCCTCCAAATCAACTACATTTGTCATTGGTCGTGCAGCATCAAGCATTGATGTGAACTTCACAACTCCAAAACTTGTTGATGATAAAGTATTGATCAATGTTTCAATGGGACAAAAAATCAACGGAACTGTGATTTTAACTGTCGGCGACAACAACTACACTGTTGTCATTACAAACGGTAACGGTTCATATGTTATTTCAGGCGTAGTCAATACAACTTATGCAATCAAAGCTGTATTTGCTGGAAATGAAAACTACACTGCAAGCACTTCTACTATTAAGAATTTAGCAGTAAATAAAGTTCCAATTGAAGTGGATATCAGCTTAGACAAATCTGTAATCAATGTGGGTGAAAACGCTGTTGTGACTGTTGAGTTAAATCAAACAATAAATACTACTGTTGCTGTAAAAGTCAATGGTAAAGAATACATTGTAGGTATTGTAAACGGTAAAGGTAGCTTAAACTTAAGTGATTTGGCTAATGCTACTTACACTATTAATGCTACATTCAAAGGTGATGCAAAATACTTGACAAACTCTTCAAGCATTCTAACCTTAAAAGTCAACAAAGTTCCTACTGAAATTGATGTTACTGTTAAAACTCCAATCACTTATGGTAGTGATGCAGTAATTTCAATTGAATTGAATGCAACAATCAACACTACTGTTAAATTAAGTGTTGACGGTAAACTTTATGATGTTGCTATCGTAAAAGGTAAAGGATCATTTAATGCATCCGGATTAACTAGCGGTAAACATGAAGTTAATGTAACTTATGCTGGTGATGATAAGTATGTTGCAAGCAATGATACTGCAATATTCACTGTTGGCAATGCTACATTGAATGTAAATGTAACTGCTCAAAATGTAACTGTAGAACAAAACACTACATTCATTATTGATGTAGTTGACTTCAATGGTAATGTTTCAATTAGTGTTGATGGTGATGTGTTATACAATGGTACTGTTAAAGGAATTATTGGCGCTACTAAACTGTTAGCTGGTGATAAGGTTGCTACTGTAGTCTTCTATGGTGATGATAACTATGATGAATTAACATTAAACAATGTTAGATTTACTGTTTCAAGAGTAACTCCTGAAATTAGTGTTGTTGTTGATGATGTGACTTATCCTGCTAAGGCTGTTGCTACAATTACTGTTGGTAATAAAGCAAACGGAACTGTTAACATTACTGTTGACGGTAAGAAATTCAAAGGAACAGTAACCAATGGTGTTGGAACTATTGATTTAGAAGGTTTATCTGCAGGAGCTAAAGTTGCTAGTGTTGAGTTCTTCTCTACTGATGACTACAATAATAATGTAACTGCAAGTGCTAAATTTAATATCAATAAAAATACTTCAGGTATTGGAATTGATGTTAAAGAGTTATATAAAGTTGGTGATGATATTGTTATTACTTTAAATCCTGTTAACTCAACTGGTGCTGTTACTGTAACAATTAATGGTAAAGAATACACTGTAACTAATAATGTGATTACTATTGATGGTGGTCTTCCTGCTGGTGAATATATTGTTAATGCTGTTTTAGCCGGTGATGAAAACTACACTGGATCAGGTGCATCAAAAACATTCAATGTTGAAAAACATGATATTACAGTTACTTTAGATGATGTAACTGATATTAAAGTTGGTACTCCAGTAACATTCACTGCTGAGTTGAATGAGCCTGTAACTGGTGATGTTGTATTTACTATTAATGGTGTTAACTATACTGTTGCAGTAAGCAATGCTGATGTGGCAACTTATACTTACACTCCTTTAAATAATGCTACTTTAACTGTTGTTGCTACATTTAATGGAAATGATAAGTTTAATAAAAATTCATCAGCTGCTAAAGTATTTAATGTGGATAGAATTGCAACTGACATTGTTGTAACTTCAAACAGTCCAATATATGTCGGTGACGATGCAGTCATTTCAATTGAATTGGATGCGGCTATTAACACAACTGTTTCATTGAATGTCGGAGGTAAGATGTATAATGTAGCAATAATCAATGGTAAAGGTTCATTTAATCTATCTAACTTAGCTAACGACACTTATGATGTAAAAGTAACATTTGCTGGAAATGATAAATATGGTGAATCTGCAAATGATACAATTTTAAAAGTCAATAAGATTTCTGATTATGAAATTAAAGTAAATGCTAATGATATTAAATTTGGTGAAAATGCAACTATTGTTGTAATTTTGCCTGCTGATGTGGATAATGCTGATTTAATCATTAAAGTCGATGGAGATGTGCAACCTCATACTATGATTAATGGTGTTGTTACAATTAGTGTTCCTCATTTGCATGTTGGTGAACATGAAGTCAATGTAACATACATTGGTGATAATAAGTATTCACTAAAAGATAAAAACGGCACTAAATTCAAGGTAAATCCAACTCCAACATATGAAATTATCTTAATTGTGGATAATCATACTTATGGTGAAGATACTACATTCAAAGTAACTTTACCTCATGATGTAACTGAAAATGTCACAATTAGCATTGATGGTAAATCTTATTCAGTAAAACCTAATATTAATGGTATTGCTACTTTAACTTTAAATAACATTTCAGGAGGATTGCATGCAGTAACTGCAATTTATCCTGGTGATGATGAATATGCTCCTAATTCAAAATCAGCGACATTTGTTATTGGACGTGCTGAATCTTCTATCGATGTTGAATTCACTACTCCAAAACTTGTCGGTGAGGATGTATTGGTAAATGTTGTTATGAATCAAAACATCAACACTACTGTAACTTTATCTGTTGGTGTTGAAAACTACACTGTATCAATTACAAACGGTAAAGGATCATACACTATTAAAGGATTAGCTAATACTACTTATGATATTAAAGCGGTCTTTATAGGTAATGAAAATTACACTGGCAGCGCTTCTGCAATTAAACAATTAGCAGTAAATAAACTTCCTATTGAAATAGATATTAGCTTAGATAAAACTTCAATGCTCGTTGGTGAAAATGCAGTTGTAAGCATTGAATTAAATGAAACTATTGATGCAATCGTATCTGTTAAAGTGAATAATAAAAATTATAATGTTGCTGTTGTAGGTGGTAAAGGTACTATCACACTGAATGACTTAACTAAAGGCACATACACAATAAGTGCTGAATTCGAGGGTAATGACAAATACTTAGCTAATACTTCAAATGTATTGTCATTAAATGTTGATGGTAAAAATGTAACTGAAGTTTCAGTTGATGTAAATCTATCTAATAAAACCATTAAAGTTGATTTACCTGAAAATGCAACTGGTAACATAACTGTAAAAGTTGATGGTGTAGAATATGATGTTACAAATGTAACAGGAACTCCTGTTATCATCGATATTGGTGATATTGCTCCGGGTAATCATACTGTTGAGGTAATTTACTCTGGTGATGGAAACTACACTAGCGCATCCAACATGACTTATGTTGAAATTCCAAAAGTAACTGATTATCTAATAAACATTACCTCCTCTGACATTATTGAAGGACAAACAGAAAACTTAAACATTGAATTGAATATCGACGTTGATGGTGTTGTTGTTGAAATTGACGGTAAGAAATATTACGTTGATTTAACTAACGGTAAAGGATCACTTAAAGTAGATGGTTTGACTAATAACACTTACACGGCTATTGTTAAATATCTCGGTGATGCAACTTATGATGCTAAATCAAATAATACAGTCTTTACCGTTAAAGCTAAGAAAGATGCATCCAAAGACATGCATGTAGATGTCACTATTCCTGAAAACAGTACTTCAGGTATTGTGAATGTAACCTTGCCTGATGATGCTACGGGTAATGTGACTGTTGTTATTGACGGTAAAGTTTACAATGTAACTAATGTTACTAATGGTACTGCTGTTGTTTATATTGACAATATTATTCCTGGTAATCATACTGTTGAGGTAATTTACTCTGGTGATGACAACTATACTAATGCATCATCTACTATTGAGTTAGAAATACCTAAACAAAGTGATTATGAAATGAGTGTTGATGCTGTTGTAGACGGCCGTGATGTTGACATTACTGTAAACTTGCCTGAAGATATAGATGGCATTGTTCTAATTAATGTCGGTGGTGTTGGATACTATGCAAATGTAACAAATGGTAAAGCAAAATTACACTTAAGTGATGTTAATAATGGTAAATATGACGTTACTGCAAAATACTTGGGTGATGATTACTATGCTCCTGGAGAAAATACAACTTCATTCATAGTTGATGCAAAAATAAAACCTGAAGTTGAAATATCTGTAGATATTCCGGAAAACAGCACTAACGGTACAATCACTGTTGAAGTTCCTGACGATGCTACAGGTAATGTGACTGTTGTAATTGACGGCAAAGTTTACAATGTAACTGATGTCGTCAACGGTACTGCTGTCATTCCTATAGATAATTTAACTCCGGGCAACCATACTGTTGAGGTAATATACTCCGGTGATGACAACTACTCCCCAGCTTCAAATGCAACTGTTGTAAACGTTCCAAAAATCAAAGACTATCCAATGGACATTACAGCAAATGACATTAATGTTGGAGATAAAACAGACATTGTCGTAACACTTCCGGATGACATTAACGGAGTTGTACTGATAGATATCGATGGAATCGGTTATTATGTAAATGTAACAAACGGTATTGCAAAAGTCAACTTGCCTCTTGACTTGAAACCTGGAACATATGATGTTGTTGCCACTTTCTCTGGAAACGACAAATATGATTCAAAACAAGTCTCAGATTCATTCAATGTTGTTTCAAAAACTACTGAAGTCGACATTAAATTGGATGGAGATAAGATTGTTGTTGAAGTTCCTGAAGATGCAACTGGAAACGTGACTGTAACAATCGACGGCAAACCTCAAACAGTTCCTGTTAAAGACGGTAAGGCTGTTGTGGACATTTCTGATTTAGAGCCTGGTAACCATACAATTGAGGCTACCTACTCTGGTGATGATAAATACGGTCCTGGTTCCAACTCAACTGTCGTTGAAGTACCTAAGATTTCAGACTATCCAATAGATGTTTCTGCTGATGGTGACAATTTGGTTGTCAGTGTTCCTGAAGATGCAACTGGAAATGTGACTGTAACAATCGATGGCAAACCTCAAACAGTTCCTATTAAGGACGGTAAGGCTGTTGTGGATATTTCCGATTTAGAACCGGGTAACCATACAATTGAAGTTGTATACTCAGGTGACGATAAATATGGTCCAGGTTCAAATTCAACTGTCGTTGAAGTTCCTAAGATTTCAGACTATCATGTCAGCATTGATAAAGATGGTGATAAGTTGGTTGTCAGTGTTCCTGATGATGCTACTGGTGATGTGACTGTATCTGTTGATGGTAAAGATTATACTGTTCCTATTAAGGATGGTAAGGCTGTTGTGGATATTTCTGATTTGGCTCCAGGTAATCATGATGTTAAAGTTACTTATCCTGGTGATGATAAATATGCTCCAGTAACTAATTCAACTACAATTAATGTGCCTAAGAAGTCTGATTATCCAATTGATATAACTACTGATGGTGATAAGTTGGTTGTCAGTGTTCCTGAAGATGCAACTGGTGATGTGACAGTATCTATTGATGGTAAAGATTACACTGTTCCTATTAAGGACGGTAAGGCTGTTGTGGACATTTCAGATTTACCAAGTGGCACTCATGATGTAAAAGTAACTTATCCTGGTAATGACAAGTATGATCAAAAAACAGTGTCTGCATCCATTGTTAAAGAACGCAGTCTTGTAATCACTGCTCCTGATGTAGTCAAATATTTCTCAGGTTCTGACAGATTCATTGTCTACACTAAAGACAATGATGGAAATAATATCAGTGGCATAGAAGTTAAGATTACCATTAATGGTAAAACTTACACCAGAACTTCTGCTGACGGTAAAGCTTCATTAGCTCTTAACTTAAACAGTGGTAATTACACTGTTAAAGTTGAATTTGCTGGTAATGGTGAGTTTAAACCTCAAACCATTAATGCAAATGTTGAAGTTCTTCCTACAATATATGCAAATGATGTATTGAAAGTTTACAGAAATGGAACTCAGTACTATGCATTATTCGTAGATGCTCGGGGCAATCCGTTAGTAAACACAAATGTCAGTTTCAACATCAATGGTGTATTCTACAATAGAACCACCAATGCAACAGGTTGGGCTAAATTAAACCTCAATCTGCCGAAAGGACATTATATATTGACTGCTATCAATCCGGTTACTGGTGAAATGAGAACAAATAATGTTATAATATTCACTTTAATAGAATCAAGTGACTTGGTCAAACACTACAGAAACGATTCACAGTTTGTTGTTCGTGTACGTGCTGCAGATGGTGGATGGGCTAAAGCTGGTGAAAATGTAACATTCAACATCAATGGTGTGTTCTACACAAGAACTACCAATGCAACCGGACATGCTAAATTGTCTATTAACATAGAACCTGGTGAATATATAATTACATCATATTACAAAGATTGCCGTGAAAGTAACACTATCAAAGTACTTCCTAGGTTAATCACATCTGATGTAGTCATGAAATACCGTGATGGAACCCCATTCACTGTAAAAACATTGGATGAGCAGGGTAATATTGCTCCTCACCAGCAAGTTTCATTTAACATAAATGGAATATTGTACAACCGTACAACCAATGATCAAGGGGAAGCTAAGATTAATCTTAACTTGCTGCCTGGTGAATACATAATCACTTCTGAATACGGTTATGAAAGAAATGGAAATACAATTAAAATAGAAGCTTAACAGCTTCTAACTTTTTTATTTTTTATTAATTTTTCATAAATTAATCAATTCATCTACATGTACTAAAACTATTTTTTTTATTCTAATTGATCTATTAAAATTATTAATAATTTGCATTATTATTCTATGACTTATTGGATTAATGTATTAAATTATTGATTATTATTCATAGCAGATTAATTCAAATTCATGTTCGGTTTATGGAATTATTTTTTCAAGTCACTTCTTTGTAAAAAAAGAATGCTTGTGTTGGCTATTTGATTAGTTAATGATATCATTTTTTGTATTATTGTCAAAAATGGTTTAATTTTTATCAAAAACTTGATTGTTTTTGTTGATAATTTAATTTTATAAATTTTCAAGTCATATAAGTTTATATATTGCTTTTGTATATATCTATGAATAGGGATTCCAGACTTTATTTTTTTCAATATTATTGCCATCAATTGGTTATGTATTGAAAAAGATATAACTATTGTTATAAAAAATATATGGTGATTCAATGAATAAAAAGATAGGTGTTATTTTAGTCATCGCTTTCATTGCTTTAATTGCAATGGGAACTGTCAGTGCAGGCTGGTTCGACTTTTTAGGCGGTGGAAATTCAAATAAGGTAACTATTGGTTATTCGCCTTCTGATCACGACTCTGCATTATTTGTTGCTGATCAACAAGGTTTATATAAAGAAAAAGGTATTGAAACTGAACTCGTACAATTTAATAATGGTGGAGACTTAATGACTGCAATGGCAAGTGGAAAAGTCGATGTTGGATATGTCGGTATTTCTCCAGTATTGTCATCTGTTGAAAAAGGTGTTCCTGTAAAAATCATTTCCGCTGCTCAAAATGAGGGTAGTGGTGTTATCGTTTCCAGCAATTCAGGAATCAATTCTGCAGCTGATTTAAATGGTAAAAATGTTGCAACTCCTGGTGAAGCAAGTATTCAATATGTTTTATTAAACATTCTCTTGAAAAACAATGGATTGTCAATAGATAAAGTTAATTCATCTGCAATGAAAACTCCTTCAATTAACGATGCAATCAAATCCAACACTCTTGATGCTGGTGTAACTTTCCAACCATTTGTAAGTTCTTCTGAAGCTGATGGAAATAAAGTATTGATGAATTCCAGTCAAATTTCACCAAACCACCCATGCTGTGTTGTTGTGGCATCCCAGGATCTCATTGATAAAAACCCTGATTTGGTAAAAAATATTACTGCAATCCATGAGAACGCTACCAATTACATCAATGAAAATGTTCAAAACAATGCAAGTTCTGTAGTAAAATTATTACCTAAGGACATTGTTTCCAATGAAGATGTTGAAGCTAAATCATTAGCTAGTTTCCCATTCATTTCAGGATTAAATGATACTTATAAAGCTAATGTTGACGCTTTCATGAAAGTGGAAGTGGATTTAGGTATCTTAAACAGCACTATTCCGCATGATAAATTATACTGGGAAGGAAAATAAATCCTTCCAATATTATTTTTTTAAAAATCAGTTTTTTTCATACTCTTCAGCGAGTATTTCCATGGCTTTTTTGGTTTTTTCATCTGAAACTTTTTCTATTACACGCTTGTTTTCTTCCAGACGGTCTTTGTAGTATTTTTTCTTTTCTCCGTCAACAATCTTGTATCGGCTGCAGTTGACCAGTGACTCTATAAGTCCGGAAAATCCTCTGTTGAATGCCTGTGCCGATTCGTCCCTTATGACGAAGTCTTTTATCGTACCTGTAATGAAATAGATGTTGGTGTCGTTTTTTATTGGGAAATCTTCGGGTGTTTTCATTTCAATCTCATCGACATCAATTACAAGATATGCTCCGCTGTCCTTTAAAATTGCTATGTCTTCATCATCAGTGTAATACTCATCTGGAAGCTTATCGATTGTAGAAAGGGTAAATATCAGAGGGTCCTGTGTAATGTTGACCACGTATCTTTTTGTCTGCTTTATGTTTTCAAGACTTTTTGAGCCTTCAAATATTCTGCACATTACCCGGTCATCGCCGAGGTAGATGAATGCGAATGCGGCAGAATTCTTTTTTCTGTCTGAATTAATTGTTGTAGTAATGCATTCATATTGCAAGTTCCTATGTATGCCAACACTGCTTAAGTCATATTTCATAACATCACTTTCCTATTTTTAAAATAGTCCTCTGCTATTTCACATAGTTTGTCAAAAATTTCAATTAAATTAATCACAGATTCATTTAAATCATCATCCAAATTTTTCAGGTTTGTAAGTTGGCTTTTGTATTCCGGAAACATGTTTAGGGAATAGCTGCAGAAAAGTTCAACTTCATTGGCATTGATTTCATCTGCATTCAGGATTTCATTCAATGAATCATATAATGATTTTAAGTTTTCATAACTTGAATCAAGAGATTCCTTAACGTCAAAATTACCGTCGTTTAATTTTTGAAAAGAATTGTTCAGTTCGAGAATTGTGTGGGTAAATAATTCCAGGTCAATTTCACCATACATAATATCGCCTATGGTGTTAAAAAAATAAAAAAAGAGTAAAAATTTCTCAAAGTGAGAAATTATAATTTGATTTTAATATCTAAAGCACTTGAACCTTCTTCGTAAACAAAAATTGGGTTGATATCAAGTTCAGATATTTCCGGGAAGTCTAAAGTTAATCTTGCTACTCTTTTGATAGCTTCTTTTACTTCTTCAATATCGCAGGCAGCTTCTCCTCTGTAACCTTTAAGTAATTCAGAAACTTTGGTAGCTTCGATTTGTTCATCAATTTCCTGGGATGATAAACCTTTAGCCAATTTGAATGATACATCTTCAATAAGGTTAACGTATATTCCGCCCATACCGAATGCAATCATTGGTCCGAACTGTTTGTCTTTAATCATACCGACGATTACTTCCTGTCCGGTTTCCATCATTTTTTGTACTTCCACACCGTCAGGCACAATGTCCGGATGAGCTTTCTTGGCGTTAGCAATGATTTCATCATATGCCTCTTTAGCTTCATCAGGTGTTGCAATTCCTACTTTTACACCGCCAATGTCTGACTTGTGTAAGATTTTATCTGATGCGATTTTAAGTACAACAGGGAATTCCATTTCTTCAGCCAATTGTGCTGCTTCATCTGCAGAAGTTGATAACTTGATTGGTGCTGCTGAAATGCCGTAAGCTTCTGCGACTGCATATGCTTCGCTTCCAAGCAATGTGTCTCTTCCGTCAGCAGTTACTTTGTCGAATATGGCTTTTACTGTATCTTTGTCAACATCGGTAATTTTTTCAACCACATCATCGTATTTTCTTTCTTCCAGTTTAGCGAATTTGGTCATTGCGGAAAGTGCATGAACTGCGGTTTCAGGGAATACGTATGTTGGAATGTGGTTGTCTCTTAAGAGGTTGTTTGCATCTTCGAATGATGGACCACCCATGTTAACTACAATGATAGGTTTTTTGGAATCTCTTCTTCCGTCAAGGATAGCCTGTGCGATTCCGTCAGGGTCTGCTGATGCTGTAGGACATACCATAACAATCAAACTGTCCACTCTTTCGTCGTGCAATACAATGTCGAGTGATTCTTTGTATCTGTCCACTGGTGCATCTCCCAATACGTCAATAGGGTTGTTTGCGCTTCCTTCGTCAGGAATACATTGTTTTAATTTAGCAGTAGTTTCCTCATCAAATTTAACAAGATCCAATCCTGCTTTTTCCATAGCATCTACTGTTAAAACTCCCCCTCCACCTGCATTGGTAATGATTGCTACATTTTTACCTTGTGGGAGAGGTGCTTTGGAGAATGCTAAACCTAAATCAAACAATTCTGCCATTGTTTCAACACGCATGATTCCTGATTGACCGAATGCAGTGTCGAATGCAAGGTCACTGCCTGCCAATGCACCTGTGTGTGAAGATGCAGCTTCTGCACCAGCAGAGGATGAACCTGATTTAAGGATGATGATAGGTTTTTTGACTGCTGTTTCTCTCATGGTTCTGATGAAGTCTTCATCATCTGAGATGGATTCCAAGTAACAGATGATTACGTTTGTTTCATCATCGTCAGCCAAGTATTGCAATAATTCGATTTCGTTTACTCCAGCTTTGTTTCCTAGACTGATAACTTTACTGAATCCAATTCCGGAAGTTACACTCCAGTCGATGATTGCTACCATCATTGCTCCACTTTGTGAGATGAATGCAATGTTTCCTTTCGGTGGCATCATTTGTGAGAATGATCCGTTCAATGGAGTATGTGAATCAGTGATTCCTAAACTGTTTGGCCCAATAATGTTGATTCCATATTTTTCACCAAGTGCAGTTAATTCCGCTTCCAGTTTAGCTCCTTCTTCACCGACTTCCTTAAATCCGGCTGTAATTACAACCATATTTTCAACGCCGACTTCACCACAGTCTTTCACTGTTTCATTAACAAAGACTGAAGGAATTGTAATTATTGCTAAATCTACTTTTTCGGGGATGTCTTTTATGCTTGCATATGCTTGTTTACCTAAGATTTCTCCGCCTTTAGGGTTTACTGGGTATATTTTACCTTCAAAACCGTCATTTATTAAATTGTCTACAATGATGTATCCAACTTTTCCAGGGGTGTTTGAAGCACCGATAACCGCTACGGATTCAGGTTTGAACATCTTACTGAGATTTTTCATAAAATTTTCTCCTTTGTATTTAACACTATTTAATCTATAATGATAAATAATTAACAATTATTTATATTGTTATATTTCGATTTATTATTATATAAAGATATTGTTTAAATAATTAATTTTAAACCTTTATATATCAATTAAAATATTTTTAAAGGATTTTTATTTAAAAAATTATTTAATATGAAAATGATTTAATATTAGAATAAATAAATCTATATATAAATATTTTATAAATCCGATAAAGCGAGGAGGATTATGAGTTTAATTATAGCATATGTAGGTAAGAAAGGATGCGTAATGGCTAGTGATAAAAGGCGTATTGCATATTTCGGCAATAACAGACAGGCCTTAGAAGATGAATTGTATGATGGAAGTATTACAACAGATGAAGAACTATATCAAAGGTCAAAAGAGCTTGACGTTCCTATTAAAATAAGTGATGATGCGGATAAGATTAGAGTTGTTGGCAACACTGTGAGGGGAGAAGTAAGCACAAAAGGAACCCATGAAACAAAACGTAAAAGAATTTACGGAACAACTAACGGTTATCAAATTGTTGAATTAATAGGTTCTGAAACAAAATCACGTCAGGCAGGTGAAAAAGGCATAATATTATTCGGTAATGACTTTGCTAAAAAACAGGCTGAAACTTTAATTCAAAGACGATGGAAAGCTTCACACAGTTTGAGGTTGATGGGAGACATATTTGAGGAAATACTCTCAGACATTGCACAAAAAACTCCAACTATAGGTAAGGAATTTGATGTCTTAATCCAGCAACCTAAATTCACTGCTTCAGAAGCTCAAAAACATCTTAATATAACAATTGATGCAGATATTAAGGTTTTAACAAAATATCGTCAGCAATTAACAGAGGAAATGATTCAAAAAACCAGGGAAATTGAACTGGCCAATAAAATCATTGATGACGGACCAATAGGTAAAGTCGAATCAATTGACGGAAAGATGGTTGAAGTCAAGCTAAATGACAAGACCCAGGCATTCAATTTCAATTGGAAACCTCTTGCAGGCCCGAATGGGAATGTCATAATGTTTGCCGATACAGATGATATAAAAATCGGCGATAAGGTCATAATCAAGGATGAAGTATTGTGTCTTAAGAAAAACAGCTCTCCATTGTCATGTAATATTATCCTGTGTTCTCTATGAGGAAATTAAATGAAGCTAATATTCTTGGGCACTGGCGGAGGAAGATTTTCCGCCATTAACCAAAGAAGAATGACTGGCGGATTCAGGATAGATAATCTCGGAGGGAGGAATTATCATATTGACCCCGGACCTGGGGCATTGGTTAGAACATATCAGTTTGGCCTTGATCCAAGAAATATAGATGGTATTTTTGTTTCCCATGCACATACTGACCATTATAATGATGCTGAAATTCTGATTGAAGCGATGACCCGTGGAATGACTCAGAAAAACGGCCACATTATGGGTTCAAAAAGTGTTCTGTCCGGTTTTGAAAAGTGGGGTCCGTGCATATCCTCTTATCATAAGTCCAAATCTGAGATTTTGGAGCTTGAAGCAGGAGATATTAGATATTTCAATAACTGTCTTGTTAGGGCTACTCCAACCAAACATGGCGACCCTATGGGTGTCGGTTTTCAGATTGAATATAAGGATTTCAAAATATCATACACTTCAGACACTTCCTATTTTCCTGAATTGGCAAAATCCCATGAAGGAGCAGATGTCTTTATTGCCAGTGTTTTACGTCCAGGTGGCAAGTCCATCAAAGGGCATCTGTGTTCGTCAAGTTTTATTAACTTAATTGAAGAAATACAACCTAAACTGGCCATAATGACACATTTGGGTTTAAAGATGATTTCAAATAATCCTATTGGTGAGGCTAAAAGGATAACTAAACTGACAGGTATCAAGACTTTGGCCGCATTTGATGGAATGTCTTTGGATATAAATTATAACAATCCTTCAAAGGCACGCATCATTTCACTTAAGGATGTTGATGCTCCTTATCATGGTTCAAACATAAATCTATCAAATTTTGAAAGGAAAAATTCAAGAAAACTTGCAGCAAAAAATGGGGAAGATGATGAACTTTCTCAAATCCGTAAATATGTGCACTAACCGTCAAGATTGCTTGGATGGATAAATCCTGAACGAATCATGTGGTCTGCAAGAACTATTGCAGTTGATGATTCTGCAACGACTGTTACGCGCGGACAGATGCAGGGATCATGTCTTCCTTTTATTTCTATTTTTTTATTTTCCATACTTTCAATATCTATAGTGTTTTGACATTTGGAAATTGATGGGGTTGGTTTTATTGCAATTCTGGATATTATAGGCATTCCATTGCTCATTCCACCAACAATCCCTCCTGAATTGTTTGTTTTTGTTTTAATGGTGTTGTCTTCAATATAGTATTCATCATTGATTTGGGATGCTGCCTTATCAACAACACCGAATCCCATACCGATTTCAACTCCTTTTACGGCACCTATATTCATTAAAATTCTGGCCAAATCACCGTCAAGACGCTCAAAGACAGGCTCACCCAGACCTGCAGGGATGTTTGTAGCAATTGTCTCTACAATTCCTCCAACTGAATCTCCTTGTGATTTTTTGGCTAAAATCAGTTCTTCCATTTCTTTTGCAGCTTCCAAATCTCCGCATCGGATAGGATTTTTTTCTATGTTTTCCCTTATTTCATCAAGTGAAAGTTTTTCGGCTTTTATGCTACCTATTTGAGTTACATGAGAAATTATTTCAATGCCTTTTGTTTTGAGAAGTTTTTTAGCTATTGCTCCACCGATGACGTGGCCTATGGTAACCCTTCCGCTTCCTCGGCCTCCTCCGTTGTAGTCGTAATTTCCGTATTTGCTCATCCATCCGAAGTCCCCATGTGAAGGGCGTGGTGTTGATTTGAACATGGAATAGTCTTTTGAATGCTGATTTTTGTTGAATACGACTCCTGCAATAGGTGTTCCGTCAGTCTTTCCTTCAAAGATTCCGGATAAAATTTGAACTTCATCAGATTCCTTTCTTGGTGTGGTTACACTGCTTGTTCCAGGTTTTCTTTTATCCAGTTCATTTTGAATATCTTCTGCACTCAGTTCAAGATTTGCAGGACATCCGTCAACAACCGCACCTACTGCATATCCATGGCTTGAACCAAAGCTTGTAATTTGAAATTTTTCCCCAATTTTGTTTGACATAATAATCTATATTTAACTAAAAGTATTAAATACTTACATATGATTTTAAATGAAATATTCGCAAAGCTTTTGGATACATATTCCCATCAGGGATGGTGGCCCATAACCGGCTATGGCGGAACAAATCCAACAAAGACAGGTTCAACAAAGGGATATCATCCAGGTGATTATTCATTTCCAAGGGATTCGGCAGAACAGTTTGAAATAATTGTAGGTGCAGTCCTGACTCAAAATACATCATGGCCTCAGGTAGAAACTTCCATAAATAATCTTAAGCAAAAGATTGAACTTACGCCCGAGAAGCTATTGGATTTTGATGAAAATGAATTCAAGCTGGCCATAAAGCCTTCCGGATATTTCAATCAGAAATATGATTATTTAAGAAATGTTTCGCAGTTTTACATTTCTCTTGATAACAATACTCCTGCTAGAAAGGATTTGCTCGAAGTTAGAGGAATAGGTCCGGAGACATGCGATTCAATACTTCTGTATGCCTACGGCGAAAGGGAATTTGTGGTGGATGCATACACCAGAAGAATATTCTCCCATTTGGGACTCGTGAATGAAAAGGATTCCTATAACAAGATTAAGAAGTTCTTCGAAGACAATTTTGATGGTGATGTCAATGATTTTCAGGAATATCATGCACTGATTGTGGAGCATGCCAAAAATCATTATTTGAAGAAACCATACGGTGAAAATGATAATGTTTTAAATAATTTCAAAGTAAAATAATATGTAAAGGTGAATACTAATGCAGTTTCCAACAACAAGAATGAGAAGATTAAGAAAAAATTCAAAAATACGTGATATCGTACGTGAAACAAAACTTCAAAAGGAAGATTTGATTTATCCAATTTACTTTAAGCATGACCTTGAAGGCGATGAAAAAGAAGAAATTTCATCACTTCCCGGAGAGTTCAGATACTCTTTAAAAAGCGGTGTTGAATTTGCAAAGCAACTTGAGAAAAAAGGTTTAAGGTCAATCATTGTTTTCGGTATTCCTCCTGAAGACGAAAAGGATGAAATCGCAACTCCAGACTATGCAGATACAGGTATTGTTCAAAAGGCAGTTCGTGAGCTTAAAAAGCAGACAAATCTTGTTGTCATCACTGATGTATGCCTATGCCAGTATACATCCCATGGACACTGCGGCCTAATCAGGCAGAATGATGACACTGATGACGGAATTGAAATATTGAATGACGAATCTCTTGAATACATTGCCAAAGTTGCTCTTTCCCATGCCCGTGCAGGTGCAGACATTGTGGCACCTTCAGACATGATGGATGGAAGAGTGGGTGCAATAAGGCAGGCATTGGATGAAAACGGATTCTATAATGTAATGATAATGTCCTATTCAGCAAAATATGCTTCAGCATTTTATGAGCCTTTCCGTCAGGCGGCATGCTCATCACCACATAATGGAGATAGAAAAAGCTATCAAATGGATCCTGCAAATGCTGTTGAAGCCATACGTGAATGTGAATTGGATGTGATTGAAGGATGTGACTTTTTAATGGTCAAGCCTGCTCTTCCATATCTTGATGTTGTAAGAATGGTGAGAGACGAGTTCATGCTGCCTCTGGTTGCATATAATGTAAGCGGTGAATATTCAATGATTATGGCAGCTATTGAAAAAGGATATCTGACTGAAAGGGCAATAATGGAAAGCTTGACTTCAATCAAAAGAGCAGGTGCAGACTTGATTATTACTAACTTCGCACCTAAAGTGTTATTGGAGGACATGATAGAATGAATCCTTCAGAAATTGCAAAGATTGCTCAAATAGCTTCAGCTTTGGAAGTGAGCGGTTATCCAAAACCTGGAAACGTTCACAGAACCCGTGATTATGATGACATGGTCTTTGAAGACTTTGTAATCAGCGGTATAGTAATTGGAGACACCATACGTGAAGCATGCAGTGATGTCGATATTGAAAATCCTAAATTGGGAAAATATATTCTTGAGGCGGTTGCTGAAACTGACAGGTGGATTAAAAACAATACCAACTTGGGCATTGTGATGATGACAACACCTATTGCAGTTGCGGCAGCCATAAGTGATGATTTTGATGATATCCGTCCAAACATCGTTAAACTAATGGCCAACACTTCTGTTGATGATGCATGTGACCTGTATGATGCAATCAACATTGCAGATGCTGGTGGAATGGGAGATCAGGATGAATATGATGTTGCATCTGACAATGCAAAACAGGAGTTGAGAGATAATAACCAGACAATGTATGATGTTTTAAAAATATCCGCACCATGGGACATGCTGGCTCGTGAAATGACTTCTGACATGCCTGCTGTTTTTGAAATAGGATATCCCACATACCATGAGTTAAAAGAGGAAAAATCATTAAATGATGCATGTCTATTGACATTCCTAACAATATTGTCTCAGGTTCCTGATACTTTGATTTCAAGAAAGTACGGATCAGATGAAGCACTTAAAATATCAATGATGACAAGGGATTTGCTTAACTTGAAAGATGAAAGTGATTTCATGGAAAAAGTTAAGGAATTCGATGATTATCTTTATAACAATAAATACAATCCAGGAACAACTGCTGATTTGACCGCAGCATCTATTTTTGTAAGCAATTTAAAATCCAACTTTTAAATTTTTTCTTTTTTTTTTATTTCTAATGTTTTTTTAGGTTTAGGTATTTGTATTTATAGTTTAAAAATGAATATTTTATTTTAAGCATTGATTTTTACAAATATTTATTAATTAATTAAAATAGATATTATAATATTATTAATGATTATTAACTATGGTGTTTAAATGAGTGAGGATATTAAAAAAACCATTAATGAATTACATATATACGAAAAGAAACTTTTAAAAGAGCTAGAGGCTAATCCTAAAGCTACTCCTGAAGAGATTGCAGAAAATACTGGCATGGACATAAAATCAGTCATGAGTGCTGCAGGATCTCTTGCATCCAAAGACATTATTGATGTTGACAAGGAAGTTGAAGAGACATATTCCCTAACCGAAGACGGTCTCAAATATGCTGATGAAGGCCTTCCTGAAAGAAGAATATTGGATGTTCTTGCCGAGAAAAAACAGATTCATATGAAGGATTTATCCAGTGAAACAGGTGTTGACAAAAAAGAGGCAAATATTGCTATCGGATGGCTTCGCCGTAAAAACTGGGCTCAAATCGATAAAGGTGTTGTAAACATCACGGATTTCGGTAAGGAATTCACATCCAAAGTTGGCGTTGATGAAAAGGTTTTGGATTATCTCAAGACCAATGCGGATGGAGTTAAACTTTTCACTGATGACTTGAAAGATGGTTTTAAAAAGCTTGCAGGTAGAAAAAATATTTTAAATGTAAAAAAAGAAACCTCACATTCTTTTAATATTTTACCTAAAGGTGAAGATATCTTAAATGAAGGATTCACAATTCAAAAGCAGGCTACTCAGTTAACACACCAACAGCTAAAAGATGGTGAATGGAAAAGCTTACAATATCGTCCATATGACATTAATGCAGAAGCTCCAGTATTTTTCGCTGGCAAAAAGCATCCTTTAAGGGTAATTATTGATGAAATTCGTGAAATCTTTTTGAACATGGGATTTTCAGAAGACAAGGGAAGCTATGTCGAATCCGCATTCTGGAACTTTGACTCTCTTTTCCAGCCTCAGGATCATGCCGCCCGTGAAATGCAGGACACATTCTATCTTAAAAATCCTCTAACCTGTGACTTGCCTGATGACAATCTGGTTAAGTTAACAGCGGAAACCCATGAAAATGGTGGAGGAACAGGTTCCATCGGCTGGCAATATGACTGGAATGAAGATATTGCACGCCAAAGCGTTTTAAGAACACACACTACAGGAATTTCTACAAAACACCTTTTTGAACATGAGCCTCCAATTAAGATGTTTTCTGTCGGCCGTGTATTCAGAAGGGAAACATTCGATTACAAGCACTTGCCTGAATTCCATCAGGTTGAAGGACTTGTATGTGATGAAAAAATCAGTTTTCAAAATCTTTTAGGTACATTAAAAGAGTTCTATAAAAAATTAGGATTTGAAGTAAGGTTCAGGCCTGCTTATTTCCCATACACTTACCTTTCCACCGAAACCGAAATCTATCTCGAGGAAAAGGAAAGCTGGATTGAGCTTGGCGGAGCTGGAATGTTCAGGCCGGAAGTATTGAAACCTTTAGGAATTACACAGCCTGCATTGGCATTCGGTTTAGGTATTGAAAGATTGGCAATGATTAGATATGATGTATCTGATATCCGTATGCTTTACAAAAGTGATATCAAATGGCTACGTGAATTGAATCTTGCAAATGGAGTGAAATTATAATGTCAGTAAAGTTAGTTTCTTGGAATGTGAACGGTATCAGGGCAGTATCAAAAAAGGATGAATTTTGGGATTGGTTTGACAATACAGATGCAGACATTATCAATTTTCAGGAAGTAAGGGCTGCTGCAGATGATATTCCAAAGAAATTAGCTGACATAAGTGAATATGAAACACACTTCAATGAAGCAGAAAAGAAAGGATACAGTGGCGTCGGCACATATTCCAAGATAAAACCTGTCAAAGTCACCCGTGGACTTGGAATTGAAGAGCTTGACAGTGAAGGAAGGGTTTTAAAGATTGAATATGAAGATTTCATTTTATATAATATATATTTCCCAAACAGTGGAATGAATGCAAAGAGACTTGATTTTAAGGTTGATTTTTGCAATGCGCTGTTGGATGAGCTTAAGACTCTTAAAAGTGAGGGCAAAAATCTTGTAATCACTGGTGACTATAATATTGCACATCATCCGATTGATGTTTACAATCCTAAAAACTGTGAAGGAAAGTCCGGTTATCTTCCGGAAGAACGTGCATGGCTTGATGAGCTGGAGGATGCGGGTTTTATAGATACATTCCGCATGTTTGATGAGAGTGAGGAAAACTTTACCTGGTGGAGCTATCGTACACGTGCCCGTGAAAGGAATGCCGGTTGGAGACTTGATTACTTTTATGTTAATGAAGAGATTAAAGACAATGTAAAGTCAGCAACTATCTTAAATGAAATTTATGGTTCAGACCATTGTCCAGTTACTTTAGAACTTGATTTTAATAATGAGGGTTAATTATGGGAAGAAATATTGAAGACGATCGTGTAGTATTTTTCGATGTTGATGATACATTGCTGGATACTTCCGCTTTCGCACAAACTGCAAGAAAAGCAGCTATTGAGTTGATGGTTGATAATGGACTGCCTTTAGATAAGGATGAGGCATATGGTGTTTTAAAAACAATCATCCGTGAAAAAGGTTCTAACTATGGAAGGCATTTCAACGTATTGACTCAGGTGGTTTTAGGTCATGAAGACCCTATGCTTGTTGCTTTGGGTATGATTACATATCATAATGTGAAAATGGCACTTTTAAGACCTTTCGCTGAGACTATTGATACATTGATTTATCTTAAAAGTCAGGGCTACCGTTTAGCTGTCATATCCAACGGTATTACAATCAAACAGTGGGAAAAGCTTGTTAGATTGAATGTTTATTCATTTTTTGATGAGGTAATTACTTCAGAAGAGGTCGGAAAGAAAAAGCCCGACAGACTGATTTATGACGTTGCATTGAGAAAAATGAAAGGGGATCCTGAAAAGTCAGTGATGATTGGAAACAAATTCAGGGAAGATGCATTAGGTGCGGTCAATGCCGGAATGAGTGCTATCCTGGTTAATTCTGATGTTACTGAAGATGACAGGGAATACATTAAAAAAGAACAATTGGATATCACTGTCATAGAAAATATCGGTGATGTAAATACTATTTTATAACTAGAAGAAAGCGTCAAGACTTTGCTGTTTTTCACCAACGGCCAGGTCTTGCAAATCCTGTTTTGTATATCCCAGAGGTTCCATTATCCGTCCTACTGCAGGAATGACTTGATTGTTGATGTAGTAATCTTTATCATATGTAATGCCTTCGCTGTACTCATAAGGTACTGCGCGCTGGCTTATTGAACCCTTTCCTTTTTTTATTATATATTGGATGATTGTTCCGCGGGTTACTTTTATTCCGTGGTCTTCTATAATCTGGGCTGCAACTACATGTGGGCCTACCTGTTTGTATTCTCCCAAAGGCTTGTTGATTTGTGTGTGTATTATCAGCTCTTTGTTTTCAACATCGCCCTTTTTTATTCTTTTCAATACTTTTTTAACTTCTGAAATGGCCTTTTTTGAATCTCCTTCTTTTAACAGAGCCATCAAAACAGCTTCCTGTGTTTCCTTGACTATCGGTGCCCAGTCTCTTCTTACCAATTCAAGGCCTTTAGCTATTATTTCTCCATCTTCAATGACCGCATATCTTTTTTTGGTTACAAAGAATCCTCTTCTGTAGAATCCTTCGTACTCAAGTTCCATGCTTTCAGGCAGTTCTGCATTGAAATCCTTTAAAAAGACCTGGGCCTGAGTTTTAATTTCATTTTCTAATTGTAGTTGTTCGGCTGTTTCTTCCATCATGATAATTTTTGATGTAAGTGTTTAAAATACTTTTGTGAGGACAATTTTTACAGGTCAGGGAAATTTTTATCACTTGTAAAATAAATATTTTATTGAAATATGCTCATATTACTTCTCAAATGCTCTAGGAATTAATTTATATTACTTTTTAGATATAATAATGGTAGAGGTTTGATATAATGGAATCAAAAGAATTAATTTCAAGTTATGATGAAATAAATGACACGTTCGTTGCTAAAGTATGTGGAAAAGATGGATATTGTGCAAACTATGAACTTTCACAGGGAATATTCCTGAATGTTGATGGTAACAGTTTGCCTTCATCAATTCAAATAAATGGTGCATCAGATGTGCTTAATGTCAGCAAAGACCTTTTGGAAGATCCCGATGTATGCATTTTAATCAAATGCAATGGCGATATGATAGATTTTGAACTATCTATATCCAGCAAAAAGGTTTATGCAAACACGTTTTTCAATACATTTGATGTTTCAAAATTCAACTATAAGATAAGGACGAATTAGGTGATATTATGAATTATTTAAATGAGCTGGATGATGAGCTCCGTGAAGAGTTTGTCTATGAATATGATGATGACCTCAGCGAGGTGGATGTCGACAGGATAATCAGGGATTTGAAAAACAACATTTCAGATTATATATATGAAAATCCTGATGATATTATTCCGCAGGAGCCTGAATGTAGTATTGATTTTGGTTTTGAGGATACTCAAATTCCTGATGAGATAATTGAAAAAATGGAGCCTAAGGATAATATTTTGGATTTCGTGAGTAAATAATATTAATTATTACTCACATATTATTTTCATGGAAAATGAAGAGTACTATATAGAGGACAATGATTTGGTCGATTTATTGAAAGATGTTTTGGGAGACAAAATCACTGATGATGATATTCAAAGAATATTGGATGCAAGTGATGACGGTGAACTTTCAGAAGAGGATTTCGATAATCTTGTTGATGAAATCCTTGCTCGGTCTAAAACAGAGGATGCTTCAAGAAAACCTGAACCTATTATTCCTCCAAAGGTAAGTCTGGATAAGGAATATGTCTATCTATCAAATTCTCCAGATAACTGTCCCGTATGTGGAACTTCCCTTTTGAATGAAAACTATTGTCCTATATGCAATTTAAAATTTTCATTTGAAAAATAAAACTGTAAAAATCATTATAAAAAATAAAGTTTATATATAATGAAAAAGTAATATTTTATTATCATTATTCATTAAGGCTCTTTTTTGCTCTCATAATGTAAATTGTTATTTTTCTTGTCCTTCAATTTACAGAAAAGAGACTTGATGGCAGCGATTATTATATAATTAATTATACTTATTTAGGTGAAATAATGGCAATTTCTCAAGGAAAATCAACTAGAAGTCCATCTGGTGCAAGAAATGTTGCAAACCGTGGAAAAAGGAAATCAGAATTAGGAAGAGATCCTGCTGAAACTAGAGTAGATGAAAAAAGATTAAGAAAAATCCGTACTCGTGGCGGAAATGAAAAACTCAGATTAGCTACTACTAATAAAATTAATTTAACTGATGTTAAATCCGGTAAAACCCAAGTTACTGATATTTTAGGAGTAATTGAAAACGACGCAAACCCTAACTATGTAAGAAGGAACATTATTACTAAAGGTGCAGTTGTAGAAACTCCTGAAGGTAATGCAAAAGTAACATCCAGACCTGGTCAGGATGGCGTTGTTAACGGAATTTTAATCTAAAGATATTAACTTATCTTTACTCTTTTTTTTATTATTTTTATTTTAATTCTAAATTTTTTTCAATTATTTTATAACTAATTTAATATACTTGTTTCAACATATCTTTTTTATAAGGCGATACTTTATGTCAGATGATAAAATTAATATGAATCATGGTGCTGGTGGAGAAGTGATGGCTAACTTAATCGCATCCACAATCCTAGACAATATATCCAAAAAAAGTGTTAATGGTGGTATTAGTTTAGATGCTTTGGATGATGGTGCATCAATACCATTAGGCGATTATGAAATTGTTATGACAACAGACGGTCATACTATAGACCCATTGTTTTTCCCTGGTGGAGATATTGGTAGAATTTCAGCTGCAGGAACAATAAATGATGTTTCTGTAATGGGTGCAAAACCTTTAGCTATTTCAAATGCAATTATCATGCAGGAAGGTTTTCCTATAGAAGACTTGGATAAGATTATGAAATCTTTAAATGAAACCTGTGAAGAGGTTGATGTTGCTGTAATTACAGGAGATACTAAAGTCATGCCTCAGGACAAGCTTGACGGTATTGTAATGGTCACAACAGGTATTGGAATAGCCAAAAAAGGTGAGGTTGTACGTGACAGCGGTCTTCAGGTTGGAGATAAAATCATTGTCACAGGCAGCTTGGGGGATCACGGTATGAGTTTGATGTCTTTTAGGGAAGGCTTTGGATTCGACACTGATTTAAAATCAGATGTTGCTCCAATGTGGAATATTATCAAAAAAGCATTGGATGTCGGTGGCGTTACTGCAATGAAAGATCCTACCCGTGGTGGTTTTGCTAATGCAATTAATGAAATGGCTTCCAAATCCGGTAATGGTATTGTTTTAGAACAGGATGCGATTCCAATAAGGGAAGAGGTTCATGCAGTTTCAGAAATGCTTGGTATTGATCCATTTGAAGTTGCAAATGAAGGTAAGGTTGTAATGGGTGTTAAAGCAGATAAGGCGGAAGCTGTCCTTGAAGCCATTAAAGGCGAGAAATATGGTGAAAATGCTGCCATTATTGGTGAAGTTGTAGATGGTGATTATGTCATTGTCAACACGCCGATTGGTGGAGAACGTATTTTGGAAGCTCCTATAGCTGATCCTGTTCCTAGAGTTTGCTGAGGTGTTAAAATGGCTAGTGTATTTACAAGAAGGGTACTTGCATATATTATAGATTTTTTTGTAGTTTCTGCATTCATGTGGATTGTTTCATTTCTGTTGTCAGTTTTCATTAATCCGTATGGTCAGTTCCAGGTCTATATGTACTTCCCATATGTTGTTCCAGTATTAATAATACTTTATTTTGTTTTATTGGAAAAGACCAAAGGGGCAACTGTTGGCAAGGCCTTAATGTATTTGCGTGTTATTTCAAGAAACGGTTATCCTATTTCCACAGTTCAGGCTATTGTGCGTAATTTAACAAAAATTTTCTGGTTCCCTATTATCTTTGATTGGGCTTTAGGAAAATTGTTCAGACGTGATGATAGGATTTTCAGTGATTTTACAAAAACAATTGTTGTCAATGAAATAGAATAAATGATTAAAATGATTAAAAGAGTTCAAGTTCTATGGTATTTAAACAAGGATGATTTGGAGAATTATTGTCTTGATTTCAAACCTTATCAGTCACATAAGCTTGACGGATATGAAATCTATGATGTTGATGAAGATTTAATCTATGATTTATGTGACAGGGATCCTGACAGGCTGGAGCCTGTCGGATACTTCAAAAACAAAAAAGAAATAGAAAATTACTTAAAAGAGCATATAACAAACAATGAATATGATTTGGAAATCGGTTCACCGGAACTTAACTCTAAAATTTCCGACGCAATTAAAACAATTGACTTTTCTGAAGAGGGATACTATATTTCAGTGGGTGATGGAGAAATCGGCGACATTCAAAATATTATCACTCACTGGTATGATTCACTTAAAAAAGAATACAACAGCTCTTCAAAGGATAATGTGTGGGTATTGATGGTTACTGGCTATGATCCCTATGAATTGTCTTTGACCGGAAGAACTCTTGCACATATATTATCGGATATTTTAAACATTAACGAAGCATCACTTGACAGTCTGATTCCAAACAAGGGAAAAATTACCATAGATGAATGGAATGAAATTTTGGATAAGATGTATAAGAAAAACAAGTTATATTTAGGATTAAATCGTGTGATTTAATTCCTGTTTTTTTATTTTTGTTTTAAAAAAGAAGTATGTGGTGTTGGCTATAATTTGCACTCTTCACAGTAGCTTTGATACCTGCAGGATTTGCATTTGTTGGGATTTTTTGTTGCGATGAATGGTTTTTGACCATCAAAAAGTGAGTGCATTCTATCTATTGTGAATTTGATTTGCTTTTCAACGTTTGCATCAAAATCTTCACTCCAAAAGATGTTGTCTGTTCCGCGCTGTCTCAGTGCTCCCTTGATTTGTCTTTCATCACCGCTCATTTTTTTGAATGCGAGGCAGTATGCCCTGACCTGATTTATTGTTGATGGGAACGCTCTGGAACCTGGCTTGTCATCTATGATTACTATTTCTGTTGGTGTCATCCATATTTCATCAATGAAACCTCTTATACCGTAATCGGCTGAAATAACAAAGCATTCTCTGGATATTGTAGCTTCCTTTTTTGATGATTCAAGCACTTCGTTGAATGTTGCCTCTTCTGCATCCTTGAGAAATTCCTCTTCTAGCTGGCTGTGCACATCTGTTCCCTTCAGCATTGCCCGTGTAGGTTGTGTTTTTATGCCTTTCATGTACTGGAGATATATCTGGTATTCACAATAACCCTGCTGATTTAACCAGCTAATGGGGAAATTATTTTTACCGTTAATTATTTGTATACTTTCTATTGAAGGATGCTTTTTAAATGAGTATTCCTTGTATTTAATGAATTTATTTTTCATGGTGATTTTTCCTATCTTCTTGTTGGTCTTTTCAAGACAAGTCCTGTCAACTTCGTAATCTCTTCTAGGGGATAATTGTCTTTATACATTGTACGTGCAACTCTTTCAAGGCCTTGTTTTCTTCCTTCATCAAGTCCTTGCTGGTATGAAGCTCCACCGCCTTCGCTCATGGCTTTTTCATAACCTGATTCACGGCCGATTTCTATTCCTTCCTGTTTTCCCTTTTCAAAGCCTTGTTTGTAGCCGATTTCTATTCCTTCTTCACGGCCCTGCTTAAGGCCAATGTCTATTCCACGTTCATTAATTGTTTCTCCGTCTTCACGGGTGTACAATATTTCATCAACATCCTCAACAACCTGTTCAGCCATTTCTTCAGCCAATTTTACTTTGACTTGATCTTCTACCTGTTTTTGGATTATCTTTTTAACTTCTTCAGTCTGCATTCTTCTTTCAACTTCAGAATTGATGTAATCATCATATCTGCCGGATTCTATTCTGGAGTTGATTTCAGAGGAAATTCTGGCTTCAAGTTTTTCCTTAAGCATTTCTTCCGTGTTTATATCATTAACCAAATTTTCAAGTGATGACTTATCCATAAGAATATCTCCCATTATAGTAATATAATATTGTTTTTAAAACTATAAATAATAATCTTTTCAAATATTAAAACAATGAATTTCAATGATTTAAAAATAAATGATGACATTAAAAGTGCTGTCGGTAAAATGGGGTTTGAAAAGTTAACTCCAATTCAAAAAAAAGCAATTCCTGAAGCATTAGCAGGAAAAGACATTATCGGTCAGGCACAAACAGGTTCCGGCAAGACTTTTGCCTTTGCTATACCAATACTGAACAAGATTTTTACTCCGGACAAGTCACCTCAGGCCATTATACTCTGTCCTACACGTGAACTGTGCATCCAGGTTGCAGAAGAGTTTAAGAAATTGTCCTGGGATATGGATAAGGTAAAGATATTGGCGGTTTATGGTGGTCAGGCTATCGGAAGGCAGATTCGCGTATTGAACAAGGGAGTTCATGTTGTTGTTGGAACTCCTGGCCGTGTTATTGACCATATTGAAAGGGGAACTCTTGATTTGATTGGTGTTGAAACAGTTGTTCTGGATGAAGCTGATGAAATGTTGGACATGGGATTTAGGGATGACATTGAACTGATTTTAAGGCACACTCCAAAGCAAAGACAGACTTTACTCTTTTCTGCAACAATGAGGGATGAAATCAAAAAAATCACCAAGCTGTATCAGAATAATCCGAAATTTATAAAAATTTCAGATTCAAGAAAAACGATTCCTAAAATAAAGCAGTTCTCTTTTAAAAGTGATGACCGGGATAAAATTGATGATTTATGTAAGATTATTGAATATTATGACTTTAATCTCTGGCTGATATTCTGCAATACTCGCCGCAGGGTGGATTTTGTTTATCGAAATCTTAAAAGAAACGGCTTTAAGGTAGACAGCATTCATGGTGACATGACCCAAAAAGTCAGGGATAAGGTAATGAACAAGTTTCGAAACGGCAACATATCGATTCTTGTAGCAAGCGACATTGCAGCCCGTGGAATTGACGTAACTGAAATTGATGTTGTCGTCAATTATGACATTCCTCAAAATCCTGAAGATTACATTCACAGAATCGGACGAACAGCCCGTGCAGGTGAATCCGGATATGCGTTCAATATTGTGGCTCCGTATGAATCACATGACTTGGTTAAAATCAGAAAAAAATTCAATTTAAATATTAAAAGCAAGAAAGTTCCAAGCCGTGATGAAATCGAGAGAATAAAAAATAAAGAAGTTTTGGATGATGTTCGTGTATTGATTGAAAATAATGATTTGGAAAATTACGTTAATGTCATAACATCTTCCAAAATGGATGCTACTGAAATTGCCGCAGCATTGTTAAAAATGATTAGGGAAAAATAATTATTTTCTTCCATCAATTATATTGTATTTGATTTTTTCGGATTCAAGTTCGCGGACAAATGATTTTGTCATGTCTCCGACGCATAATGCCAATACATTCAAGCCTTTGCGTGCAGCATTTGCAGTTGCCTGGGGAGCAGCAAATTCAATGTCCACATTCAAATCAAGTTTGTTTGCAACAACTCTTGAAATAGTACCTGCAACGGCAATCTTGTCTATTTTTGCACCGCTTTTAGTACCGTTTTCATAAACATCCTTAATCAGGTTCATGTCAGCAACATTAGTTCCGCCTTCCTTGATTGTCGGAAGATTGATTACTGTTGCCTCTCCGACAGTCATGTCAATAAGGCCTGTCAGATTGGTCAATGCCACATCTGAATCTTTTTCGGTATCTTCAAGAACAATACCTGTTGCATTTTCCTCTTTGTGATGGGCATATAAAATACCGTCTTTCATGTAAAGACCTACAATTTGGTCTTTTTTCAAGTCTTCACCTGCAATAGCTGGCCAGATTGTTTTGTAATGGTTCATGGTTTCCAAAACGGAATCTGAATATTTTCTTAAACTGATTGCATCTCTTTTAACCTTATCGATACCTTTTTGGGTTATCTTATAAGGTGATCTACCGTCTTTTGAGGTAATGTATCCTAACTCTATTAAAGTTTTAATGTTTTCTGAAACAGCCTGGATTGTAATACCTAATTTTTGAGCCAAATCCTTTTGTTTAAGGTGTGGGTCCTGTTTAGATATTTCACTTAGAATTTGGAAGTGAGTTAGTGCACCTCTTTTCTTAAAAGCTTTCAATTTTCATTCCTCCTATTAGCATTAAACATGCTTTGACAAATTTATAAAATTACATTGATATTTTTCCATTTAATGATATATTAAACTTTTGTATAAATTCGTCTTTTTTTGAAATGGGAATGTATGCACCACATGCCATTGCATGTCCTCCGCCACTGCCGCCGACTTGTGATGATACTTCGCGTATAATATTTCCAAAATGGATTCCGTCATATGACAGGAAGCGTGAACATCGAAGTGATACCTTAAGGCCGTCAGAATCTTCAATCTGTGTAAATCCGATTATAGGCTTTCTCCAGTTGCAGTATCCCAATATCATGCCTGTAATTGTACCGACAATTTCCGGTTTGATTCCTGTACCGTCAAAGTACTGCAAATTTTCAAGTTCAATTATCTTATCTCCGTTTGCCACCTTTTCCATTGATGTGGCAAGATTATATCTGTGTTTTCTGCTGATTTCTTCAAGTTCGACAAGTGCCCAGTCCCTGTTTCCCTTAAGGACTTCCATAGCAATTTTTTCTTCATGGTTTCTACCGCAAGCGTTCATTGCGGTTGAAAATTCAGCACCATCCCTTAAAAAGCTTGCAGGATCTTCAAGAAGGAAAGTGTATGAGTCTCCAATAAGTATCTTTTGAATATGCTCATAGTATTTTGGCGGAACCTCATTGATTATCATCCTGTTAAGTGCATTGTAGAGTTTTCCTTTTTCTTCGTTTGTCAAATCTGACAATGTTTTTCTTTTGATTCTTCTTTGGGTTTGGAAAAGTATCATGAATTCGTCTTTGGACAGGTATGGCGGAAGGGTTTGAGCAGCCTTGATTGAGTCAAGCTCCTTGTTTAGCATTGCCCTGTCCTGCCTTGTCAGTGTATAGTCCTTTCCGGCTTCGCATAGGATTCCGATTTTTTCAAGCACTTCCGCCTCTTCGGGCATGACTCTGTGAAGTGTTGAATCGATTCCCAGTTCATCTAAAAGAGCCTTGGATTCATTCTGATTGTTTGTTATAGGTAATTTGACATCACTGAAATATGACAGTGCAATAAAAAGCTCACGGGTATTTCTTCCATATATGTTCAAATCATTTTGAATCAAGTCGAGATATCCTTCATTTATGGCATCTTCTTGAATGATTTCGTTCAGTCCCTCAAAATGTCCACTGTGAGTATTTTGCATATCTCCGATTGCAGATAAAACGCCTATCCAGCTCAGGTCTGTATATCCGAATTCCTTTGCAAGAAAATAGCACAGGCCTCCTCCGCAGACATAATATGACCCGTCGATTCCATGGTGGATTGGATTTATTTCAAGGTATGTGAAGTCCTTTTTGTCCTTATAGTCCAAATCCCTTAATGGCGGGTGATGGTCTAGAATTAGAATGTTGTTGTTCTCAGTCGCTTTGGTGTCGATGTGCTGGCCTGAACCCAAATCAGAAAATATTGTAAGTTCATGATCAAGCTCGATATCATCAAGCACATCAAGATTTACGAAATCAATGTCATGGGGTTTTTTTTGTCTGTCCAGGATGGTTGAAAGGATTGCGCCTGAACATATTCCGTCACAGTCGATATGTGAATAGACCTTGATGCTGGATGAATTTTCGATTAATTCCCTTGCTTGGCGATACTGCTCAGACATTAAAGTAGGAATTTCCATTCAAATCATTTCCTGATGGCCTTGATTTTTAAGCTTATTTCCTTTATGAGCTCAAGTTTGGTATTTTCATATTCAACCAAAACTCTGCCTGATTTTTCATACCATTTTCCAGGATATGCCCTTTCCTTTTGGACATTGTATGTCAATCCCAATCTTTTCAATGCCTTTTCGATTTCATCCATTGTAGGTGATGAAACGGCATTTTCTTTGGATATCTTTCTTCCTTCACTTAAAGTCAAATTTTTATCTAGATATTGTGGCCAGATTGTAATCATTATTTAATCTCCTTTTCAAATATTTCCAGTGCGTCCTTAACAACTAAATCCATATTGTAATATTTATATTTGGCTAAACGTCCGGCAAAAATGACGTTTTCTTCTTTTTCCATTTCCGCTTCATAAAGTTTGAACTTATCCAGATACTCCTGCGTAGGGTATGGATAGCATTTTTCGCCGTTAAAACCAGGATATTCTCTCATTATTGCTGTCTTGTCTTTAATATTTTGTCCGGTCAACTTTTTGAACTCGGTAATTCTTGTAAAGTATGGGTCATTCGGGTAGTTGACTACCGCTACGTCCTGATATGAATCCTCATCCAGTATTTCATAAACGAAGTTAAGGCATCTGTAGAGCAGTTCACCATACTTGTAATCATAAAAGTAATCGATAGGGCCTGTATAAATAAGTTTTTTTGAATAGCTGATTCTGTTGATGTATTGCTTATAGTCTGCCTTGAGGCCGACATGAATGTTGTCTGATTCAATCATCTTTTCGCACATCTTGGTATATCCTTCTTTTGGCATTCCCTGATATGCGTCTTCAAAGTATCTGTCATCATGATTGAACCTGAATGGTATTCTTGATATTACAGACGGACTCAGATTGGCTGCTGAAGTTCCCCATTGCTTTTCTGTGTAGTTTTTGAAGAGCTTGTTGTAGATGTCTCTTCCAGCATTTGCCAGAACCACATCTTCTGAGGATTTTATTTCTTTAATGTCTTCCTTGTGCTCGTCAATCCACTCATGCATTGAGTCTTCATCCAGGTCAAGGTCATACAGCTTGTTCAGGGTATCTATGCATATAGGCATCACAACAAGCTTGCCGTCAACATAGCTGAGCACCCTGTGTTCGTAATCAATCCATTCAGTAAACTTGGATAGGTAATCATAAACTTTCTTTTCTTTTGTGTGGAAGATGTGCGGTCCGTATTTCTGAATCAGCAGTCCGTCATCATAGAAATCATAGACATTTCCTCCGATATGGTCTCTCTTTTCTATGATAAGAACCTTTTCATCTAGTTCATTGGCTATTCTTTCAGCTATTGTAAGGCCTGACAGGCCAGCTCCCACTATCACATAGTCAAATTCCATTATATCACGCTTTTGAAGTATAAATTGAAGTTTCGATTGCAGTTGTCATTGAAGATAAAAGCATCTTGCTTTTCATATCGCTTTTATGTATTTTCTTGAGTTTATTTACTTTTTTTAGAAGCAGTCTGTTTTCCTCTTTGGTAAATGGAGAGCCTTTCCATGTATTCATCCAGTGAAGCAGGTGAGGATTTACTGCAATTGTCTGTATTTCCTTTGAATATCCTTCAGTAAGCTTTCTGCAGTAGATATATGACTCCATCAAATCGTCAAGCAGCCTTACGTTTACAGTATTTGTAATTGACTTGTCATCAGGCAGATCTCTTATATAGTAATCGTAACACATGAAGTTGTTGAGATAGACGATTCCCTCTGCTTTAAGCAGTGCCTCATCTGTAAATGCCAGGTCGTCTCCTGATATGTATGGCTGGAAACGAATGTTATTGTCCATGATAAGTTCCCTTTTAAAGATTTTACTCCAGACTGCAGGTGCCATCTTCAAAAGGTCAGGTTCCTGCTCGATATTGTCGATGATGATTTTATCAATCGGTCCGTCCCTTTTGTATGTCACTTCATGGTCTTTTCCGTAAAGGAACCTTTCGATGAAATTGTCCCATAGAAAGTCTGATACGTTAAGGAAATTCGCAGTTTCAAAGGTTTCGTCGGGATAGGCATGTTCCAGGTCGTCTTCATAGGGTGAAAATGACTTCTGAACAGTTCCTCCATATTCAAATATCCTTCTGAACCTTGCAAATGCAACATCAGCATCATTTTCCTTCACTGCATTGTATAGGGTTTCGCATGAATCAAGTGTGTATCTGTCATCAGGATCCAAAAACATTATATAATCTCCGGTGCATGCTTCAATACCTGTGTTACGTGGAGTATATGCGGCTCCTGAGTTCTGCTCATGGTGAATTGCAATGCAGCAGTCGTATTTTTCGGCATACTCATCAATGATTTCGCCTGATCCGTCGGTTGAACAGTCATTGACCATTATTATTTCGAGATTTTCATTTCCAATAGTTTGATTTATTAGAGAGTCGATTCCTCCTCGAAGGTGATCGCCAACATTAAATATCGGCAGAATAATACTGATTTTATCTTCCATTAGAATCTCTCCATACTTTGAATAGCAGTTCCATCATATCAGGAACCGTGTAAGTGTCTGGGTAAATATGTGCGACTTCATAGTCGTCGAGAACCTTTCCGGTAATAGGGCCTATTGCAACAGTCAGCAGGTTGTCTGACAAGAGTCTTTTTAGTTTTTCATTATTTTCTGATATTTTAAAGAAGTTATGAACAGTCAATGGGCTTGTAAAAGTGATTGCATCAATTTCTGAGTTTTCAATTTTTTCAATCAGGTCTTTAACACTTTCATCATCCATTGGAAAGAGTGACTTATATGCTTCAGCCAGGATGACTTCATTTCCAAGATTTTCCAGACCTTTCGGCAGGGTGTCTCTTGCAGAAGCGGTTCTTGGAATTCCGATGCTTTTGCCTTTGATGTCTGATTTTGCAAACTCATCAACCAGACCTTCAGCAGTAAAATCATCAGGCATCAAATCAACATCAACTCCCTGTTTTTTAAGAAGTGATCCTGTTTTGTTACCTATCACAGCAATTTTGCAGTTCAGGTTTTGTAAAAAATCAGGATAGAATAAATTAAGAGAGTCAATCGTTGTTGGAGATGTAAAAACAATCCAATCTAGCGAATCAACATTTCTAACCAAATTTTTTAGTGAATCAGTATTCACTGGCTGTAAGTCTAGCGTTGGTGCAAGCACTGCACTTCCACCTAATTTCTCTACAATTTCACAAGCTTTTTTAGCTCTGTCAGCAGGTCTTGTAATTGCAACAACAGGTTTTTTCATCATATTTACCTTCAATAACTTATAATGTTATATATTTTGATTTTGTTTGCTTATATTATTTGTGTAATTAAATTATTATATATCATTATTTCCATATATTATACATAAAATGTATCATTGTTCAATGAATCTCATCAAATCATGCTTGTAATAGCATTATGTAGAATATAATAGATATGGTGTTTAACAATCTCTTAAATCCAAAATCATTTCATTAAACTCACATGCATGGTGAAATTAGATTTGTTCAATGTTTTATGCTGTAAGGATAATGATTGAACATACAATGAATCATGTTTTGCTTAAACCAAAAGGGTTTTCATATCAATTTCCAAATATGATAATAAATGTATTTGATGCAGATGTCCTAAAACTTGACGGGGGCATAATTGAAATTACTGTATATTACTGTTTTGGCATCCGGTCATGTGATGTAACATTGAATCTTTCAAATACTTAATATCCTTGACCTGCAGGAAAATAATGTTGTTTTAAAAGTGAATTAATATGAATATTGGTAAAGATAAATCGAAATTAACTCAATTCATCAAAGATAATTTGGCCATCATCGGCTTTTTTATACTGATGCTGGCGCTCCATATAATCATGACATTTATTGGTGATGATATTGGGTATGCGAATGTCTTATCAAATCAATCATTGACAGATTTCATATCTTTTAGATACCATGAATGGTCCAGCAGACTTATTATAGACTGCATTACAGTAATTTTAGCTAAAGAAAACTATATTGTCTGGAAAATACTTGACATAATACTTTATACCATTGGCGTTTATCTAGTTATAAAATTCATCAATAAGGACAATAACAAATATGTTGCTTTAATTGGAGTGTCATTATTCTTAATGTATCCTTTCTTTGATATGGCGGGTGCCGGATGGATCGCTACGACTTTAAACTATTTATGGTGTTTTGTTTTTGCAATGATATCATTCATACCATTAATCAATGAAATAAATGGTAAAAAAACAAATATCTTCATTTATATTATATCCATATTAAGTTTATTCTATGCGGTAAATCAGGAACAATCCTGCTTATTGATTTTAGGGATTAACACATTATATTTAATTTATTGCATAGTTAAAAAACAAGATATCAGCAGGTTCAATGTTTTAATTGTAATAGTATCTGCTTTGGCATTGACAATGATTTTAACCACTCCTGGAAATGCTAAAAGAGTGATTGTCGAAACTGCAAGATATTATCCTGAATATGTAAACTTCGGAATAATTGAAAAACTATACCTGGGCACTATCCCAACAATTGGAATTCTATTAAAAGACAAAGTGCTGTTTACAGTATTTTACATAATTCTAACTGCATCTGCATTACTTAAAACAAAAAATAAATATCTAAAATATATCTTATACTTTAATATCATATTAATACTTTTTTTAGTATTTTTCAAAACATTGATTGATATTTCAAGCATTCCCGAGTATTTGAATATTGGATTAATGCACAACCCTACTGTTGTATCAGCATTTTCCGCAGTGGATTCTATTTCCAAATGTATCCCCCTAATATACGATACTCTCAGCTTATTTGCATATAAAGGATTGCCAAATGCTGTCACAGGATCTGCAGTATTGGCGGTTTTGATTAGTATTTATCTGATATTAAGCAGTTGCTGGATGATATTTAAAACATTTGGGAAAGAACAAATGCTTCCCCTAATTTTATTTATTGCAGGATTCATGTCCAGATTAGCTGCCGGATTTTCACCAACAATCTTTGAATCAGGATCTAGAACAGCATTTTTCTTCTACATGACAATAATCGCAGTTACTCTAATGCTAATTAGGAAACTTTTTGATGATGATGTTCTCAATAAAACTTTGGAAAAACGAATAACATTAATATTGGTCATTTTGGGGTTATTTACTTACATGGCAGTATTTGCAATTGTTTTTGTCATGTTTTAGAGAAATAACTCTCTTCATGTCAAATGCTTTCAAGAAAGTATACTGCTACTCTGATAATATTCATTAAATATTTTTAAACAGAATTAAACATTCAAAAAAAATTTCTCAATATTTTTTTCTATTATTTGTATAATATTGAAAATGCTTTATTTCAACAAATTTTAAATATTCATTTTTATATAATTTGAATTATATTGTGAATGAAATGCATTGAAGTGATTTTTTTTGATGAATGAAAAATTATATCATAAACTGAACCTTATAAATCAGATGATTGAACATAAATCCAAGATGAATCAGAATCAAATCAATAACCTTTCAAGAGGTCAGGGAAGAATATTAGCTATTCTTCAGGCAAAGGATGGTTTTTCATCAAAGGATTTGGCCATTCTTTTGGGTGTGAGCGTTTCTTCAGTCAATTATCTCTTGAACAAACTGGAAAAATCAGGATTTATTATAAAGGTTCCTTCTAGGCAAGACAAAAGGGTACTGATTATTAACTTGACCGAAAAAGGAAGAAACTATAAAATCAAGTCTTCTGTAGGTTATGACATATTCGATTGTCTGGATGATGATCAAAAGCAGGATATGGATGAATATTTCAATAAGGTTATCTATGAACTTCGTGAACTGGTACAAAAGGAGAATCCTGAAAAATTTGACAAGCAATACAAAAGACGTAAGGAACTGTTGCAGGACATATTGTCAAGACAGGACAATATCTATTGGTTTAATCTGATTTACGGCGAGGCTGAAGAATAAGTATTATATAAGAGGTTGATTTAGTATTATATAAAATAATGCTAAACCATTGAACAAAAAAATATTTTTATATTGTGTTTCTATTAATGCATATTTTAAGCATTCGTAATTAAAATGGGAGTTTTCTTACGGTCTTTAAACAATATACTACATATTTTTTAAATGATTTTTTTAATTTACAGTATCATCTACCAAATTGAGCAGATGATGTTGTTAAGAAAATAATAATATTTTCTTGTCTAATTCTATTGTTTTGGGGGTATATAAAGCTATATAAATTAAAAGTACCTTTAAATTGAAAGTACTTGCAGAGGATTATATTGTTGCGAATGTAAACAATTATATAGTATCTTAAATCATATTATATAATTGGTGATAAAATGTCAAATGTATTAGTTACTTATTTTTCAGCAAGCGGCGTCACAAAAGGCATCGCAGAGAAAATTGCAAGTGAAAACGACTATGATATTTTTGAAATTGTTCCTGAGGAAATTTACACTCCTGAGGATTTGGACTGGACCAATAAAAACTCCCGTTCAACTATTGAAATGAATGACAAGTCCTTCAGACCTCCGATAGCTGACACAACGGATGTAAGCGGTTATGACATTGTTGTCATCGGCTTTCCGGTATGGTGGTATACAGCACCTACAATAATCAACACATTCATTGAAAGCGTTGATTTAAGCGGAAAAGCCATTAAGGCATTCTGCACTTCCGGTGGATCAGGCATTGACAAGTGCGTAAGCGACCTGGCCAGCACCTATCCTGACTTGGATTTCAAGAAAGGATTAAGACTTACCGGTTCAGAAAGTTCAGATAAAATAAAAGAATGGATAGATGATTAATATGGCAAAAAGAGTAGTAGTTATAAGTTCCTCACCTAGAAAAGGTGGAAATTCAGATATTATGTGTGATGAATTCGTGAAAGGTGCAGTTGACGGTGGAAATACGGCAACCAAATATTTCCTTGAGGATATTGAATTCGAATCATGCAAGGCATGCTATGCATGCAAAACCCCACAAAGAGAGTGCTTCCAGGATGACAAGATATCTCTGATTTTGGATGACATGATGGAGGCTGATGTGATTGTCTATGCAACTCCTGTCTATTATTATTCCATGTGCGGAACCCTTAAGATGTTCTTTGACAGATGCTATCCAGTTTTTAGATACTTGGAAGATAAAGACTATTACATCATTACCGCTGCAGGTTCATCAAACGGCGATGCATTAAAAGGTATTCGTGATTTCATAGGATTTTCCAAAAACCCTACAGAAAAAGATGTCTTTTCAGCATTCGGTGATGTAAAAAATCAGAATGATTTGCTTGAAAAAGTATATAATGCAGGAAAAAACTGCTAAAAAAAGAAAAACGGATAGATGATATTAATCTATCCTTTATATTCCTCACCATTTACCAAAAGCTTATGGCCGTTCAATTCTATTTTTCCCTGATTGTTTAGGGATGTAACATTACTGTCACCGCTTAAGCTCCATGTTGATCCGCTTTCGATATTGACTGTGGTGTTTCCTGTTGAGTTGATTGCACCGTTGAATGTTGTGGATTTCATATTCCATGTAAGAGCACTTATTGAATCAATAATAACATCTCCGCTCAATTCCTCATTGCTTGTAGTTAAATTAACGGTTCCTCCGTTAGTGCCGTTGTTTCCCCATTGGTTTTGGCTTGAAATGTCAAAGAGTATTCCGCTTCCAAAGTTGAATTTTGAGGAGTCAAGGTTGATGTTAGCCTTGGTGTTGGTTACATGAAACATCGGAGCTTCCTTATAGACGCTTGAAGATGAGTCTATTGTCAGCTCGGAGTTTTTACAGTCAAATGTTGATGTTCCAACATCAGCATCTCCACTCATGCTCTGATAAATGAAAATACCTGCCAAATCAACATATTTGTTCCCGTCCTTACGGTTACCTTCACCAAAACCAACCAGTTGGGAATTGTCGATGCTTATGGAATTCTTACCTTCAATACATGCAATCTGTGATACGTAGGATGTACCTTTTGAGTTTTGAAGAGTGATATTTCCTGTTGAATACATGAGTGGTGATCCTCTTCCGGACTCTTTGCTGACTCCTGTATTGATGGTTGAGTCCTTGACTGTAACGTTACCTTCTCCCCTGTCTGTTGCAAGACCAGCACAGCTATTTCCGTCAGTATTGATTAAGATGTTTTCCGCTTTGATTATGCCTCCAAAAGTTGAGTCAAGTCCGCGTGACTTGTCCTGGTGGGTTGTAATCTTGACATTTTTGATGGTGGCTACAGTATCGTTTGTTGCCTGTTCATCCTTTTGAAGCTGTTCTGGAGGTTTTTCCGGAACGTTTCCTCCGCCTCCTCCAGGTGCAGCGCCTCCTGCACCGGGAGCTCCGCCCTGTCCTTGGCCGGTGTCAGTGTTGGTTACAAAAATACCGTTTGAACCTTTTGAATTTGTATTTATTTCACAGTTTTCTATTGTTGCCTGGCTTTTGTCCTTAACCAGAATCGCTGAGTTGACACCGTAAAAGTCAGCGTCATCTCCTGATGTTGCAGTGTCTCCTGTCTTGTTGATTATTGAGTTTGTCAATTTCAAAATTCCTGAACTGTTTACAAAAATGCTGTTGACATCACTTTTGTCAGTTGAAAAAAATCCTTTATCTTCATCTTGGGTCTTGCTTATGATACTTAAATTTCCTTTTTCTGTCAAGGCATTTGCATCAACGATGGTGGAATTTTCACTCAGTGATGGTCCTCCACTTCCTGAAAACGCAAAAATACCTACTGCTATTATTACAATAGCGACTATTGCGATAAGTAAATATTTCGTATTCATGTTAAACTGTATATTGTTTAATTATTAAATATTTTTTTAAAAGTTTATTCAATGTGGTCATAATAAGGTGAGTTTGTCCGTTAATTAATTTTTTTGGTCTTGTGATTTATTTTGTTAATTAATTCATTAAATGATTAATTATATTCGATTTTTTTAAAAAAAGAGAAAATATAAACATAGGAATATAGATAAAAATAAGTGTCATATCAAGATAATATTAACTACCTGGCAAGATGATTGAGAATTATTTTTACTAATGTGTTCTGTGAAACATTACAATCAGAAGGAAATTCTAAAACGCCAGTATTAATATTGGTTATTTCAAATATATTGAATTTAATTTTAGATTCTATTTTCATATTTATATTTAAAATGGGTTTGATGGTGTTGCTTTTGCTTCTGTCATTTCAATTTCTTACTTTAAAAATTCTATTTAAAATATTTGAAGAAAATAAAGATACTTTGGTTGTAACTTAATGATTTAGTTTGAATCTAAATCTCATCTAATTAACAGAAGCATATTAATCACCAATTCATTACTTCTCATTTTCTTGTTATAACAAAAAAGTATATTTATTTTATTGAGTAAACTATAATTAGATTAAGTTATTTTTGTGATAATATGAGTGATATACATAGAACTTTTACTTCAGAGTCTGTAACTCAAGGACATCCTGATAAGGTTGCAGATATTATTTCTGATGCTATATTAGATGCATACATGGCACAAGATAAAAATTCACATGTTGCTTGTGAGACTTGTGTAACAACGGATTTCTGTATGGTATTTGGTGAAATTACATCAACTGCTAAGTTATCTGATGAAGATATTGAAAAAATCATAAGAGACACTATCATTGAAATAGGTTATGACAATCCTGATTTGAAATTTGACGGTCACAAATGTGAAGTGGTAAACAGGCTTCATTCACAGTCTCCGGATATTAATCAGGGAGTTGATCGCGGTGAAGATGAAACCGGTGCAGGAGATCAGGGTATGATGTTCGGTTATGCAACCAACGAAACCGATTCATTGATGCCTTTCCCAATTGACTTGGCACGTAAGCTAACCAACAAATTAACAGAATTGAGAGAATCAGGCGAAATTCCATACTTAAGGCCTGACGGAAAAGCACAGGTATCAGTCAACTATGATGAGGACGGAAATGTAATTTCCCTTGATGCTGTTGTATTGTCAACCCAGCATGACGAGTCAATGTCCGAAAATCAGGAAGGATTGAAAGAGGACATTCGCGAAAAGTTATTCAAGGCAGTAATTCCTCAGGAATTGATGACAGAAGACACCAAAGAACATATCAATCCTACAGGTAAGTTTGAAATCGGTGGTCCTCACGGAGACGCAGGATTAACTGGACGTAAAATCATCGTAGACACCTACGGAGGATATGCAAGACACGGTGGAGGAGCATTCTCAGGAAAAGACTGCACCAAAGTAGACAGAAGCGCATGCTACATGGCAAGATACATTGCTAAAAACATAGTGGCAAGCGGACTTGCTGAAAAATGTGAAATACAGCTGTCCTATGCAATCGGTGTTGCAGAACCTACATCCGTCATGGTGGACACCTTCGGAACCGGTGTTGAAACCACTAAAAAGATGGAAGAAATCGTACGCGAAAACTTCAGATTAACTCCAGACGGAATCATTGAAACCTTAGGCTTAAGGGACACTCAATACAAGCAGACTGCTAAATACGGCCACTTCGGTATTGAAGGCCTCCCATGGGAAAACACCGACAAGGCAGAAGACTTGAAAAAATACATCAAGCAATAAAACTTACTTTTTTAAAGTAAGTTCTTTTTTTATCTTTTTTTGGCTTTATTCAATTTTTAGTTAATGATTTGTTACTTTCACTACTTTTTAAAGTTTAGCTATCAGTTTAATTTGCTTGGTTTTGATTATTTATTGGTGGTGTTGAAAAAAATAAAAGAAGGATTTTGAGATTTTAGTCATTTGCTAAATTGTCAAAGTATCCTTGTATGAATATGACTGGTGTTCCTTTGTCTCCGGAACCGCTTGTAAGGTCGCATAATGATCCGATTAGGTCGGTCAATACTCTTGGTGTGGTTCCTTCAGTAATCATCTGTCCAGTCAAATCCTTGTCTTTGTTTTTAATTTCTTCTTTTATTGCTTCTTTAAGTTCGTCTCCTTTTAAATCAGCGAACTTGTTGTCAGAAACATATTTTAGTTTGATTTCGTTTGGAGTTCCGACAAGTCCTGGGGTGTGTGCAGGTGAGACTACAGGGTCTGCTAGCTCCCAGATGTGTCCTACAGGGTCTTTGAATGCTCCGTCACCGTAAACCATTACTTCAATTTGCTTTCCGGTCAAGTCCATAAGTCTTTTTTGCACTTCCATTACCAGTTCATCACCTGTTTTTGGGAATAGTTTTAATTTTTCTTCAGTTGCCTTGTTTGACCCGAGTAATCCGTAATCCGGATTATATCCTGAATCTCCAACAGGTTCTGTCAATATTTCGTGAAGGCCGTAAACGTTAGCTCCTTTTTCTTTTAATAATTTTGTGCTTTTTTCTCTTGTGTGGATATCACAGGTCAATACGTCATTTGTATAATCCAGGATGGTTTTTATGTCGTTTGAAAATACGAATTCCACTTCACAGTCTTCGCTTTCAATCAGCTCCTTGTAGAAATCTATCATGTTGATTCCGGTAAATGGGTGTATCCATGAACCGAATGTTTCATAGTATTCTTTCTCAGATATCACGCTTGCCAGGTTGAATTCACTTTCATCCAATATGCTTTCATCCAAAATGCCGTTTCCCACTTCATCTGATGGAAAAGATGTTAATAATGTGATTTTATCCATTCCTCTTGCAATACCTTTGAGGACTATTGAAAATCTGTTCCTGCTTAAAATAGGGTTTACAACACCTATTTTTTTGGACGGGAATTTTTCCTGTAAATCCTCTGCAATGTCGTCTACGGTTACGTAGTTTCCTTCTGAAATTCCTACAACCGCTTCTGTGATTGCAACAATGTCTCTGTCTTTGAATTTGAATCCTTCACTTTCCTTTGCAGCCATTAATGAATCAATGACTATGCTTGCCAAATCGTCGTTTTCTTTAATAATTGGTGTCCTTATTCCACGTACAACAGTACCAACATTTCTCATTTTTGATAACTCCTCAATCTTGGATTCACCTATTTAGTTTTTATAAATTAAATTATATAAGTTTTAAAATTTTTCTTGCTCGGGGCATGCTTCATATAAAATACTTAATTCATGAACTCCAAATATACTGGTGGTGATAACATTAAAACCAGAATTGCATATTACGATAACTTGAGGGTTCTTGCAATCTTTGGAATAATTGCAATACATGTCTTCCAGCTGTGGCATCACGGTGAGAAGGTAAACGGCATGTACATATACATGTTTTCAGAAATCGTCAGGTATGCAGTTCCAATATTTTTAATGCTGAGCGGTGCGCTTCTTTTGAATCGTGATATTGATTTGAATAATTTTTTAAGGCATAAGCTAACAAGAATTACTTATCCATTCATATTCTATCTGATTATTGCATTTGCACTTTCAATATTTACAGATTATGAATTTTCATCCAATATTTTATCTTATAACTGGTATTTCTGGCTGATTTTTGGAGTTTATCTCTCGGTTCCAATCATCAACAAGTTCATCCAACATGCGTCTATTCGTGAAATTGAGTATTTTTTAGTAGTTTTTATCTTGGCGGCAATTTTTTATCAGTTTGTTTTGTATTACAATATCGATAATTTCTTTAACTTGAACTTTTTTGCTGCTCCAATTGGATTTCTGGTTTTGGGATACTATCTGTCAGTAAAGGACTTTAAAATAGATTCTAGAAAGTTAATTGCATTGATGCTTTTGGTGTTTGTATTTGCCACTTCAATGAAAATGATTTCAACAGGCGCAATAATGCCCAAAAGCTTCGCGCTTAATTATGAGGCGACACAGACTGCAGTTTTAAACTCATGGGTTGACGTGAGTATTTTTGTAATACTTCAGGCAGGATCACTTTTTGTAATTTTTAAAAATCTGAACTTTACAGGATTTAGAAAAGCTGTCGTTTCAATCAGCAATCTGAGTTATGGGATGTATCTTATCAATTCCATTGTGATGTTTTATATAACTCCTTTCTTTACAGCTTTGCCAAGAAATGGCTTTGAGATTTGTATAGTTATAGTCTTGATGAGCATATTTGTCTTTTTTGTATCCTGGGCGATTGTGTGGGTGTTAAGCAAGATTCCTATTGTTGGAAAATATTGTTCCTGATTTTCGCCAGTCTGTTATTCTTTTTTGCAATCTCAACAATAAAATTATTGCTTTTTAACATAAATTATACAAAAAAAGTTACACTTAATATATTGAAAAGCCATATATTATTTCATATTTTATTTTGGAGTTTTTATTTTTGAAGTTAGAATATTCATCTAAAAAATTGATAGGTTTGTTTTTTTGTGTTCTTTTGATTTGCAGCATGCAGATTTCTGCGGCATGTACTGGAATATATGTAGGTAAAGATGCCAGCACCGACGGTTCAACAATTATTGCAAGGTCAAATGATTATCGTGCCGACTGGGGAAATCGTATCACGATAACACCTCATGTAGACAATAGTCCTGGTCGATTCATGCCTGTAAGTGCCGATGGGGAAGTAAAAACCGAAATTCCATCAACCACTTATAAATACACTGCAACCCCATATATGGACAGTGCCCAAGCATCTAATTGGGCTGACTGTGATGCTGCAGCATGCACTAATGAATATGGCGTATCTATGACTATGTCTGTTTCAGCCTATTTAAACAATGAATCATTGAAAGCAGACCCTCTGGTGAAAGAAGGATTGGCTGAAGTTTCAGCAGCAGATCTTGTAATCTGTCAAAGTAAAACTGCAAGAGAAGCGGTAGAGGTTCTTTTTGGAATCGTTGACAGGTACGGTAATGCAGAGTCTAATATTGCTATCATTGCTGATCAAAACGAAGTGTGGTATGTTGAACTCTACGGCGGACATCAGTACGCTGCTGTGAAAATGCCTAAAGACAAAGTAGCAGTATTCGGCAATGAGTTTTCCCTGGAGTACTTATCTGACTATGAAGATTCCATCACATCTGCAGATTTAACAAAACTTCCGGAAGAAAACGGTTTTGCTGTTAAAGGAAAAAACGGTGAAATCAATCTCTTTGAGACATACGCCGGAACAAAGATTAATAACGACACCGCCCACATGAGAACATGGCAGGGTCACAGACTTCTTGAGCCGTCAAAATACAGTTCAGACTATGACCATAATGCTATGTATCCTCTCTCTTTCACGCCGGATAAAAAAGTTTCACCCCAAGACGTTGCACACATTTTGCGTGACAGATATGAAGGAACACAATATTCTCCGGATGAGGCCGGAAGAAATGATACAAGGGTAATCGGAAGTGACGAGACATTGAGTGCCCATATTATTCAGATATTTCCAAATTTGCCTGCAGAAATGTCATGTGTCAGCTGGGTAAGCTGCGGTCCGCCGGTTTATGGTGTATTTGTACCTGTATCCAATGATTGTGTAAATGTCAGTGAGGCTTATGGATCAAATCAGCCTGCAAATGATACAGGAGTATTTGATACGAATAATTATCCGTATTATGTCTCTAAAAGTCTTTGTACTCAATGTATGGGACATGATAACTACAATATTTATGGAAGGCCTGTGCAGACATACTGGAATGAATCAGAAGGTCACATGTTTAAATCAATGGGAGAAGTACTTTCAAAAGCGGCACAAATACCTGATAAGAATCACCGGTCAAATTATCTCACTTCATACTGCAATGACGTGCAGACCAAGGCATTCAACGATGGAAAAGAGATACTGAATGAATTCAATTCAAATAATAATCTAAAAAATGCTTCTGCACATCCGATAGAATTGAAACTTAATGCTTCACAGTATAGCTATGTTCCGGATGTTCCTGCTGATGCAAAGGGATTATTTGGTTTTTTAGTTCCATAATTGCAGAATCAGATTTTCCATATTTTTTATTTTAGATATAGCTAATTGATAATTGATTATTTTGAGATCGGCTTTTCTTTTTAAATGCGTGTTGCTTTTATTTTCAATATTTTAAATGATTGGGTATGTTATTCTTTAAATTGAGACATTTGAATTAATTTTTAAAGCATCGACAAACAATGGAAAATATTGTTCATGATTTTACTTTAATATTTAATTAAATGTTTTAAAATCTTTATTTTTTTATTTATTTAGTAATTTAATTGTTTTATTTATTTTTAAGCTGTAAGTAAGTACTTACATTCGAAAATATTTATATATGGTCGAATTTATACTATAAAATCATGAGGTGATAATTTGAAGAAAATAATTTTAAGTTTAATTTGTTTATTGGCAGTTTGTGTTTGTGCAGGCGCTGCCTGTGCAACTAGTGATGTTGACAACATGGCTATTGATGACTCTGCTGTTCCTCATGATACATTCGTGTCTATGGATGTGGATCATAATCTAGTAAGTTCTTCAAATCAAAATGCTGGTGATTTAGATAATTCTATTGCTGGTGATGATTTGGTTAAGTTTGACCCTGTTCGTTCTAATCTGGATGATGATTCTGGTATTGTTTTAAATGATAATATGGATGGAAATTGTTCTGTTGATTTAACTGTAGATGATATCATGAATGATGTTTTCATTTCTGTTCCGGTTGAAATGGATTTGGATGTACCTGTTGCAGATAATTCTATTGCTGGTGATGATTTAGTTAATGTTGACCCTGTTTCTGTTACTAATGATAATTCAGCTATTGATTTAGAAGATACTTATTTCCAGTCTGTAAAATGGATTATTCCTGCAAAATATTTGAATCCTTGCATTAATTTCACGATACCTGAGCTTTCTCTTACTGTTTCCGATATTACTGATAATTCAGTGAATACCATTATTCGTGTTGAAAAAAATATTAGGCCTGGGAGTTTCGATGGTTATGGCCATTTTTAATTATAATATTTAATTGAGATAATGACTATTATCTCATTTATTATAGTGTTTTTCGCAAAGTTTGGACCATTATTGTCTAAATTATATACATATCAATACTCAATGCTAAATGAGTATTTTTTTACAATCTAACTAATTAAAGGTTTTTTGGTATGTGATTTTTAGTAACTCAAATGGTAAAAATATTTGGAAATATACTATAATTCTTTTTTTTGAAATTTCTTATTTAAGTTCGTATTTTAGTGCCCCTGATGGGCATTTATCGATTATTTGTGCAATTTCACTTGTCTCACCCTGACTTAAATCAACCCATGGTCGTCTTGTAGGATCAAAAACGCCATTATTTCCTCTTACACATTCGGTTGCATGAACACATAAATCAGGTTTCCAAAAAACAATGATTTCATCATTTTCATATGCTTTATAGCCTTCGGATATTAACTTTTCTTTTGACATAATAATCCCTCTTAAGATAATTATTAAAAAAACTGTTATAATTATTTTGGGTTTTGATTTGCAAAACTTAAAATCTATTTTTGAAAATGTCTCTTGAATAATTGATTTTGGGTGCTTTAATTTTGATAGTTAATTAATTTTCAGTTAATTTAATTAAGAGTATTTTTGTGATTTTGATATTAAATCCTTAATGTATATTTAATATAGTATGTGATTAGATGTATTAATATGAATTTTCAGGAATTGGAAAAATTTAGAAAAAATCTGGTTAATAAAAAAAGATCAATTACCATGAAAAACAACAAAGATTGCATTAATTTTACCGTTTTTTCGCATTTTAGGATATGATATAGAAAATCCGGATGAGGTTAAAGGTGAATATTCCTGTGATGTGGGTGTTAACGCTTAAGAAAAAGTTGATTTGGCAATTCTGATTGATGATGAATTGAAGATGCTTGTTGAGTGCAAATCCGTAAAAACAAAGCTTAACTCAAATCATCTAAACCAGCTGCTTAGATACTATTCGGTAAGTGACTGTAAAATAGCAATATTGACCAATGGTGTTGACTACTGGTTTTTCACAGATTCGGTCAATCCCGGAAGAATGGACAGTGAAGCATTTTTAAAACTGAATATAATAAATGATGACTTGTCAATTCTTGAAATATTTTCAAGAGAAAAGTTTAGTGATGAAAAAATAGAAAATCTGGTTGGTGAGCTTAAATATAAAACCCTGATTCGTGAAAAACTTTTATCTGAGTTTTCATATCCCTCACAGGACTTTGTCACGTTGATTGCAAAGGAAGTTAGCTCTGAGAGAATAACTGCTAAAAAACGCAATATGTTTAAAAAACTCATAACTGAAGAGCTTGAAACAATTTTAGCAAATGTTGTTTTGGATTATCGCGATAGGCAAAATCCGATAATAACAACACCAGAAGAGATTGAAGGATTCTATATTGTTCGTTCGATATTGTCTGAAATCATTGACTCTGAAAGAGTTGCTATTCGTGATAGGCAAAGCTACTGCGCAATATTATTGGATGACAATCAGAATTATACTATTTGTCGATTGTATTTCAATGATTTGGATAACTTAGCTATTGCACTATTTGATTCGATGGAAAAAAATTCTATAGGATCAAGAGTTGAGGAAAATGTAGCTATTAATAAGATAAGTGAGATTCATGATTTTAGAGATAAACTTTTGAAGACTGTGAAGGTTTATTTGAAGGAAAAGAAATAATTAATGTTTGTTAGAACAATTGGGCAGAAAATCTTCAATTGTCAAATAAAGAAACAAAATAATTGGGTGTTAAGTTATTTCCCATTTGTCTTAATTAAAAGTTTTTAGGATTACATTCCGATTAAATGAATGTCATATAATGGTGTAAGTATAAATATTAATTTTTTATAAACTATAAATTACTAAATAACTTGAAATAATGGAGAAAGGAAGAATTTTGGAAAACTTCCATTTTGTGGATTTATAAAAACATCAAAAACCTTTCTCCGAATTCAACAACATATTACCTGGAAAGTATTACATTATGATGTTCATGATGGTAAGCACAAGCATTACAACCTCTAAGGTCAAATGCACCCATTCAAGGAACATCATGCTGAATTCACCTCCGTCTAGTTCGAGGAGATGAATATAGTTAATTGTAAACATATATTTTTAAACATCACCTTCAAACGATTGATGAATAAGTTTTATATTTCTATTGTATCATTTATTAGTTTTTAAATGTATATAAAATTTAATTTTAATATTGGAATATAGTAATGTTTATAAAAGATAGGTGAGAAACTATTATTTAGCATATAGTTAAACTCTTGTTGAAAGTTTCACATGTGCTATCTTAAACTTGAAATAAACCTTTATTTCTAGTTCTATAAACGATTGATGGATGGTGTCTATTTTTTGTGGTGGGTTTTAAGTTATTCTATGACTTAAACCTATTAGACATCTTATATTTGTTTTAACTATTTTTATTTTAATTAACTAAAAATCCACCAGTATTACGATTTGGGTTACAATATTATTTTATATTTTTATAATTAATATGGTGGTAATGTATCCATTTTTATTGCATATATTTTAATGTTAATTAAGCCTAATATTTCAATACTTTTCTCTATAAAATTTAATTTCTTTAGTGATTATTTTCATTATTGTTGATAATTATATAAAGAATTTATTTTTTCTTTTTAGTTTTATTTTTTATCTTCATGTTATCAATTATCAATTTCTGATTGATAATATGAGTATTTTCATTGCCTATATTTTAATTGAATTTATGGATAATATTTTTAATATTTTTTTATTTTGAACATGTTTAATTAATTCTATTTTTAATTATTTTAAGTTATTTTATAAATGATTAATTTTGATTTTTAATATCTCTTTATATTATCAATTTTTTTCTATTTTTTGATAATATTAATTAAAAATTATTTTCAAAACAAATGATAAAACTATTTTGAGGGGTCGATTTTTAATGTAATTGAATGGTTTGGTATTTAATTGGTTGTCGCATTATATTAATCATCCATTTTGCTTGTTATGTATTTCATGCTCATGTATATTCGGTTCATGCTTGCAATGCCTTCAAGATCATCTGTTTCAATGATAGTGCTTCTAAGTGCAAATTTTTCATAGTCAAATTCGCTACTCCTACATAGCAGATAACTTTCACTGCATCCAAATAAAGAACATAGCTTATTTAAAATGGATAACGTAATATTCTTATTACCATATTCCATGTCAAGCAAATCTTTTCAAGGAACATCTAAATATAATTTCATGGTTAATAATATTCTTAATTTGGTTGAATTTACATTTCAATATATCATTAATTACATGGATGATGATGGAGAATCTTAAAAATGTATGATGACAAAAAAGACTCTCCATAATTTACTATGAATTTTTTTTCAATAAAAACTTAATGTTAAACACCACTGAAAGTCTTGACGTATGGAATCTTGCTTAACATGTATGGTAAAAGCCAGCTTAATAATACTATAATTAATCATTATGTCTGATTCTAGAATGAATTATTTAATATAGTAATTGGATTTTTAAACTTCGTTATATGTTTTTTATAATTCATTGGCACGGTCATATGATGAAAAGATATTAACCACTTAAACATAATATAATATTAAAGAGGGATTAATAATGAAAAAGCTAAACATAATAATAATTTTACTTGTTATTGGAGTAATACTCTTGGCAATTGGTGTATTATTCACATCAGGAATGTTTTCGCAGTCACAAAATATGAAAACGATTGCACTTTCAAGTACATGTACTGCTGATGTTGTAGAATCGGATACAAATATGACATTGTATGCAGATACAATTAAACTTTACAATGACACCAAAAATGGTATTGAAATTGTATCCTATAATAGTCAGGATGCATTTGGAGCCAATAACAATGCTTTAGGTGGTGCTGTTGCATTTGCAACCATTCGTGACGGTCTGACAGTTGGAGAAAATCTTGAAATCATCAACGGTTTTTCATTGTACAAGTGCAATGGATACTACAGCGCAAAACTGGTTAACAACACTACACATGACAATATTGTGATTGCATGCAAAGATCTGGAAATGCTTAAAAAGATTGTGTCTTCAGTAAAATTTAGCAATAATACGAAGGATACAAATAATACTTCTGACAGCAAAACTGTTAATACGAACACTGTTAAAAATACAACAAGTTCTGATAGTTCCAACACTAAGCCTGCAGGAGTATCAGATGAGGAATGGGAGGCTCATGAACAGATGATGAGTTACCGTGAATCACATCCTTATGCTGCTGAAGACGGAAGCAGATATGCAACCCAAGCAGAAAGGGATGCATACCAGTCACAGTTAAGCGCCCAATCTTAGGTCAATTGGTGAAATGATGGAAAATAAACAGTTATTAGTACTTTGTGCAGTTATATTGATAGCAGCATGTATAATATGTGCCGGAGTGTACTTCGGATTAACGCATCAAAACTCAACTAATATGAATTTGTCAAACAATACTACAAATTCAACTAATAATACTACAGTAAATGTTGAAAAAATTTCCAACGATACAGACAGCCAAAAGGCAAGCAATAATGCTGGTGGGGATGAATATGTATATTCTGCTCAAAAAGGAGGTTACGTTAAAGCATCCGGCCAGAATGATAAAGATTCTCGTGGAAATACCATTCATTCATATCAGGGCAGTGACGGTGTAATCTATGAAGAGTACTATGACAGCAATGGAAAGAAAATAAGTTCTGAAGAGTACTACCGTTGATTGATTTTGGTTTGAGTTGATTTTAAAAATTGGTATGTGATATTGGATATTTAAAATATTGTGTGATGTATATGGATTCAGATAGTGAGATTAAATATACTGTACGTAAGAGATATCATATAGAACAAACTCTTTTAAATAGTATTGAATCAATTAACACTACGTATGATTCAAGATATTACTATGAAACACTTTGGGATTGTATGGGGTGGAAATCAAATATTAATAATGTTTTTGAAAGTCAGGGTTTATCTAAAATGGTGTTTATAAGTAACATTTCAAATATTTTAAGAAATATTGAAGATAGTTCTCAAGAAGTTGTTTTGGATAATTTTTTACAAGAATTAAATAATCTCATTTTAGAGTATAAAAAAATGGATGAAGAGATAATTAATATTATAATTTATACTAATATTCCAAAAAAGTTGGAGGAAAATAATAAATTTAGAGATGCATTAAAATATTTTAATTTATCTATTTTTGATTATTCTGAATATAACTTTGAAAATGAAGAAGATTGTGATTATGATATTAAAAATAAATTTAATAGTAAATTTTTGATGTTAAAATATTCAAAAAGGGGTAAAGATTATGAATATATTAAAAATAATACATTTAACAAGATTTATTCGTTTTTTGGATATGTGACTTATATTCATAAGTATAAAAATGGCACTGAAAAATTTCATATTAATGAAATAACATTAGATAATAAAATAACTGATTTAAAAATTAATGCTTTAATTGCGACGGATTCAAACAATAATATTTTCGATATTATTCATCAACAAGATGTTATGGATACAGCTATTAAATTAGACAAATCTAAAATTATTAAATTTGATAATCAGATGAAACTTGTTCCTACTTTATTGGAAGATGTTTATAAAATTAATAATAATATTTTATTTGATCAGTTAAAAGATTATTTTAGTTTATATTACATTTCATCATTAGAAAGTTCTATAGAGAATTCATTTTTGAAATTTTGGTCTTTAAGTGAACGAATAATTAAGGATATTCATGTGGGTATGGCAGATAAACTATTAGTAAAATATATGGAAAAAATATTACAGATGTATAATTATCCTAAGAAAATTATTCAGAGATTAAAATTCATTAAATCTAAACGTAATGATTTAGTTCATGAAAATATTCATGGTGAAATTACTCAGTCTGACCAATCTATAGTCAAAATTCTTTCTGAAATTTTAATTGGATTTTTAATTGATTATTATGGTGAAGTTAATAATTTACAAGATTATGCAAATTTTATGTAATTTAATTTATAATTTAATATTTCATTATTCTCAAATCATTTCAAAATTTGTAAAAAACTTAAAAAATTATTAAGATATATAATAATGTATGATGAAAAAAATCCAATTAATTAATAATAATGGATATTATAATCTCAATAATTTAGATATAACATTATCTAGTATACATAGTTTCAGTGATATTGAATTATTTGATTATAATATAATTGATTTAAATTTAAAGGAATTATGGATTTATAATACAGAAGAACGGAAATTTAAAGAAGATAAAAATATTAAAACATTAACGGAAACAATATCTGAAAATGATAATATAATTATAATACTACCTTCAAATGATGAATATGTTCTTGAAAGTTATCTTCAAAATGAAAATAATCAATTAAAAAATGATTCTGAAATAATAACAACTTTTTTAAGAGATTATTTTAATATTGCTAAGATTATTTTGTCTTATGGAAAAAATGAAACTAATTTTGGGGATTATAATTTAGAAGCTGATTTTTATTTTAAAGAAATATCTAATTTTAATATTATAACTAAAAATATAATTAAAAAACCTACAACAATTAAAAGAAGAAATATTACTTTAACTACATTACAATTACATAATGGACAGGACATAGAAAATTTTATTAATTTAATTTTTGAAACAAATGAAAATATTCCCAAATGGTTTGATAATATTGAAATGTTTGATGATAAAGAACAAAAATCATTGATAGACAATAATAAACAACAAATACTTTCATTAGAAAAAGAAATTTCTATTTCAGAAACTAAACTTCAAGAGAATAATTACTATAAATCCATATTATATGAGCAAGGAAAACCTTTAGAAAAAGTTGTAAGAGATATTCTTCAAGATATGTTAAAAAAAGATTTGTCTAAATTTAAAGATATTGGAAATGAAGATTTTTTAATTGAATTTCCAGATATAACTTTTATTGGGGAAATAAAAGGTGTAAGTAGGAATTTAATAAATAGTCATTTGGGTGAATTAAACTTAAACTATGAAAAAAGAAGAGATTTAAATAATTGTGAAAATCTTAAACCTTTATTGATAATTAATCGTTTTAGGAAATATTCTCCTGAAAAAAGAAAACCTGTTGAAAATGAACAAATTGAACTAGCAAAAACTAAATATGGAATATTAATAATAACTGTTGAAAGCTTATTAGAAATATATGATGAATTTAAAAAGGATAATATAACCTGTGAAGAAATTAAAGAGATGTTTAAAGATGAAATTGGTTTATTAAAATATCCAATATTGTGATATATTTGAAAAATTGACTTTATATTTATAATCTTTTCTAGAAATTTTGTTGGCTTTGATGAATATATTTTTTAGTTAAATTCATGAATAAAAATTAATTTTTAAGATTAAATGAATCGTGTTAATATATTAACATATAATATTTTTAAATAAAAATCGTATAGTAATATTATGGATGAATATGATTTATTATCTAAAAAAGGAAATGTTGGAATTTATAATAGTTGTGAAGTAACTGAATTAGTGGTTATGGAACCATCAAATAAAATTTATAATTTATTTACCATTTGTGTTTTTCAAGAAAAAAATGTAACTCCAAAAAAACATAAGTATGATAGATTCTTTAAGAGGATAGACATTGATGATTGTTCAATGGGTATTTTTCAATATGAATTAACTTTAGCAGAAATTAAAGAGAATTTTGAAAAACTTCTCCATGAATACAAATGGATTTCTAATCGTAAAGGAGAATATTCCATCAAGGATAAATGTTTAAGAAGGCTTAATAAACAATTTATTCCATCTATTGAAGATAACAGGTTAAATTATATTTTGAAAAATAACTTTTATTCTGGTTCATATATTCTAGAATTTTTTGATGAAAAAAAGCAGTTTGAATTTCTCACGGAAGACGAAGAACATTTTGAAAAGGTATCTAAAAAAATTAATAAAATTCTTCCTATAAATTTATTTAATGTAAGGGATAGGTTAGGAAACTTTATTTTTCAATTTCCAGTCAATATATTACATGTTAAAACAGAAATTGCATCAGATTCAGGGGATTCTCTAAATTTTAATTTAGATTGGCATCATTTAATCAATGATAATTGTCCTGATTGTATTTTAGAAGTTGACTCTATACTGGATAACAACTATCTTGGTACTAATTTTGAAGAATATTGTGGCAATGGCTTTCAAGAAGTGAATGTGGGTAATGTTGATTCATTAGTAAATGTGAAGATTTGGAGAGAAAATCCAAGATTATTATTATATTCCAATTCGGGTTATTCTATAAAATCGATTGGATTGTCAATGTGGATTGATATTCAACATAAAAGATTTTTCATGAATAATAATGAAAAAGAGGTTATTAGTTTAAATTCAAAAGATTTTGACTCATATATTAGTTCAAATTCAAAAAATTCTGATTCATCAGTTAAAAATCAAGAATATTATCAGTATATTCAAAACTCAATAGGTATTAAAGAAAAAGAATTACTTGAAGAAACATTATCGTTTAAGCAGTATACCCCATTTAAGGATAAATCTGAAGGCATTCGTGATTTAAGAAGATTGATTCGTGAAAATGGTAAAAATGGAGTATATTTGTGGGATCCATTTTTAAGCTTCAATGGTATTGTTAACACTTTATTCTATTGTCCTTTTGAGGATGTCGCTTTGAAAGCATTAGGATCCAATAAATTAAATAATGATGAATTGATCAATCAAAAAAATTTATTTTCAAATTTAAATAGTAATTTTGAAGGTTTAAATTTAGAATTTAGGATTCAACAAAGTCAAAAGGCACACGATCGTTTTTTAATTTTTCCAGGTAACTCAGAAAAATATGAACAACCTAAGGTTTATTCTCTTGGAACGTCTTTAAATTCATTTGGACATAACTATCATATTTTACAAGAAGTTTCACATCCTCGAGCGGTTGTTACAGTTTTTGATAAAATTTGGGAAAAATCAAAGGGGAATTTAATATGGAAATATCCAAAATAATAAATAATTTGGAAGAGTTTAATCAAATTTCATCAGATAATGATTTAAATTTGATTATTGAAGATTTATCTAAATTTTCTTCTGAAGATTTTATTTATATGGAATATGTTGGAAATAGTGAAAATTTAGATTTGCGTGTTTTATTAAACAAATTAATTAACAAAATAGATAATAATGTTTTTATTGTGGATTCAATCGAAAAAAAAGTAGCTATTATAAAATCATTAATTTCCATATTTCAAAAGGGTCTAAATGAAATTAATATAGTTTATTTTTTCATATTTTTACATGCTAATAGTTTAATCGATTTGCCTATTGGAGAATTGGTTAATAAACAGGATTTAGATGAGCGATTTAATGAAATTCTTCTAATAATATTTGAAATTTTGAATAACATTAAAATTCAAGCTGCTGATGAAGTTTTAGTGATGTATTTTGATAAATTAAACTCTCTTAATGAGGAAGAGACTTTAATTACTTCATTAAGACAAATAGATTTTAAAAAATATAATCCATTAATAAAAAATAATAAATTTATCTTGCCTAATCATTTTTATCAAATGATTTATGTGTTACATGAATATAATTTTGATTTATTTGAAAGGTTATTGGATTCGGATAATGTATTTTCTTTGGTTTTAATTATAAAATGCATGTCTTTTAATCAAATAAATTCATTTTTCATTAAACATGATAAAATTAAAGAAAAAACATTGTTTTGTTTTTTAATGAAGTTTTTAAGTGTATCTTCGGATGATATTGATGATTATTATGATATTATTGTAAATATGTGTATTCAACTTTATCATTTGAATAAAACTCTCTTTAAAGGACTCATGGATATTTTTATGCATGATGAGTTTTTCAACGAGATAATGGGTGGAATGTTTTGTGAATTATCTAAAGATGATTTAAATATATTAATTGATTCAATTCAACTGAGTGATTATATTAGTGAAATTAATGTTAGGACAAAAATGTTAAATAAATGTAATGAATGTGAAAATTCTAAATATATTTTCGAGTTAATTTATAATAAATGGAATAATCACCTTTTAAATTCGTTAAATGAGAAAAAAATGGCTTTAAATATTCTTTGCACAGATTATTGTAATTTTATAATTCATTATTATTACTATAAATATGATAATAAGAAATTATTGGATTCAATGAAAGAATTATTCGTTAAACTTAAAAATTTAGATAGTGAATGGTCATATAATATCACACATCACAGAAATAAATTTTTTGTATACTACTCTAAATTATTCATTTTCAGTGTCATTTATGAATTCAATCATTTGGATGATGATGAAATTAAAGAGAATTATAATGAATTTTATGAAGAATTTGTTTTGTTTAAAAAATTTTTAGATATTGATGAAGAAAACTTTTTGAATCGTTTTGAAGAGAATTTGTTGGGTAGGTGATAATTTTACTTAAAATATTTAAACGTTTAATAGGTTTAACTAATTAATCTTTAAAATTAGTTGTTTTACTTTTAATTGTCGTAATTGATGAAAAAGTAGAGTAGAAATTTTGATATGATAATTAAGAGTATGAGTAAATCCATTGTTTTATAATTTTTTTCTTGCAATGCTGTGGGATTTTTATACGCACCTTAACAAAACTTCATACATCAAAAAAATTTGTACTCGAATAATTAATTTTCTGCATTATAATTTCGATGGTTAATTAGATATTAATTAATTTTATTGAAGCTACTTTTTATTATATTATTTTTATTTATTTTTTGCATCATTAATTGATATGAAATGTACATGATTTTCTAAAATTTTGATAATTAGTAAAAATAATGTGGTAGTTAAACCCCACTGAAAGTCTTGACGTATCGAATCTTGCTTAACACATAAGGTAAAAGCCAGCTTAAAAATACTATCAGCACAAACATTACGGGGAATAACATGTTGGATCAGGGATTGTGATAAGAAAGTTCCTTTACGACTATTGTGTGTGAAAAGTACACTGCGTAGCTGCAAACGCTTAGGGAGAGTATCGCCTTTGCGATGAAATTGTCTTTGATTGGGTCGAATTTATTTAATCTGCAAGACACATTACGAACAGGAACAGTCCGACTCCCATAAACATGTTCGGCAGGTTTTCATATCTTATGAGACTGACTTTTGTGTAACCGAGATAAACAAATACTGCTAGAGAAATTATTTGCATTATCAAACCTATTATACATAGCTTTTTTCAATATAATTAATTTTATAAAATATCATATTATAAAAAAATTTAAAATAAGATTAAATTGGCTTATTTTTAAAATTTAGCTATTAAACTAATAATAATTCCCTTAGACACTTATTATTTTCAACATAACAAAATGATTGGGGTGCTCTAAAATCATCATATTGGCTCATGTCAATGTACTCTTCAAAAATGTGTAAATTATCAATTTTTATTGCAAAACCTTCATTTGAATTGGCGTAATATTTGAAAAAATCTTTTTTTGAAATTCCTGAAACTTCGGAAAATGAATTCCATAATTCCTGTGGTGATTCACATATTATTTCGTTCACTTCAAAATAACCGACGATTTTTTTGACAGGATATGTTGAGTAAATGAAAATTTTATCAACATCCTCTTTGAAAATAGATTTTCTAAATTCATATAATTTCTCATAAGCCAATATTTTTTTAACAAATTCGGGTTTAATTGATATTAAAAGATTCATTTTATCATCTTTTTTAGTTTTAAATATTTTTCATGCTCTAGACTTTGAATTGATTGTGGAGCACCTTTAATAATGCCTTCTTTTTTCAATGTTTCATAAGGAATCTTGTCAAATTCTTTTGTGTGTATAAATAGAATCACTAAATTTTTTCCTTCAAAATTTTTCAATTCATTCTGTGAATAAACTGATCGTTTTCCTACAGTTTTATTTATGTTTTCTATATTTAAATCTTTATTGGAAGATTCAACAATACCTATTTGGGAAATGCCTTTTTTAGGAGTTTCATAAAATAAAAGAACATCTCCCTCTTTTACATTAATTCTTGCTTTGGATAAATATGCTTTTTTAATGGTGTTATTTGAAATTGTAATGTGGCCGAATAATGCACTTTGTTCAGGGTTAGATAAGAATAATTTCTCATGATACTCCTCTTTAATAGGTACTATGAATTTTTTTACTTCTAGCCCATCATAGAAATATGGATAATACTTTTTATCAATTTTTAATGGAGAATTCTGATGAATTTCATTTTCAATGTTTTGAGTAATTTGAGATTTATTAATAGATTTTACATAAACAACCTCTCCTCTGTTATTTTTTCCTTCTAACTGGAATCCATATTCTTTAATTAGATAAATTAGAGAATCATCTTCTTCTTCAAAATGGGTCAAATAGAGTTCATCTAGGTTATTTTTCAAAGCATAATCTATTATCCATTTTAATAAGAATTCTCCAATCTTATAACCTTCGCTGGTTACAATCATTGTTGCAATTTTTACTCTATTTTTTATGGGCAATATTTTATTATCCAGAGGTATTGTTTCATCTTCTTTTTTATAGATTAATAATGCACCATGACTTTTATCTGGTTTATTATAAACTAAACAATTCCTTTTTTCTGATTGTTTGGATTTAAACCAACCTTCAAACTCTTCATAATCTCTTTTTAATTTGTCAAAGAGAGGATCATTGATATTTAAATAATCCATTGTTGTTTTTTCAATAATGTATGGATATTTCGGAGTATATTCTTTGAAATTATTGATTAATTCTTGTGTGTTAAAGATTCTTTCGCTGAAATTAGGTTCGATATGGTCTAACTTTTTTTGCTTTTTTGTGAATTCCATTATCATTTGTTATTAGAAAAGTACATTCTCCTTTTAATATTGAATATAATAAAGAATTATCTACAAAATCATGGGTGTTTTCTTTATATCCAACTATGCTTAAAAAATCTTCATCATCTTGAAAATTATATTTAGTTTTGAGAATTGGATATGTATTCATTTTTGAGGACATTATTTCTTTTCTTTCATCGTTTTTATCATTGTTTATATCATTAAAAGAATTTTCATGAACATAAATTTTGAAATCTTCTTTATGTAAAATTTTTGAAAGTTCTTGAATGTCTTTTTTTATTACATCATTGTCTTCACGATAAATGATGATGTTTGTATCTAATAATATTGATGTTGTCATGTTATTACCCCGTATAGTTTATTAAATTTTAAATCTACCTAAATTAATTAAATTTAGAGACAATGTTTTGATGGATTATATATTAATCTATGTATTTTAACCTGTTGGCACCATATTAATTTCAAGGTTGTGTTGGGAATGATATGTTTCATTTACATTGGATACTCTATAATGTCCTTTGATTGTACTATTTTAGTATTATTAATAAAAATAGTTCGCGCGGACATAATAGGAATTTACATTAGTTATGTTATATTTTTCTATATAAATTATTATCTGTTTGATTTAAACCATATGGGATTATATATGATGTTATATTGAGGTAAATTTTACAATGTGGGAGCAATTTTACAAAATTAGAATAATTTCAGGTATTTGGATAATTAAATTGATTTAATGCATTTTGTGAAAAAGGACATGTCATTGGGGATAACATTGGGGAGGATTTTAGTAAGTCTGTAAAATTATATAGGCTTATTTTATGTGTTTTTTAGTCAAATTTCATTTGATAATCTAAAAATGTTTGTATTTCATTTTTAGTCTTGTATAAGTTCTTTATTATTTTGTGATTGGTTTATATGTAATAATTTTCGACTTTTTTTGATATTTTTATCATCTATCTGTTTTACATACTTGTGGAATTGGTTGATGATTTTTCTAAGTTTATATTTCAATAGTGGGGAACATATATAACAAAACTTAGACATCAGAAATTCATGCTTGAATAATTAATTTTAGATATTATAATTTCAAGGGTTAATTAGATATTAATTAATTTTGTTGAAGTTACTTTTCAATATATTATTTTTATTTATTTTTTGCATTATTAATTGATATGTAATGTACATGCTTTTCTTAAATTTTGATAATTAGTAAAAATAATGTGGTAGTTAAACCCCGCTGAAAGTCTTTACATATGGAATCTTGCTTAACACATATGGTAAAAGCCAGCTTAAAAATACTATCAGCACAAACATTAACGGGAATAACGTGTTGGATCCTGGATTGTGGTATGAAAGTGCCTTTACGACAATGGTGTGTGAAAAGTACATTCCGTAACTGCATATACTTAGGGACAGTATTGCATTACCTATAAAACCATCTTTTATTGACTCGAATCTGTTTAGTCTGTCAAGGCACATGATGAATATAAACAGTCCCGCTGCCTCAAGCATGTTCGGAAGGTTTTGATACTGGGCTAAACTGAAATTTGTATAACAGCAATATACAAAGACTGCAAGGGAAATTAAAAATATTATAAGACCTGCAATGCATAGCTTCTTGTCATTGATATTGAACTTTTTGTTTGAAATCCAGTATCCCAAAACAGGATATCCTATATAGTTTGCAAACATGTCCAGGTTGAAATGGCTCCATAAAGGATAAGCATTGAATGTTTTCAGAATAATTGTAAAAAGCCAGATTGCCAAAAAGTATTCAGCTCCTTTGATTTTATAATCCTTAATAAACGAGTTTAAAACAGGAATGAACAGGTATATTCCGATCAGTGTCCAAAAATACCACAGAATTGACGGCTCACCAATAAAAACTCCCCAGATGAACTTAGAATTGTATCCATGGTAGTAAAGTTGTCCTAGAATTAATATGGTCCAGAAGATAAATGGGTAGATGATTCTTGCAAACCTGTGTTTTAAAAAGTTTTTAAGGTTTGGATACTCTCTGTTTAAAAGCAGTGCTCCGCTGATCATCAGAAAGATTGGAACGCCGGCCATGCCGATATTAATGAATGTAAGTTCGCTTATAATCTGTGCAGGTGTTGTTAGCGGGCCGAAAAAGTGGCCTACATGACATATTATTACAGCTATTATTGCAAATGCCCTTAGCACATCAAAGTAAAATATTCTCTCTTTGCTTTTCATCTAGTTTCTACCCAATATTTCTCTAATTACATATTTGTCATCATCATCAAAGAATTTTAATAATGTTATTACTGCAAAGTATATTATTATTCCAACAGGTATGGCAATCCACATGTTTAGGTTTAGGAAGTATAATGCGATTCCTAAAACTGCTGATCCTAATACGATTTTTATTAAATCACTGTATAGTTTTTTATTTGGTCTGTGTCCTAGTTTATAAATTACATATATCTGTATAAATACAATTAACAAATCACTTAAAACCGTTGTGATTGCAGCGCCGTTGTATGAGAAATGTGGAATCATGATTAAGTTTAAGACAACATTAAATACAGCAGCTATTGCATAAATCTTTGTTACCGTAACTTCTCTGTGTGATGCATTTAAAAGAGTGTTGCTTGCACCGCTAATGAATAATAGGCAAACTGTCCAAATTAAGATTGATAAAACAGATGCTGCTTGGTCATATTTATGTCCATAAATTAATTGGATAATATCTAATGAGTAAAACATTGTTCCGATAGCTATTGGTATAATAATGAGCATTAAATATTTGATTGACTTTTCATAGCTTATTATTAATAATTTTTTATCATTTTTAAATAGTCTGCTCATTACTGGAAATATTACAGCAGTATAAACTGAATAAAATAAGGTTAAAACAGAAATCAGCTTATAAGTTGCATTATAAATTCCTGTTGCATAATCCCCAACCATATTGGTGAGCATAATAATGTCAATAGAATAATAAATGCTATATAATATTCCTGTCACCGCAAAGGGAATGGATAATAATGTAACTTTTTTACAAAAATTCCAGTCAAGTTCGTATTTTGGTTTTACAATATGTTTGTTTAAAATGTAATATGCATAAATGAGATTGATTAAATTAGCTAAAATGTATGCGAATGTAACTCCTTCAAGACCTAAATCAGCAAAAATTGAAATTAAAATGAATATTAATGTTATTGTATTCATTAATATATTACAAATTCCTTGATATTTACCCTTTTCAAATGCTTGAAATGTCCCATAAAGTGTATTTACATAAGATATAAAAATCGATTCAATAGAGAAAAGTAATGTTATAAATATTGTAAATTGATTCACATTAAGTAAAACTAATATGATGAATGTGACAATTAGATTAATAGCCGCAAATATGGCTTTTAAAGGTATTGTATTGCCCAAATACTTTGGAGCAGATTCATAATTCGTTGAAATATGGCGAACAATATATGTACTTATTCCTAAATCATCAATAACTCCTAAAATTCCAGTTATAGAAACTGCAAATCCTAAAATTCCATAATTATCAACGCCAAGGTATCTAGCTAATAAAATAGTCCAAACAAATCCAAAAACACTGGCTATTATTTGTGATATTAGTAGCCAGCTCATATTTTTGAAGATTGTTTGTATTTTGCTCATGGAATTCACTTTATAAATTCATTTTGTAAAATTAATATAATTATGTATTTATTTATATAAAAAATTAATTTTTTATTTTTTTACTAATTTTTTGCATAATTTCTTTTAGATGTGATTTATTGTAAATAATTATTAAATTTAGTATAATTTGTTTTTTTTGGGTTATGACTTCCCCAGCAATTTGTATGAATAATATCAAAATCATTCTTATAATAATTAAATATTCTTTTTAAAGTAATGAAATATTCTACTGACATTGAATTCGCATTTGAATAATGATATAATTTTATTGGAAGTACATATACTGAGTATCCATTTTTTATCAAATTCAGACAATATTCTCCCCCATATAAGTGCCAGTCATTACAAAGTTTATTATTAAATTTATATGATTTAAAAATATCTTGAGGTATTATTAGTAATACTTCATCTAATGTTTGCACTCTTTCAATTTTAGTTATTTGATTATCACACATGGGTTTTGGGGGGATGTTATGGATTCCACAACTTTTCATATAGCCTTCATTCAAATCAGTTCCTGCAATACCTGCAATACCAAAGTTTTCTAATTTTTCACAGTATTCTATAATATCGTTTAAGTTATTTTCAAATAATTTCACATCTTGGTGTATAAATAATAATAACTCTCCAGTAGCTTTATTTCCACCATAATTTAAAGCGTCAGCAGCACAGTTAAATTTATTTTCAGTATTGTCTACTAAAATTAATTCAAAATCATTATTTTGTTCATGTAGTGTTTTTAATAAGCAATCATCTAAAACTGTTTTATTATTATAAACACAAATAATTGATATTTTCATAAAATCCCTATATTATTTATAAGCATATATTATTCCAATTTCTTCAAAGGGTTTATCACTGGCATTACATGGAAATGTTTTAATTTTAAAATCTTGTGATTTTAATTTATCAATTAACTGATTAGAATCCTGTTTAACCATATCTGCATGATGTTCAAAGATTATTTCATTGAATTTTCTCAAATCATTATTTTTTATTATTTCAAATTCACAGCCTCCACAATCCATTTTTAGAACATCATATGGGAAATTATAATCATTAATTATATCATCTATTGTTATTATTTCTATGTCATATGAATCATTTCCATCCGCATAGTCTTTTAGAGATTCTGCATTAATATTTAACATTCCTTTTTTAGCACCAACAGCTTTATTTATATATTGGATTTTATCTTTTAATGAAGGATTAAGTTTGATATTTTCAAGTCCTAATTCATAAATATGCTTCACGGGTTCAAAAGCAATAACGCAAGAACCATTTTTAGCAAAATATAATGCAGTATCAGCATTATTGGCACCAATATCAATAATATATCTATTTTCAAGGTTTAACATATCCCATTGATCATCACTAAAATATTCTTCAGTACATACAATATATTCTTTAGGATGAGTTTTAACGAAATTATTATTATAAATATTTATATATTTGATATTGTCTATTTCAGTGATTTCTTGATTGTTGTTTATATCATTTATTATATATTATATAGATATATTTTCTTAATAAAATTTTTGATGGTGAATCATTCCTAGAAACTTAATATATTTTTGGATGAAATTTTTCATCATAATTGGTTTTTAATAACGTGTTATATTATTTTGGTATGGATTATTGATTTTTCGTAAGTTTTTTATATTATTTGAGAACAAAAAATTAAACAAGATTTAAAAACTCACTAATTTTGTGTGTGTTTAAAGTTGATTAGTGTGTTTTTTTCTTGTTTCCCCGGATGTTTATTATTAACATCTGGGGTTTTTCGCTCTTTTTCATCATATTGATTTTCTTTGTATTGTGTTAGTTCTTTGGATGCTTCTTTTATTATAAAATCGACTATTTTTTCTCCAATGCTGTCAACTTAAGAAATTGATTATTTTACTTTATTTTATTATTGTTAATATATTATATCTTTATTAGGTATAATATGTGTTTATAATTTCTTTTTTCAAAAAACAGTTTATTATTATTTGTTATTCATCAATTAAATTAATATTTTGCTTTTATTATATTTAAACTTATTTACTACAATATTAATTTAATGCGTTGAATTCATTGTTTTAATTAAAGAAATATTTAAATCAAGTATTTTCAAATAATCTAATATATGGAATAGATATAAAGTATGGTTATTTATTTAGTTTTTATATGAAAAACAGAGTCAGTAGAAACTATTATATAAATAGTGAGGACAAATGTATAAATATGAACACAAAACAAAAGCCCTCAATGATAGTTTGGGAGAAATCATTAATTAATTTTTCTATTTTTTGTCAACCCTATAAAGTTAAGGAGTTTTAAAATTTTTTCATGATGATCTCCGTTGTGTGTAAGGATATTTGTTAGTTGGGTCTTGAGATTTCCTATCGGGATTTCTATCATTTTTATCATATTTTTTTAACTAGATTTGTGGTTGCTATTTTCATTATGCGATTAATTGCTTTGTTTTGTTGTTTTTTGCTTGGCGATAAGAGATTTGGTATTTCCATTTTTATTTTTCCAAATAATACGTTGAGATTTGTTTGATATTCATATTTGTTGTTTTTATTTTTGTGTTTTTCTTGTATTTTGTTGTTGGCATCGTGTTTCATTGCTATTAAGAAGTTGAATATGCATATGTTTGCGTAAAAATCTTGTTCCAGAATTATTTTTCTATGTCCTGTGAAATTTTCAAGCATTATTATGTTTTTGAGTCTGTTGAAATTAGTTTCTATTTTCCATCTTTTTCTGTATAATTCTTTTATATCTTCTGTTGTGAATGTTTCTTTTTCTAAATTGCTGATTAGTATTTCTGTGTAAGGGTTTCCTTTTTTTATCTGTTAGTTCTATTTCTTTTATTCTGAAATCAATTTGTTGGAGTTTGGATGCGATTTCTTTTAGTTTTTCGTCTTTAAAATTTTGTTTTCTGTTGTGGTTTAATTTTATTGTTATTGTTTCGTCATTGGTGGTCATCCATTTTCTTTCATTTTCATAATTGTCTGTTGGTAAGCGAATTAAGAATTTGGAGTCGTTTAAATGGTGGATTAACATTAATTCCATTGAGTTATATCCTCAGTCGTATGTTGTGAGGAATTTATGGTTGGGAAATCTATATTTTTTATGTTGAAAAAAATGTTTTTTTGCTAATATTATTTCGTCTATTTTTGTGCTGGTGAATTCTGAGGTTAGTATGAAATCTAAATTCACATCTGCAATGCATGATGCTCTGAATCTTAGTAGTTCTTTTTTAATCAAGTTAAAATGTGGTTGATTATATTCTTGGTATGTTAATTTGGTATTGGGTGAATCACAAATAGAACTATCTCCGGCCAATACAATATATCCTTTAAATTTATCTTTTTCCTCATAATCGTTGTAGATTCCATTAATAAAGTCCTCATTCCATGTCCACATATGCTTGTGGATCTATAAATGATCTTTGTTGTCCAATCGCTGATTTAGATATAGTCATTTCTTCATCCCCTGTTACTTCCGAAATAAAATATAATGATTCAATAGCATTCGTACGCCCATGATTCATTAAAGGATATTTCATAATACTCTCCTGAGTTGTTTTTCGCCTTCTAACGAAATGATTTTCACCTATTACATATTTTTGATTAACATAATTATTAAAACCTCTCCAAGTTTCCAAACAATAATCTTCAAAAAATTCCATAACAAAAACTCCTCAAAAATACCATTTAAATCATTAAAAAATAATTCAAATTAACATAAATCATATATAATAATTATATATTAACTAATATTTAAATTAAACTATAATAAATAATTAAAATTATATATAAATAAATTAAAACTAATTAAACAAGAATTAAAATAATTATAGCAAAATACAAGTAAATTAAAAGACACACGATTTAAAAATAAGTGAAAAAAATCAACATTCAAAAAAATAATAAAAATTAAAACTGAACCCCAAATAAAATAAAACTTCATTAAATCAATAAAAATAATTAAAAAACAAATATAGAATTGATTTAACTAAAAATAAGAAAAAATAAACAAAATTAAAAAAATAATTTAATCAACAATCCTTAACTTTATAGGGTTGATTTTACTGAATGGGTTTTATTTAAAAATTTCTGATATGCAACATGATTATATATATGAATTTTTAGTTAATAAATATTCAGTGATAATAAATTATTATAAACATGAAAATATAATTGTAGGAAATAATAATAAAAAATTTGGTGTTTTTGGTGGCAGGGTATTGAAAATGCACCAGAATTAGTAAAAATATGTGTGAAAAATATTGAAAAATATTCTGGTGATTATGAATTAGTCATTTTAACTAAATATAATTATTCGGATTATGTTGACATCCCAATTGAGATAATTAATAAATTTAAAAATCAAAATATTACCATTACTCTTTTTTCTGATATTCTTCGAGCAAAACTTTTAAGTTTATATGGTGGGATATGGGTTGATGCAACTGTTTTTATATTGGATTATATTTTCAACGAGTTTGATGATATGGATTACAATACTGTTTTTTTTTGAAGAAGGGATGTGGATGGATTTTTTTACAAAAGGACGATGGTGCGGATTTTTCATGGGTGGAAAATCAAACATGTTGTTTTCATTTTTGTATGATATGTTGATTCAATATAATTTGGATTATAATTATCTTATAGATTATTTTTTAATAGATTATGTGACTGAAATAGCATATAATTCATTTGGGGTTTGTAAAGAATATATTGACAATGCAACTTTAAAAAATTCAAAAATTTTTTATTTAGATGAAAATTTTTCCAAAAGTTGTGAGTATGATGAATTTTTAAATTTGTGTTATAAATATAAATTTTTTAAGTTGTCTTATAAGAAAAATTATAATAAATTTGATAAAAATGGTAATATTACTTATTATGGGCATTTTTTAAAAATAAAATAATGGTGGATGTGTCCGATTTAGCACTGATTTCTTGAATGAAAACGAAAGTGATACTTAAAATTATGTGCAAGTGATTTTGCCTATTGCTTCAGTTCTTGATGATAGTCCTTGTTAATGACGATGGAGTTATTGGGGAGTGTAATCCATATTGCAAGTATTGTAATTCTCATTATTTCATTAAAAAATGTTATAAGGGCATTGTTTAAAATTGTCATGATATAATGCACTCTTTTTCCTGTAAGTACTGGGTCAGGGAAGGTTTTCAAGTGGGTAGTCATGCAGAACATTTCGATGTATCCATCTGATTTTTTGTAATTTTAAATATCTTGTTAAACCTTCGATTGTTCTGTATTTACGTTTAATGAAGCTGGGCAATGTTATTCCGAAATATCGTTCGATATTATTGTTTGTTCTGGGAATTAATGGGTTATCATAGTATGTTACTGTTTTGTCAAATTTTTTATCTAAGCTTTCTAGAAAACTGCAACTGTTTCTGTCAAAGAATTTTCCACGGTTGTTAAGAGTATTGAATCTTATGTGTGAGCCTTTTTTAGTGTCGGCATCATATATGTTTTCTACTTGTTCATTAGTTTTTAATAATTATTTTAGTTCTTTTTTCTCATCTCTTTTTTTCTTTTCGTAGTTGCTTGTTTTTTTGATTTATAGTTACTAACCAAACTTTTATTATAGATGACTGACAAATAATGAATTATGTCTGGAAAATCTAAAATTAATGTTTTTAACAAAATGACAAAAACTGCTTTGGATGAAGAAATTAGTAATTATGTGGCGTATCATAGGTATTATCAAAGATTAATTGCAGTTAAAATTGTTACTGAAGGAAATACAATTGCCGATGCTGCAAAAATCTTGGGAAAATCATATCAAACAGTTCATAGGTGGATTAAAACATGCGAAAAAGAAGGTTTGGAAGGTTTAAAACCTTCTTTTGGTGGAGGAAGACCCTCAAAATTAACTTATGATCAATTAATAGAATTGGACAAAATCATAGAAGAAACACCTAATATGTCTATTAAAGATGTACATTTTCTTGTTAATGAAAAATTCAATGTAGATTATAGTTTAAAGCAAATAGGAAAAATTGTGAGAAAATTAGGTTATAACTATAGTAAAGCATATCCAAAATTTTCAAAATCTCCTGAAGATGCCGAAGAACAGTTAAAAAAACTTAGAAGAATACAATGTAACATCAAACGATGTTATAGTCTTATTTGATGAAGCTTCATTTCAAAATGAGCTATATACTCAAAAATCATTATATAAACAAGGAACAAAACACACGCAAATTATAAATCCATACAAATTTAAAATCAACGCCACAGGATCATTAGCAATTAATGGAAATTCAACCATCACAATAACAAATTCTTCAACAGCACCAGAAATTGCAATAGCATTACTAGAATTAAGAATTGCAAATACAAATAATAAAAATACTGTAAAATTATTAAATAAAATAATTAAAGAAGTTAATTTAACTGATGATGAAATAGATGAATTATTGATGCAAAATAATGAAGATAATGTAGTTTTCACAGAAAAAATTTTAAAAACAATTGAAAAATATAAAGACAATACAACCTCCACAATTGCTAGAATCATTGGAAAACACTGTAATAGAGAATCACTAAATAATGTGAAAAAAAGAATGGAAATAAGGAGAAAAATAACATTATATCAATTAGAAAAAGAAGATATAATTACAAAAATGCAAACCGAACAAAGGATATGTTTAATTCTTGATAATTACAGCGTTCATAAATCTGCATTCATCAAAAAAATAGCACTGCATCTTAATATTGCTCTGATATATCTTCCACCATATTCTCCTCACTTAAATCCAATAGAACAAATTTGGAGACAAATTAAAAGAGAAATAAAACATTATTACCTTAAATCAAAAGAATTTTTACAAGAATTGACAATTAAAACGTACTTTGAATCGATTTCAGAAACAAAAGTTTATGACAAATGGCTCGAAGCATTTATAACAAAAGTTTGGTAATTAACTATAGGTCTCTTATTTTATTTTTTTAGGGTTTTTTCTTTTTAGTCAGTTATTGTTTTTTATTTTATTATAACTCTTTATAAAACCGTTTACACTCTAAGTTCGCCTTTTAAAATCTTCACCAAATATAAGATTAGAACTAATTAATTTAAGCACCCTTAGAATAATTAAAAAGAAGACGAATTAAATTGGTTTAAGTATTAGAAACTTTGGTTAAAAATAGTCGTTTGATTAAAATAAATGAATTTAGTTTTTCCCACCAATTAAAGAAATTACCTCCATTAACTACTTTAAAATAAGTTTTGACAAAAAATTTTTCTAATTTTTCCTTTGATTCATAATATTTTCTTTTTATTTCTATTTTACATGTTCTCCATACTTGTTCTATAGGATTAAATTGAGGGGAATATGGTGGCAAATATATTAAATTCATGTTCAAAATTTCACATATTTCTTTAACCAATTGGGATTTATGAACGCTATAATTATCTAAAATAATGTTAATTTTTGGTTCTAAATAAGAATATCTCTTAATTTCTTCTTTACTAATATTTTCTAAGATGACCTGACGCTTAGTTGAATCTATTCTTCTTTGATTATCCAAATTTTCTTTTTTGCTCTGTTTTTCTAATTTTGAAGCTAATTCGACAGTCGTTAATTCATTATTATTAATATTTTTCATTATTTTATTTATAAAATCTTCTTTTGTTGAATTTTTTTCTGAAATCTTTTGTTGAATTTGATCTGGAGATAAATCAGAATCCAACAAAACTTTATTTAATAATAATTTTAAAATAGTTATATCAGTATTTGCTATCTTAATATCAATAAAAGCTCTTGCTATATCATGGGCTTTTGATGTTTCAGAAATAATCAAACTAAAATTACCCATTAAAGCAATAGAACCTAATGCATTAACTTTAAATTTATATGGATTTTTCTTTGCTAAATTTTTATTTCCTTTTTTAGATACTGATTTTGATGAATTTGGTTCATTTTGAATAGCTGATCCATCAAAAAATACTATTTTTTCGTTTTTATTTAAATCAATAACTTCTAATTTTTCTTTAAAAATTTTTCAGCATTTTCAGGTTGTTTTGTAAAGAAAGGGATATGCTTTATTATAATTGAATCCAAGTTCTCTTATTATTTCACCTACCCTTTTTAAACTATAATGTACTCCAAATTCTTCAATAATTAGCATATGAACATCTTTTCTAGATAATTTCTCACCAGCATCAATTTTAAGATCAATCATACTTTTTAATTCCAAAAATTGTTGAGAAGTTAATTTAGATGGTCTTCCTCCAGCAAATTTTGGTTTTAAACCTTCAAATCCTTTTTCATTATATGCATTTAACCAATTATATCCTGTTGGAACACTTATATTGAAAAATTCACAAACATTATCCAATTCTTCTCCTTTATCAAGCATACGAATAAATAAAAGTCTTAAATAAATTTTATGATAATATTTGTATTCTTTAAGTAATTTTTCTATTTCGTTTTTGCTCAAATGTTCTTTTAAATGAATTTGTTTTCTTCCTACCATGAATAAATATTTATAAGTTATTATTAAAAAAAGTTTCGTAACTTACTATAATAAGCATAATGGTTAATAAATATCTTCAAGGTATTTATGAAGAATATTGTGTTGATTATGCTAAATTATTCGGAATATAAATGATTATCTGCTTTTTATAATATTATCGCTCTTCGAAGAAATAAGGAAAAACAACATGAATTATTTTTCAAATTGTATATCAGATTGCTAATCAAAGTACAGAAACATGAAACTACGTCAAGAAAGACGAATTGCAATCTAAGATTTCCAATTTCATATGCTAAAGTTTGAAAGAATAACAAAAAAGACTTGAAGGAGATAAAAAATATGTGAATAGTACTCAAGTTGACAACATTGATTGGGGACTGTCAATTTGTTAGGACTTTTGTTGATATTTAGTGTTTATTTTTTCAAAGTTCTTTTTCCAGCCTTCTTTTGATTTTTTAGTTTTTTATTTTTCATTCCTAGAAACTTAATATATTTTTGGATGAAATTTTTCATCATAATTGGTTTTTAATAACATTGTTATATTATTTTGGTATGGATAATTGATTTTTCGTAAGTTTTTTATATTATTTGTGAACAAAAAATTAAACAAGATTTAAAAACTCACTAATTTTTGTGTGTTGAATTGTTGATTAGTGTGTTTTTTTCTTGTTTCCCGGATGTTTGTTATTAACATCTGGGTTTTTTCGCTCTTTTTCATCATATTGATGTTCTTCGTATTGTGTTAGTTCTTTGGATGCTTCTTTTGTTATAAAATCGATTATTTCTTCTCTTTTTGTTCTCGATCCAAATAGTATGTCAAAGAAGAATAAATAGATATTTCCTATTATTTTTGCGAAATTCGACTGATAAATTATTTTTTTATCTTTATTTCTGGGTGTTCTTGTTATATTGTTTTCTGCGTGGTTTTTTATGGTTATTGCTAGGTTATAAACGAATATATGTGCGTAAAAATCTTGTTCGATTATTTGTCTTCGTATTCCGCTGAAATCTTCGATTTCGATGAGATTTTTTAATCTATCGAATCCTGTTTCTACTGTCCATCTTTTTGCATATAATTCTTTTAAATCTTCTGTTGAGAATTCTTCTGGTGTTAAATTTGTTGCTAGTATTTCTGGTTCTTCATTTCCAATATCTATTAATGCTATTCTTATTTCTAATCGTCCCATTTTTCTTGCTTTTTCTTTTAAATTTTCATCATCAAATTTCTTTAATCTGTTGTTTGTCATGTTGATTTGTATTATTTCATCATTGGTTTTCATTTGTTTAATTTGATGTGCAAATACGTTTTTTGGTAGTCTTATTAAAAATTTTGAGTTCAAATCAATAGTTTTTGCCATTAATTCGATTGATGGATAACCCCTGTCATAAATGGTAATTACTTTTGTGATGTCTAATCGTTGTTTTAAGTTATTTAGATGTTCTATTGCTAAATCAATTTCATTTACTACTGTTTCAACAATTTTTACAGTTAAAATATGTTTGGAATGCACATCCAATACGCATGAAACTCTTGCACGAATTCTTTTTTCTTTTAACAAGTTTTCATCACCAACAGGAAATTCTTCACGTGTTAAAGTAACATTTGGAAGATCAACAATACTCCCATCACACGCACTGACAATATATCCTTTAAATTTTGAAAATCCTGGAAATTTGTTATATAATTCATCAATAAAACATTCATACATGTCAATAAACACTTTAGGGTCAATAAACATTCTCTGTTTTCCAATTCCCTGACTCGAAATCGTTTCAAAATCTTTCTTCATCCACATAGTAAAAAATCTAATCGTTTCAATATAACTAGTACAGCTCCTTTGGGAAAGAATAAATGCAGTATATTCTTTTTGAGTCATTTTTCTATCCCTAATAAATCGATTATCATCAGTAATATATCTTTTTGATATAAAACACTCAAATAATCGAAAAAAATTTTTGATAAACCTATCAAAAGAATACATAAAATACTCCTCCAATTAACTAAATTCGTAATCAAAAAACTTCAATTACATATATAATTATATATAACTCATAATATTTAAAATAAACTATTAATAATTATTAAAATAAGATATAAATAAATTAAAAATAATTAAACAAGTATTAAAATAAATAATGTTTGATTCAATTAAAATAAATAAAAATTAGATGTTTTCAATATTGAAAACATAGTTAAAAATAAGTTAAATCCTTAAGTTTCTAGGAATGTTTATTTTTCGTTAAATTTATATGCAAGTTATGGTTTGGTATTTTAATTTTTTATTTTTTTTTAAATTTTTTCAAGATTTTTTCCGATTTATTGTGCTTTAATTTTAATATAAATTTGTTATAATTTTGTAAATTAACTGTATATTATTTAATATTTTATATTTTTAATTTTGAGTTTAATTAACTATTTATATGGTGGAAGACAAATAATTATATATGGAATCAGAAATTAAATGCCTTTCATATCTTAGATTGGTTGGTGAGACTTATATATTTATCGGTGAATTTAAGGATCCTGTTCGAAAAGGATTTTGATGAAAAAATTTATCCTCAATTAATTTTGCCTATTGAGTCTATTCTTGATGATAATTACTTTGTTAATAGTCAGGGAATTTTAGAAGAACGTTAACCATATTGTAAACATTGTTGTTCTAAAAAATATTCTAGAAAAAGATATAATTAGAGATTATTATATTTGGGTGATGGAACTCCAATTAGAATTAAAGTTAAGCGATATGTTTAGATTAGAATTATTTGATATAATCAATAACATGCCCGTAGCATGCTTAATATCTGAAAAGGAAACTTCAAAAATAGTTGAAGATTTCATAGATATATCAATTCCCTTAAAACACCGTAAAGCAATAATAACAGATTTAAAAGAAGATTATGAACAAGTAATGAGAAAATTAGGCTTTGTACATCAACACTGCACATTTCATTTAATTAAAAACATGACCACCAATTTAAAACCAAAAATAACAGAAGAACTAGACAAATACGAAGCAGAATTACGAAAAACCCAACCAAAAATCTCCGAATACAAAATCAAAAAAATGCGCAAAAATAAAAAAGAAGAAATGTCTAATGAAATAAAAATATACGTAGGATTATTTTATGAATTATTCCACCAACAATCATTTGATAAGGCAATAAGATATATATACCTTTTAAAACAAGAATTAACTAATTTTCCAATGATGATGCAAGACTACTTAAACAAAAATTTCTTCCCAGTTTATAGAAAATACTTAATTTTCCTTGAAAAATCATTCATTGGAAAATTAGAAAGTACTAACAACAAACTAGAGAATTACTTTGGAAATACATTAGACAAACAGACAAAAAGAATCTATAGAACTCCTGAATGAATATTTGACTACATTATGGCTAGAAAAAATGGCTGGATAGAAAATCAAAAAAAGTCCTAACAAATTGACAGTCCCCTTAGATTGTATTGATGATATGTTTATATAGTTTTTTTTCTATACTATTTATTGGTGATAACTTGGATAAAACAGTTGATGTATTTATTTTAACATTTAATCAGGAAATTTCTGATGAATATGACTCTGAGTTATATAAACCTTTAGTCTGTGGCAGAGGAATAACGGAGAATAAACCTAATTATTTTTATGATGATGAAGGAGATAATATTTCTAATTTAAATAAATATTATTCTGAGTTAACTGGTGAGTATTGGGCTTGGAAAAATACTAATCAGGACATAATAGGATTTTGCCATTATCGTAGATGGTTTGTAAGAAGTTTAAGATGGGATAAACTCACTAAGTCCGATATTATCAATGATTTAAATGAATATGATATCATTTTACCAAAACCTATGAAATTTATTAAGCCATTATATGATTTCCATAAATCATTAAACGTAGAACGTCCGGATTATGATGTTCTATTTGAAGATTATGTATTAATTGAAGATATATTAAAGCGATTTTTTCCAAAATATGCAAAAACTTATAATGAGGTCATGAATGACCGATATCTCTGGTTAAACAATATGTTTATTTGCAATAGAGAATTAGCAAATGATTATTTTGATTGGTTATTTAAAGTTTTTGATAAAATTAGTGAAGAAATTGATTTTGATAAATATAAATTCAGAGATACAAGAATATTTGGATTTATGGCTGAAAGATTATTAACAACTTATATTATAGCAAATGATTTGAAGGTTAAAGAGTACAATATATTATTAAATACAAGAAAATTTCCAATTGTTCATATTTTAATTTCTAAATATCCTATATTAACCCAATTTGAAAAGATTTTCGAAAGTTTTATTAAAAAATAACATTTTAATAAATCCCATGGTTGGATAAGTTATGATGATTCTCATCCATATTCTTCTTGGAACTGTGGGTGTTCATTTCCAAACATACTGCTTGAGTAAATTTTTATTAGAATTAATATATTTTTTGTATTTAAAATCAATCAACATAAAATAATCTGATTTAATGGTATAATAAGGATTATATTTATGTTTTATCGTTAGTGTAAAAAATTTAACTGATAATTTTATTTTTTACTGGGTTTTTTGAGGACATTTTGTTCAATCCATTTGAGGTCATCAATTTTGATTTGAGTTATTGCACCTGCATATGTTCGATAAATTCTTTTTATTTTTCCAGGAAATGTTACTTTAAACAGTAATTCAACTAAATTATTTGTTTTTGGTATATTTTTATCATTTAAGTAGTTTAATGCATTATTTCTCTTTTTTGATAGTTTTTTGATGAAGTCTTTTATTATTGGAGGTAATTCTTCTAATTTGTCATTTAATTGATTGAAATATTTCATTGCGGTTTTTAAAGATTTGGCACGGAATATTTTCTTGATTGTTTCTTTATATTCTAAGTGTTCTTTGATTTTAGCTTTGTATTTTCTTATTTTTTCTTTATTTTCATCTATTTGTTGTTTTAGCTTTTTTCTTTTTTCTAGGTTTTTGTTTGCTTTTTTATCGGATTTTTTAGGTCTTCCTCTTTTTAAGGGCATTTCGTTTTTTTAATTCTTCTATTTTTGCTTCTTTTTTCTCATTGGATTTTATTGGGGATTCTATGAGTCTATTTTTAGTGTTTATGTATGGATTTAGTTTTGTCATTAGGTTTTGCATTATGTGAAATGTGCAAAGTTGGTGTTTTGCACCCAATCGTTCTATTATTTCTGAATATGAACGATATCCATCAGTAATGATAGTATCTAATTTTATATCTGCTGTAGACACTTTTAAGAACATTTCAATGTATTCCTTATTGAATTGGTTTTTGGGAATTAATTCATCATTGATAATCATCTTTGTATGCACATCAATTAAGGCTAATCTTACGTAGATTTTCTTATTAATCTTTATATATTCTTCATCATAACTATAATAACCGCTAGGTTTTATATTTAATTTTTCAATTTCTTTTAATATCTCTTGTTCTTTATTATAGGTGTATTGTGGTGATAATTCCTTTTCATGTAAGTATATGCTTTGTCTTGATATATTGAGGTTAAATTGTTCGTTTACAATTTCAGTTTTTGGTCCATATGATGAAAATGTAATTTTTGTGCACATTAATCCCTGTTTTTTGATTTCTCTTGTATAATTGCAGTATTTATCAATATAATCGGGTAACATTGTTGTCATGTATTTTTCTTTATTTTTAGATTGATATTTATAAGTTTGTTTATAAATTATGTATTTTTTGTTTAATTTAAATTCAACTAATCCATTTTTGACATGTGTTTGAGCAAAATCAGGATCAGATTCTCTATAATCAAAATAAATCACAAATAATTTAGTATTTATAATTTCTGAGAATAAATCAACGATTTTGGGAGAAATAGTGTTACAAATGTAGAGTAAATTTCCCTGTCCAAATAGGTAATATTTAATTAATCTTCGACACAATATATCTCTGTAGGCTTTTTATTTTTTGGTTTCATATATAATAATTAGCCTACATTTAATTTAAACATTTTTATAAACTTTAAATTTAAAAATAAAACTTAAATAGTTGTTAATATATAAATAAGTTGATATTCATAATATATATACTAATTTAATTAATTTAAGTGGAATATGAGTTATTATGATGATAATGGATCATATTTTAAAAGATAATTGGAAAAGAATGGTATTTTATCAAAGCATTAATATCATTTAATTGAAGTAAAATCAAATCATTTTGTCCTTATTTTTTATTTAACAATTTAATATTAACTTAATAACATATTTAGTTTTAATAAATAGAATGTAGATGAAATAAAAATAAATTCATCAGTTAAATTTTTTACACTAACAAATAATTTAAGTTTATGGATTTTAACATATGAAAATCTATTTATTTTTTTATTATCTAATGTTAATAGCATGTATGAGTGTTTAAATTTTTTTAAGTATTTATTTAGAATTAAAAAAAATGTTTGAGCAATTATTAAAAAATACCAACATTCCTGTTGACAGTCCCAATTCTTTAATATTAATTTATATTAAATGAAACATAATATAATATATAAGTATCTATGTCTGTCATTTTTTTTAAATGATTATCATATTTTTATTAATAGTATATAACTGAGGTTAAAAATGTTTAATGTTGTATTAGCATCTAATAATGAATACTCTTCATTTTTATGCATAACTTTAATATCATTATTAGAAAATAATAAAAATGATTTTAATGATATTAATGTGTTTATTTTAAGTGATGGAATTACTAATAAAAATATAAATAAAATAAAAGATGTTGTAAATGAATATGAGTGTTCTTTACATTTCATTAAAACAAAAAATATTGAAGATTTAAATTTTCATATTGCTTCTCTTGATAGAGATAACATTATTTCGTTTACTACTTATTCAAGATTATTTATTTCAAGTTTACTACCTAAAGATATAGATAAAATTTTATATTTGGATTGTGATAGTCTTATCGTTGATTCATTAAAACAATTATGGGATGAAGATATTTCTGATTATTATTGTGCTGGAGTATTAGATTGTTGCAATACTACAATTCAGGAAATGTTGGGTTATTCTAAAGAGGATAAATATGTTAATGCTGGTGTTCTACTGATTAATTTGAAAAAATGGCGTGAAAATAATGTTGAAGAAAAATTCATAGAATTTATTAAAGATAATCAGAATAGGTTTTATCAACATGATCAGGGTGTAATTAATGTAATTTTTAAAGATAAAATTAAAATAATCTCACCAAAGTATAATCTTCAAAGATATTTTCAATATATGCCTTATTTTGTGTCAAGAAAGTTTTGTTGCATAGAACATGAATATTATTCTAAGGAAATTATGGATGATGCCCGAAAAAATCCAATATTTCTTCATTTTTGTGCCGCTGATGTTTTTCGCCCATGGAAGAATCCTGATCATCCTTATGCGGAATTATATCAATATTATGCAAAATTATCAAATTCTGAATCTGCAATTGTTTATTCAACAAAATTTAATAATAAATTAAAATTATTCCAATTGTTATCTAAAAATAAATTTGGTAATTTTATTTTATATCTAACACCTTATTTCTTAGTTAAAAAAGTTGTTAATAAATCTGCGGTTAAAGAATTAGAATTAGAATTTGAAAAAGCAAAACAACATGAATTATAAATTTAGTTATTGGTTGATAATATTTAATAAGTTATCTCTCTATTAATCAATTCTTTTTAAATTACTATATTTTATAAGGAATAATGTTCTAATTTTTTTATTGTTATATAATATTCCAATTATTTTTAATAATATTAATGCTTGATTAAATTGTTTATTAATAATTTTTTTATTTAAAATATTTAAGGGTTTTGAAATTGGAGTTAACTGAATAGTTAAATTTTTTTCAAAGTCATGAAGTATTTCCAATCCTTCTTTCGGATTTTCTAACTTTGCTAATATGAAAAAGACCATATTAATTAGTTCATTCATTAATTCTTGTTTGGTATTATAACTGCAATTTTTATCTAATAAGTCATAAATTAAAGATACACATTTTAAAAATTGATTCAAAGTATTAATCGAAACATTATGGGTGATTGAGTCTTCGTTTTCTATATGATAAATATATCCCGGATAATTGGGTAATTCAATAACCTCTTTTTTTGTTTTTATTAAACAATAAACAGAAAAAACAACATCTTCAAATAACATTTCTAAAAATTTTATATTGTTTTTTTTAAGAAAAGAGCTGCTATATATATTAGCCCATACAGTATGGTACAAAAACATTTTCTCAATTGATGTTAACTTTTTTTCCTCATTATTTATTGAATGAATGTCTTTTGAAATTAACAGTTCATTATTAATTTTACTTGTGTGTTTGCATTTTACAATATCTGCATTGTTTTTTGTTATTGCAGCGTATAATACTTCACAATAATCATTATAAAGACTATCATCACTATCTAAGAATATTATGTATGGTGCAGTTGATTGCTTAATTCCAATATTTCTGGGAATGCTTGCAGCACCAGAATTATTTTCTAGTAAAATAGGTTTAATGTTATCATATTTTTTTGAATAATTTAAAATAATTTCTTTAGATTTATCATTGGAATTATCATCAACTAATATTAATTCAATATTTTCAAATCCTATGCTCTGTTTAATGACACTATCAATAGTATATTTTAAGTATTTTTCAGAATTATAAATTGGTATGATAATTGTTATTTTATACTCCATTGTTTTTTCCTTCATTATTTTTATAAAATTCTATATTTTAATATTATATTTTATTTAAAATAAAATTTACTTTTTTAGGGTTTTGTCATGTGTGTTTTGAAAAATTCAAATTTCTATCAAAAAGTATAGTAGTCGACACTGAAAATTATAAATACTATTGGTTATAAATATTATAATCATGTCTAATCAAACATTAATTGAAGAATATCCTGGGATTATTTCCGAGATTCAAACGGAAATTAAAAAGTTAGAGAATGATACACGAGTTTTAAATAAATTATATGTAATTTTGGATGTTTTGCATGATGAACCAATAAATGACATTATTAATAAACATGGGATTAGTCAAGGAACTGCATATAATTGGATTAAACAATGGAATAATGGTGGTATGGAAGCATTAAAAAGAAAAAAAGGTTCTAAAGGTCAATCTAAACTAACAGAAGAACAATTTTTAATTTTAGACAAAGCGATTCAAGAAAATAATTTAAAAACTGCAAAAGAAGTAAAACATATAATTGAAACATTATTTGGCGTTAAATATAGTTTAAGAAGTATTGAGCGCATAATGAAGAAATTGGACTATACTTACACTAAACCTTATAAAATATATGCTAAAATGCCAAAAGATGCTGAAGAACAGTTAAAAAAAACACCCGACATTTAGATTTAGAAAATTTCACTGTCGTGTTTTTAGATCAAACATATTGTCAAAATCAAGATAACAGTCAAAGATGTTATAATAAAAAAGGCACTAAAAACATTAAAATACAACCAACAACAAGATTATCCTTAAATGCACTAGGTGTACAAGCAATAAATGGAAAATCTTTCGTATCATTCTTAGATAATACAAAAACCTTTGAAATGATGAAATTTATGATAACCATCACTATTCAAAATATTGAAAATGAAGAATTAAAATCTAAATTAGGAAAAATAATGAATAATAAAAATTTAGAGTTAAAAAAATATTTTAAATACGGTTAATGATGAAAAAAAACTATGAAAAACTATTATTAGCGTTAGAAATATTATCTGAGAAAAGTAATACTTTCAAGAAATTTTTCGAAAGACTTGTAAAAAATCCTTTAAATTTCAAAACTAAATCCGACCAGGTACTCGAAAATCTTCAAAAAGCAATGTTATTATCATATTTTATGGATAAAAACTTACAACACCAGTTAATAATGGAAATACTAATAGCAGTAATCTTAGATAATTATAGTGTCCATCATGCTACTGTTTTCAGAGAATTATGCAACATTTTAAACATGGATTTAATCCATTTACCACCATATTCTCCAAAATATAATCCAATAGAACAAGTTTGGAGAACAATAAAAGCTAAAATTTCAAGAAAATTTATAACCTGCATGGAACAACTAAAATTTATCTTTGAAAATGAATTTAAACAAGTAATTAATAATGAAAGTTATTGGAAAAATTGGCTCTGGAAGTTCCTATGAATTTTTATAATTTTTAGTGTCGTGAACTATAATACCAATATAAAAAACCATTAATCAACATAAAATAATAAAAAATTTAAAGATTTTTTATCATCAAGTTTTGTATTTAATGAACTGTGCAGAGTTGATGTTTTGCGAGAATTTTCAAATTATTTTTTTCTTGCCGTATTGCATCGAAACAAATTTATTCATTAACAGACAAACTAATTTATTATTTGTCAAATATTAATTATAATTAAAGTTATTAGTGTGGTGTATAATCATTAACTATAAAATTTCTGTAATAATTCCTGTTTATAATGCTGAAAATGATATTTCATTTGCAATTGATTCGATAATTAATCAAACTTTTGGTTTTGATTATATTGAACTGATATTGGTCGATGATGCGTCAACAGATTTATCAAAAGAGATTATTAATCAATATGTGGAAAAATATGATAATATTAAATTAATAGAATTAAAGCAAAATTCTGGCCTTCCGGGTAAACCTAGATCATTGGGTATTGATTATGCAACTTCGGATTATATTATATTCCTTGATTCTGATGATACTTATCAAAAAAACGCATTTGAAATATTATATGACACAATAAAAGAAGAAAATTCAGATTTTGTAATATCTAGCCATTACATTAACCTTGATGGGGATATGGTTAAAGCAAATTTATTTCCAACCAATGAACAGTTAATTTCATTCAATCCTTTGGAAAGTCAAGAAAAATTCGATAAACTATCATATAATCATTTAGTAGCACCATGGGGCAAAATTTTCAAAAAAAATTTAATTATAAATAATAATATTTCATTTCCTGATGATTCTTTGTGTGAAGATACATATTTTTATTTTAAATGTTTAATTAATTCTAAAAAAGTTTCTATTTTACCTAAAAATTATTTATATATTTACAATACTTTTGAAGATAAAAAAACAGCCATTCATGGTCATGATTTGGAAAAATTTAATAATTTTTTAAAAGGTATGGAATATACATATGAATTATTAGATAATGTAAATTTATCAATTAATGTTTTTTTAGCGGAAAATATTGGTAGTTTACTTTTAATTTTTTCTAATTTAGATAAAAAAGAGAAAAAAGAAGCGATTTTAAAGATTTATGATTTTGAAAAAGATTTGGATATTCAAATTCCAAGAAAAGAAATATCTATTTTAAATAATTTAATTTTAAAGAAAGATTTCAAAAAAGCTATATTTATCAGTAATTTATATTCTTTATTTTATAATAACATCTTAATAAAGAATATTTATCGTAAATTCAATAATAATAAAAATAGTTAATAAATTATGAATCACAATAAAATAATCATGATTTTACTTATAATCATTATTGCAATCCTTGCAGCAGGGATTGTGATTTTAAATCCATTTGCACTGAAAGTGGACATAACTATTTCGGTTACATGCGACGAGCTAGGGGTTGTGCGACAGTTAACTGTCTCTTTACTCTATTTAAATCAGTGAGAGGAAAATCAATATTGCTTAATCTGAATGATTGATCTTAATTTTTTATTCTAAGCATATTGATTAAGTTTTATTGAAATTTAAACTGTTAAAGCATTATTTTTTTATACAAAAATCACCAAAAAATCAGAAAAAATACTCAATAACAACCATTCCCAACATAATCTAAAACTATATAGACTCCAATTTTTAGAACAAAGATAATTAAGACAAATAATAATGAAAATCAATGACAAATTTAAGTCTTAGTTTAATCAAAAACTTTTTTAGAGATTAACTTTTTCTCAACTCACCACCTCCTATTTGATGAGTCAATTTTATTTGCATAAAAACCAGGGAAATCTCAATTTGACACTCAATAAAATATTGAATTCCACAAATACATATATTTTTATACTTCAATTTACATATTATTAATTATAATATTGTTAAATTAACTTTTAATAACTTTAATATACTTTAATCGTTATTTTACTATCAATAAGTTTTCCATGATTGATTTAGATTATTAGTGGAGATTTCTTTAAAAAATCTTTTAATAACTTTTAGTTAGTAAAAGTTTATTTAAGGTTATTTTAGTTATTATTAGTTAATTTTAAGCAATATCCTTAAATAAAATAATTAGGTGTAAATTTATGGTTAGTAAAGCCAAAGAGATTGATGGATTTGATAAAAATACAATTTATCAAGATTTATGAAAGGAAAATCGAAATGATGTTCGATTAATTTACATTATTCTGGATTTGATATTCTCACCAGGAGTAATGGATATTGTAAAAGAACTAGAATAAGACTTCAAAGATAATGGAAACAGACATTATCCAAGATTATTACTATTAGGCATAGTATTGTATTGTTTTAAACAAAAAGACTATAAATATGCCGATATTGTTATGGCATGCAAGTCCAATTTATTTTTAAGAATTTTCACAAGAGGCATCGAACCTTGTGAAAGCACGTTTAGAAAGTGCGACGAGATAGAATCAATAATTTGTTATATGTCTTAGTTCTTAAGATATATGTTAGTGCAGTCTTTATTGACTGATAACACTGTTGTGCGTGTTATTCTCCATTGAAACTGCGTCACTGGCAACAGTGGGGTGGATTGCATGATAGGTAAAGCCTAATCTTGTTATTAACTTCCAAATAACAGAGGGCGAGAGAAAGACGTGCGACATGATGGGTCTGTTGCTCATTTAAATCAGTGAAATACTATTAATTTATAGTTTTCAATCCTAGTTGTGATGGGATTTCCTCCCTTGAAACTCTTAACCGAGTGATTGGTTACGAGGTTGCATGATAGAATGTCTAAGTGGAATTCAAGTACTCTGAAAACCACGGGCTAGAGGAAGCCTTGAAACGCTCAACATTATGTGAACAACTGTAAGCATCGTCACTCGCAGCAGTAAGTGGAGTACACTGTTAAAATCTACATTTTAACTATTACTGTATTGCAAATTCAGGAGATAAATACTGTCTTTATATTTATCTAATCACAACCCATAATATTTGCCGGTGTAAAGGTTGGAGCGTCCTCTTGGCGTATCTGATGACAGATCAACATGGTAAGCCTGATACACTCCCCCCCCAATAGGGGGTAGGTTGATTGTGAATGAGATACATATGTGTAGCAGGTAGAGGATTTCGAAGAAAGCAAATGCCGTCGATGTCGAAAGACAATGGGAATAATAATGAGCATATAAACCATGACGGATACCTGTAAAACCTAATAAATGCAAGTTAGGTATGGAGTGGAAACACTGCCTACTTTCGAAAGGTGAACAACTTCAATGTAGACGAAAGAAAATGTTCTTTTGCATTATTATCCAAAGGAAGGTGATTAACTTGAGAAATACCACAAATAATATTTGTGTGTCCGTATCATCTGACATTACTGACTGGGACACTATTAATTGGTATAGTGTCGAAAAGTATGTAGATAAACAGCAAAAGCGGATATATGAAGCTGAGGTTAATAAAGATAAACGAAAAGTAAGAAATATTCAAAGAATGTTAACAAACAGTAGGGCCGTTTTGTTATTAGCGGTTCGTAGAGTTACTGAAATTAATAAAGGGCGAAATACACCTGGTCCTGATGGATTTCTTGCTAAAACCAGCAAGGAAAAGGGTGAATTAGTAGATAGATTGTCTAAGAAGAATATTTATAATTATATTCCTAGTCCTACACGTAGGATTTATATACCGAAGAAAAACGGCAAAAAGAGACCGTTAAGTATTCCTTCAATTACTGACAGAATTTATCAAGAGATAATTAGAATTATCCTTGAACCACAAATGGAAGCACGGTTTGAACCTACATCTTATGGCTTTAGGCCAAAAGAGGAGTATATGATGCTATAGAACGCATTTTCCTTAATATAAAAGGCAATAAATGGTGTTGGGTCTTTGAAGGAGATTTTGTGCGACAAGAAGTATCTCTTTCTTCATTTTAAGCAGTGAAAATTCATTAAAATGGATTTTCAATCCCTGTTGTGTTGGGATTTCCCCCCCTTGAAACTCTTAATTGAGTAATTGATTAGGAGGTTGCATGATTGTATGTCTAATCAGAATTTAGTATTCGAATTCTGAAGGCTAGGGGAAGGATAAGAACGATTAAACTTTATGGTGAACGGATGTAAGCGTCGTAACTTCGAACAATAGGTGGAATACGATGTTTTCCTATTAGTTAGGATGACTACTATTGTCTTGCAGACTGGAAATAAATATTGAAGTCATATTTATATTGCACAACTCATATGTCTGTCGGTGTATAGTCCGAATCGTCCCTTATTCGTATCTGATTGGAGATAAACTTGGTAAACCCCACGAGGTCCCGATTAAGGTCGGGTAAACGGATTGTGAATGATGTTTAATTCCTTAGGGGGTAGAGGATTTCAAAGAAAGCAAATGCCGTTATTAACCGAAAGGTAGCAGGAAGAAATGAAGATATGTAACTGTGAATGGATATCACTCCATTGTGGGTGGCAGGGATAACCTGGCTGACTTTTGAATGGTATGCAACGTGTATATAATGCGTATTTGTATAAAACTATTAAAGGATGGTGACCAATAATGAGATTAACTCCAAATGATAACATTTGTGAGCCCGCGAAACCAGATGCAACCGATTGGAAAAGTATTAAATGGTACAAAGTCAATCGGCATGTAGATAGTTTACAAAAACGAATATATCGTGCTAGTAAAGATAATGATAAGAAAAAAGTCCGTGATTTACAAAGACAATTGATGAGAAGTAATTCCGCTTTGTTAAAAGCAATTAATAGAGTTACTAAAGAAAATAAAGGAAAATCAACTCCTGGCATTGATGGTTTTAAAGCTACAAGTGACCGTGCTCGTGGTAAACTATTTGACATGCTCAAAAAGGAGAAAATGAAATTACATAAACCTAAACCTGCGTATCGAAAATACATTCCTAAAAAGAACGGTAAATTAAGGTCTTTGGGTATTCCCACTATTAAAGACCGTATTTATCAGGAGATAATTCGTATGGCATTAGAACCCGAATGGGAAGCGAAATTTGAACCTACAAGTTATGGATTTCGTCCCAAAAGAAGTACACACGATGCTGCGAGAAGAATACACTATAATATCAAATGGAATAAATGGTGTTGGGTGTACGAAGGAGATTTTCGCTCTTGCTTTGATACACTTAATCATGATTTCATACTTAAACAAATCAAAGGATTTCCTAATTATAATCTTGTTAAAAGATTTTTGGAAGCTGGATATGTTGATAATGGTGTATTTCATAATACTCTTGAAGGAACTCCTCAAGGAGGATTACTTTCTCGTGCGACATGATGGGTCTGTTGCTCATTCTAATAGTGAAACTAATAATATTTAGATTTCAATTCTAGTTGTGATGGAATTTCCCCCCTTGAAACTCTTAACTAAGTGATTGGTTACGAGGTTGCATGATAGAATGTCCAAGTAAATTTCAAGTACTCTGAAATTTACAGGCTAGGGGAAGCCTTGAAACGCTCAACATCGTGTGAACAACTGTAAGCATCGTTAAGTCCAACAGTAAGTGGAGTACAAGGTTTACAATATTATTGTAACTATTACTGTATCGCAAATTAGGAGATAAATACTGGGAAAATATTTATCTAGTCACAACCCATAATATTTGCCGGTGTAGAGGTTGGAGCGTCCTCTTGGCGTTTCTGATAACAGATCAACATGGTAAGCCTGATACACTCCCTAAAAAAAATCTGGGGTAGGTTGATTGTGAATGATATACATATGTGTAGCAGGTAAAGGATTCCGAAGAAAGCATAATGCCGTCAATAGTCGAAAGACAATGGGAATAATAATGAGCATATAAACCATGACGGATACCAGTAAAAGCCTAAAAAAAAATAACTTTTAGGTATGGAGTGGAAACACTGCCCACTTTCGGAAGGTAGACAACTTCAATGTAGACGAAAATTTTAATGTTCTTTTGCATTATTATCAAAAGGAGGGTGATTAACTTGAGAAATTCCGCAAATAATAATATTTGTGTGTCCGTATCATCAGACACTACCGACTGGGATTCTATTAATTGGAATAGAATTGAAAGGTATGTAGATAAACAGCAAAAGCGGATATATGGAGCTGAGGTTAAAAATGATAAACGAAAAGTGAGAAATATTCAAAGATTATTAGCAAATAGTAAGGCAGTTTTGTTATTGGCTGTTCGTAGAGTTACTGAAATTAATAAAGGAAGAAATACTCCTGGTCCTGACGGGTTCATTGCTAAAACTAGCAAAGAAAAAGGAGAATTAGTTGACAGACTAATTAAAAAGGATATTTATAAGTATAATCCAAGTCCTACTCGTAGAATTTATATCCCGAAGAAAAATGGTAAAGAAAGACCATTAAGTATTCCTAATATTGTTGATAGAATTTATCAGGAAGTAATTAGAATTACTCTCGAGCCACAAATGGAAGCAAGATTTGAACCAATATCATACGGTTTCAGACCAAAAAGAGGTGTATTCGATGCAATTGAACGCATACACAAAAATATAAGTCACAATAAATGGTGTTGGGTATTTGAAAGTGACTTTAAAGGTTGTTTTGATAATTTATCTCATGATTTTATCTTAAAACAATTAAGAGGTTTCCCCTTAAAAGGAGTAGCAGAAAGAATATTAAAGGCAGGTTATTTAGATAACAATGTTTTTAATGAAACAGAGAAGGGTACTCCTCAAGGTGGATTGCTGTCGCCTTTATTAGCAAATATTGCACTAACGGGACTTGAAGAATGCCTCAATATATCTTATAAAGAGGAGAATTATAATCAAAACGGTGAAAAGCGTATAACTTATCGAACAAATGGTAATTATCGTGTTGTTAAGTATGCTGATGATTTTGTCATATTCTCTAAAACAAAAGAAGAAATAGAAGAGGTAAGAAACCTATTGGAACCATATCTAGACGAAAGAGGTCTGGAATTGGCAGAAGACAAAACCAGAATAACACACACCCATAAGGGATTTAACTTTCTAGGTTTCAATTGTAGATTATATAAGAAACAAAATCGTTATAAATGCTTAATTAAACCTTCAAAAGAAAGTATTAAGAAAGCAAAAGAGCGTATTAAGGATATATTCAAAAAGTGTCATGGGCACAATGTTGATTATCTTATCGAAAAGTTAAACCCTGTAATTAAGGGTATTGGTTATTTTTGGAGAACTTCAGTAGCCAAAGAAACATATAGCAAAATTGACCATTATATTTGGATAAAATTATTCAAATTTCTCAAAAGACTGCATCCTAATAAAGGTATCAAATGGATAATTAAGAAATATTTTCCACAATATGATGATGAAGGAAATTTTATTGGTAAATGGGCTCTTGTGGGTCCTAATGATAAAAACCAATTATTTAAAATGTCCAGTATACCAATTAGGAGGTGGAATTTGATTAAATTCAATTATAGTCCTTATGATGTTAGTAAAACTGAATATTTTGAAACCCATAGTAAAAATCAATTTAGCCGAAGATAAATGTGTGCTTGAGCCGTATGTGCTTAATGGCACTTGTACGGTTCTGATGAGAGGTCAAGAAAGAAATTCCTTGTCCTTATCAGACCATTACTTGCAAATATTGCACTACATGGTATGGAAGAAATATTAGATATATCATACGCTAGATATGAAAATAAAAGAGGAATAACATATGCTTCTAGGGGCAAATACCGTATGGTAAGGTATGCCGATGATTTTTTGATTTTTGCACAATCTAAAGAAGATATACTGAAAGTCGAAAGCATCTTACAACCTTATCTTGACGAAAGAGGTTTGGTTTTAGCTGAGGATAAAACATTCATTAAACATATTTCCGAAGGATTCAATTTCTTAGGTTTCAATTTTAGACAATATAAAACCAAAGACGGTTTATTATGCTTAAATAAACCTTCTAAGGATAGTATAAATAAGTTTAAATGAAAATTGATGATATATGTAAATCTTGTTATGGAAATAATGTGGGAGTTTTAATAAGGCGACTGAATCCAGTCATTCGAGGTACTGCTAATTATTGGAGACATGTTGTTTCAAAGAAAGTATTCTGTGCTATGGATGATTATATTTGGAATAAAATATATAAGTTCTTGCGAAGACTACATGGAAACAAAGGTAAAAAGTGGATTAAACAAAGATATTTCCCTTATTTCAATAACGGTAGATATACTGGCAATTGGATTTTGACTGATCCATTGACTGGTGATTATCTAATTAAAATGAAATGGACTCCTATTAGGCGACATATTATGATAAAACATGATTATAGTCCTTACGATAAGGATAAAACCGATTATTTTGATATGCGCGATAGAAGATACTCTTATTTTACTGGATAAATGCATACTTGAGCCTATTGTATCGAAAGGTACACGATAGGTTCTTAGGAGAGAAGAGGGGAGTAATCCTCCCGACTTATCCGACAAGTCATGTTTTGATACTTTAAATCATCAACATATCTTGAACAAATTAGGTAATTTTCCGCTTAAAAAGTTGATTAAGAAATGGTTAGAAGCAGGATATTTAGAAAATAATATATTCTATGAAACTAGAACTGGAACTCCGCAAGGAGGCATCATTTCTCCATTATTGGCAAATATAGCACTTCATGGAATGGAAGAAGCATTAAACATCAAATATAAATAGGGGTCTGAATTTTTCTGATATAAATTCCGCTTAATTTTTCTTATTTTTTTAATATTTTATAATGATTAGTTTTGGTTTCTAAAAATACATTTGAATAATTCTTAATTTTTAAAAAGGGTACTATAATATCGTTAAATTTAAGTATTATGTGTTACATATATTTATTTGGAGATAAACATGAAACACAGATTAAATTTAGATATTAAAGACCCAAATTATACTTTGTTAAAGAAAATATTTAAAATTATTGATTCTAGAAAATCTTTGGAAATTTTAGCATCATATGGATTTAAAAACTTAAATAAACAAATATTTGCATTTAAAATCATATTTATAAGCATGTTCTTTGGATTAGATATTTCATTTATTTTAAATGAACTTGAATCTAAAAAAGAACTACGTGATTACTTTAAAATTTCTGAAATTTTAACTGCAAATCAAGTTTACAAAATTTTTTCACAACAAAATCCTGAAAACCTTTTAAAAGCATTAAATAGAGTATTAAATCATCAAAATAAGGTTAAAAGAAGAGGAAAAAAGACATTTATTGTTGATGCAACGCCAGTTGACTTGGATTTTAATTTTAACAGAAATAAAAAGACAAAAGAACATCTCAAAACATTAAATTTAAAATGGAGTTATTCATCTTCTAAAGGATTTTATATTGGATTTAAAGCCACAGTAATCATTGATTACGATAGTATGAATCCTGTTTCTATTTTAATTCATTCTGGAGCACCAAATGATGCAAAACTTTTCGATGAAATAATGGAAAACCTACAAAAAAGACGAATCATACGAAAAGGAGACACCATAATTTTAGATAAAGGTTATTACAGTTATAAAAACTATCAATTAGGAATTAGCAAATATAAAATAGTTCCTTTTATTTTTCCAAAAGACAATTTCAATAAAACAAAGCTTAACGACCAATTATCTTACCCATTACAAGTATTTAACAAAACAAAGAAAATATTAGCACAAAAACAATTTTATAACAACCTTAAAATAGAGTTATTTAAAAAATTAGATGATTGGAAGAAATTCAAACCAATTCGAGGAAAAATAGAAGACTTTTTTAAATTACTCAAACAAGGACTCAACATGAGAGAAATACACAAATATACACCGAAATCTGTAACAAAAACAGTATATTTAAATGTATTTTTAGGAGTCCTAATTGTATCACAAGGGTTTTACTCGAAAACAGCCATACAACAACTATCTGAAAACTAAAAAATTCAGGCCCCTAAATGATATTATAACCAAATAATAACAACCATAATAATAAATAAAAATTATTTTATAAGTAAATTTTTTCATTTCCAAAATAGTTAATAGAAACTAATATTATTCTTAATAAATAAATAACTTATTAAAAAAAGAAATAAGAATTTTTAGAAAAATTAAGTGACCCATTACAAAAATATAAAATCTTACAAAATCTATTAAAATAAAAAAAAGTTATAAAAAAATCTTTAATAAAAATTTAGGTGATAAATTGAATTATAAAGTAAGTATAATAATTCCATGTTATAATGCCGAAGACACTATTCAAAGAGCAATAAACTCTATCATCAATCAAAATATGGGATTTAATAATATTGAATTATTATTATATGATGATGCATCCACAGACAATACTAAAAAAATACTAAAAAAATACTCAGAAAAATACAAAAATATTATATCCTTCTTTGGAACTGAAAATAAAGGGCCAGGATTTGGAAAAAACAAATGCCTTGAAAATGCATCTGGAGAATATGTATTATTTTTAGACTCTGATGATGAATATGATCAAGAAATGTGTGAAAAACTTTATTCAAATGCAATAATTGAAAATGCAGATTTAGTATCTTGTGGAGTTTTACGCATTGATAATATTAATACTTCAAAAATAGATTTAGAATATGATGATTCAAAATCTCATGAAAATTTTGAAAATAAAATAAGTTTTATAAATGAAAATATTTTTTACTTAAATGATCATCTTTCCACCCATTGTTTATTTAGAAAAGATATTATTAATCAAAATAAAATTTATTTTTTAGAAACGTATTATGCAGAAGATATTTATTTCAAAGCAATATTTAGACTTTATTCCAAAAAAGCAGTTTATTTGAAAAATTTCTATGGATATATTCATCATGCATATACCGACTCAATTACTAGCAATATTACTTTAAGTAATTTAAATGAAATCCATAACGTTTACTTAAAAATTTTAGAAAAAATTAAAAAATATGATTTAGATTTAGCATATATCTTCAAAGGCCATATTATTTGTTCTTTAATCAGATTATATGCATTAAATTTGGTGAAATCTCCAAAGAAAGATGTTATAAATTTTTTAAAAAAAATGAGGGAATTTGAAATTTATGTGAATTTTAACCATGTAAATACACCTTCAATTAATATTTTAAATATTTTCATATTAAAAGAAAAATATGAATTAGCATATTTATATTTACATTTATTAAGAATTATATATCATTCAAAAACATTAAGAAAAATATACCGGAAAATCTTTTAAAAATCCTTGATGATTAAAAAACATGCGATTTTGAGACTTTCAATTTGTTAGCTCTTGAGAGATTGTTTTGTGCTTTTAAAAAAAGAAAATATTATTCAAAATAAGTTAAAAAATGAGTTAAAGAAGAATTTTAAGAATATAATAAAAAATCCATACAATTAGTTTAAACAATCTATTGATGAAACAATAAACAACAAAATCATTTAAAAAAAAGAAATGAAACATGATTCTATACCATTTTTCTGACTACTTAAGTAAATACTTTTTTCCGAATATAAAAAATATCTTAAATTTCTTGAAATATAATAAAAATAATTTAAAAACCATGAATAATAAATTTAAAAATAATAAGGGGAGTGTAAAAAATTTAACTGATAGTGTAACTCTTATCCATCGTATATAAATTGTTACTATATTTATTTCATTTATTTAAAACTAATTGAACTAATTTTTCAAAATAAAAAACAAATAATAATTTTCATAGCATTTGCTTAGTTTTGCATTAATTTTAAAAGAAGGTTTTGAAACTTGATCTCAATTTTAAAGGAGATATTGTTAATTTAATAAAAAGGACATAATCCCTTGTTAAATTTGTATCATCTGATGAATATCAAATTTAGTACTTTAATATAATCTAATAAGTTTTTAATCCTAAAAATAATAGTTTAGATAGGTTTAAATAGGAATACGGGCTTATTATTATATATGCAACAAAAAAACAAACCCGTAATTAATTTTATGGATGACAATTTATTTAATTCTTTCCTTTTTTGTGAAGGTGAGAATTTGTATTTGAACACTGCTGTTTCTCCGAATTTCATTTCCATTGCAGAGGAAATACTTCAAAAATCATATAAAATAATTTATTATGAGTTAAATCCAATTTGCCCAATTTGTGAACAACCATTAAATAAAAATGGATTGCAGAAGTTTATTTTAAACAAGAACAAAACAATATATAAACAAAAATACTCCTGCAAACACCATAAATATTACAAAACAACCTCATTAGAAACATTTATCAGTAAATACTGCAATTACACACTAGAAATAAAGAAATTAAGCTTAGATTTCAGCACAATAACATATTCATCTTATGAAAACAAAGCAAATTATATAAATTTAATTTATGATGTCAAAATGAGTAGACAAACATCATACATTTCTCAATCTGATTTAATAGACCAATACTTAGATAAAGAAGAAAAAAGAGTCAATAAATTAATTAAAAAGTTAAATATTAAACCAAGTGGTTTTTATAATTATGATGGAGAGTTTATAAAGATTAATAAAGAAATTTACGTGTGAATGACAATTATTGATTCTCATACTCGATTAATAATCAATGATCAAATCATAAGGAGAGAAGAATTCACCAAAGAAACCATTAAAAAATACTTTAAAGAATCATTTAAAGGATTAAAACTAAACACAATAATTACCGATGGCTATGGTGCTTATCCAGAAATAATTGAAGAAATTGGAGCAAAACACCACACCTGCACATTCCACATAATGCAAGGATTAATGCTACCTTTACAAAAACACATAAATAAACGAAACAGAATCATAAAATCACTCAAAGAGCAAATAGAAAAAACTACAGAAAAAATAGAACAATTAAAAAGCAAAATGCCACCAAAAATAGGAAGACCAAAGAAAACAGAGAAAAAATTAATAAAAAATCAAAACCAACGAAAAAAGCTTAAAATGGAAAATGACAGAAATAAATTCAAATTAAAACAAATCAAGAATGAAGTCAAAGAATACCTAGAATACAAGGAAAAAATATCAAAAATATTTAAATCCAAAACTATTAAGACTGCTATGAATAGATTCAACAAATTAAATGAAAAATTCGATGAAATGCCTGAAATAATCCAAGATTTCATGAGAAAACTTTCTAAAAAACTTGAAATAACCTTGAATCACACAAAAAACAGAAAAATTCCAAGTACAAACAATTTAGCAGAATTATTATTCAGAGTAACTTTCCCTGGAAAAATAAAAAGAATCTTCAGAACATACAAAGGAGCACAAGACAAATTTGATTAAACAACTTAAATTGGACAAAAAGAAATGTTTTGGGAGAAAACTGAAAATCTATCAGTTAAATTTTTTACACTCCCTAATAAGAGTAATACAATAGTTAAGATATTAAAAATGACTTATATACCAATATAAATACTTTAAAGTGCATTAATGCATAAAGAATAATTAGATTATAGTAAATTACAAAACTTTTTTTAAAAATGTTTTTTCCCACCAATTAAAGAAATTACCTTCATTAACTACTTTAAAATATGTTTTGACAAAAAATTTTTCTAATTTTTCCTTTGAATAATAATATTTTCTTTTTATTTCTATTTTACAGGTTCTCCATACTTGTTCTATAGGATTAAATTGCGGAGAATATGGAGGCAAATAAATTAAATTCATGTTCAAAATTTCACATATTTTTTTAACTAATTGGGCTTTATGAACACTATAATTGTCTAAAATAATGTTAATTTTTGGTTCTAAATAAGAATATTTCTTAATTTCTTCTTTATTAATATTTTCTAAGATAACTTGTCGTTTAGTTGAATCTATTCTTCTTTGATTATCCAAATTTTCTTTTTTGCTTTGTTTTTCTAATTTTAAAGCTAATTCAACAGTTGTTAATTCATCATCATTAATATTTTTCATTATTTTATTTATAAAATCTTCTTTTGTTGAATTTTTTTCTGAAATCTTTTGTTGAATTTGATCTGGAGACAAATCAGAATCCAACAAAACTTTATTTAATAATGATTTTAAAATAGGTATTTCACTATTTGCTATCTTAATATCAATAAAAGCTCTTGCTATATCATGGGCTTTTGATGTTTCAGAAATAGTCAAACTAGAATTACCTATTAAAGCAATAGAACCCAATGCATTAACTTTAAATTTATATGGATTTTTCTTAGCTAAATTCTTATTTCCTTTTTTAGATACTGATTTTGATGAATTTGGCTCATTTTGAATAGCAGATCCATCAAAAAATATAATTTTTTCATTTTTAGTTTAATTAATAACTTCTAATCTATCTTTTAAAATTTCTTCAGCATTTTCAGGTTGTTTTGTAAAGAAAGGGATATGCTTTATTATAATTGAATCCAAGTTCTCTAATTATCTCACCTACTCTTTTTAAACTATAATGTACTCCAAATTCTTCAATAATTAACATATGAACATCTTTTCTAGATAATTTCTCACCTGCATCGATTTTAATATCAAGCATATTTTTTAATTTTAAAAATTGTTGAGAAGTTAATTTAGAGGGTCTTCCTCCAGCAAATTTTGGTTTTAAACCTTCAAATCCTTCTTCATTATATGCATTTAACCAATTATAACCTGTTGGAACTGTTATATTGAAAAATTCACAAACAGTATTCATGTCTTCTCCTTTATCAAGCATACGAATAAATAAAAGTCTTAAATAAATTTTATGATAATATTTGTATTCTTTAAGTAATTTTTCTATTTCATTTTTACTCAAATGCTTTTTTAAGTGAATTTGTTTTCTTCCTACCATGAATAAATATTTATAATTTATTATTTAAAAAAGTTTCGTAACTTACTATAAAAAAAGAAATCAAGACATAAGAAAATAACAGTTCCAAGTTTTAAAAATATTAAAATTTAAATGAAATAAACATATATATTATATTATAAAAAATTTAATGAACCCCACACATACATTAATATGGTGAAAATATGGTAAAAAAAATAGATTATTTATTAGATTATTTTAATTATTTAGAAAATCCAATACAATGTTTATTATTTAAATTTAATTTAAAAAAAGAAGTTAATGTTAAATTTAAAAATTCAACTCAGGAACATTTAATTAATGATACATCTACATTAGATAAAATTATGAGTTTAATACCTAAAATAAATAAAAATAAAGTAGATGAATTTGCATTATTTATTACAGATTTATGCTCCTCAAAAGATATTATTCCTTGGGCAGGAGTGAACATTTTTAATTTTAGAAAAGAAAAACAATTAATTGATGAAACACCATTCTATGAATACTATATGGGCGAATCCTATAGTTCATTCAATATTAATTATAAAAATAGAGTTGTAATTGATATAGGTTCTTATGTTGGAGACACAGCACTTTTCTTTGCAAATCAAGGGGCTAGTGTTTATGGATTCGAACCTGTGAAAAAAAATTATGAATACTCACTTGAATTAAAAAAAATAAATCCCGATTTAAATGAGAAATTACATTTCTTTAATTATGGAGTTTCTGATAAGATTGGTACCATCTCAATTGATGATATGAACTCTACTTCACAATTTAGAACTGAAAAAGATCATTATGAAGTAGAAGTTATTACTCTTGAAGATATCTTAACTAAAAATCAGATTAAACCAGATATTTTAAAAATGGATTGTGAAGGATGTGAATTTAATATAATATTAAATACCGACTTATCAAATTTTAAAGATATAATTTTTGAACATCATTCCATACATACTGGAATAGATCATAAATTACTCATTGAAAAGTTAAAAAAGCAAGGATTTAATATAATACTTAAGCCTACATCATATGATAAATTTGAAGATGCAGGATTAATTCATGCATATAAAGATTAAAAATTTTTTAAAGAAAAACTTTATAATCTAGTAATTAATTTGTTCAATTCAAATTTTTCTCAAAAAATTATAACAACCATAATTAATCCTTATTTAATTTAATTATTAAATAATGATTATTAAAACTAAAAAATAAAGAATATTGTTTATGATTTTCAAGAGCATTTGAAATAATAATTAATTTGTCTGGAAAAAACCACTTTTTAGTTCATTAACCTTCACTACAACCAAAAAAATTAAGATCCAACTGAGTTTTCATGATTTTAATATTGATATACATATTATTATAATAAATATTGGAGTACTAACTCAACCCTGTTAATTTAAGAAACTAGTTAATGAATTTTTAATTATATTGATTTATTTCTTTATTTTTCAATTTATAATTTTTTATTTGATATTATATGGTATTATCGCCTTTATTTTTTATATTTGGGTTCTCTTTTTTGTTATTAATTTTTTCTTATTTTTCAGTTTTTTTAGATATTTTTCAAGTAAAATCCTTTATTTTACTTAAAATTAACTATGATTATTTTAATACTTTATATAATTATTTTAAGTATTTTATATCTAATTTTAAGTATTTTTAATAGTTAATATTAAATATTATTAAATTATATTTTTATATAGAGTTATTCAATATTTTTTGTTTTGAATTTCTGGATTTAGGGGTTGTTTTTGATGATTAATTTCATGGAATATTGTGATGAAACTTGGGTAAACTTAAATAAATATGTTGATCGAAAATATATAATTGATGATGGAAAAAATCATTTTGTTCGAAATCGAAAAACTAATCTGGAAAGTATAATCAAGTATCCTTTCTATGATTGTGGCCGAACAACTGCAATTGAAGCTATAAATTTTATTATAAAAGAAAAAAAGGATAAAAATATGACATTAAGCAAATCTAACATTTCTCAAAGAAGAAAATTACTCGACCATGTTTGTTATGTGGATATGAATGAAGACTTTATTGATGGAATTTACAACGATTCAGAACGACCTGGCCTTTATAGGGGATATTCAATACTTGCAGGCGATACTAGCATCTGTGATGCACCAAATATTGGATACACAGAAAAACAACTAAAAGAATTAAATAATCCACATTTCAATAGATTGCGAAAGGAATTAATAAGATTTAGAGCATCCTGCATTGCAGATACACAAACAGATTTCATATTAACGGCCACAATAACTAACAGCAAAAAAATAGGCGAAGTAGAACTCGCAATGCAACATTTAGACAACTTAAACCAAAGAATCGACATGACCAACACCATCACAACCTACGACAGAGGATACGACGCCCTTGAACTAATGCTCAAACATAAAAGCATCAATTCATATTTCCTAATACGATTAAAAGCAGATGACTTCAAAAAAGAACGAAAATACATGAAAACAAATGATGAAACTATAAACATCACCATAAATACAACAAGAACACAAAACTTTCATAATAAAGAATTAAAGAAACAAGCACAAGAAAAAAGAAATACAGAAATAAGAATAACAGAAATAGAACTAACAACAAAAACAGGAAAAAAATACACAGAAATACTAGCAAGCAATTTACCCTTCGATAAATTCACTACCTCCGATTTAAAAGAATTATATAACAAAAGATGGAAAATAGAAACCAATTTCGACAGATTAAAAAACATAATACACATAGAAAACTTCAGCGGATATAACGAAAAAATCATACAACAAGACTTCTACGCCAACATATTCATGTTTAATTACCTCATGGCAATGAAACTCGATGCAGACCAAAAAGTACAAGAAAAACAAAAAAATAAAAACCTAAAACACGAATATAAAACAAATCTCAATGTCTTATTCGGATTAATCAAATTAGACATGCCAGACTTATTATCGGATGACCCTAAGGAAAGAGAAAATGCTGTAAAACGAATATTGAATACCGCACAATCGAACTTAGTTGAAAAAAATAGAGTAAATGATAGGAATCCTGACAGAACAGCCAAAGATCCAAATAACAAATTCCCTCCAACTCAAAGAAGAGGTGAATAAAAAAATTAATTTCACAAAAATTTCTTAAATTAACAGGGTTGACAATAAATACAATATTTTATATTAAATTAAAAATATAATTTAAAGTATATGGCTTTAAATCGCATAACAATATTAAAAAAAATTGATTTAGCAAAGTTTATATTGTTTTTAAGTGCATATATTCCGTTATTTATAATTATGGGCATTAAATATTTTTTAAAATTTATTTATAATATTAATATGCCTTATTTAAAGTTAACCATTCCACTTCCAATTATTCCAATTATAATTTTAATAGTTATAATCCTATTAATCTATAATTTCAAAAAGATTATCAACAATTCAAAATCAGAAACTGAAAAGTTTTTTGTTGTGAATAGAATTGATGAGAAAAATGACATAATATTAACTTATTTAGTACCCTACTTTTTTTCATTCGTTTCAATTAGTAGTACTGAAGAATTTTTATGCTGCATTGTAATATTTATAATTATTTTCATGATTTATATTAATTCAGAGATTTTATATATAAATCCGTTATTTATATTTTTAGGATATAATTTTTATAAAATTTACTCAAAAAATACTAATTTATTATTAATATCAAAAATTGATGTTAACAGAAGACTTGGTAAAAAAATTGGAGTCATGCAACTTAGTTCAAAGGTATATATGGTAAGTGATGATAATGAATAATATTTTAGAAAAAGTATATAATATAAAACCAAAACATGTGAATTTATATCTTTTTTCAAAAGCAAAAGGTAAGATTGAATATGAAATATTTTCAACAAAAATTACTGATCTAGAAATGCTTTCAGAGTTTAAAACTGCAATACATAGTCAAATTCACGATTATATTACTAATGAAGAAACAGAAGATCCAATTGATTATAATCCGCTTATTAATGATAAATATATTGTTCAAAAAATTGAATGTGGTGAATTAAGCAGATTATCTAAATTTATAGATGATATCGAAAGAGATCCAATTATATACTCTGAAACAAAATTAGATAAACGACATAGCTTATGGATTATTGCTATTTTAATGGACAATGGTGAAAATAGAATATTATCATTCCAAAAAATACGTAATAAAACATTTTTGGAAAATGAAAAAATGAATTTGATACTTGAAGAAAACATTAAAAAATTTGATAAACCATTATTACCTTTAGAAAATAAAATTGATTGTATTTGTTCATTAGATGATGATAATCCCATAATGTACATATTTCATAATTATTATTTTGAGCAAATATTCGGTTTTGAAGAAAAATTTAGAAGAGAGATCAAAGATAAATTAGATAAATTTGAAAGTAGGCAGGACAAATCAGTAAAATTAGATGTTAAAAAGTTATTTTCAAAAATTGAAAACAATCAGAGAAGCTTGAAAAAATTATATATGATACTGAATAATGAGAATTTCAACTATTTAACTGAAGAGAATATACGAAAAATTGAAGAAAAAAGTGAAAATATCAAGTTTAACAGATCAAATGGAGAACTTCATTTAGATGAATTTGAAGATGTCAAAAAGATTCTGAATTTATTAAATGATGATTATCTTGAAGGAATACTCTCTCAAAAACCATTTAAAACTTCAAATAAAATAGATTTATAAAAAGAGTTTATAATTAAAAGAAATTATGATAAAATGTCAAAAAAACCAACAAATAAATTTAAAATCTACATGATAAAAGAAGAGTATAGTATTGATGGCATAATAGATGATATAAAAAATAAATTGAGAGAAAAAGAAATCAATTTTGACACTATTAATAAAAATAGTTACAAAGGAATCATCTACAGCAATGAAAGCGACCCATCATGGATTAAATGCATCCATGAACTAATGACTGAATCTCTTAAAAAGAAATATCAAAAAAACAATAATATGTCCTACGTACTTTTAAAGGAATCTTCAAATAAGACAGTCTATGCAATATCCGGAGGACAGGGATACCATCACCTTAAAGGATATTATGAAAAAAATTATGGTCTGAATCTAATCCCAAAATTAATCAACAATACCGATAGTGTTGTGAGAAACATCATCGAAAACCGTTTATATGACAATCAGATATACAATCACCGAGTCAACAGAAGGGCAACTAGCTTGAATGTTGAATCTGATTTTACAAACCTTTATAAAGAATTAGGATTGGTTTTGGATGCTAAAATTTTAACAGAATTGGGTTTGATTGACAATGAACATTTCAATGATGATTTGGAACACATCAGATTTACAAATAAGGATTTTGTTTTTGTTGAAAAATCATTGACCTTTGAAAATTTGGAGTATGTTTTTGATTGGTTGGATTCTGTTAATGAAAATCGTCCAAATTTTGAGTTGAATTCATTTATAGAGGTGTCTGGTGCTGAAAATCACAAACCAAGTGAATTGTTGGAACTATTAATCTCTTCTATTTTAGATGACACCAACAGCAATTATGATATCGAAATTGTTGGAGAACAAATTGTTAACTATTTAAATAATGACTTCTATTTGATTAGATGTGATGAACTTAATTTAAATTTAGAAGATGATGACCCCATTCAGTGGAAAACTATTGAAAATTATTTAAATGAAAATGAATTATTTAATAAAGAATCCTTAAATGCATTATTTAAAAATACAATAATCAACACCTCTCAAAATGGAGAAGAAACATTAAACAGTGCCCTATTGAATTGCCTAGATTGCAGATTATATGATTCAAAAACACGAAAAGATTACTTTTTACTAGATGGAAAATGGTTTTATCTAAGTTATACATTTAACGAACTAATTACCAATAAATTTCAAGAGATTTACAATAATTCCAGACGCATTTCAGAATTTTTACAAAAGAAATATCCTCAATTATTAACAAATTGGGATAAAATTACAAAGAAAAACGAAAATAATTACAATAATTCCTTTGAAAAGGATGATGACATCATTGTGGGACATACATTAAAGCCGGATTATCTTGAAATAACTGATTTAATGATTTATGATGAAACTGAGAATAAACTATTTCTGATTTGTCTTAAAAATAAATTTGATTATGGAGGATGTAGAGATGTGTATGGACAAATCGAAGGGTCATATTATTATTTGAAAAACAAATTATTAACCACTGACGAAAAAATAAATTCATATTATGACAGTTTAAAAAATAAAAATAAAAATAAAATACCAATAACAAAAAATGAATTCAGACACATTCTCCATGAACGCAACATCGTTTATATTGCAGGTTTTATTAAGGATTTTAAAGAAAATCCAACGGTACCAACTAAAATAATTACAAATAACACATTCAATCTATTAAAAAAATCTGAATTTGAGTTTTATTTAATGGATTTTAATTATGACTAATCTTTAGCATGTTTTGGAACAAAATTATTTTAACACAATCACCTGAAATGTTACCATTAATGACAAACCAACCTCCTCCCTTGAAAATTATACGATTTAGGAATTTATGTAACACAACAGAAAAAATAAAGACCTAGCAGATATCTTCATATCAGACAAAAAGAGAGAATGATTGGGACGATGCGATTCGCTGTGCTGAAAAACATGTGTCCAGAGAGCCTTTTGCCGTTTTTCTTGAAGACACCATCACTAAACTCCTGCACCCGGCAGCTGATTGATATTTACAATAAGTACAATGCTTCAGCGATTTCCCCTGAGGAGGTTCGCATAGAAAAAGTTGAAAGATATGGAATCATTAAAGGAGTGAAGTTGAAAAGGACATCTAAAAAATCAATGAACTGGTGGAAAAACCACCAAGGGAAAAGACTCCGTCAAACCTTGCAATAATAGCCCGGTATGTCCTAACACCAGATATCTATTGATAAGATCAACGAAACAGAATCTGGAGTGGGTGGTGAAATCCCTCTTACAGATGCCTTCAAAAACTGGATTCAATATACGGAGTCACATTCAAAGGTAAAACATATGATATTGCAAACAGCCGGTGTGGCTTAAGACATCCATTGAATTTGCCCTTGATGACAATGAATCAGGGATGATTGGTAGAGTATATGAAAAATTACATTAAACTAAAATTTAAGGAAAACAAGACTATAATTATAAGTAACTTATAGTCCCGCACACAATAATTCGTGTGCAGATTACAAGCTAACACACCATTTATGTGGCATTTAGTTTTTCATGCTTAAAAAGACTTCCCATCGAATATTAAACCCACTAAAAACAAGCCAATGATGATTGGGAAAATAAACTTCCCAATCTTAAAGTTTTAAATGAGGTATTTTGAAAAAGCATCAGTTTTTTAAAGTGTGTGCATGCACATGTTGCGATTATTAAAATTTCTTTCCAAACATGAGCCTTGAAATCAAAGCATCGAATGCTTGAAAGCAGGCTTTATCAAATAAGATATTGGCGGTGAAAATATATTTTAATAAAACAAGTAGTGAAAAATTTTAAATCATCACGAAAGATCTAGAAAACAGAGCGAGTTAATGTATTAAATTACAAAACTAAAACAAATTTTGTTAATAAGTCGAATAAAATGACAGGTATCCAACATCCTCAAATACTTTCCTGAATGTTTAAATATGATTTCAAAACAAAAGATTCAGGCGAAGGCAAAAAACGTTATCATATAAGGCACATGTGGAAATTATATCATGACCCATTTAAGATTATGGCGGAATCAGTAATTTTAGAAATAGCACCCCACTTATTGAACCCGAACATGCAGTAGCGCTTCCAGTTGGAATAATAATCTATTTTGCAGCAATCTACCTGTTAAGAGTCTTTGACAATGATGACAAGCATGTTATAAAAGAGATTTTAGGTAAAAGTGATTACCATGAAAGGAATAGTGCTTGCAGGAGGTTCCGGAACCCGCATTACCCAATAACAAAAGCAGTCTCAAAACAGCTTCTGCCTTTATACGACAAGCCAATGATTTATTATCCGATTTCAGTTTTTGATGCTTGCAGGAATCAGGGAAATCCTAATCATTTCAACTCCAAGAGACCTTCCAATGTATAAAGATCTCCTGGGGGACGGCTCATCCCTGGGAATCAAATTCGAATACGAAATCCAGGAAAATCAGAATGGTCTTGGCGAAGCATTCATAATTGTAGAGGATTTCATTGGTGACGGCAATGTTGCATTAATCCTCAAAGACCATTTTCAACGGGCACAGGTTCACAGAAATCCTTGAAAGGGCAACCACTCTAAAAGAGGGTGCAATCATTTTCGGCCATTGCACCAAGAGGCCTGAAGCCTTCGGCGTGGCTGAGTTTGACAAGGAGTGGAAGGTGCTCTCCATTGAGGAAAAGCCTGAGAATCCAAAGTCAAACTATATTGTTCCAGGATTATACTTCTGCGACAATGATGTCATCGAGATTGCCAAAAACGTGAAACCATCCGAGAGGGGTGAAAAGGAAATCACCTCCGTTAATGAAGAGTACCTGATGCGTGGGAAATTAAAGGTCGAGCTTATTGGACGCGGAATGGCGTGGCTTGATAGTGCACACATGCTGGGCTTTTGGAAGCTTCAAACTTTATTGAAACCATTCAGAAAAGGCAGAGATTATACATTGCTTGTCTTGAGGAAATCGCTTATCTTAAGGGGTACATCACAACCGAGCAGTTACTGAAAACTGCCGAGGATCTTAAAAAAACAGATTATGGCGAGTACCTGTTTAACCTTGCAAAAGATTAGTCACGCGTAACAGTCGATCGTATGAGTTCAGATAAAAAAGACAACTGTGAGGATATTAAGAAATAATTTAGGGTTTTGCCCCTTAAATTTTGTGAATTGATTAATTACAAGTTTAAAACATTTAAAAGTCAAACACATTAAATTTGTTAAGATTCATATATGAAATACCATTATAATTTTCACCTCATGAGATATGGAGTGCCCCACAAAAACTGAAAAAGTGAAATAAATCCGACGCCATAATGCTTGAAGGTAGAGTCAGCTAAACTAATAGTTAACATGAAAAGTTCACTTAAATCAAGTTGAATTTCGAATTTAATGAAATCATTTCCATACTCAAAAGAAAAGATTCGAGTAGATGAAATTCCATAAATTTTCAATTCCACAAAAAATACTTGGATTTAAAAATATTATGAATAGAATAATAAATCAAAATTTGTTACTATTTTAATGATACTAACCATTCATTAATTCTAAATGCATCATTGGAACCGTTTTTAATTAAAAAATCTAAAATTAACAGAAGATCCTTCTGAATTTTAATATCCTCCATTATCTTTTGGGAATTCACACTAACATATTTTTTAACAAAATACTCCACATTATAAATAGTTCCTTTTTCCACATTACTAAAATCGCCCTCATTCAATATGATTTTTATCCAAGTTAAACCAGATGAAAGGAATTTGTTTTTAATTACTATTTTAGAAACCGAATTCAAGATGAATTCATACTCTCCAAGTTCTTTGCAAACTCTTCTGTAAAATTGTTTTTCCATCTCAACAATATCCTCACTCATATCAAAATCATTTTCTAGTTGATAATTTATGACAAATTTCTCCAATATTTTCTCCAAATAATGTTTCCCAACAGTTTCATGATTTTCCAATATTTTTTCTAAAAACAACCACCAAATCTCCCAAAATTCTACAAGAACTTCATTATTAACAACATTGACAAATGAATTGATTAATTCATAAGCACCATCATTTATTCTAAAGTGATCTAAAAAGGACGAAATATATTCTTTCAAATTTGATTTATTCATTAGAGCTATGTTGCAAAATCGCATTAAAAAAGTATATCTAACAGAATAATATTTGGAACCCTTTAGCTGAGATTCCCTATCAAATAAATCATTTGCAAAAAGTTGGAAAACAAACTTGAAGAAATCCACGTGTAATTTATCACTTGAATTTTCAGGAATAGTTTGAAAAATCACATTAGCTGAAATTAAATTTAAATTTTCAAATTCAAAATCATTATAGTCTACAATATTTCCCAATTCATCCTCATATTTTTCTAAAAAGTTTTTTACTGCAAATGCAAAAAGATTAGGAATATTTGAATTCCTGTTTTCATTTATAATTTTAATATAAATATCATCGAAGTCCGGTTTAAACTTGGAATAGCAGCATAAAATATTGTTAACACAATTTGGATGTTGAACATATAATTTTCTCAATGCGATAATTGAAAACGATGAGAAATAATTAGTCGCATCGATTTTTTCATCATTGAATAAGATCAACAATAAAGTTACCATGAACACTAACCTATCATTCGGAAACAAATCAAACAAGTAAACTATAGCAAGGGTCCCAATATCCAATCTATGAGAAATTTGGTAAAAATAATATTCATCAAGCAATGAAAAATAAATAAGTTCCAAGATTATATCTTTGCATAATTCTTTATCCTCATCTTTTAATGAATCGGAATAAAATTTTAACAAGCAAAATGAAACACTTAATGGAAGATTATCCACATAAATGTTCAATTTTAATTTATCTTCATTTAAATCCGTAAGAAATTGATTTAACTCATCCAAAATAATACTAACATCATTTTCATATTTTAAAAGATTGTCAGGAATAGGTTTGTCATTTATTTTTGCATCTGCCCAGTTACTTAAATCAACATACTTAAAAATATCATTAAATTCCTTGGAAAAATTTTCTGAGTCTTCTTTTAAATCATCGTCTATGTTAACGTTTTCAAAAGATATCTGAATTTCACCATCAGTCTCTTTCACATTTGGTTTGAGATTTCTTCTATCGATTTTAGATAATAACATTCGGTAATTTGAAAGTTTTTCTTTAGCCAAATTTTTAGAATCTAACTCTTCTAAATGATTATCAATTAATTCCTGTATAGATTCCACCCTATATTTTGAAATTTCTTCGGAAATGTTTTCATTTCTAAAAAATTGATAATTAATTATCAAACTTTCCAAATTCATTTTTCTAAATTTTTGGTCACAGGTATCCAATCTTTCTTGAACCAAAAATTGTTTATTCATAGGTGCAATTTCATATAATAATTTAGCTTCGGATTCATTAATCCACCGAGCATAATCATACTTAAATAAATCAAGAGTTTTAAATAAGATTAATGCAATCTCAAAAAAATTATCAGGATACGCCAACACTAAACTAGTTACAACCGCCGTTAATGAAGCGGACTTTGATTTACATAAAATTTTCCTCAATATTTTTTCAACATCATCAAAATTATCATTTTCACATTCATCAAGTAAAAACTTCTCCAATGCCATATGCATAATTTTTAGCAACGTAGGAATTACCGGAGAACCGGATCCCCTATAACATTGCCACAGTGAGTTTGAAATATACTGTTTATTTTTTATTCCATCAATTTCCAGCACAATTTCATCAATGCGATAGAAATCATCATTATCAGTTGGATAGTTTTCAACATGATATTCAATAGATTTATTTACAAAATTTATTATGAAATCTACAGTTTTTTCAGGATGACATGTTAATAAGTATAGAATAGGAGTTTCTAAAGGACTTTCATAAGAATATTTCCAAGTAATATTATTATCTATTAAAAAACTTCTTTCATATCTATCAAAATCATAGTCTGATTTATTATCATCAATCCAAAATAAATCCGCTAACTTTAATATCTGATCAGGAAAAATTTCACATATGTTCCCATAATTGTTCATACCCAATATCCGAATAGATAGCATATAATAAGGATCTTGACTTTTTTTTCACTGATTTAACAATGTCTTATTTAAAATTTCTTCAAGTTCATTTTTTATTTCCTTTGAACCTAAAAGGATAATGGAAACACAAGAATCTTTAAGTTTATCAACACCATAATAATCATTGGCTTCCAGATTTTCATAAAACTTTAATCCAATTAATGAAGAGTTTCTAGTCGCATCTCCTTCAGAATAATGCCGATTCCATTCTAACAAGTAAGGCACAATTATTTCCATTTGAGATTTGTTCCATTTTTCCAAATTGTCATATAAAAATGAAATAAATTTTTCCCAATAAACTCCAAAAGGCTTGTAAATAATTTTATTTGCATGTTCTTTTACCAACTTGGAAAATTGAGAATCACTTTCCTTTCTAAAAATTGTTTGCAGCCAATACAATATCCTTTTTAGAATAAACTCATCACTCATTATTTGAAATTTAAATTTTTTCAAAAATAATTCAAATTTGTTTGAAACGACAACAGCAAAGAGAGTTTCATCAACCCATGATTCCCTACATTGATCATCAACAATAACAAAGTCTAAAAATTCATCAACATTTCCATAATTATTATTTAATTGATAATGCAACCATTTTCTATAAGCCACTTTAAATTTAACAGAATCATTAATCTTTTTAAAAAATATTTCATAATCGCTAGATTCATTGAAATTTTTATTAATTATCTTTTCAAGACCCCAATCTTCATATATGTCATGGCAGAAATAATATTTGTCAGAAATATTGCTAATAATTCCATCTCTTTGAAAATCATTTAATATTTCCTGACAAAAATAGTCACTCTCAAATTTAAAGTAGGGATTGCTAGATTTCATCTCAATAAATCTTAGAAAACATTCCTCTCTTTTATCAGGATTATTGCCATATTGATAATGTGATTTTTTAATTATCAAATCCCATAATACATCTTTAATTTCGGATTCATCCTCCAAATCAATATTATCGATATTGGATAAATATGCGTTTAAATAAAATAAGTTTTGAAGTGATTTTTTAAATTTAATATTTTGTGGCAGTTTTAATTTATTTTCTTCAAATAAGGACACTAACTCATTTAAGGATAATTCTTTTACAGTTATCTCATCAACTTTAAAGTTAAGGTTTACTTTCAGATTTAATTTTAGACTATTGGAATAATTTAATCTTGAAGTGAAAATAATTTTCCAGGAATCCTGAATCATCAATTTGAAAAATTCATCAATAACCCTTTGGTTTTTTAAAGTGCCGATTAACTCAGCAGAATCTATTAAAATAAATTTTTCATCAAAATCCTTAAAAAACTCCCTAAATTCATTTAAAGACAAATTAAATCTATCAAAAAAGAATTGAATATTTTCTACATCAAAATCATCAGGCTTAAACATTAAAATAGGACAATCTTTTTGTTTTAAGAACTCTTTAGCCAAAGCAGATTTACCACATCCGGGATTTCCATTAATCAAGAAACAATCATTTTCAGATACTTTTTCATCAATTTCATTTATATATGAATCTCTATTAAGTTTAATGGGATTATCCTTAAGTGTTAAATCATCCTTAATATTTTCAAATAAAGAATTTGAATAAATATTTAGCTCTTCAATATAATCCAAAAACGATTTTTCTTTGCCAAAAAATTTTTCATGAATTCTTTGATATTCCGGTTGGAATAAAATCACATCCAACTTGCTCTTTAAATACCATGCAATTTCAATATCATTTTTCTCAGCAAATTCTTCTACTTTGATTTGTCCTTGAGGTTTATTAGTGCCTTTTTTACGACCTTGACCATATTCTTTATTTATGTAAAATTCAATTTTAGAAATATTGGGATAATCCCTTTTTGCAAATTTAATTGATTTTATTAAATCTGGGGTGTTATCTGATAATTTTGTTGTATAAAACTTTGCTTGAAACCCTATGCATTTATCATTTACTTTAATCGGTTCTTTTTCAATGCCTCTTTGATTAAAATAACCAAAAATTCCTTCTTTTTTATCATATTTTGTGCAAAATAAAAGATAAATCATTTCTTCAAACGCGTCAGAATCACTACCTCCATTATTTTTATTGAAATGAGTCCAATCAACCATTTTTTCACCTTTGATAAAATTTTCATATAATTCTATCTTCATAATCAATTAAATTATAACAAACTTTTTTTATTATCATTTCTGCTTCAAAATCCCTCATAAATTTATTATAATAATTATTTTCAATAACATAATTAATAAAAAGTTTATTCAACTCATCCCTACTAACATTAATTATATCATAAGCTCCTAATTTATAACTATCTTCCTCCAATTTATTAGCATAAACTTCAGGATTAGAATTTTTATTAACATAATACATTAAAATTCCTCCCCCATCCATAAAATCATAATTATAGACTTTTAACTTAATAATTGCCTTTTTAAATAATTTATTTAAATATAATTCATCATTAGAAAAAGGCACATATTTTGACAAACCTACTGCAAACTTACACAACAACTGTCCTTGAGTATAATCCAAATTCAAATCATCTTTTAATTCAGCATTATAAAAATCTTTAACAATTAAAGAAATCTTTTTTTTATCATCCATACCGCTTCTATGGAATCTATCAAGATTATATGATCTTGAAGTTAAATATGGCACTAACATATTATAATATTCTTTAATTTTATGAGGGTTTTTAACTGCATATCGGTAAAACTTACTATTATTCGCCAGTCTTCCTTCAAATAGCTTAATCAAATTATTTTTGTTTTTTATTCCAATATACATCTGTTTATCATATATTTCTTCAAATGTTGCAATTAGATTTTTTGACTTGAATTTATTGCCATAACCCTCATTGAATAAATTAAGAACTGCATTGAACTCTGTCACATAGGATGAGATTTTACTTGATGTTAAAAAATTATTTTTACCACTTTTAAATAAAGGATTCCCCAAATTATTTAAATCTTTCATTCTTTTTTCTTTTATATATAAAAACAAATAAAATGTAGTTTCAGGTGTGTTGAATGTAAAGATGTTTTTTGATTTTAATTTCCAGTTGGGAACAATTTTCCAAGGATTTTTCTTAAGGAGGTTTACTAGTGACTTTTCTTCATCTTCATCAAAATATTCATCGCATGCAACTAGAAAGTCATTTAGCGTTAATTCTGCTATTGTTGATGGAGTCATAGTTGATGAGAATATTAAACCTGCAACTGCTTTATATAATGTTGGCTTACTAGAACACATTGCAGTGTAAACATCTTCAAGAGATATAATTTCTACCATGAATATACATTTGGATAAAGTCAATATAATACTTTTCTAAAAATTACATCAAAAGTACTGAAAATAAGTATTGAATTTAACTATAAATTTTAAAAAATACCTTTTTTTAGAACCTATTTTCTATTAAAAATAATGAGAAATACTAAAAATTAGAAGAAAATACCAAAAATATATCCTAAAAAAGTTAATAAAAATGTTTATATACCAGTATTATCTAAAATACTAAATGTTAATATGGCCAATTCTTGAACTATTGGCTAAAAGATTTTACACACTTTGTGTAATCTTAATATTGTGTCAATGATGGTGCTTTAAAAAGTGCCTATGACTATGACTGTAGAATGACAAAATATCAATGGTGATAACATTAGTTAAAAAAATATGTCTTAAAAATAGGCCATTACTTTAGTAGGACATTGTAGTGGCCTATTACTAGAAAAAGACGAAAGAAATTACAAGAATACAAAGTTAATTACAAGCATGAATAACCTTAAGTAAAACAGTAACTTCACTTTCTATTTTTCTTGTTTATCATATTTAAACAATACTACTTGCGACTCCCATTAGATATACCTAAAAAAAGGTGATATTCATGACCTACAAATGTGGGGAAAAACCGGGCATTGGAAGATATGTCTGCACCAACTGTGGAGAAGATTTACATCTTGACAAGTCAAGTAAACCCTTACCACCATGTAGCAGATGTGGAAAATGCACTTATGAAAAAGAATAGAGTGGTTAAAAAATAACCACTCCTAAATTAATTAATGATTAAGGAGACCGAATATGATAATAAGTAAAACTAGAATTAATAATTTAGAAACACAATTTAAAAATCAAGAAGAAGGAACCGCTATAATAATCAGCGTTTCAAACATAGATAGGTTCAATAATTTGAATAAAATTGGATTTACACAAGATTTAGAGATAGGCGAACAAGTTTTACCCACTATTGGCTCAGGAGCAGGTAAACATTCAACTATCACCCGGTTTAATTCAGAAGGATCATACATTAAACGACCAGAATTAGGCAAAGAAACAAAATACTATCAAAGATCATTAACATGGAAACAATGGTGCGGTAGAGGCGAAACTAAAGAAGTAACAGAAATTTGTACAATACCCTACGAACGAGTATACAGAGAACCAATAGCCCCTCCAAGTATTGAATTAAGAATTGTTGAAAAAGAAGGTCAAAAAATCATAATCGCTGATAAAAAATTCATTTATAAAAAAGATGATGAACTATTGAAACATACTATAAATTTATTTTTAGAGCTTTTTAAAGAATGTGAAATCTTAAAAGAAGACTTAAGCGAATTAACAGATTTAATAAATCTTAAAAGATTAAACTGGGAACTACTGCCGAAAGGTAAAATGCCCTGGGGAAAGTTAAAAGAACACCTGAAGCCAGTATTAGAACAGACAAAGAAAACTAAAAGAGTGGCTGATGAAGCCAGAATAAAATACATAAATTCGCATAATCCAACAATGACATTTATTGGAACCGCCGGTTTTACTGGATATGTTGGATTTGAGTTTAAGGAATTTACTATACTGGAGTCTTTGATTTATGGTAATGCAATATATGTTTTTGATAAAAACTGGATGGAATTCAGTAAACTCACTAAAAAAGAAATATTGGATGCAGATTTACACATGAAAAGAATAATTCATAAAGATGGATGGGAAACAGAAGTAAACGACTTATTTAAAAATATTAAAAACCCCAACAACACCCATTAATATAAACCTTTTCAGGGACTGGCATAAAGTGCGATTATAAACTGATAACACTAAAGTAATAATCATTTGCAGTAAAATAAAGCCTGCAAATGATACATTACTTCCCATAATGTTAACAATACCGTAAATTATTTGCTTAAAAAAGTTGCAACATCTACGGTGAACAGTATCAATCACAATACCAACATTGGAACGTACATATATCCTGCCAGAAATTATCAAATGATAATACCTACTCCATTGATAATATACAAAATATGCCCATGGCATTATAGCGAGGTGAAGGATATAGTCAACGCCACCAATCCTCTCCAGGTTAACTTCGCAAATGTCTTTTTTGATAATTCCAGGTTTTCATGATTTGGATTTAAAAGATTTTCAATATTTCCAGTAGACAGTCATCCACAATCACCATATGCAATGACAAAACTCTCTCCCTCCATTAATCCAGCAACAGGTTTCGGAACAATAATCCTACCTGCCACAAAAGCATAACCTAAGGAAATGTTACCGACTTATGACAAACCCCTCATCCAGTATGTAGTTGAGGAGGCGGTGGCTTCTGGAATCGAGGACATAATCATCGTCACCGGCAGGTATAAAAAATCACTTGAGAATCATTTCGACAAGCACTACGAACTTGAATACAACCTTTAAAAGACCGAAAGGACAGTGAACTTAAACAGATCAGGAAAATCACAGACCTTGCAGACATCTGCTATGTCCGACAAAAGGAGCAGAACGGCCTGGGCGATGCAATAAGATGAGACAGAAGACACATCGGTGATGAGTCGTTCGCAGTCCTTTTAGGCGATTCAATTGCTAGTGCCGACACCTTGCACCAAGCAGCTTATTGATATTTACAGCACCCGCAATGCTTAATCGATTTTCACTAGAGGAGGTTCCCATCGATAAAGTGGAGAGGTACGAAATCACAATTAGAGAAAACTGACGAGAATGTCTACAAGATTAATGAATTAGTGGAAAAGCCTCCAAGGGACAAGGCCCCGTCAAACCTTGCAATAATGGGAAGATATGTTCTAACCTTGGATATTTTTGATAAGATCGATGAGACCGAAGCGGGAGTGGGCGGTGAGATTCAACTGACCGATGCGCTTCAAAAGCTTGATTCGATTTACGGGGTTGCATTTGAAGGCAGGATCTATGACATTAGTAACAGGCTTGAATGGCTTAAGACTTCAATCGAGTTTGCACTGGATGGCGATGAGTCCGGGGATGATTTGGTCAGTTACATGAAAAGTTACATCTAGAGACAATTTTCTTTGTTTACTACCAAATCTAATAATAAATCCGAATAAACATGTAAACAATACCTTTGTCAAACAGCAAAAAATCATAACCTAAAATCATCACAAAAAACTATTCAAAGTGTAGTAGAAGCAAAATAACCATTTCATTAAGATACAACATGGATTGCTAGTAATATGAAATTAAAATGTCCAACACAACTTTATATGAGAATACTTGAAGATAGTCTCAATTAAATAAGTATTATGGATAAAAACTTAAAGGAAAATTAACTGAAAAGTTAAACTGGTAAAAACAGATTGTGATTTTAAATGAATTGAGTAAGGTAATGTAAAAAAATATTTTAGAAATTGACAGTTGATGAGAAATCTTGATAATAAGTCCAAATAAAATTGTAAATAAAATCAAAATTGATAAATATATCAAATGAAAATAATCCATTATTAAAATTAATTAAAGATCCAATATGTGAAGTTGGAGGAGTTAGCATATATTAATTGAAAAATAACATAATATGAAAATCAATATTTATAACAACAAATTACCCCTAAATCATATTAACCACTAAATACATACATTGATATATGACTAATGATATTGAGCAAATCGATTATAATATTATTAAATTAACTAAAGAACATGAATTATCTAGTTTTCACTGTGGCCTAAATGATATGGATAATTTTTTAAAAGATGATGCATTAAACCAGCAGGAAGACAATATAAATACAACTTATCTTTTAATACATGAGAATAAAATAATTGGATTTTTTAGTTTACTTGCAGATAGTATAAACATAAAAGATATTCCAAAAGAATATGAATGCTCATATAAAAGTTTTCCTGCTATAAAAATTGGAAGATTAGCCATACATGAAGATTATCAAAAAAAAGGTATAGGAACTAAAATATTAGACAACATATGTTCTGAAATAAAAAATATATCTTTAAAAATTGGAGTTAAATTTATTACAGTTGATGCATATTGTAAAGTAAGAAAATTTTATTATGATAATGCATTTCAACATATAAAAATAGAACGACCAGAAAAATTAAAAAGAACTGCAGAAAGAAATCAAAAAACTACTATCACATTATATAAAGATTTAAAAAGAATATAAAAATAATTTAAAGAAATTTAATATGATTTCCATTTTTAATTCTTTCTTTAATTTCAATCTCTTTTTCATTATCTGGACGCATCATATCATCTAAAAATGCTTTAGTGGCATTTCCATGCAATGTAGGTGTTGCTAAAATCTCTTTTGCCATTTAATTACCTCCTTTAAAAAATATGTGCTTCTAATATTTTTAAAAAATATTTGTGTATATTAATTAATATTTTAATTATAGTATATAACCCTTGTCATAACATACCATTCCTAGAAACTTAATATATTTTTGGATGAAATTTTTCATCATAATTGGTTTTTAATAACATTGTTATATTATTTTTGTATAGATAATTGATTTTTCGTAAGTTTTTTATATTATTTGAGAACAAAAAATTAAACAAGATGTGAAAACTCACTAATTTTGTGTGTGTTTAATTTTGGATTAGTGTGTTTTTTTCTTGTTTCCTGGATGTTTATTATTAACATCCGGGGGTTTTTCGCTCTTTTTCATCATATTGATGTTCTTCGTATTGTGTTAGTTCTTTAGATGCTTCTTTTATTATAAAATCGATTATTTCTTCTCTTTTTGTTCTCGATTCAAATAGTATGTCAAAGAAGAATAAATAGATATTTCCTGTTATTTTTGCGAAATTCGACTGATAAATTATTTTTTTATCTTTATTTCTTGGTGTTCTTGTTATATTGTTTTCTGCATGGTTTTTTATGGTTATTGCTAGGTTCTAAATGAATATGTGTGCGTAAAAATCTTGTTCGATTATTGGTCTTCGTATTCCGCTGAAATCTTCGATTTCTATTAAATTTTTTAGTCTATCGAATCCTGTTTCTACTGTCCATCTTTTTGCATATAATTCTTTTAAATCTTCTGTTGAGAATTCTTCGGGTGTTAAATTTGTTGCTAGTATTTCTAGTTCTTTATTTCCAATATCTATTATTGCTATTCTTATTTCTAGTCGTCCCATTTTTCTTGCTTTTTCTTTTAAATTTTCATCGTTAAAATTGTTTAATCTATTGTTTGTCATGTTGATTTGTATTATTTCATCATTGGTTTTCATTTGTTTAATTTGATGTGCAAATACGTTTTTTGGTAGTCTTATTAAAAATTTTGAGTTCAAATCAATGTTTTTAGTCATTAATTCGATTGATGGATAACCTCGGTCATAAATTGTAATTAATTTTGTGATGTCAAATCTTTGTTTTAAGTTATTTAAATGTTCTATTGCTAAATCAATTTCATTTACTATTGTTTCAACTATTTTTACAGTTAAAATATGTTTGGAATGCACATCTAATACACATGAAACTCTTGCACGAATTCTTTTTTCTTTTAACAAGTTTTCATCACCAACAGGAAATTCTTCACGCGTTAAAGTAACATTTGGAAGATCAACAATACTTCCATCACAAGCACTAACAATATATCCTTTAAATTTTGAAAATCCCAGAAATTTATTATATAATTCATCAATAAAACATTCATACATGTCAATAAAAACTTTAGGGTCAATAAACATTCTCTGTTTTCCAATTCCCTGGCTAGAAATCGTTTCAAAATCTTTCTTCAACCACCTAGTAAAAAATCTAATAGTTTCAATATAACTAGTACAGCTCCTTTGGGAAAGAATAAATGCAGTATATTCTTTTTGAGTCATTTTTCTATCCCTAATAAATCGATTATCTTCAGTAATATATCTTTTTAATATAAAACACTCAAAAAATCGAAAAAAATTTTTGATAAACCTATCAAAAGAATACATAAAATAATCCTCCAATCTACTAAATTCATAATCAAAAAACTTTAATTACATATATAATTATATATGACTAATAATATTTAAAATAAACTATTAATAATTATTAAAATAAGATATAAGTAAATTAAAAGTAATTAAACAAGTATTAAAATAAATAATGATTGATTTAATTAAAATAAATAAAAATTAGATGTTTTCAATATTGAAAACATAGTTAAAAATAAGTTAAATCCTTAAGTTTCTAGGAATGATCTTTCATAATTTAATGTTTGACTGATTATACTTTTTTAAGGAACTTGCTGATAATCATTAAAATTAAGGTCATTTTTAAAATAACTTGTCAATTTCAAGAAATTTCAATTATATGATTTCTTGGTAAATCAAACTGTCTAAGCTTTCAAAAAGTCCCTGATGCTTTTTTAAAAAGAATTATAGTCTCAACATTGCTTCTGGATATTATTGCCATATTCATTCCTTTTTCATCTGAAGTTACTTTAACTTCTCGGATTCACCGATATCTCAATATGGCTTTCGATTTTATTATATGCTTTTTCAGTCAAATTATGTGTCCTGATGAGCTCAGCAAATCCATTGCATGCAAAAGTCCTCTCGTTTTATTATAGATACATGATGAAACCTAGATTTTAACCATGATGAGTTTCTAAATATGATAGATATTTTTTCAGTATGTATAGTTAAATGAATATTACTGTGATAGCTTTTTATATTCTTAATTTTAAATTATATTTAATGAATTTCGAAAAGGATTTGGTTAATTCCTGGTTGGATAATATTAAAACATTAGATAATAAGAATCATCTTAAACATGGTAAAATCTATGCCAGTGATGGCAGTGTTCAGGATTTTGAAATCAGTGATAATATAGTCACAGCTAATGTTGAAGGTGCACCGGGAGATTTTTATAATGTTAAGATTGAATTTAAAAAATTATCCTCATCAGATAATGAAAAATTAAATAGATTGATAAAAAATAGTCAACATTTACAAAGATTTATTTTAAATGGAAATATTCCTGAAGAACTGTTTTTTAATGATGTTAAAATAATTCCTGATTCCATCACTGATTTTAAAATGTCTTGTGATTGTAATAACACAGGATTATTCTGTAAACATAAAGCAGCGGTATTTCATTACCTGTCAAAGGAATTATTGAAAAATCCGTTTTTAATATTAACACTTAGGGATTATCATGTTGATACTCTTTTTGAGGATGAAAATCAAGTCAAAGGAATATATGATTTATTTAATGATAAGAAAATTGTTAAAAATAATGATGTTGGAGATATTCCTTTTCTTATTAATGACTTTAAGTTTTTACTGGATGATAAAACGGATTTTTTTAAAAGCAATACATTATCATTTAAAAGTATTTTAATTGATACCTTAATGGATTTTTCCCATATAATCGACAGTATTTATGATGAAAAACATTATTATCTCCATTACATTAATTTTGGTGATTCTTTTAGAATTGAAAGCGAAAATTTTGATTATATTTTTAAGGAAAAATGGTATCATCCTGAAAAATGGGAGAAATTCCATTTCAGCATTGATGAAAACTATAATATCATTTCTTTTGACACAGGTTTGGCCTTGAATTTTAAAATAAGGAATTTAAAGCATGCATTATTTGGATTATTTGCAGAGTTTCAATACAGTGACATTGCTGAATATAATTCTGATTTAATGTTTTTTCATGAAATATTTCAAACCACATCCGAATTAATATTAAAAAACGCTCTGATACCTGAATTTTTCAGATTGGATAATGGATGCTACGCAATTCGATGGATTCCATCATATGATTCGGATGTATCCCTGCGCATTGAAAATTTGGCATGCAGATGCCCGGATGATTTAATATCATTTAAAGGAGCTCCTTTAGGCAAATACGATCAGGTTGTTTGTGCAGTAAGCATGTTTTTTACAGGATTTGCATACTACATATATTACAATATTAAACCAGGATTAATGAAATCACTGAAAAATAATATTTATTATAATCTTTTTTTCTTTGAAAGTCAAAATATTCCCAAAGGAGTTGAAAATACCATCAGTAGCTGGTTATCTCCATTATTCAGGGAATTGGATTTTCATTTCATATTGGAGGTCAGTCAGGAAAACGAAATGTTTAAAATCACTCCTAAGGTCATAATGGATGATGAATCAGTTGACTTGACTGATATTTTATCCTCAGGCAAATATCCAGAAATCATTCGAAATTCCAATATTATAGGCGACTTATTTTCAAAATATCTATTTGATGTGGATTTAAATCAGACAATCATGCTTGATATAAAAGACTTCCTGTTTTTCAATCATGCTTTAATTAAACGCTTTGAAAAAAACGGGATTGATGTCATACTTCCAGATGAACTGACGATTGAAAAATCCGCAAAATTATCACTGACAAGTGAAGATGATTTTTCATCCAAAACAACACTGACACTGGATGACTTGAACAAATTTGACTGGAAAGTGGCTATTGGGGATGAAACATTTTCACTAAACGAATTTGAAAACTTGTCTAAAAACTATAACGGTTTAGTCAAAATTAACAATAAATATTTAAGAATTAACACTGAGGATTTGGCTAATATCAATCGTCAGACCGATTTGATACCAATTAATCCGACACAAAATGATTTGATGCATTTTATATTAAGCGGGGATGTGGATAAACTGAATATTGGAATAAACGATAAGCTATCCCAGTTAATCAACGGATTATTTGATATTGATGATGCAAGCCTTCCAGAAAAGTTAAACGGTGAGTTAAGACCCTATCAGAAAACGGGCTTTTCATGGCTGTATCAGAATATGAAATTAGGTTTCGGATCCATACTTGCAGATGATATGGGGCTTGGAAAAACACTTCAAGTGCTGACAACAATACTCTACCTAAAAGAAAACAATTCAATAAAAGGAAACGTGCTGGTTGTAGCACCGACCAGTCTTTTAAGCAACTGGCAAAAGGAAATAGAAAAATTCACACCAACATTGACTTCATTCATATATCATGGAATCAACAGAAAACTCCCGAGTGAGGATGTGGATATAATACTGACTTCCTATGGAATGGTCAGACAGGATTTTAAGCTAATAAATGAACTTGACATATTCTTATGCGTAATCGATGAAGCCCAGAATATCAAAAATCCTTCATCAAAACAGACTCAGGCTATCAAATCCCTTGATGTAGCCCATAAAATGGCTTTATCAGGTACGCCAATAGAAAATCGACTGTCTGAGTATTGGTCAATATTTGACTTTATAAACAAAGGCTATCTCTATTCATTAAGAATATTCAACGAAAAATTCATAAAACCCATTGAAAACAACCATGATGAAAAGGTTTTATCTACATTCAAAAAGATAACTTCTCCTTTCATTTTAAGACGCCATAAATCAGATAAAAATATCATAAAGGATTTGCCGGATAAGATAGTAAATGACATTTACTGCAATTTAACATTAAAGCAGGCCGCACTTTATGAAGAAACTTTAAATGTCCTGATTCGTGATGTGGAAGATAGTGAGGGAATAAGTCGTAAAGGGATGATTTTAAAATTAATAACCTCACTTAAACAGATTTGCAACCATCCTGCACAATATTCCAAATCAAATAAGATGTCAGTAGATGAATCAGGAAAGATGCAAGTTCTTATTAACATATTGGAGACAATTCTAGAAAATCAGGAAAAAGTTATAATATTTACGCAGTATGTAGAGATGGGTGAAATACTCAAAAAACTGATTGAAGAGCATTTTAATCAGGATGTGCTGTTTTTCCATGGTCAGATTTCACGTAAAAAAAGAGATGAAATGGTTGATAAGTTCCAGAATAATGAAAATTACAGCATAATGATTTTATCCCTTAAAGCCGGTGGAACAGGTCTTAACTTGACTGCCGCTTCAAATGTCATTCATTATGATTTGTGGTGGAATCCCGCTGTTGAAAATCAGGCAACTGACAGAGCATACCGCATCGGACAGGAAAAAAATGTGATGGTTTACAGATTCATCACAACAGGAACCTTTGAAGAGCGAATCAATCAGGTGCTCAGTGAAAAAGTTGAATTGGCTGAATTGGCTATTGATTCAAACGAATCATTCATTACAGAAATGACAGACAGCGACTTAAAAGAAATGCTCAAACTAAGGCAAATTAAATGGAATTGAGAAATAATTTATGGCCTTTGATATCTTTGGGAGTCTGCAACGAAAAGAGGGTAAAATTATTAGCAAATCAGATTGTCAATCCTTTCAAAGAGTTTCCTGTAATTTTCAAAAAGACTTATGCTTTCAGAATTGCTTTTAGACATTATGGCCATTTTCATTCCCTTTTCATCTGAAGTTACTTTAACCGCGTCAGATTCACAGGCATCATCAATAAGGCTTTCGATTTCATGATATGCATCTTCACTCAGGTTATGCATTCTGTTGAGGCTCATCATATCCATTGCATGGACAAGTCCTCCGGATTCATTGTCGATGCATGATGAAACCTTGATTTTTGTAACCATATAATATGGAGCTTCAATCTTGTCCCTTCGAAGCACAATTGATATTTTAGTTATTGTGTGTTCGTCGCTACACTTTTCATTAATCATTCTTGTTAACTGGAACTGTTTTATGTTTCCGTTATCGTTAAAGGCATTCATATTAATCATTATTCTTTATTGGATATTTAATTTTAATCATAAACATTATACATATTAAAATACAATTTTAATATATGGCAGATAAAAATGAATGGGGCAGTAACTTGTCATTTATTCTAGCGATGATAGGTTCTGCAGTTGGACTTGGAAACATTTGGAGATATCCTTATGTCCTTTATTCTAATGGGGGAGGAGCTTTTTACATTCCATATATTGTGGCTATCCTTTTAATGGGAATTCCTTTTTTAATATTGGAGTATGGGGTAGGATATAACTATAAGTCTTCTTTTGCTAAGGCCATAAGAAAGATCAACTCCAAATGGGAGTATATTGGCTGGTTCTTGCCGGTCGCTGTTTTTATGATTATGATTTATTACTCAGCTATTCTGGGCTGGGATGGAATTTACATGATTTTAAGTCTGTTTAAGGGTTGGGGAGCAGATCCCAATACTTATTTCACAACCACTCTATTGCAGTCTTCAAGTTCCATGGACGGACTGTTTAATTTCATTCCTTTAATTGCTGTTGCAATGCTTGTCGGTTGGGTTATTATTTGGGTAATTTCACACAGAGACTTGGAATCAGGTCTCGGTAAAGTTTCAAAGGTTTTGGTTCCCCTGCTTTTTGTGATTATGGTTGTCATTGTCGGATTTTCCCTGACTTTGCCTGGCGCATCAATAGGGCTTTCAGAGCTTTTCCATCCGGACTGGTCACTTTTAGGCAATTTTGAGATTTGGATGGCGGCATTCGGACAAATCGTATTTTCACTAAGCCTTGGAATGTCAATTGCATTTACATATGCAAGCTATACCAAGGATGATGCTGATTTGATTACAAACACCATTTCAATAGCACTTGCCAATTCTCTTTTTGAGAATTTTGCGGCTTTGGGAGTATTTTCAATTTTAGGATACATGTCCCTTCAGTCAGGAACTGCAGTGTCTGATTTGGTAGTTCAAGGAACAGGTTTGGTGTTCATCGCTTATCCGACCGTATTTAATGTATTGGGTCAATGGGCCTACATCTTAGGACCTCTCTTCTTCCTGACAGTTTATCTGGCAGGTCTTACAAGTATTCTATCAACAATCGAGCCATTGTCCTTTTCAATCCAAAACAAGTTTGGATTTTCAAGGTCTAAAACTATGACAATACTGATTGCTGTGGGTGCTGTCATTTCCCTAGTTTATGCAACGTCATTCGGTGGAGAACTTCTTGGATTTGTCGATACATTCATCAACCAGATTGCATTGCTCTTTGGAGTAATAGTTGAATGTATAGTATTTGCCTGGATATTCAAGGCTGAAAAGCTTATTGACTTTTTAAATTCAAGATCCAAAACCATCAAACTCGGCAAATGGTGGCTTATCATCGTAAAATATGTTCTTCCGATTTTCATTGCAATCGTGTGGATCGGTGGAATGTTTGATGTTGTGGCCAATGCAACAATTGAACAGATTAATTTCACTATCATCTCAGCAATTCTTCTTTTAGGGGCTACTTTGGTATTCACACTTCTTCCGGCCAAAACCGAAGACTGGGATGAAGTTGAAGAAAGAGTTTAGTAATTTAAAGTTACTTTACTTTTTTTATTATTTTTTTTAAATATTCTGACATAAAATATATAAATTAAGTTGCTAATATCTATTTTTATAGTATAAATTGATTTTTGAGGTGATTTTTATTACAGATGATGATAAAGAAATAATTTCCGAAGAAATTAAATTTAACTATCAGGAAGGTAGCGGATATTATAGACATGTTACCTACAGTGATGGTGGATTTAGACAATTTGATAAAGAAACTGGAGAGCTAATAGGTTCATCCTATGCTTCAGATCAAGAAAATCTACCTAAAATGGAATAAATGGTGAAAAATATGAATAAAAAAATAATTTTAGGATTGCTCGTATTGGTTCTTGCAACATCTGTTGTTTATGCGGCAGCTCAAGATAGTCAAATGGAAGTTACAAGCCCCGACAAATTAAAAAACGGAGACTTTTTTAATTTGACTTTAACTGCAAAAGACGGTTCTCCTATTGCTAATCAGGTAGTTGACATTATTGTAATTGCTGAAAGTGGTGAAAAAAATCATATTAACTTTACTACAGGTAATGATGGTAAATTGGGTTTCGGTATTGCTGGTGTTAACCCAGGTAAATATACTTTCAACTGTACTTTCAATGGTACCAGTGACTACAATACATGTAATTTAGCAAAAGAATTAACTATCGAAGCATAGTTAATTTATTTTTTTCTTTTTTTGATTCGTATGATTTTAAGGGAATTATTGGACTATTTTGAAATTGATGTGGAATTGCCAGAGTATTTATACGAGAATCCATTCAATGAAGTCTTTTTAAAAGGTAATTTATCTAAAAACAGCAATAGTTATGATATAACTATCAAAACCCGGAAAGATGTTACACATACAATGATTATCAATCCTGGTGATTCATATCCTGTTGTCATTTTATCAATTCTTCCAAATGGAAAAACAAATGGCACTAAATTCGGCCAAAGTGAAGACGATTTATTATTCATATAATCATAATATATTTGCATCCCCTATTTTTTTCAAATGGTACATTTAAGCTATTGATATCCGATTAAAAAACAATAAGGCTATGTTTGATGAATACGATGTCCAATTGGGTGTTAATTCTTATCTAAATAAATTTAAATATTTTGTTATATATACATATCCTTGCATAATATTTCGGGGGTAAATATGAAATATAATAAATTATTATACTTTTTTATGTTGATGGTCTTCATGATTTCAATCACCACAATATCTGCAGCCGATTTAAACGATGCTGGAGATGTTTTAAATGATGGTGATAAGTCATACGATGACCTTAATAAGGCAATTGCTGTTGAAAATTCAAATTTTAATTTTAACAGTGATTATAAATTCAATCAGGAAATTGACAAAGATTATTCTGGCGGAATCAATATAACCAAGAATAATTTTGTAATCAATGGAAACAATCATATAATAGACTGTACCAATCAGGCCAGGGCGTTTTATATAACTGGAAAAAACGTTGAAATAAATAATTTAATCATTCAAAATGCTTTTTGTGGCTATGGCTCAGCAATTGGAACTGATTCAAAGTTAACATTAAACAATGTTACATTCATAAATTGTATGGGTGATAATGAAACATATGATGGTGGGGCCGTTTATTCTCTTGATGCTGTGTTGAACGTTAATAACTGTAAATTCATTGACAATAGTGGAGATAATGGTGCTTCAATCACCTCTTTTAGATCAGAGGTCAATGTTGTCAATTCCACATTCACTAGCAGCAGCGATAACATTATTAAAGGCCAAATATTTCTGGATATGTCAAATTTGACTGTTGACAATTCCAATTTTTTAAATACCACCTCAAAATATGCTGCGGCAATCTTTTCTAGAAATGATGGAAAATTAATAATCAGCAACTCCAAATTCAAAAACCTCTTTGCTAATAAAACAGCAGGTGCAATTGGAGCAAGAATTATTTCAAATCTAACAATCACGGGCTGTGAATTTGACAATGTGGCCAGTGAAAACGATGGTGGTGCCATTTTTGTCGATGTTTTTGCTGGGGACAGTGTTTTTGGAAGTTGGACTACTATTAGTAATACACTGTTCAATAACTGTTATTCAGGTTTTGGAGGAGCTATCCTTCAATTGGATGGAAATCTAATTATTAACAATACTAATTTCACTTCCAATACTGCAAATTATGAAGGCGGTGCAATTTATACTAGCCATGCTAATGTCGATATTCAGAATTCCAAATTCATTTCAAACAGCATTGGGGATGACAAGTCCTATGGAGGAGCATGTTATTTTGATAGTGATGAGGCACTCCTTAAAGGAAATGCTTTTGTAAATAATAGTGCTTTTGAAGGATCTGCAGTTTATGCATATGATAATGAATTAACATTAATCGGAAATTACTTCAACAATCCGTCTGATGGAATAAGCGTATACACAGTATATGGAAAAGTAAATCGTGATTTGGATAACAATTACACTTCTGATGTCAAATCCTTCAACAATAAAAATGATTTCTATAATTGGGAATCTAATGCAAAACCGTTAATCATACTCAACAGCAATATTACCTATGATAAGATGCCTGAGTTTTTCGATTTGAGAAAATATGGCTGGATTACTCCGGTTAAAGATCAGGGATTCATGGGTGCATGCTGGGCATTTGGAAACGTTGCAGCACTGGAATCTGCCTTGCTCAGATATACAAATCAGACATATTCCTTATCTGAGAACAATATGCAAAATACAATGCTTAAATATTCAAAATATGGTGATGATGTTCTTTCGGAAGGAGGAAATGCATTTACCGCTGTTGCTTATCTGATTGACTGGCTTGGAATTTTCCCGGCTGAATATGACAGTTACGATGAAATGGGTAAGATTTCCTCATTGTACATGACTCCTGAGGACATTCACATTCAAAATGTGGTTGTAATTCCTCCAGTAAAAGATGCTGCAGGAAGGGATTTAATCAAAAATGCTTTAATCAATTATGGTGCTGTAGCGGCCAGTCATCGTGCAGATTTCAATAAAACCAAATATTTCAATGAATCAAATTATGCACAATATTGTTACGATTCCAATGACTCAACCCATAGAATTTGTATCGTTGGATGGGATGACAATTATTCCAGAAATAATTTCCTAAAAACTCCTGAAGGTGACGGAGCATGGATTTGTAAAAACAGTTGGGGAACCGGCTGGGGTGATAAAGGATATTTCTATTTATCCTATTATGACACATCATTTGCAGACAAGGAAAGCGTTTGTTACATAATCAACAATGACACATACACCAGGATTTACCAGAATGACGTTGGTGGAGACAGTAAATTGATACCTGAAGGCAACTATTATGCCAGTGTTTTCACCGCTGAAGATGATGAGATTATTGGTGCTGTTGGAACATTCTTTAATAAAAGCGGCGCGGAATATGAGTTTACAGTATCTGTAAATGATGCTGATGTCCATACCCAAAAGGGCATAAGTAAAATCAGCGGATATGAAACAGTTAATCTAAACAAACCTGTCCCAATTAAAAAGGGAGATACCTTTAAAATTACATTTAAAAATACTCCGTATGTCACTAATAACCTTAGAATTCCTTCACAACCAGGTAAATCTTTTATAAGTGATGACGGCAAGGAATGGGAAGATTTGTCTAAAGTACATTTTATAGCTATCCTAAAAGCATATGCAGTTCCTAAACTGGACACTACAATAGCATCTGAAGATGTTTATGGATATTCTGGCGAAAAAGTCAATATCATAGCAAATGTAACTGATGAAAACGGAAATCCTGTATCCAACGGTACTGCAATTCTAATCATCGGCGATAAAATAGGAGAAGCTCCTGAAGGATTTGCAGCAGCTGGTGAATATGTTGCAAATGTGGAAAACGGAAAAGCAGTATTTGAAGGATTAATGTTACCTGATTCTGGAGTTTATCCTGTAGACCTGATGTATTTGGGTGATGATGCATACAATCCGTCAAACACTACTGTCAATATGGTGGTTGTTAATAGAGTAAATACAACTATCTCTGCAGACCCGGTCAATGGCAATCCATCAGATAAAATAAATGTTACAGTAAATGTCATAGATGAGGATGGAAACCCTGTTTTAAATGGTACTACAACATTAATTATTGATGGTGTTGAATACACTGCTGAAGTTCACAATGGTATAGCTAGATTCATCGATGTAATTTTACCAAAAAGTAGCACAACAGCTATTGTAAAATATAATGGAAATGAATACTATGCTCCAAGTGAAAGCACATTAGATATAAACATTAATGCAACTGAGTCTGAACAAAATAACACAATTTCACAAGATAATGGAATTAAAAAATCTGTAAATAATTCTATTGACTCAAAACAGACTGGAAATCCAATAGTGATTGCATTATTGGTATTGATGTGTTTAGTTTCAAACAATATTTTAAGACGTAAAAGATAATTTTTACGTCCCTTCTTTTTTTTAAATGCAATGTTTTAATCTTTTATTAAATGTTTTTATAGTAATAGTGAAAAGCAATGAAATAATACTTCTATCAGTGTCATTTGAGCTTTAAAAGATTCATTTTCTAACAATTATATAATTTTCATGTATTATAAATAAAAAAAGAACTGTTTTTTTAGTCGTTGGAGCGATTTATGCAAAAAAATTATAAAAAGAGAAAATGGTTTAATATGCATCAGCATATAATAAACCGATAGATCTATATAAAAACAACACTACAAACGGCACTCCGACAAAAATGCCTATGAAAACACCGACATATGGAATCAGTCCAATCAATCCAATGACAAATACCATGGCTAATGCAATTATATAGATTACAATCAATGTAATTATAATCTTTATAAAGCCGATGTTTTTCATGTCCTTTAGTATTTCCATGAATCTGAGACCTTCAGTACCGCTTTCGAATTTTGCAAATCTGACTAGTGCTGTAAATGACAGCAATGAAAATATGATAAATAATATGATTGCAGCAACTATGGTAACGCTTAACGCATTGGTAAATGTGTTCATTGTTGATTTGGGAACTGCAGCTATTATTGTGGTCACATTGGTTGTTTCATTAGCTAGAGAATTAATTCCCACATTTACGATTTCCGTGAATGAGGAAAACAGTCCTGTTGCGGAAGCGATAATTATGACAATGACTGCAGGTATGATGAAATATATTATATCTAAAATCATTGCTTTAATGCCTATGATAAATTGTTTTACATAATCAAAATCTGGAAGTGTCTCATCACCTTCTATTCCACCTTTAAGGACTTCCACTGAGTATCCTAAAACTACAAATAAAACAATGAAAGTTACAAGGCTTAAAATAAGGGCTATGGTACTGTCCTTAAGGCCATATGATGGAAGAACTGTTGATAGGCTCATTAAAATAATTAAAGCACAGAATATTAAAAATTTTCGGGTATCGCTAATAGGATATTTAATAGCATCCGTTATAATTTCACGTAAATTCATGTTATCACATTACTTAATTAATTATTTATTATATTTTTAGATAATAGTATTTAAAATTTAAATATTAAATAACCTGACCATCATTAGAATGTCATAATCTTAATATATGGGAATAATTAATAAATAATAGTATTGAGGCATATTATGAACAAAAAAATATTTGCATTGATTATCGTTATATTGATTTCCTTTTGTTTTATAGGTATTGCCATGGCTGACAATGCCACACATCAGGATAACAGTACAGATGATCATGACAAACCAATTGATAAAGATACCTCTGACAAGAACAAAACGCCCGATAAAAACAAAACGGATGATAAATCTAAATATATTTTGGCTCAAGGGAGTGGAAATGATATTAAATTCAGTGATGGGTTTAGAGGATTTAGGCTTGACTATTCTAAACCTGCCGCAACTTCTGGAGATGAATTCAAACATGCTTCCGCATCAAGTGCTCCTAATTCAAATATGCTGATGCAGACCATTATCGGCTGTTACGTAAAAGGTTTATCCGGTCAGATCGGAAGTATAATGTCTGGCGCTATACAATCAGGCGCTTCAGGTGACTTGGTTAATGCTGCACAAAATTCTGAAAAAATCAATGGAGCCGTTAAAATAAACAATAACACTGCAGCCGTTTTTAGTTTTGAAGTTTTGGAATCTGTATCCGGCAATGTATCGAATTATTTTGCATATACGGTATCATTTAGAAGTATCAGCAGCAATACTAATCAAACTAATTTAACCAATACCACTAATGCAACAAATGTTACCAATGCAACCAATATCACCAATATGACTCTTCTATTTGATAATGAAACAAATGCAACATTATTAGAGGAATTATTGGATTATTTGCTTTTTTGGGCGGATATGCTTTATGGTGCATGGGAACCTATTATTGAAACATTGCTAAATGACTTTTTAATCTTTTATCATGCTCTTGAGGAAATGGTACATCTGTTTGAAAACTTTATGGCGGAACTTCAGTCTATGATGGATGCTGTTGAAAAATTTTTAAATATGCTGGCATCGCTGTGGAAAGAAATTGATGGGCTTTTAAAATTATTAGGTGTTCTGTTGTCTTTCATTCAACAGATAATAAACTTGATTGGAGCCATATTGAATTTCATTGTAGGACTTATTTCCGCAATTATAGCACTTATACAGCAAATTTTAGGATTACTGTTCGCATTAATTAATTTCATTTTGGAAATAATCAATCAAATCCTGTTATTACTTCAAGCTATTTTGGACTTCTTGAAAGCGCTTGGTAATGTTTTGGTTAGTGTCATTGAAAATGCAGTAATTTTAATAGCTGGATTTGTGTTAATTACTGTTGGAGCATTTTTCTACAACAGAATAAGAAATCAAAAGAAGAAAATAAACTGATTTCCTTCTTTTTCCTTTTTTTAAAAAAAAATTAGCAATCGATGGGTTATTCATCAATCTTTTTTATCAACTGAGCAGGATTTCCCGCAACAATCGTATTGTCCGGAACATCTTTTGTCACTACGCTTCCCGCACCGACAATTGAATTTTCACCGATGGTTATGCCAGGAAGTATGGTTGCAGCTATTCCAATCCATGCATTCTTCTTGATGTGTATAGGCTTAGCATAGGTTCCGCTTCTGTTTTCAGGATTGAAATCATGGTTGAGCGTGGTCAGATTGACCTTGGGTGCTATGAAAACGCCATCTTCAATGGTTATTCCTCCCCTGTCCATGAAGGTACATAGCTGCTGGATTACGACACCTTTTCCTATGCTTATGTTTTTGCCGTAGTCAACATAAAACGGAGGCATAAAAAACACTGATTCGTCAACTTCCTTTCCGATTATCCGGCTTAAGTATTCAAGATTTTCTTCGGAAGTGTGTACGCCGCTATTTAATTCTCGGCATGTGTTCATCGTTTATGTAATTATGTCTAAAATTTGCTGATATTCCGGATCGTCAGTTGAGATTAGCTCTCCGGCGAGTTCTCTTTCAAAAATGCTTTTCATGATAATCACTATTATAATATTATTGTGGTTGAAATATTTGAATGTTGCATTAATCAACAATAATATCTATTTTAAATAACATTATATAGCATTTTAAACAAAAATTAAAGTATAATAATTTAAAATTTTATTTGATGATATCATGGAGAAAAAAGAGTTAATTAATTCTGGTAAAGTAAAAAGTGTATTCACTACTGAAAACGATGATGAAGTAATCATCGAATTTCGTGATGACATGACTGCCGGCGACGGTGCACGTAAAGAGGTTATGGACAAAAAAGGTGCATACAATGCAGTCATTTCAGCTAAAATTTTTAAGGTTTTGGAGCAAAACGGTGTTGAAACACAGTTCATAGACTTGCCTGAAGAAAACATCATGTTGGCTAAAAAGTTAGACATGATTCCTATTGAAGTGATAGTAAGAAATATCGCAACAGGCAGTCTCGTTCGCAAATATCCGATTGAAGACGGTACAAAATTGGACCCTCCAATTGTACAGATGGACTTTAAGGATGATGAATACCATGATCCTATGCTTAATGATTCAATAATAACCGCATTGGGCATTGCTACACAGGAAGAAATTGATATTCTAACTGAAAAAGCTTTAAAAATCAATGATATTTTAACCAAGTTCTTTAAGGATGCAGGAATCATATTGGTTGATTATAAAGTTGAATTCGGTAAGGATAAAGATGGAAAAATCCTTTTGGGTGATGAAATCTCACCTGACGGATGCAGATTATGGGATGCTGAAACCTTGGAAATGCTGGATAAGGAACTGTTCAGAAAAGGTAAGGATTCTGAAGTGATGGATGCTTATATAGAAGTTTATAATAGAATTATTCCTGACGATGAGAAGGTGATTTAGATGTTATTTGATATTGAAGTTAAAATCTCTTTAAAAAGCGGTATGTTAAACCCTGAAGCTACAACTATTGAAAGGTCTCTTGCTTTGCTTGGCTATGAAGTGAAAAATGCAAAAACTGTTGACATTATTAAATTCCAAATGGAAGGGGAAGACAGGGAAGTAATAAGAGAAAATGTTGTAGACATGTGTGAAAGATTACTATGTAATCCTGTAATTCACAACTATAAAATTAATGTAATTCCTCAAAACACAGCTTGCGGTAAATAAGGTGGTTTAAGTGAAAAAAATCGGAGTAATTAGATTTCCCGGAACCAACTGTGATAGGGATGTAGCTCGTGCTATTGAACTTGTTGGCCTCGAAGCTGAATATGTTTGGTGGAGCAATGAAGATTTAACTGATTTCGATGGTGTTGTCATTCCAGGAGGCTTTTCCTACGGTGACTACTTAAGAGCAGGTGCAATGGCATCAATCACTCCAGTAATTGACGGAATTAAGGCATTGGTCAGGGAAGAAAAACCTGTTTTAGGAATTTGTAACGGTGCTCAGATACTGGGAGAAATCGGTCTTGTTCCTGGCGTGTTTATAACTAATGAAAACCCCAAATTCAATTGTGAATGGGTTGACTTGAAAGTATCAAATACAAGAACTCCTTTTACAAAAGATTTTAAAAAAGGACAAACTGTTAAAATACCTATTGCTCATGCAGAAGGCAGATTTTATACAGAAGATATTGATTTGTTAAAAGACCAAGATCAAATCGTATTGCAGTTTAAAGACACAAACCCTAACGGATCCGTGGAAGCAATTACAAGCGTTTGTGATGAATCCGGACTGGTATGCGCAATGATGCCTCACCCTGAAAGGGCTTGTGAAGAAATATTGGGTTCAACAGACGGTTTGAATTTCTTTAAAGGATTTTTATAGATAAAAAGTGATATAATGGTAGTTTATTTAATTGGTGCAGGACCTGGAGATGCAGACTTAATAACTCTTAAAGCTGTTAAAGCCTTAAATAAAGCTGATGTTGTTTTATATGATTATTTGGCTAATGAAGAAATTTTAGCTCATGCACCTGAAGATGCAGAAAAAATATACGTTGGCAAAAAAGCGGGTCAGCATTATAAGACACAAGACCAAATCAATGAGCTGATTGTCCAGCAGGCAAAGGCTCATGAAAATGTTGTGAGATTAAAAGGGGGAGACCCTTTCGTATTTGGTCGTGGCGGTGAAGAGATATTGGCTTTAATGGAAAATGATATCAAATTTGAAGTTATTCCAGGTGTTACTTCAGCTATTGGAGCACCTACATCACTTGGACTACCTGTAACCCATAGGGCTGTTGCAACATCTGTTACAATAGTGACAGGTCATGAAGACCCGACTAAGGCTGAAAGTCAAGTTCACTGGGACTATACTGCAGATACATTAATTATTTTGATGGGTATCGGAAACATTAGGCAAAACACTGCAGAAATAATGAAATACAGGGATAAACAAACTCCAGTATGTGTTATAGAAAGCGGAACATTGCCTGATGAAAACGTAATATTCGGAACTCTTGAAAACATTTCCGAAAAGGACATCCAAACTCCGGCCATCCTAATAATCGGTGAAGTTGTAAAGCTCTATAAGGATATTTATAATTATTAAATAGGTGTAATCATGTGTGGTATTGTAGGTTGTATATTAAAGGAAAATAATAGAAATGTCGCACCTATTCTTTTTGACTGTATCTCAAAGCTTGAATATAGGGGCTATGATTCTATAGGACTTGCCACTTACGACGGAAACATTCACATTAAAAAGGATAAAGGTAAAATTGATGAAGTAAACCGGAAATTGGATTTGCCTGACATGCCGGGCAGTTTTGGCATAGCTCACGTCCGATGGGCTACTCACGGCGATCCGTCCAAATTGAATGCTCATCCCCAAATGGATGAGGAAAATACAATTGCGGTCGTTCACAACGGCATAATTGAAAACAACACAAAACTTAAGGCAGACTTGATTGCTGAAGGCCATACCTTCAAATCAGACACTGATACTGAGGTAATTCCTCATCTGATTCAAAAATTTATGGATGAAGGCAGGGATTTGGAGCATGCCGTCAGAAAGACAATCGAGATTCTTGAAGGTGCTTATGCAATTGCTGCAATCTCTTCAAGAGAGCCTGACAAGATTGTTGCAACAAGAAAAGACTCTCCTCTGATTGTAGGATTAGGCGGTGACGGCTATTATTTGGCTTCCGATTCTCCAGCTATCTTAAAATATGCAAAAGACATTATTTATCCTGAAAAGGGTGAAATCGTAATTCTGGACAGGACAGGTGTTGTCGTTCATGATGAATTCGACAATCCTATAAACAAGGAAGTGGATACCATCAACTGGACTCCGGAAATGGCTGAAAAGGAAGGCTATGATCATTTCATGATAAAGGAAATCAACGAACAGGCAACATCCGTCAAAAACACATTAACTCAAAAAGACAACATTCAAAAAATCATTGACGATTTGGATGACATTTCAAGAATATGCTTTGTTGCATGCGGAACATCCTATCATGCATCACTTACCGGAAAGTATTTGCTTGAATCCTTGGCCGGAATTCCTACTGATGTGATATTGGCTTCCGAATTCAAGTATTCGGCCAAAACATTGGATGAAAATACTCTTGTGATATTCATTTCACAGTCAGGTGAAACCGCTGACTCACTTAAGGCATTGGATGTTGCAAACGAAACGTCAAAAACATTGGGCATTGTAAACGTTGCAGGCTCATCAATAACCAGAAGGGCACAATATGTAATACAAACACAGGCAGGGCCCGAAATCGGAGTTGCAGCAACAAAAACCTATGTGTCCCAACTGACTGCAGTGTATCTATTTGCTGCATTGATGGCAAAGGATGACAGGTTGCTGAATGATTTGGATAAGGTTCCTGACTTCATCAACGAGGTTCTTGAAGATGTCGAATCAATCAAGGCAATGTCTCAAAGGTACAACTATGCAAAGGACTTCTTCTATCTTGGAAGGGGATATTCCTATCCGACCGCACTGGAAGGGGCGCTCAAGCTTAAGGAAATCTCATACATCCATGGTGAAGGATATGCTGCAGGAGAACTCAAGCACGGTCCTTTAGCTTTGATTGATGAAGGAATACCTGTGGTTGTCGTAATACCTCCGGGTGATTCCCATAAAAAGACAATGAGCAACCTTGAGGAAGTGAAATCTCGTGGAGCACGTGTACTGGCATTTGGTGCGGCTGATGATGAGGAATTGGCAGAAAAGGCACCTGAAGTATTTAAAATCAATCCTGAGGTATCAGAAATTATTGCTCCATTGGTATATATTGTCCCTCTTCAGCTATTGTCATATTATATTACAATTGAAAAAGGTTTTGATCCGGACAAACCAAGAAATTTAGCAAAATGTGTAACTGTGGAATAAGTTCTTTATTTTACTATTCCATTGTTATTTGCTTTTTATTTTTGTTTTTAAGACCTTTAATATTTTCTAACTTTAATTTATTTTAAAATATTTTATCAATTTATATATATTTTAATATTTTTTAGTAATATTGAAAATTATAAATAAGCATGCATTCGCTTATAAATTAATAAATACTCATTCTTTGATAGTTTTTATGGATAACTTTAAAATACGAAAAAAGCAATTCCTTTTAATTTTGCTTTATTTTTGCTGTTTAGCTTTATTTGTGTCTTTTTTAAAAATACAAAGCTTTTTATAAGAAAAGTTTTATAACTTTATATCGCGATGCAAAACTGGATTTTGCATTCTATGTTAACGAGGTTAATATATGTTTAACAAAAAAATTTCTTTATTATTTATAACTCTTGTTTTCATGTTGTCAATTTCTTCAGTTGCAGCATTTGATACAAACGCAACTACTGACGACATCGAAGTAAGTGAAGCGGATGAGGAACCCCCATCGGGGATTGCTGTGATTCCTTCAGATATTAAATCTGTTAGCAATGATGATTACTCATTGCAGACAAAAGATTTATCAATGTATTATAAGAACGGAACAAGATATGAAGTAACTTTGACTCATGGGGATGTTCCTGTCAACAATGCTTCTGTTGTTATCAGTGTTAGTGGAATGAATTATACAAGACACACCAATGATGACGGTATTGCATCTCTTGCTATAAATCTGATTCCTGGAAATTACTCTATTTCTACATCATTTGATTATGATAATAATTCTATTGTTTTAAACAGTGATGTTGAAGTATTGTCAACATTATCAGGAAACGATGTAGTAAAGACATTTAAAAATGATACTCAATATTATGCTACCGTTTTGGACAACAATGGAAACCCATTAGCCAACAGTGAAATTACTTTCAATATCAACGGGGTATTCTATAATCGTAAAACCAACGAAAACGGAATTGCCCGTTTGAACATTAACTTGAATTCAGGCGAGTACATTTTGACTGCTATTCATAACAACGGGTTAATGTTTTCAAATAAGATTGTAGTTTTACCTTCAATCAATGGATCAGATGTTACCAAGTTCTATAAGAACGGAACTCAGTATCGTGCTAAATTTTATGCTGCTGACGGCGGACCATTAGTCAACACCAGCGTTAATTTCAACATCAATGGTGTCTACTATGAAAGAACCACTGATGAAAATGGAATAGCTATGTTGAATATTAATTTGCTTCCGGATTCCTATATCTTAACAGCAATAAATCCTGTAAATGGTGAAATGGCTTCAAATATTGTAACCGTATTGCCTACTCTCATCACATCTGATGTGGAGAGTGAAAGCAGATTAACAAAATTTGATGTAATATTAATCAACGGAGATTCTTCAGTTGGTGAAAATAGATATGTTAATATTACTATTGATGGCGTTACATATTCTGTTGAAACCGATCATTACGGTATTGCAAGCCTTGAATTAAACTTAACCAACGGCATTCATGAAGTTGCATCAGAAGATGTTGAAACTGGATTGAAAGTATATAATAAAATTAATGTAAATGCGATTGATGCTGAAGTTGATGAGTCAGATTCAGGACAAATCATTGATTACCTGTCAGATGAAATAAGTTATTATGATGAAGCATCTTCAGTTACTAATGAAACATTAACTAATGAAACATTATATTATTCCATTTATGGAGTTTCACCGGATAACAAGACAATTATGGCAATAGGAAGACCTTCAGCTTCAGGTGAAGTGTCCACATACGGATATAAATTTTACATGACCGTATTTGAAAGGGTATGTCCATACTGTGGAAGCAGTGAATTATACTGGGGTATCTTCTGGACTGGTGATGAAACATCAAATTATGGTGTTTTCCCTGCAACCGGCAATAAGGAAGGTGGAAGTGCAGAAGGACATATCTTCTGTGCAAACTGTGATGCCGATTGGAGTGTTTTCGGTAACGAACATGTCTACGGCGGCGGAACCAAATTAACAGTAGTTAGTCAGTCAGTGTTAACTACAAAGGATGCCGCTTACATGTTGAAAAATGGTGAAATGATTTACGCATAATCACCATTTTTTACTTTTTTTAATTTTTCAGCCATATTTAAAATTCTATCTCTTGAATTGTTTTCAACAGACTGTTTTTCCTGATAATCGTTTTCAATCTCAACAATGTATTTTGCTTCAGGTGATGTTGTTGAGGGTATGTTCATTTTAGCCAGATTGCGCTCGACACGTCTTTTTAGCTTTTCATCATCCATTTCCTGAGCTAAAAATATTGGCGTTTTGACTGCTGAGGATATTTTTTCTGTGTGCCTTTTTTCGTGGCGTTCTTCTGTTCTTTTCTCTAAAATGTATTCGCTTGAATTGTTAAGGCCAGGATCTCTAAACGGAATGCCCACATCAGATAAGGCAATTCTGATTTCATCGTTTTTCGGAAGTGATGTATCAAGCATTTCCTGTGACGGGCTTGCAAGAGTTCCTCCCTGCTTGCGTCCGAATATTGGTCCAAGACCTATATAGAAATCTGCTTCGATGAATGCTGCTCTTACCGGTGCTGATGAGGTGTATGTTGCAACAATTCCGGTATCCTTGATTATTCTTCTAAACTCTTTAAAGAAGTCAAGTGAAAAGAGTTCCGGTGCCATATTTTGGCTGAAAGGATCTAGAAATATTGCATCGTAGCTGTCATCATCCAATTTCTGAACGGTCTGTCTAGCATCTTCAATGAATACGTTGATGTCAATGTTTTCTGGAATTTCTGTCTTTTCCAATTCCAGTGCAGCATAATCCGTTTTGATAAGCTCTTTTTCTATTGCCTTTCTTGTAATGTCATGGGCTCTTATTGGGGAAGGCACTAAAAGGCCGCATGCAAGGGTTGCAGCAGATATTTCAACCATATCAATGGTCAAATGCGAATCTTTGGAATTTTTCAGAAAGTCATCTATCGCAGCTGAAGAATTGTATCCAAGTCCTGCGCAAATGTCCAGGATTGCAATGTCATCTTCATAGTCAAACTTCATGGGCTTGATAAATTTCTCAAACGCCTCACTAATTGCACCTGTAGATGTATGAAGTGTTTCAATTTTATGATTTATTTCTTTAGAGTTAATAGAATAGGATCCATCATCCGTTAAAACAAAATAATCGTTATAAGTATCAAAAAAATTGAGTCTACTTTCATTATTTCGACCACTTCTTTCCTCTTCAAAACATTGATTTATAAAATCAAAGATATCATCGTTAATTACTCGGGCGGTATTTTCATAGTTCATTGTATCTATTACTAATTTTGGACTTTTTGGTATAAAATAATTTAATTGCATTTTTCAATAAAATTTTATATGTTCTCAAAATCAAATAGTATATTACTAAATTAAAGGAGAATAATAATGAATCAAAAATCAGCTATTGCATTGGCACTGTCATTTTTCCTACCTGGAATCGGACTTGTCTATCTTGGCGATACGCAAAAGGGAATCGGCCTTTTTGTTTCTTCCATAATATGCAATTTAATTTCAATATACTCATTTTTCTTTAGCATTCTGGTATTTGTCATTTGGGCATATGGGATGTATGCGACATATGTTGAAGCCAATAATGTTTAGATGTAAATTTCAATATTGTTTGTCAATAATAATTTACATTTTAAGTCATTTTTTTAAACTTTTAATTTATCTTAAAAATGCAAGAATACCTCAACCTCTCCGAGATTGGGGATGAATTGCACTGTTGGGTGTACTAGTGTAAAATACCTTTTTGTGTTTTTATTTTTAAAAAATATTGATTTATTGTCATTATTTGTTTTTAATTTTATATTTAGTGTACTTTTTATAAAAATTGTAATGTTACTTTTCAAATGCTCTTTGTAATTGTTTATATATTATTGCATATGAAATAGTATAATGTCATTTAAAAAAATTAAATATTTTTTTTGAGTGAATAGATTATATTAAAAAAATAATTTGTAAAAGGGTTTTGTTAATTTTGAAAATTGTTAATAAGTATCTTGAAGTTCGTATTTATCCGTCTCAAATGGATAAGAATGATAATGGTGAAAAAATCACCAGTATTAATGAAATAGAATCCAATATAGGCATTTACCGTTTCATCTATAACATGGAATTGGCGTTTATAAATTATTTTAGACAATTGTTAAAACAGAATGGTTATGAGGATAAATTATGGATCACTCAAAGTTCATGTGATGTTATTTTAAAGATGTTAAGACAGGAATATGCATTTTTAGAAAAAGCAGAGTCAAGCAGCAGACAACAATCTCAAAAAGACTTGGTAACTGCTTTTAAACGATATTTTAAACATGATTTAAAATCCCATTATCCTGTTTTAAAAAAACGTAAAAACACTCAAAAATTCACATTCAGAATAATGAACAATAACAACAACATCCGAATACAGAAAGATAAAAACGGATACTACAAAATTAAATTAGCCAAACTAGGACTGGTCAAATTCAAAACCAGCAAAGAATACAAAAAACTACTACTAAAAGGAAGCAATCCCAACGATGAAAGTGTAAAAATAAAGCATGTGGTTGTTAAACGTGTAAATGACAAGTATTATGCTGTTTTCAACATCGAATGCATTCACGTTCCTGTTAAAATTATCGGACCAAAACAACAACTTGGAATTGATATTGGATGCAGCAAACTAGCTGTTTTTTCTAACAGCAAGGAGATACCCAATCTAAACCTAGAAAAAGAAACAGAAAAAATCATACAATATCAAAAAATGATGTCACACCACAAAAAAGACTCCAACAGATACAAAAAAGCAAAAAAACTCTACCACAAATGGATGCGCAAACTAGTCAACAAAAGAAACGATTATTACGATAAAATAACTACATGTATTGTTGAGAATGCTTGTTTCATTGCTGTTCAAAATGAAAACATCATAGCATGGAAACACAACAAATTCTTATCTAGAAAACTACAATTAAACGCACCACGCAACTTCATGGACAAAATAGAATACAAATCACAATGGAACAATATCGGATTTGTTAAAGTTTCTAAAAATTTCCCGTCCACACAAACATGCAGCAAATGCCGAAAAATAAACTCAAATGTTGGTGGAATAGGAAACTTGGGAATAAGAGACTGGATTTGCCCAAAATGCGGCACACATCATAACAGAGATGTTAATGCAGCAATTAATATCCTTAATAACGGATTAGAAATCGTAGGGACTACGATGCAGTAAAAACATCCAAAAAATATACATTTTTTTGGTTTGCGAATCCCCGTCGTCTCCAACGGCGGGGAAGTTCAATACAAACACAGATGCTGAAATATATTTGGAAAACACTGAAATAAACTATGGCAGCGGAATTCTAATCAATGTATCCGGAAACACTGGTGAATGGGGTAGAAGCGGTTCAAACGGTGGAGACCTGTCATTCACTTCAGTCAATCAGGTATTATCCGGAAACATATATGTTGATTCAATCAGTACGGCAGTATTGAAATTGTCATCAACAAGGATTTCCTCAGCTATCAATCCGTCCAACACTGCAGGTTCAATATCCCTGTCACTTTCCGGCGATTCAACATGGTCACTTACTGGAAACTCCTATCTTACAACGTTTTCAGATGATGATACAACACTTTCCAACATTCAAAGTAACGGATATAATATATATTATAAGTCATCAGCAAACTCATGGCTTAACGGCGCTACCATTGCTTTAAATGGCGGAGGTAAATTAATCCCTTATTAAAGCTGAAATTACTTTTCGGCTTTTCTTTTTTTATTTTTTCATATCTCATATTATTAGTTAAATTTAAATAATTTTTAATAAATAATTTATTTTAAATAATTATTTTAAGGTAAATTAAATGTTTGAAATAAAAGCAAAAGATATGAGAGGAAGAGTTGGTGTTTTAAAGACTAAACACGGTAACGTTAAGACACCTGCATTGATGCCTGTTATACATCCCCGCAAACAGGCTATAGATGTAAAGAAGTACGGTGCAGACATTGTAATAACTAACGCTTATCTGATATACAAGGATGAGGACTTAAAGCAGAAAGCAATTGAAGAAGGTCTTCACAAGCTGATTAATTTTGACGGTCCGGTAATGACGGATTCAGGGTCATTTCAGCTTTCAGTCTATGGAGATGTCGATATCACCAACAAGGAAGTCATAGAGTATCAGGAACTGATAGGAACAGATATTGGAACAAGCCTTGACATTCCGACAGCACCATTTGTAGAGCGTGAAAAAGCTGAAGAGGATTTAAAAATTACTCTTGAACGTGCAAAGGAAGCTGTTGAGTTTAAGAAGGAAAACAATATTGAGATGCTTCTCAACTCTGTAGTTCAGGGCTCTACATTCATGGACCTTAGACAGAAATGTGCATCCGAACTCTCAAAGCTTGATGCGGATTTGTATCCTATAGGTGCAGTTGTCCCGTTAATGGAATCCTACCACTATAAGGAGCTAGTTGATGTTGTAATGAATTCCATGATGTATCTGCCGGAAAATACTGCACGCCATCTTATGGGAGCTGGACATCCTATGATTTTCGCTCTTGCAGTTGCAATGGGATGTGACCTGTTTGACTCAGCGGCCTATATATTGTATGCAGAGGATGACAGGCTTTTATCCACTCGAGGAACTTTCAAACTTGAAAACCTTCAGGAAATGCCTTGCTCATGTGAAGTATGCTCCAAATACACTCCTGATGATTTGAGGGCAATGCCTAAAAAGCAAAGGAGAGATTTGATTGCACAGCACAACTTGCACGTATCTTTTGCAGAATTAAGGCTGATTAGACAGGCCATTTATGAAGGAAGCTTAATGGAGCTTGTAGAGGAACGCTGCCGTGCACACCCTGCACTTTTGGATGCGGTTCGCCAGCTTTCAAACTACAGTGATGATTTTGAAAAATATGATCCGAGAAGCAAAAAGTCCGCATTCTTCTATACCGGAGCTGAATCACTTAGCCGTTCAGAAGTGTTAAGACATCAGCAAAAAATGATGGAAATGCCTAAAAAACGAGATTTGGTGGTGCTTCCTCCATCACGAAAGCCATACTCTAAGTTTATATCAGGCAAACTTGGTGAATTCTATGTATATGGAAACAAAGGTGAATTCGATGGGGAAAATACTGATTTTATGGTATTGGATGTACCGTTCGGACTGATACCTCTTGAAGTCGATGAGCTTTATCCTTTAAGCCAAAGTGCAACTCCAAAGATACGCGATAAGGATAGCTTGGAATTCATCAACCAGTTCTTCAGTGAATTCATTGAAGACTATAATCAGGTACTGGTTCATTCTAGGCTTAAGGACACTTTGGATATTGAACTGAGCGATAAATTTGAAGACGAGGAGATAAGATACAAAAAGGATGATGTCAGAAAGCTCAAGGCAATAGCAGACTATCAGTTTGGCTGGGGTGCAGGAGAATCATTGCTTAAAGGAAACATTAATGTTGAAAAAAGTAAAAAAACAGGTAAAATCAGACATATCTATGATGGAAAAACCCTGATTGTAAACATGAGAGCATCAGATTCATATCTGGTTTTATCCAAGGAAGGTGCAAAAAGACTTCACGGGGCATGTGAATATCCGAAAAATCGTGTTGTAGTAAACAAGGATTCAGAACCTTTTGCTCTTGACGGTAAAAGTGTATTTTCAAAATTTGTTGTTGAATGCGATGAAAACATAAGGGCAAATGATGAAGTGCTCATTGTTAATGAGGATGATAAGCTATTGGCATTCGGCAAGTCATTGTTGTCTGCTGTTGAAATTGAAGATTTCCAAACTGGCCAAGCCATAAAGACAAGAAAAGGATTTAAGAAGTAGGTGTTTAGATGAGTGATAACGATAAGGTAAATACTGGCCATCATATTGAAGATAAGGAACTGATTAAAAATGCAAGAAAACCTGTAGGCGAATTGGGTCATCAGATTCTTGAGAGAATGAACCGATCTCATGAAACAATGGCTGTATGGGGTGTAAGCCATTTTGATGTTGCTGAAGACGATTTGATATTGGATATTGGCTGCGGAGGCGGAAGAAACATTGAAAGATTTGCAGCAGAAATTAAATCAGGAAAGGTTGTTGGAATCGATTATTCTGATGTGAGTGTTGAAAAGTCAATTAAACTCAATCGGGAAGCTATTGACGAAGGCAAGGTTGAAGTAATTCAGGGCTCTGTTTCTGAAATGCCATTTGATGATGGTACTTTTGATATTGTCACGGGCTTTGAAACAATATACTTCTGGCCGGATTTCATCAATGACCTAAAAGAGGTCAATAGGGTATTGAAAAAAGATGGTTTGGTATTTTTCTGTAATGAGGCGGTCTACAGGGAAGGCGAAATGGAAAAGTATGATGATCTTGTTGAACTTCTTGATATGAAAATATATTCTGAAGATGTCTTAAAGGAATCTCTTGAAAAAACTGGTTTTAAGGATTTCAAAGCTTATGTCAATAATGAAAACGATTGGATTTGCATTACTGCAAGAAAAGAATAGAATATGCTCCTTGTGAGTATATTATTTATTTTTTTAAATTACATTTTCATGTATATTATCCAAAAATCAAAAGGTTTATATATCATAATGGTATAATATAATATTGTTGTTTATTTTCATGCGGTGTTAGTCCAGCCTGGTTAAGACTCTAGCCTGCCACGTTAGAGACCCGGGTTCAAATCCCGGACGCCGCACTTTTACTTTTGCAGCTGTGGTATAGTCTGGTTATTACTTGGGCCTTCCAAGCCTACAACCCGGGTTCGAATCCCGGCAGCTGCATATCAGAATCACTATTTTTAAAAAAATTTTATATCCTTATTAAAAATTCTTATTTTTTGTAGTTACTTTTATATAATACTTTAAATCATATATTAATTAATTAGAATACTTTTTAATGTTATTTTATAAATTATATATTTCGGTGATTAAATGGTAGGAATTGTAGGATATGGGGCATATGTGCCTTCATATAGAATAAAAGTAGAAGAAATAGCTAAAGTTTGGGGAGATGACCCTGTAGCTTTATCTAACGGTTTAGTAGTTAATGAAAAATCTGTTCCTTCTGCTGATGAAGATACTGCAACTATTGCAGTTACCGCTGCTAGATATGCTCTAGCAAGAGCTCAAATTGATCCACAAAAGATTGGTGCTGTCTATGTCGGTTCTGAATCACACCCATATGCAGTAAAACCAACTGCAACAATTGTTGCTGAAGCTGTATGTGCAACACCTGACTTGACTGCAGCAGATTTGGAATTTGCATGTAAAGCAGGAACTGCAGGTATTCAAATGTCAATGGGTCTTGTCGAAAGTGACATGATTGAATATGGATTAGCTATTGGTGCTGATACTTCTCAAGGAGCTCCTGGAGATGCTTTGGAATACACCGCATCTGCAGGTGGTGCTGCTTACATTATCGGTAAGAAAAATACCTTAGCAGAAATTGAAGAAACTTACAGTTTCACAACTGATACTCCTGACTTTTACAGAAGAGAAGGTGAAGACTACCCATCTCACGGTGGACGTTTCACCGGTGAGCCTGCATACTTCAAACATGTATTAAGTGCAGCTAAAAACTTATTTGAAATAACTGACACTCAAGCTTCTGATTATGATTATGCATGTTTCCACCAGCCTAACGGTAAATTTTACTTAAGAGCAGCTAAAAAATTAGGTTTCACTCCTGAACAATACTCTCAAGGATTATTAACCCCTAATATTGGAAACACTTATTCCGGTGCTGTACCTCTTGCATTATCAAATATCTTGGATGTTGCAGAACCTGGAGACAAAATATTTGTCGTCTCCTATGGTTCAGGTGCAGGTAGTGACGGATTCACATTGGAAGTAACTGATGAAATAACAGAAAAAAGAGATTTAGCTCCTAAAACAGAAGATATCATATCCAACAAAACTTATGTTGACTATGCTGTTTATGCTAAATTCAAAGGTAAAATTAAAATGTAGGGAGGTTAAAGTATGAGAGACGTTGCTATTATTGGTGTTTCACAAACAAAATTCGGTGAATTATGGGATTCCTCTTTCAGAGATTTAATAGCTGAAGCTGGTGTAAAGGCTGTTAATGATGCAGATATTGGAGGAGATGAAATTGAAGCAATGTTTGTTGGAAACATGTCTTCAGGATTATTTGTAGAACAAGAGCATATTGCAGCTCTTATTTCTGATCATATGGGTTTAAACCCTATACCAACCACAAGAGTTGAAGCTGCTTGTGCATCAGGAGGATTGGCTTTAAGACAAGGAATCATGGCAGTTGCATCAGGTTTTCATGATGTAGTAATTTCTGCAGGTGTTGAAAAAATGACTGATGTTGTAGATGCTACTCCAGCTATTGCAACCGCATCAGACCAAGAATGGGAAGCACAGCAAGGCGCTACATTTCCTTCATTATATGCAATGATTGCAAAAAGACACATGCATGAATACGGTACAACCCGTGAACAGTTAGCTCAATTTTCAGTTGTAAACCATAAAAACGCTAAAAACAATCCAAATGCACAATTCCCATTTGAAATCAGCGTAGATAAGGTAATCAACTCAACAATGGTAGCTGACCCATTAACATTACTTGACTGTTCTCCTGTATCTGACGGAGCAGCAGCTATTGTTATGGTGCCTGCTGAAGATGCTAAAAAATACACTGACACTCCTATTTATGTGAAAGCTTCCGCTCAGGCTTCAGGAACATTAACATTACATGACAGAAAAGATATTACCACTATCCAGTCAACTAAAGTAGCTTCCAAAAAAGCTTATAAAATGGCAGGTGTCACTGTAAAAGATATTGATGTTACAGAAGTTCACGACTGTTTCTCAATCAACGGTCTTTTAGCAGTAGAAGACTTAGGATTTGCAGAAAAAGGTAAAGGTGGAATAGCTATTGAAGAAGGCCAAACTGAAATCGATGGTGATTTCCCAATCAACTCATCAGGTGGTTTAAAAGCCCGTGGACACCCTCTTGGAGCAACTGGTATTGCTCAGGCTGCTGAAATCGTATGGCAATTAAGAGGAGAAGCAGGCAAACGTCAAGTTGATGGTGCAGAAATCGGTATGACCCACAACATCGGTGGTACCGGAGGAACTGCAGCAGTACATATTTTTGGAAGAGATTTATAATCTCTTTTTACTTATTTTTTTTATGATACTTAATACAGGAACCAGAACGGACATTCCAGCTTTTTTTCATAAATGGTTTCTCAAAAGAATTGATGAAGGATTTGTTTTAAGCAAAAACCCATATAACAATCAAATTTATAAATACAATTTCAATCCCAAGACTGTGGATTGCATTTGCTTTTGTTCTAAAAATCCAAAGCATTTGGTTAAAAAATTGGACAATCTATCTGAATACAGGCAGTTTTGGTTTGTTACAATAACGTCCTATGGAAAGGACATTGAAGTAAACGTTCCAAATTATAAAAAAGTTATTAAAACATTTAAAATACTTTCAGAGAATTTGGGAGCCAATGCAGTGGCATGGAGATATGATCCGATTTTCATCACTGAAAAGTATGATTTGGATTTTCACATTGACCGGTTTGGGGATATGGCATCACAATTGCATGAATATACTTCAGACTGCACAATAAGTTTCATTGATTTATACCAGAAGGTCTTAAGGAATTTTCCGCAAGGCCGTGAAGTAACGACAGAAGAGAGATTAGTCATTGGAAAAAATTTTGCAGAGATTGCTGATGAATATGGTATACAAATGAAGACCTGTGTTGAAGGCACATTGCTTGACCAGTTCGGTTTTGATTCATCAGGTTGCATGACACAGCAGGTGCTTGAAAAAGCTATTGGAAATAATTTAAAAGTACCTAAAGGAAAATACAAAAATCGTGAATGCAACTGTTTAATGGGAAGGGATATTGGATTATATAACACATGTATGCATGGATGTAAATATTGTTATGCCAACGCCAACATGAAGCTGGTCAAAAGGAACCAAAAGTTGCACAATCCGGATTCGCCCTTGCTGATTGGTGAGGTTAAAGATGGTGATGTTGTAAAAGAGGTTAATGAACCCAGCTATATTGACACAAAACAGAAACTATTTTAATTAATTTCATGTATCATTTTTAATTAAATCATTTTTTTTCAGGAATACTTTTATAAACCTCTAAAATATATTGAATTCAATTTGAATTTATTTGTTGCTAAAAAGAGATTTTTTGAAGTTCTGTGAAATCACGTATTTCTTGTTTTATATTATAATGTTGTAAGTTATACTTTTGTTTTATTTTTATTTTTGTAATTTTGTAAGTTATACTTTTGTTTTATTTTTATTTTTGTAATTTTGTAAGTTATAACTGACAAATTTATATATGATTATAATCTAATATATTATTAAGATGTGATTGCATGATTAAAAGAGAAGATTATCTTAATGTTTTTTATAACTATTTGGACACGGATTTTCTTAAAATTATTATTGGGTTGCGTAGATGTGGAAAAACAACATTTTTAAAAAGTATTATCGAGGAACTTAAGGGTTTAGGTATTGCTGATGAGAATATAATTTACATATCATTAGAAAATGTGAAATATAGACATATTAAGACATCAAAAGAATTGGATGAAGTTGTTTTAGATAAGGTTAAAGATATTGAGGGTAAGATCTATTTATTGTTTGATGAAATTCAATTGGTTGATGAATGGGAAGAGTCAATTAATTCATATAGGGTTTCTTTTGATTGTGATATTTATGTTACTGGATCTAATTCAAAATTGTTCTCATCTGAACTTTCAACATTGGTCGCAGGAAGATATGTTCATATAAACATTTATCCTTTTTCATTTAAAGAAATTTTAAAGTATCATAATGAAATTAACAATATTAAAATGGATAAAACTAAGATATATGAATATTTCATGCAATACATAGAATATGGTGGAATGCCGTCATTGCTTTCTTTAAAAGATGAAGATGGTAAAATCAATGCACTTCTTGACATCTATGATTCTATCATTATTAGTGATATACTTTCAAGACATGAAATCAGAAGAATTGACACATTTAAAAGATTCGTTTATTATATTATGAATTCCATAGGGCAAACATTCTCTAAAAAAAGTATTGCAAATTTTTTAAAATCTGAAAGTAAAAGAACTTCAAGAGAAACTATCAATAATTATACAAACTTCATTGTTGAATCACTATTTTGCCATAGAGTGCTACGTGAAGACATACTTGGAAAAAAACTCTTATCTACAGATGAAAAATACTATTTAACGGATCATGGATTTCATCAGGCGTTGGTTGATGAAAATAATAAATGGTTACCTAGAATAATTGAAAACATTGTGTATATTGAACTTTTAAGACGTGGATATTCAGTTAAAGTGGGTTGGGTTAAAAATAAGGAAGTAGATTTCATAGCTAAAAATAAGAATAATAAAATTTATATTCAGGTTGCTTATCTTTTAGCTTCTGATGAAACAATAGAACGGGAATTTACACCATTATTAAACATTCCTGATAAATATGATGCATATGTATTTAGTATGGATGAATTTAACATGTCTAGAGATGGAATAAAACATATGAACATAATTGACTTTTTATTAGGTGATGAAATTTAAGAAAATGGTTATTTGGGACTTTCTATTATGAAACTAAGCTGTCTAAAAAGTAGTAGATAATTCTTCTACTTTTTAATCATTTTTTCTTCGTATTGTATTGAACAAATTTCACTAAAAGTAGTAGATAATTTGAAGTGTGTTATGCCAACAGTAACATGAACTTGGTTAAAAGGAACCAGAAGTTGCACAATCCTTATTCGCCATTGCTGATTGGTGAGGTTAAAGATGGCGAAACCGTAATGGAAGTTAATGAGCCAAGCTATATTAATCCATAAACTACATTATTCTAATATAATTGTATTGATGATTTAATTTTTTTAATGTAATGTTATGTGTGTTTTTTTCATCATGATGTAATTTCCATTACATAATGGAAAGTGTGTTTTTTTCATTATAATGAAATTTACATTACATTTATATAACTTGATTAACAGAATATTAACTAATTTAGGTGAATATTATGGCAAGTTTACCATTAGGAAATGATAATGATTTAGATGATTCACAGTTTTACAATAGGGTAGATGAAATTTCATTTATCTCTGATAATCTAGAACTAGCTAAAAAAGGTTCAACACCAACAATACTGCTTACAGGTATTAGGGGTGTTGGAAAAACTGCATTAATGAAAAAATTAAAAAAAGACTTTCAAAATGAATATTTGGTTGTCTATATGGATTTATCAGCAATGGATAAATTTAAAAAAGATAAACTTGATCGTTTTTGCTTTATGAGATTATTTTACGAATCCATTATAAATGCATGTGATGAATCAAATATTATTACAATTGATACAAAAATTCTGAAGTATTTTAAAACTCGTAATTTCATAATGGACAAAATAGAGTCAGTAGACAAAATCCCAATTCCTATTCTTAAAACAGAAGAAGATTATACTAAATTTACAAGTTTTGTGATGGATTTGCCTCAACAAATCTATGATGATTGCGAAGAGCATATTGGAGGTATTTTAATATTTATGGATGAATTTCAAATCCTAAAACAGCTTGATGAAGATGTAAATGGATTTTTATGGTATATTAGAAGTGTTATCCAATCACAAAAAAATATTGGTTATATTTTCTCAGGAAGCATGAGTGTTAAAGATGAACTGATATCAGATATTGCTGGTCAAAAAGGAGCTTTTGGTGGTAGAATCCTCAATTATGAAATCAAAACATTCTCATATGAAACAACAAAAGATTACCTGGCTGAAAAAGCAGATTATCTTGAATTCACAGATGACGGATTTAAAAGATTTTATAAATGCACAAATGGAATTCCATATTACATTAATAGCTTTGCTAGACTCTTGCCGCCTAATGAAGAGTTGAATGAAGAAAAAATAATTTCAGAATTTAAAAAATCCTTACCTTACTTATTGATTCATCTTACTAATGAATGGTATAAATTAACTAAACAGGAACAAAGAATTATCGTGGCTCTTGTTGAAAAACCATTAAGAAGAATTGATATAGCAAATAAATTAGGTGTGAAAAGTGGAGCTATTGGAGCATCATTAAAAACTTTACAGAATAAAATATTAATAGAATTGAATAATGAAAAATATCAAATATATGATTCTATATTCAAAGCATGGTTAAAAAAGGAATATGAAGAAAAAGGGGATTATCCATATTAAAAATTTCTTAATTATTGTTATTTGGGATTTTTACAGGTTTTGATTCTAGTTTGTAATTAAGTGAAGTGTGGTGTAATGATAATTATGAGATTTAATCAAATCTAAAAAAAGAAGTATTCAATTAATTGAATACTAAATTATAATTCATAAGTCTTTGCAGGTTCACCACTTAAATCTGCTAGCGTTGCTTTTCCAGAAACTGTAAATGCTTCAAAAATTGGATTGTCTCCGGTTTTATAAATGAAGTTCATTTACCTTATATATTGAATTCTCCTCATGATTTAAAACATTATTTGGAGAGTATCCGAATTCTTCTAGACTTTCCGAATCAATGCTAGCTAATCTGACAAAATTATTGAACTGTTCAATGACATAATCGCTATGAGTTGTCAGCATGACTTTTAATCCACTATTGTTGCACGGACAATGTATTTGACAAGTATTCTTTGATTTTTGGGATGTAAATGAACTTCAGGTTCTTCAATGATTAACAAATCACCTTTTCCAAAACATACTTTAAATAAATACTCTATAAATCCATTTTATATGTAATCAGCAATAATATCATCTTTTTCACATTTTAAATCAATCCTTTGCCATTATAGTTATTATGTTTGAAACTCTAGCGGTTTCATACTCTGAAGTAATAATGTACTCACCAGGCATCAAATTAATGTTCAAACGGGCAACTCCCGATGCATCTGTAGTTCTGTTATAGAATACTCCATTGATGTTGAATATTACACTTACATTATCCTTTGGGTTTCCATGACCATCAACCACTTTTACTTTAAATTGACTTCCATCTAAATAGGTCATTTTCATATCACTTGCCGTTAAAATAGGCAATACTGTAATAATATATGACATCATTAATCCTGTATTCGGATCGGTTGCAGTCAGTATATATTTACCAGGAATTAATCTGATATTCAACTTAGCTATACCATCCTGATTAGTTGTACGGTCATAAAATACTCCGTTGATGTTCATGCTAATAACTTTGCCTGCAGAGGGATTTTCCTGTCCGTCAACCAATTTGATAAAGAACTGAGAGTCGTTCATATAATGTTTCACCAGGTTTCTGGATATCAATGTAGGCAATACATCAATTGCATTCATAGCACTTGCTCCACCATAATAAGTCATTATATTATAATTGCGTGGATTAAGATTAATATTTATTTTAACCAAACCGTTTTCACCGACTACACGATTATACAATACACCACAAACACTGAAAGTAACTACAGCCCCTCTAGGCACATATTTTCCTTCACCGTCCATGATAGTTGCATAGAATTGTGTTCCATTTCTATACACTTTAACAAGATCTGTTGTCTTAATGATAATTTCGGTAGAGTGGTCTCCGGGTACTGCAGGAACAACACTGAATTTTGATGCATCAAGATTCAAATTCCTTGGAGGCACTCCATTTTGAATAATTTGACGTATTTCTTTTCCTGTTTCAAATGCTTTACCCATCATATCATTACAGTATGAAGTGATATAATTTGCCCTGCTATTCTTATCAGTCATTTTTGCTGCTGCTGAGAGTACTCTACTCATTGAAATGAACATATTGCTTTCGGATTTATACCAGAAATCCTTGACAGGCTCGCCATAAGTTTTGTAGTTGCTTGGTCCTAAACAGCGAGAGCAGATATCCTTAAAGAGATAATATGGATAATTTATATCAAAGACATTTTTTTGACTTGCAGGCTGATTAGCTCCATAAGCCCCACCAACATATATACAATCATTGGATACAGGTACAAAGACTCCATAGACCTGTGGACCGCTGCTGACCCAGCTGACACATGACATTTCTGCAGGAAGATTTGAAAACACCTGTATAATATGAGCGCTTAGTGCAGTATCAGTTCCAATCACCCTAATATCAGTGTTACCCGTCTCATCAGGAGAATATTTTGTTCCTTCAAATCTATTGCGCATAAGCTGAGAGACGTCCTGCAGTGAAACCTTCTTATCTGGTGTGAAACATAGAGGATACATAGTATTATGATTATATTCGGCACTGAATTTTGAAGGGGCTAAAATGTGGTGTCCAATCCAGGTTCTCCTGTGGGAATAATCTGTAGTCTTCTGATTTCCAGAATATGTATGAAAGAGATTAATTTCATTATTCTTACCATGTACAGCAAAACCCCTTTGTTCTGCAAGACTAAATAGTCCTTTAGATATAATATGGTCTTCATAGTCAGATAAGTACTCTAAAGAAAATTCATTACCGAAAACTGCCACCTTGTCCCTTGGCAATTTCACCGCAGCATACTGATGTCCTGTATACATCTCTATATACCATGCTTCATTCTGGTCGACAATAAAAGCAATATTGGATTCACTGCTTCCATATCTGTCAATGATTCCACAAAGAACATTAACACCTTCTCTGGCAGTTCCACTCTGACAAATCACAAGGTCTACTGCAGCATCTTCACAAATTCCACCAGATATTAACGGATCTGCTCTCAAAGCGGCACTGTTTGGATATGCTGTAACAGACATGGTCATGGCTACTCCTTTTTCATTAGTAGCAGCGGCCGCATCATGAGAATAACCCGTAGCCGCTACCGTACTATCCATATATGGTGTTGAAGTGTATTGGTAAGTATTTGCCGGGATTTCCGTTTTTACTGATCCATACTCACTTACAGGCATGACTCGACCAGGCTGATTTTCTACAGCAGGAGTCACCTCAATATGATTTGCCCAAACGGCAGGATAGTCATTTGATCTTGCAACAATTACTGAACCGTCATCACTAGCATCTGGACCTACATATACGGCTGTACATGCTGTACATGCCTGTATACTGCATAATATTACCAGACATAAAATTAAAATTATCGATTTTTTAGAAAAATATTTAAATTTTATCATAAAAATTCCTCCCAAAATCAGGTAAATGATTATTTATTTGATAAATATGCACATTTTTATATAATATTTGTTTAATAAAATTGATTGAATTTTTAAAAGTTTTATTTATATTTAATAATCTATTGAACATTTAATATAAAAGTTTTTATGGCTTGGTCATTTTATTTACTTTAGAATAGATAAATTAATTTATGTTGTTATCAATATGGGAAGTTTTACGGATTCTTTAATAATATCGCCCTTTTTGACATTGCCAATTAACAGTGTTGATGAAGAATTGTGAAGTGTAATGTTCTTTTTAACCAGATTTATGTTACTGTTTGGATAATAATTTATTTATTCTCTTATTAACAGATTAATATTTGATAAATATATTAAATGGGAGATTGGATTTTATGAATGATATAATATTTAAAGACTGTGAATACCGTTATCTTGATGATAATGATGAATTATGCTGTAAAAACAAAAAAGGTAGCGACATTGGTTGTGATAACTGTCAGGAAAATATTCATTTAAACTGTGATAATTACAATCCAAAAAAAGATTTCTGCTTAAAATTCTTTAGAGATGGCATAAGTGAGTTAAAAGAATGTCAAGAAAAAACTGTATTTAATGACACTGACTTAAGCCGTAAATGGTCAAATTAGCTATAAAAGTAGCAACAAAGAGTTAATGTGGAAAAGTAGTATTCCACATAACACTTTAGATTTAATTTTATCTCCATGTTTTTATAATGAGAATGTCAAAAATATTATTACAATTTTAGTATTTAACTGTTGTGTGTATGTGTAGTAGCATCCCCAATTAGATTATAAATAACTTTTTTTATGGAATAAACTATCTGATTTTAGTTTATATTAGCTTATACTATCTACAGTTAATCAATTCAGAGTAGTTTCAAAATTTAAACATTATTTTATTTGATAATTTAATTTAATTGGAGGATATATGCTATGGAACGTAATGAAATACAGGGAGTAAATTTACTTAGGGCAAATCCGAAAATAGCCGTTAAAAAATTGGCATTGCCATTGACGCTGTCAATGATGGTGATTTCATTATATAACATCATCGATTCATTTTGGGTTGTAGCTCTTAAAATATTTAATGTAAATTTTATAAATTATTAATTGACAACAAATTATGGAACAATTATAATGGAATTTGAAAATAAAAGTGGATTAATAACTTTGATTATACTTATTATGGCTTCTGCAGTTACATTAATCTCACAAAGTATTGTAACAACAAGTTTGCCTTATTATATGGATGATTTTGCTGTATCTTCAGCAACTGCGCAATGGACATACTCAGTATTTCTGTTGGTGATTGGAGTAATGATTCCGCCAACTGCATATATTACAAAAAGATTTAAAATTAAAACAATATTGATAACATCACTCATTCTTTTTATCATTGGATCCCTGCTTTGTTTTTTATCAACAAACTTTGAAATGTTAATTGTTGGAAGAATCTTGGAAGCTATGGGAACTGGTATTTTAATGCCAATCGGTCAAATATTAATCTTTAGAATAATGCCTGAAGAAAAATGGGGATTTTTCATGGGATTAATGGGATTTCTTGTTGGAATTGTGCCTGCAATGGGACCTACAATCGGCGGAATTATAATTGACTTATTTAATTGGAGAGTTATTTTTGAATTTTTAGCGATAATAACTGTAGTAATTCTAGTTTTATCAATACTCCTTGCAAACTTTGAACTTGAAACCCAAAATTATCCTTTGGATTTCCCATCATTGATATTGTCAATAATATTCTGTGTAGGGTTGATGATAGGATTTTCAAATATTGCAGAGTTTGGATTCAGCTTTATTCATGTGATTTTACCAATAATCATTGGAATATTGACATTAATAATATTTGTTAAACGTCAAAACAAAATTGAAAATCCGCTTGTTAACTTAATAGTACTGAAAAATAAATATTTTGTATATGGGACTGTTTTTGCAGCATTGCTATACTTTATGATGTGTGGAATCAATGTAATGGTGCCGTTGTTTGTACAAAATGTTGCATATTACTCTCCAACAGAATCCGGACTCATATTGTTCCCTGCAGCAATAATCATGATTGTGTTCAATTTCATAAGCCCTATAATGGCTGATAAGATTGGAATAAAGCCAGTTTTAATAGCCTCATCAATTATGAATATTATTGGATTTGCTTGTATGATGACTTATAACATGAATTCCACTTTCGAATATCTGTTGGCTACTCAGTTAATCCGGGGAATCGGCTGTGGGCTTGGTTTATCACCTGCAATTACTTGGGCAATGAGTGTTGTTGCAGGTGATGTTGAGGATGCAACTGCAGTCAACAATACCACAAGGCAGGTTGTAGGAGCTATTGGATCATCAGTTACAGTTGTGATAATGCAGATATTGGCAAATGGAAAAATTACTCATAATCAGTTTTCCGTTAATTCATTTAGTATGACTTCATTAATGATGATAATAATAACTGTGGTCTTGTTAATAATAACAATTCTGTTTATAAAAAATAAAAATGACATTGTGGATGATTAACAGTGACTGGATATTGTTCCAAATATTTCTGCTATGACTTTTTGACTTGACCATAATGTTTCATTTCCAGTTATAAACTCAGTTTCTATAGTGATGTTATAAATGAAGTTCAAGAACCAAGCTATATTGATGGGCAGCAAAATTGATTTAATCATTCTTTTTAGGGAGTTAAAAAAAAGTAGATGTGATGGGATTCGAACCCACGCAGCACTAAGCAAATGACCCTGAATCATCCTCCTTTGACCACTCGGACACACATCTATATAAAATTTAATATCCTAGACTTCAGCCTAATGATATATTATATTATTATTTATATTTGTATTTTTATAAAAGTTTTTGAAAGAGACTATTTTAATATTGTGGCATTATATTTTAAGAGCAATATTTGTTCGTTAACTATGAGGCAAAATCTGACTAAAATGCAGGTGATGATTTTCATACTTTTTAATCATGTTTTCTTCGCAATATAGAAACAAAATTTCAATTTTTAGTAGATAATTTCTATGCTGTTATGCCAGCAACAAGATGAATCTGACCAAAATGAATCAAAAATTACATGATCAAGATTTTCCTTTATTGATTGGTGATGTTAATGTTGGTGAAGTTGTAAAATAGGTTAGGGAATCTAGTTTTATTGATACACAACAAGATTCATTTGATTAGTGTATTTCCATATCTATATTTTAATTTCATTTACTTGAAATATATATTCTAATTTTCATATTAATTTTCATTTAACTGAAAATAATATTGATTTTATTATTTACTTTTTAATATACTGAAAACTTTATATTATATTTGTGATAAAATAATAATTATAAAAAGATGTGTGGTTTTAATGATTATCCAAAGAAAAGATTATATTGATAAAATCAATCCTTTTGTAAATAAACATATTATTAAAGTTTTAATTGGAACAAGACGTTCCGGCAAGTCAACCATATTAAAACAAATTATTGATTCATTAATAAAACAAGGAATCCCAAAGGAGAATATTGTTTGGATGAACTTTGAATTAAGTGATTATTTTGAAATTGATAATATTAAAAAGCTTGAAGAGTTTATATCTCATAAAACTGAAAATATTGACGGTAAGATTTATCTATTTTTTGATGAGATACAGGTTGTTCCCCAATGGGAAAAATTAATCAATTCTTACTTTGCAAAAGAAAATTATGACATATATATTACTGGATCAAACTCAAAATTACTGTCCGGGGAATTTGCCACATATTTATCCGGCCGCTATGTGGAATTAAACATATATCCATTTTCTTTTAGGGAATATCTTGATTACTATGAAATTACATCTGATTTTAAATCTCATTTTTACAGATATTTGGAAGATGGAGGTATGCCTTCAACATTTGACTATAATGGTGAGGATAAAAGATTAATTCTAATTGATTTATACAATTCCATTGTCCTTAAAGATATAATTCAAAGAAATAATGTTAAAAATGTTGACCTGTTGGATAGGATTATAAGATTTGTAATGTATAATATTAGCCAGCCCTTTTCTGCAAATAAAATTCATAAAAGACTAAAGCAGGATATGGTAAGCTTATCTGTAAATACAATTTACAATTATCTGAAATACTTTGAAAACGCATGTCTGATTTATCAACTAAAGCGTGAAGATTTACAGGGTAAAAGAATATTGAAATATGATGAAAAATATTATCTATGTGATTTGGGTTTTAGACAAGCAATAATAGGAAACAATCAAAGGGATATCACTCGTGTAATCGAAAATATTGTTTATTTGGAACTTTTAAGAAGAGGATATGAAATCACCATGGGTAAAGTTGATAACTTGGAAGTGGATTTTGTATGCAAAAAACAAAATAAACTCATTTATATTCAAGTTTCTTATTTATTGGCAAGTGAAGAAACTATTGAAAGAGAATTTAAACCATTAAAGAAGATTTCAGATAATTATCCGAAATATGTAATAACTATGGATGATGTGGATATGTCTCATGAGGGAATCATTCATTTGAATTTAATTGATTTTTTAATGGATAATGAAATGATTTAGCATAGTTGAATTTCACTAAAAGTAGTAGATAATTTAAAGTGTGTTATGCCAACGCCAACATGAAACTGGTCAAAAAGAACCAGAAGTTGCACAATCCTGATTCACCGTTGCTGATTGGGGAAGTTAAAGAGGGTGATGTTGTAAAGGAAGTTGATGAACCTAGTTATATTGATCCACAAGTTAGGTTGTTCTAAAAGTATTTTTTTATACATGTTCTTTTTATTCGGCGGCAAATTCGCAAGTAAAAATCAGTAACCGATTAAATAATAATTTAATCATTGATTTTAAAAAGTGTTTCATATTCATTTAATAATTCTTCTTTTTGTTTTTCAGATAAATTTCCACTGTTTACCTCATTAATGCCATATTCCAGCATATTATATAGAATTTTATTTAAATTGAATCCTTTTTGTGTTAGTGAATATTCCGTTTTGATGTCATTTTCAAAAACTTGTTTCGTAATTAAATCATTGTCTTCCATGAATTTGAGTGTGTCTGTCAATACTCTGTTACTTAATGTTTTTTCTTCTAAAAATTCGCTGAATTGTTTTTTTCCTAAAAATATGTCTCTAATGATAAATATCACCCATTTTTTGGATATTAATTTTAAGGTATCATCAATAGGGCAATTGTCATCATAATCTTTGATTTTTTTCATCTTTTTTTACCTGCTGGTGAGTTTTTCCTTACAAAATCTATTTAAAAAGCATTGTATATAACATTTGTTATCTGGTGATTGTATGAATGATAGACATGTAATTGAAGCATTAGGAAAAGCCGAAGTCGTAATAGAAAATGGAAAAATAACTTACATTGGAGAACCGGTAGTTGATTACTGTTCCATATTTGACAATGGTCAGCATAAAGGTGATTTGACAAAAGAATTTATTAAATCCAATATTGAAAAAAGAATTGATGAATTTGGAATGTGCACTCCTCAAAGATCAATTGATGTTGAAGACACAATGAGTTTTGGGACCAGCGAAACATTAAAAACCAATATGATTAAGGGCAATATTGATTGTGTAGTTGGAGCATGCGAAGGAGTCGGAACATTGCTTATTAATGATGCAGAAATTGTTCAGGGAGTGGGGGGAAGAGTTTCAGCATTGATAAGCACTACTCCAATCAAAGAAGTGATGGAGAAAGTTGGGAGAGAAAATGTTTTAAATCCTGAAACTGCAGAGTTAAATCCATTAAAAGGTCTTGAAATGGCAATTGAAAGAGGATATAAAAACATTGCAATAACAATTATTCCAACAGAAATGGTTAAGGATTTAAGGCAATATCCAAAACCGGATGATGTCAACATTTATATTTTTGTAGCACATACAACCAATGTTTCCAAAAAGGAAGCAGAAATGTTATTCGATTATGCTGATGTGATTTCAGGATGCTCATCTATAAACATGAGGCAAACAGCTGAAGAGAGAAAGCCATATTATTCTGGAAAAAAAGTTCCATTGTATGCAGTATCTGAAAATGGAAAAAAATTGCTCAATGAAAGATTGGAATATATTGGATATGAATTATGTGAAAAAAAGTATCCTCAGGATTTCACTCAAAGTCCAAAACCATTAATCTAATTTTTTTAATTTTTTCCATTCATGTTCTTCACTTTGATGTAGTTGATAATATTACTTCACATGAATGAAGCATTATTTTAAATGAAGAATAAATTTCAACTTCATGAATGAATTGATAAAATTGGTTGTCAATTGATGGAATATGGTCGCTTTTACTTATGAAACAAAATTTGCTAAAACATTGAATATGATATTTTCTATTTTTTTTGCATTATTGAAATGATTCAGTGAAGTACTAAAAAGAGTTTAAAATTAAATTTCATGTGAAAAACAACCCTATTGATTAATAGGGTCATTAATCACATCGAATTTTGTCATACATTTTATTTTATTTGACTGTGCAAATAAAAAGGCATATGTCCCACCCACCTGCCCTAAATATCCTCATATAACTGTTTTAAAGTTATTTGAAGATACACATTGTTTCATCTTTGTTCATGTCATGATATAACTCCGCTTTATCTTTGTCAAAGTCAATGACCTGTATCATATCATATATTTCATCATTCAAATTGGGATTGATGTCATTTAGGATATTTGGATAGTCAAAAATCATGTCCCTGTTGAATTCGATTCTTTTTTCATTTTCAAAGAGTGCTCCATAGTATATTTCTGCTTCTACTAAATCCTGGAACATATGGCTTCCAAAAGAAAGCTCAGGCATATATCCGACATCACTGTAGGCTTCCTCAAGAATTGCTGTGAAATGGCTGATATCTGCAAATACCACTGGAATGCCTAATTCTGGGGAAGAAGTTCCTATTCTTCCTGGAACTATTAAGAGGGCAGTTTTGTCATTGTTCTTACAGTAGGCATTTACGTCGCTTATTATGCGTGACAGTGAGCTTTTTTGTGCATAAGGATATTCATAGTACTTATGAGGATCAACATAGCATATGATGTCGATTTCACTTTTTCTTGACATACCCATTGAGGATTCCTTGATATGGAAGAAGACATTTTGATTCTCAGGCATCTCAATGGCTTCATTATTGACTGAAACCTGAAGTGGACGGCACTGTAAGAGATTTATATTGAATGATTTGTTCTCTCCTACATTTACTGTATATTCAATGTCAACCGGATAGTCGTAAGCGATCTCTAATGTATTCAGGATCCTTTTCATCACATCGATGAACTCATGATTTTTAACGATTCCCTCACAGTTGACGAAGACTATTTCCCTAGGCTGGCCACGGTCACGAAACATTCTCTCTGCCTCACGGTCATGCTCAACCATAACGTTTTTGGAATATCTTGGAATCACGTCAAGTCCCTCATCAATAGGAATGTCATGGAGACTGATGTTTTTAAGGTCAATTACATCAAGATAATGTTGGGAATACCTGTGTTTTTCCTTAATGTCTTTAGTCATGGTTACTTCAGGCTTGTCAAGATTGACGATTCTAGGATAATCCTTTTTTGTCCGATCTACTGCCTTTGTACCAAGACCCATTACAAGTCTCAGCATTCCTTTGCTGTTGTCCATGTTCGGAAGAGGTGAATAGGGGCTATATGAGAATCCCACTCCTGCTGCAGTCGGGAAGAGATAGTCGCCGTGGTATGAACCGGAAACCCTTTGAACCAGAAGACCCATCTGCTCATCAGTGTCGTCCAAATCATTTAGCTTCCTGTACTCCAAAGCGGAAATGTTCATTGTACTTGAGTATACAATCTTCACGGCCTCTTCAAATGCGGCAAGACGTTCTTCAAGGCTACCTCTATTAACACAGAACACAGATTCGTATTTTCCTGCAAATGCATTTCCATATCCATCTTCAAGAAAACTGCTTGACCTTACAATTATAGGGTTCTGTCCGAAATAATCAAGAATATGGATGAATTCCTTTTTGATTTCATCTGAAAAAACACCGTTTTTAAGAGCTTCTTCTAGCTCTTTACCGTATTTATAGTAACCCTCCTTGGTTCTCTGTTTTACCCTAAGGTCCCATAAGTCATTTGAAACAATGTATGTGTAGAATAAATCAGTGCCGATGTAAAAGGAGTCGTCCGGTTCAAAAATGTCATTGTAGATATCTGGACAGTTCTTTTCAATTATTTTTCTTGCAAGCAGCATTCCGCAGGTTTTACCTCCAACAAGTCCACTACCTACACGTCGGTCGTAAATAGTGATATAATCTTCAAAGGTGAAATATTCCTTGATTTTGGAAAGCATCTTTTCATCTTTTGTCATCATCAGCTCACAGATTTTGTCGCATTCATCATCGATGTTTTCGCCTTCATCATGTTTCCTTCGAACTTCAATCATATACCTTTCCCAGCTGTCAAGGGTTCGTCCATCCTGATACTTGTTGGAATTAATCGTTTTATAGTATTTGCTTACTTCTTGACCATCCTGAAGAACTTTAACGAAACCGGTCTGCGGATTGAACTTATGTCCAAGAAACATGGTCTGAGAATACCTGTTCCACACTTTTAGAGGGGTTACGTAAACCTCTTCGGGGGAATTTGAGTATACATTCAGAAATAGTTGTGTGGTTTCACGGATTTTAGCTATTGCATCATATGAATGTCTTCCACGAATGATTGGGAAAAATGCCACGGTATCAAGATCAAATAAGAATGGGCATGTTACCTTGAAGAAATTACCCATCATCAAATCTGTTGACCAGACTGCCTGAAGGTCGCTTAGACAGTCGAAAACATAGAATGCATCGTATCCTTCCTTTTCTATGATTCTGTGAACTTCCAGAGTGAATGTTTCAAACTGGTTATATGGATTTACCATATAAATTTTAATCCCGTCACGTTCAATCATGCAAAACTCAGTGTTCGGATTATTCTCTTCTTTTTTAAGCAATATTAAATCTTCTTCTGTCATTTCTATTAATGGGGGGTGAGTTGCAAACCTGATATATATTAAGTTCCTGTTATCTTTTTTGGCCTGTTTCACATAGGGATTGACAAAGTAGGAAAATTCGTTTAGATTTGTAACGTTCCACACTACATTGTCCCCTAAACGAATATTGTCTAAAGCTTTATCAAGTCCCGGAATTCCTGATTTCACTCTATCAAATGCTGCCATATTGATATCTCCTAATTGTTATTTAATTTTTAAAACTATTTTAAGCAAATTTTAATATTTTTTACTCACCATTGGTACTCCTGTCAGTTGTGAAGCTTCCATAGTCAATGCAACAAGATCCTGACGTTCAAGATTTTCTATATCTGTGTTTCCAGCTTGCTGTGTCAGAGCGGTTACTTCCTGCGTCATTGCTTCAATATAGTTTGCAACCTGCTGGCCTTTCCTTATAGGATCCAGTCTTCTTCTGAGCACCCTGTCCTGTGTTGCAATTCCTTTCGGACAGATGCCTTCAGAACAGCTTTGACAGACTTTACACCCTATTGAGATTAATGCGGAGGTAGCAATATACACTGCATCTGCACCTAAAGCTATTGCTTTTGCAACATCTGCTCCAGACCTTATTCCACCAGCCGCCACAAGGCTGACTTCACTTCTTAAGTTTATCTCTTTAAGTGCATCATCAGCTTTAACTATGGCTTCGATTGTAGGAATTCCCGCATGTTCCGTGACCACTTCAGGTCCGGCCCCGGTTCCTCCCTGCATGCCGTCAACCACAATTATGTCAGCACCAGCCTTTGCGGCGATTTTCACATCCTGTTCCACTCTTCCTGATGCGAATTTCACAATGATTGGTATTTTCCAGTCTGTAATTTCCCTTAACTGATTGATTTTCATGCCTAAATCCTCCGGTCCGACAATGTCCATATGTCTTGCAGGACTTAAGGCAGATGTTCCTTCAGGAATATTTCTGACTCTTGCAACTTCTGCAGTTACCTTGTGGGAAAGCAGATGTCCTCCCATACCTGATTTTGCACCTTGACCTATTTTTATTTCAACAGCTTCTGCGCTGTTTAAGTATTCGGCGGATACGCCAAAACGGCCTGATGCATATTGTGCAATCAGTTTGTCTGCATGTTGCCTTTCTTCCGGAAGCATTCCTCCTTCACCAGTATTGGCTATTGAGCCCACTTTGCTGCTTCCTATGGCCAATGCAATTTTAGCTTCCTTACTTAATGCACCAAATGACATTGCCCCAATCATGATTGGAGTATCAATTTCAATTGGATTTTCTGCAAATCTGTCTCCAAGTACTACTGAGGTCTTGCAGGTTTCCCGGTATGAGTCTATTGGTGGCCTTGACACTTGTGCAGGCAATATGCTCAAATCGTCAAATGTAGGGATTTTTCTTGTCAGTCCGCAACCTCTAACCTTATATGATCCTGACTGGCTTTTCCGTTTGATTTCAACCATTGTTGAATTTGACCAGACTCCTCTTCCCTCGTCAACGAGAGGCCTGACATATATTGCATGTGTCGGACACATTTCCTCACAGATTTTGCACCCTACACAGTTTTCCTGATGAATTGGAAGTGGTTCGTCATTAATTACTTCATAAACATTGTGAGGGCAGTTTGAATAGCAGCTGTAACAGTTTTTACATGCGGTTTTGTTTGGATTGTCACATAAATACCAGCAGCAGCCTGGCCTGTCATTACTCTGTTTACAAATTTCTATTTTTCTCTCAACAGTAAATGACACTTAATTCACCTCCTCTTTAAGGTCTTTCAGTGGTTTAAATACTGGACAAACTGAATATTTTGTCCCTCCGGATTTGATGATTTCATCAATTTTTCCAGTTAGTTTAGCATAAGGTTTCCATGCCAGATAGTCCTCCTTATCCACAATAAGTGCTTCTGTCACAATATTATTTGTCAGCAGATAATCCAGGATTGTTGTAACGATGGATCCGTCCTGACCCTGTGTGTGTTTTAAGGATTTCACTGTCATTACTTTTATGTAATCGCCAATTGCTTTTGAATTGTCGTTTCGCAGATCTTCCGGTATGAAAGTCCTGGGGCAGACTGTAAAGCATGTATTACAGTTTTGTGGACATTCTCCTTTCGTTATAGGTTTTGTATCATCAATTTTTATCAGATTGTCTTGACATGCATATTCACATGCTCCGCAAAGCACACATGCCCCAATGTCAATAACATTGGATTTCAAATCTATGAACTGTGCCTCTGCGAGTTCTTTGGCGATAGAATCGTCTGATTTGTTTCTTTGGTACAGCACAGGACGTGCCAGGAATTCCCTTCTTTCAATGTTTTCCAGATTCTTTTTTATTTTGCTTTCTGCAATTTTGTTCAATAATTTGAATTGTGGCTCTTCAAGCTCTTTTGATTCTATGAATTTCTCTTCTATTGCACCATTAATTATTTCCTCGCCTTTTTCGGTTCTGATTATTACAGTTGACCATCCGTCCTGTGATCCGATGGAACCTATTGAGATATCTGATGTTTCTGAGGTTAGCTCAACACAGATATTACAATTTTTCCTTATTATCCTTTTTGCTATGGACAATGGTATTTTAACTGTTTCTTTTGTTTTTAATAATAGGAATATGAATCCTTTCTCGATTTGGAATTTTTCAATGTCTTCCATTTTCAAATCATACTCTTTCAAGAGGTTTTCAAAGTATTTATATGAAAAATTCTCCATACAGAATAAGCCCAGCTTAACATCAATAGGGCTATTGATATAGTGCTGCAGTTTTGATGCAGCCATAATTTCACACGGTGTTCCAACCATGGCTATTTTATGTTCGCTCATTTTTTTAGCTCCTATTGCATATTAACGATTTTTTTAAAATTCGCATAATCGTCATCACTTAAATCAAAATCATATTCTTCTAAAATCTCTTTTAAATCGTTTTGGTCTTCAAGTGTGATTTCCTCAATAACTGCATTTTTTCCAAGGCTTTTAACATCTCCAAGAACATATATGCTTCCTCTCATAATAGATTCGCCGACATCATCGGTCACATCACCAAGTATTATGAGTCTTCCTCCCATCATAAGCAATCCTGTCATATATCCGCTGTTTCCGCCGATTATTACAGTTCCTCCTTTCATGATTTCTCCAGTTCTTGAACCGGTGTTTCCTTTCACAATTACTGTTCCGCCATAAATTCCTTGTCCGGCACCGTCACCTGCAGTGCCTTCAATAATCAGTTCTCCTTGGGTCATATTGTCTCCGGCGAACCACCCTGAATTTCCGTTGATGTGTATTTTTGGTCCGTTGACCATTGTTCCAACGAAGTAACCTGCAGAGCCGTTGATTTCTATATCTGCATCTTCAGTTAATCCTGCACAGATATTATGTCTTGAATCGGGATTGTTAATAACGAGCTTGTCATGAGATGCTGCCATTTCTTTTATGGTACGGTTCAACTGTTTTTCATCCATATAATTTGCATCAATAACATATTCTTTCATGATAAAAACTCCTTATTAGATAGTGTAGGCTCTTGTTTCGCCAGGAGCAATCTGCTCTATTTCATCTGAATCAACAACATCATGCAATGCCATTTCCTCTGAAGCTATTGCAAAAATATCTTCATTTTCCACCATTACTCCTGGCCTAAGTCCAAGTTTGTCTTTTGCTATGCCTATTCCATTTGGTGTTCCAACTAATATTGAAAACGGACCGTCCAGGTCAATCACTGCTTGGTCTAGTGCTTCCTCTAATTTATAGCCCTGATCAAGTTTATCCGCCATATAATGCACAATGCATTCTGTATCATTGAATGATTCGAAAGTATGTCCTTTTCTCTCTAAAGGATCTCTTATTTTCCAGTAATTGGTAATTTGCCCATTGTGCACGACGGTTATGTCAGGTATGATGTAGCTTTGGTATGGGTGTGCATGATAGCGATCCACGCCACTTTCTGTTGCAAAACGGGTATGTCCTATCCCATGTGTTCCCATTCTGCTTGAAACATCAAATCTCTCTGCAATGTCTTTTACTTTTCCGATGTCCTTTATCATTTCAAATGAGTGTGAACCGTTGATGACATTCACGTTTTCCAGCTCATCAATTTCTCTGATGCATGGCTGGAGGAGAGAATATTCATCCAATGCTATTTTACATTTGTATACGTCGGAATCCCCAACGGAACCTACCAATTGTTCCTTATAGATGGGGCTTATCTGGTTTAATAATGATTTTAAATTATCTAATGTGCCTTTTCTTCTTTTCACTTCAATATTTAATTGATAATAATTTTCAGGAAAATTTAAACTACCGTAGATTGCATATCCTGCTGAATCAGGTCCCCTATGCTGCAGGGATTCCAACATTGATGTTAGTGCATCTCCTACGGGGTGTGTTTTTTTATCCTTATAAATTACGCCTGCTATTCCACACATCTTATGCCTCCAAATAAAATAAATGTATTTCCGTTTCAATTCATCATATGCTTAATGATTAGATAATTCTAAAGTTACGATATGCCTTATTTCACTTTAACTTTACATATGCCTTTGAATAACAATTCAAATTTTTTTGCTTAAAACCTCCAAAAATTAAAGGTGGTTGGATCAAAGGAAATGAATTCCTTATTTCAACCAATAATCAGTTTCACACATTCAGATATTCATCCCTTTCAAAATCGAATACCTGTATCCTGTAAGCATCCCATTCAGCTCTTTTGATATTGTAGAACTGATTGAATACTTTTTCTCCAAGAGCGTTTTTAACCACATCATCTTCTTCTAATGCATGGTATGCTTCCCAGAGACTTGTTGGCAAGCTGCTGATTCCTTTTTCTACAATTTCCTCTTCAGTATATGCAAAGAGGTTTTCTTCAGTCGGTTCGCCAGGGTCTATTTTGTTGTTCATACCGTCAAGACCTGCTTCAAGTAATACTGCAAACGCCAAGTATGGATTACATGATGGGTCAGCGGATCTGCATTCGATTCTTGTACCTAATCCACGTGATGCAGGAATTCTTAATAATGTTGACCTGTTTTTAAATCCGTAAGCTATGTAGCATGGTGCTTCATAACCTGGCACTAGACGTTTGTAGGAGTTGACTGTTGGGGATAATATTGATGACAATGCAGGTGCATGTTTTAATAATCCTCCGATGAAGTACAACGCTTCCTGTGATATTTGATTTTCAGTATCAGGGTCATAAAAGATGTTTTTTCCATCTTTGAATAGGCTCTGATTACAGTGCATTCCGCTTCCGTTAATTCCTATGAATGGTTTTGGCATGAATGTTGCCTTAAATCCTAAATTATGCACTACTGCTTTTACAGCTTCTTTAAATGTTATTACTGCATCAGCAGTTTTTAAAGCATCTGCATATTTAAAGTCAACTTCGTGCTGTCCTTCTGCTACTTCGTGGTGACTTACTTCAACATCGAAACCTAACTCTTCTAAACCGAACACGATTTCCCTTCTGATGTCGGTACCTTGGTCTAATGGTTCAACATCAAAATAATCAGCTTCGTCTGCCGGCATGTAATTGCCATTTTCATCTTTTTTTATAATGAAAAATTCCGGTTCAGGGCCCATGTTAAACTCGTATCCTTTTTTCTCAGCTAATTTCAATGATTTTTTAAGTACTCCCCTAGGGTCTCCATCATATGGTTTTCCGTCTGTTGTGTAAATGTCGCATATGAATCTGCTGGTTCCTTTTGATTCAGGTCTCCATGGAATTGTGGAAAATGTGTTGATATCAGGTTTTGCAAGTAAGTCACTGTCATTAATTGAAGCTAATCCTGCTATTGATGATCCGTCAAACAATAATCCGTCATTTACAATATCTTCAACATCATCAGCTTTTTTAAGTGGCACTGCCATGCTTTTCGGCAATCCATGTATATCCCTTAATTCTAATTTCAAAAATTTTATATCGTTTTCTTCAATTGTTTTAATGATTTGGTCTAATTTGCTATCTTTTTCGGACATTATAACACCTTTTTTTAATGATTTTTGGAGTAGTTTTAAAAATAATCAATAATATAAAAATTTATTAGGCGGATATCAAATGATATTCCGCCTGTGATTGGTTTTAAGCAGGGAAATGGGACTACACGGCACCATCCCCCTCTTCGCCGGTTCTGATTCTTATTACATTATCCACAGATTGGATGAATATTTTCCCATCACCTATGTTTCCTGTGAATGCGCCTTTTTTAATAGCATCAATAATCAAATCAAGCCCTTCATCTTTTACAACAACTTCTACTCGTGTTTTTGGAATCAAGTCAATACAATAATTTGACCCCCTATAGGATTCCCTAATTCCTCTTTGTGATCCTCTTCCTTTGACTTCAGAGACTGTCATTCCTTCGCATCCAACCTCAACTAATGATTTTTTAACATCTTCAAATTTTTCCTGTCTTATGATTGCAATAACTCGTTTCAATCTCATTCCTCCTAGTTAAAGTTATATGCAGATTCTTTGTGAAGATTTGAATCCAGACCTCCAATTTCTTCACTTTCTTCAACTCTTATACTGTTTAAGGATTTATCTAATATTTTAGCTATGATATAACTCACTGCAAATGCATAAATCATTGTTGCAATTACACTTATAATTTGAATCAATACTTGGTTTGGGTTTCCTGCAATAAGACCTGCAACTCCTCCTACTGATGGAACTGCAAAAATACCTGTTGCTATTGCTCCCCATACTCCGGACATTCCATGTATTCCCCATACATCCAATGCATCATCATAACCAAGTTTAGGTTTTAAATAATTAATTGAATAATATGAGATTATTGGAGCTACTGCACCAATGAACAATGCGCCGAATACATCAACAAAACCTGCTGCGGGTGTAATTCCAACAAGACCTGCCACCGCACCGGAAATTGCACCTAAAACTGTTGGTTTTCCAATTTTGAATGTATCAATTATAGTCCAGACAATCAATCCCATTGCCGCTGCAACATTGGACACGATTATCGCATTCGCTGCAAGTCCGTCAGCGGCAAGTCCTGATCCTCCATTGAATCCCATCCATCCAAACCAAAGTAATGCAGCACCAAGCACTGCATAACCTAAGTTATGAGGAATTAATGAAGAATTTTTTCTTTTTCCAAGTACTAGAGCAACTGCTAGAGCAGATATTCCTGAATTAATGTGAACGACTGCACCTCCTGCAAAATCAAGTGCACCCATCTGCATCAGCCATCCTCCTCCCCATACCCAGTGGGCAATGGGAACATATACAAGACACGCCCAAAGCGGAACAAAAATAACCCAGGCTTTTGTCTTCATCCTTCCAACCAATGCTCCAGACATTATTGCGCATGTAAGTCCTGCAAATGCGCATTGGAACATTACAAACAGTAATGTTGGAATTGTACCATTTAAATCATCTAAGCCAATGCCTTGCAAAAAGAAATTCGCCGGCTGGCCTATAAAACCATAAATATCGCTTCCAAATGCAAATTGATAACCGAAGATTACCCATATCACACTAATGATGGAAAATGCGATGAAAGTTAAAAAAATTGTATTTAAAACATTCTTTCTTTTACTTAATCCTCCGTAAAAAAATGCTACTGCTGGAATACTCATCAATAATACAAGTAATGTACAAATAAGAACCCAAGCAGTATCACCTGCACTAAATAAAACCATTGTATCTTATCTCTATTATTTTTTTATTTTTCGGAAATATATTACCGGAAGTATCATTCCGACAAGTTATAATTTATTTTTATCATTTATAAAACTTTCTAAAAATAATTAAAAATATGGTATTAATTCAAATGTAAGTTAAATATTGTTTATTTTATTTTAAAAAATAAGTGTCTTTGAATAGTTAGGGTGCTAGATTTTTTCACTTAAGAAACTAGCATAAATTCTTTATTTTTTATATTTCTAAATGAATTTATAGTCTATTCTTTATGGTGTTGTTCAATATTCAATTAAATTAAAAATTGTCAGCTTTAATGGTGATGGTTGGACTAAATTCGGAGATGAATTTGTCTATGCGGGTAGTTTGGCTCCACAAGAATATACTAGTTTTACTGTAGTATTTAATGCTGCTATTGCAGGAAATGTTACTAATGTGGTTATTGCAGGATCCAATATGACTGGAAATGTAACAAATAGTTGTGATGCTGAGATAGTTAATAAAACAGAACCTACTCCAGGTTCTACTCCGGAACCTACTCCTAAACATGATGAACCTGTAACACAATATGCAGATAAACATGCAACTGGTAACCCAATAATCTTGTTGTTATTGGTTATCATGGGTACTATACCTATAAGAATACGCAAAAAATAAAACTAAAAATTTTGGGAGTTTTAAACTCCCTCTACTAATTTTTTTTAAAATTAAAAACATTTTTTTTAATTGAAAACAATATTAATTTTATTGCTTACTTTTTTTATATAAAAAACTATATATGGTAATTTTAATTATCCATTATGATTCTAAACCCAACACTAGAAAGAATATGAAATTATACAAAAAATTAATAATTTCCTGCACGAAATCCCCGAATAAATCCACGAAAAAACAGAAAAAATTCAACTTGAACTACCATCCAACATAAAAAAGGAATAAAGAATGAAATTGAAAATTATGCGGAATGGATTGGAATTTTTTTGGAAAATAAGTTTTGAAAATATGTGTTGAATTAGTCAAAAAACTAAAAAAAGAAATTAAAAAAAAGTAAATGGGGGAATAAGTCCCATTATTTTTTAATCTTTTTATCTTCCAGCAGCAGCGTCAGAATAAGTACAATTGCCATTATAATTGCTGTTATTTGCATTACGAATGCCATTGTGTCCTGAAGAATAATATCCACAATTCCTACAACAGTAGGATCGGATTGGATATCGTTTATACTACTTACTGTCTGAAAGCTTTCATATGCTTCTAGCTCGAATGTTTCATTTCCCGAATATTCGGGAGCATACACGTCGACTGCATGGGAAATACCTCCGAAAACTCCAAGAATTAGAATTATTCCAATAATCGCAGTACCCATTGATTCACCTAATGACTGACTGGTTGAAGTAATGCCTGATGCCCCGTTTTGACCTTCGGGAGGAACATTGATTATTGCAATATCCACACTTAAAGCCATTGCAAAACCAAGTCCTGCTCCCATTATAAACATTCCGGGCAGTAAATTCAGCATTGATGTATGCAATCTAAACTGTGTGCTTAACAGCATACATCCCACGATTGCTATTATACATCCTATTGCCATGAGTTTCCTGTGACCCAATTTTACAGATAAACTTGGAGCCATTAATGCAAAAATAAGCAAACCAATTGTCAATGGTAGTGTGGTTAAACCTGTATCGAATGCATTTAACTGCAATACGCTTTGCAAGAACAAGGAAATTGCAAATAGTGCACCTCCCATTGAAAGATAAGCTAATAATAAGATTAAAGTTCCCACACTTAAATTTTTGTCTTTTAATAATTCAATATCAAGCAATGGCACTTTGCCACTTCTTTTTCTTCTGAGTTCAAACCATACAAATCCTACTAATGCAATAATTCCTACAATTATTACTCCTATACTGGTGTTGAAATCATTAGTCAATAATAAAATACCATATACCAACAAAACAAGACCTATTAATGAAATTATGGTGCCTGTAATGTCCAAATCTTTTTTGGATTCGGTAGGTGGGAAACTAGGTATTTTACTTTGCAGTAATAAAATAATGATAACGATTATCAATTCAGATGCAAATCCATATTTCCAGCTTAAAAATGTTGTCATGACTCCACCGAAGAGTGGACCGATAGCAGCCGCAATTGCGCCCATGACACCTATGATTGCCAAAGCAAATGTACGTTTTTCGCCATGGTATGTTCCGCTTATTATGGAAACGGTGGCAGGCATCATTAATGCACCAGCAACACCTTCTATTACTGCCCATCCGATAAATAACATGGTAGAACTTGAACTTATTGCTGCAGTGAATGTACCGATACCATAAAGTGCAGTACCGATTAAAAAGAGTTTCTTTTTACCGACTATGTCCTGAAGCTTGGCGCTGAGCATCATGAATGCAGCTGTGATTAAAGTATAAAACGACATGGTTGCCTGAATAGTACTTACATCAGTATGCAAATCAGCAACAACTTGGGCAATACTTACATTCATGAATGTAGCGTCCAAAGCTATAATAAAGGAAGCCAAAGCCACTATTATTAGTGGAATCCATGACTGTTCCTTATTTGTTTCATTCATTTTTATTAATCCTCCAATATATTTACAAAATTATTAATTATGATATTATTTATGTATAATATTATTTTTTATTTTCTTTGATTTATATATCTAAATGTTTTTAGATAATCAACATTTTTTTTTAATTCAGATAGGCTTTTAATAATTTATAAATGTTTTCTGCACCAATGATTTCATAATCACTGACATTTCCACTTGAAGAGTATATGAATAAAATTAAATTTTAATATTTTGATAAGAATTCATCAAATAATTGATCTTTCCGGTAAAGAGTCATGTTCAAGAGCGAACTGGGGAAAGATTAAATTTAGAATAAATATACGACAAATACAGAATAAAAACAAAGTGTATTCATTGTTACATCAACGTCAACATGAAACTGGTTAAAAAGAATATATGTTGCATAATCCAGATTCTTCACTTTGATTGGAAATGTTAATGAAGGTGAGGTTGATTTAGTGGAGTTAATTATAGTAGAAGTACACCATTACAAAATAAAGAAACAAAACTCAAATATGTATTATATAACATTTACAGGGTCATACAAGTATTTTAGGAGATGGTTTCTACAAGGTTATAATTGAAATGGGATATCCGTTAAAAAAATCAAGTAGTGTATTTGCTAATACTGAACCTAAAGCACCATATGGGCCAAATAATAGTCCTAAAATATATACTAAACCAAGATAGGGGTTACTTAATCCAAAATTCCAAAATAAATTAAAAGAAAAAATATAATCAACTATTATCATTAAAAAAATGATAATATTATTTTTATTAGTTTTGTTTTTATTATTCCACTTTTTTAATAATTTTTAAGTGATTTTCACCATCAATATAATTATAGTAAAGTTCATCAGATATTTGTTTAGTAAGAAATATACCTAATCCGCCAATTTGCGCTTCATCAATATCCTTGGGAAGATCATGTTTTTCTTTTAAAAGAGGATTAAATTCAATTCCATTGTCAATAAATTTCATTATTAATGTTTCATTTTCATATTCAACATTTACTTTAATGAAATCAGCTTTTGAATACTTTATAATATTGACAAAAACCTCCTCAACAATCAAATTAACATGGAGGTTTTCTTCTTGAAGTTCATTTAATATAAACTCATTTAAAGTATATAATTCAGTTAATTTGGGTTTTAGTATTATTGAACTCATTCTATCTTTAAAATCTTATCAAAACCAGACATTCTAAATATTTCGCCAACTGCATTATTAACATTTTTAATGGCAAATGGAATATTTTCTGCTTTTAATTTCTTTTGAGTGTCAATTTAAACTCTAAGTCCTGCACTTGAAATATATTCTAAATCTGTAAAATCCATTATTAAGGAGTCGAAATTTCCTATTTCATTATTAATTTCTTCATGCAAATTCTGTGAAGTAATTGTATCAACACGGCCTTCAATAACTAATGTTAATTCTTTTTCATTATAATTTTTTGAAATATTCATAATATCTCTCCTTGATGGGTATGTTAATTATTTATAATTTTGTTAATTATTAAAATTTTGTAATTTAGATTATTCTTTTTAACATTTTATGTATATATTTTGAAAAATTATTTTTAGAAAATAATAATTTTTGTTTCAAATCCATTTCAAATAAAAAATTTTCACATACTGTTTGGAATGTTCCCTTCGAAAACATTCGCTTCAAATAAAATTGGATTTGTTATTACTGATAATGTATGTAATTATAATTCAACTAGAAATCGTGATATGAGTATAGGTATTGGTATTGTCGAATCATTGTTTATCTTTGGAATGGCTCATTACTCTGCATATTCTGGAAGAGTTTTGCAAATATTATTAATTCAGGGACTCGGTTCTATATTTAATTTATATGCTTAATGAAAACAAAAAACGTATCTGTGTCATATATTATTCATTTGATGATTGATTTTTCCGGTTTTATTCTAGCAGAAATTCAGGCTGGAGTTCAGTAATATCTCAAGTTGGAATTGCAGCCAGATAGATGCAATAGCATCTGCTTCTTCTTTTATTTTATCATATACAATACCCTAACTTCTTAAATTGAGAATGAATTGGAAGTTGCTGTATATTTTATATATTGTTACATTTTGGGTTTTATTTCCTTAAAATATTGATTTTAGCATGTTTACAAAATTATAAGACACTGTGGGTTGTATTAAAAGATTTTATAAGAAATTAGGAAGATGAAAAAATCTCACATTACAAATCAAAAGAATTGATCATTAAAGAAATTGTTAAATTTAAAGTAAAATTAACAAAGACTGCAAAATTTTGGAGTGTATTTCCTGCAACACCAATCAAAGCTGATAAAAATGATATATGGCTAATTTGAGTATTTAATTAAATATGCAACAGAAAAAAGGGTCCGATGAATAACATTTAATTCCAATAAACAAAATGACAAAAATTACAATTAAAAGGAAACATTTAAAATACAATATTCAGATATTTAATAATATAGTCTATTACTTAATGTTTTTATCATTTTGTAATATTATTCTTGGGCTGTTATATTCTTTATGAATTATAAGGTTTACCAAGCTATCCCTCGTTGACTTACGAGTTCATATTTTATTTATATTATATTTTTTTTAAGAAAACACAAATTCCCTAAAAAATAATACAATAATTATTATAATATAAAATAACATATTTAAATAAAACCAAAGAGAGCAAATGAAAAGTAATATGCAAATGGTAAAAACTTTAAGAAATATACTATAATAATAAATGTACTCATATTTAAATTTAGAAAATTATAATTAGAGAATTTTAGTCGGAAAATGATTAGGCATTATAAACTTTAAATATTTCTTTTTTAAATATTTAAATATATTATATTTATCAAAGATAATCGGGGAATTAATAATGAAGATGCATAAAATTTGTCCAAGATGTGGATCTAGAAATGTTGACTGGATTATTCCTCAAAATTGGTCACAATGCATTTGCAGAGACTGTGATTACACTGGACCAATAATTGAAGGAAATGATGAATTGGCACAAGAAATTCGTGAAGCTTATGTAGAATCTTTGAAAGATGATGAATAAAAAAATATATGGTGTTGTATATGTTAGGCTTAAACAATAATCAATTTGATGAAAATATCAAAAATATTCCTTGTGATGATTCATATCCTATGGTTTCAATATTGTATTCAAAAAATAATGGTGTGGGTGTAAATGCATTATCACTTACAATACTTGATTTAATCAATAAAAACCAAATCAGATGTGACATAGATTTGGATGATTCATATGAAATAGGTAAAAAATTAACTCCACATGATATGGAAGTCATGAAACACATAACTCTTAGAATCGCAAATAAGGGTGAGTTGAAAACTTCAGAATCATTAGCTATCAATTTGCTTAAGAACATGAACAAAAGTAAAAAATTCAACCTAAAAAGCATGGCCAAACAAAGTAATATTACTGCAATTGCCAATAAATTCGAAAATGATTTCAGTGATTTTCTCAAAGTTATTGAAAATGAAAATGACTTTGATGGTAAAAATTATAAAGATATCTTGGAAAATGGTAAATTGACAGGCAAAGGAAAAGAAATTAAAAAAGAGTGGAAGAACTTCCAGGATTATTTAAAGTCAAAGGATTTAACTGAAAAGTTTCCTCCTGAATCTGCATTGGAAAATTCTCAACAGATTATATATGGTGCATGCTTTGGCATTGAAAAGAATGCATTGGATGTAAGGGAGAATAATTCTACATTAACAGATTTCATAGATAAAGATGGATATAAGTTATTAAACATTATATTTAATAATGCATTACTGAATGTAAGTGAAAAAAGAAAAGGTGATGGAATATTTTATGGAGTTAATGATAAATATACCATCCCTGGTGGAGGATAATATCCTCTATTAACTAACTTATTATTTTTTTAGATTCAAATTTTGACATATCTAACTTTATATCTTGCAAAGAAGTAACTGAATATACTTTTTGTGGTCTTCCCAATCTGATACCTAATCATATTCCAATTATTTTCCAATTCATTGTATAATAAAGAATAATGTAAAACAATTGATTGTTTGGATTTAATTTTATATAAAAATAATTTAAAATTATTTAATCTGTATAAATTTATATAAAAAATAGTAAAAAAAGAACTGAATAAATCTATTCAGCATTAATTTCAATATCAAAAGTCATAGCTTCAATTTCAGCGCTTTCACCAGATTTTATGGTGTATAATGGTGAACCTTGTAATATCAGGTTGTTGTTGACTTCTCTGACTTTATTGTCAGCCACTTCTTGCATGTGAGTTCCGTCACATAAAAATCCTGCGGTGGAATCGCCTTCTAACTTGTAAGAAATTACTTCGCCATTGTTTTTATTTGTTGCTTTCACGTTTACAATCATTTAAAAAATCTCCTTTCATTTTTATTATTATATATTTTTTTAAATATATTAATATTATTCTTTAAAAATTAATTTATCAATAATATCCATATCCAGATTATTTTCTACGATTTCAGCTAGTTTATTTAGAGAATAATCTTTTTGGGCCTTGTATGGGTCTTCGCCAGTTTGAATTTCAAGTCCTTTTTTTGCCCTAATATAATTTAAGAATTCACGTCTGAAATTATAGTTATTGAATATTCCATGGAAATATGTTGCGAAAATATTTTCATGGCAAGCACCGTCTACAAGACCATTTTCATCATTTCCCTGACCTTTTTCGATATTTAAAAGAGCATTGCAGTTTAAAAGATTGCTTGTCCCTTCATGGATTTCATATCCTGTAACTGTCTCACCAACAATATCTTTAAACATTTCCCCGGCAATTCCACATAGATTATCTGGAATTGTTGCCTGTGATTGTGTTACAATTTTGTCTTCACGTTTAAACTCGGAAGTTATTGGAAGCAAACCTAAACCTTTTATTGTTCCTTGTTTTGATTCTTTTTTCTCTTCATCAATGATTTCTTCACCAAGTATCTGAAATCCTCCGCAAATTCCGATTATTGGTATTTCATGAGCTTTTGCAATGATTTTATCTGCAAGTCCGCTTTTTTGTAATTCATAGGCATCCTGCGTTGAGTTACGGGTTCCGGGAATTATGATAGCATCAACATCTCCAATATCATCGTTAACTCCAATCATCCTTATTCCCACATCGCTCTCAGCTTCAAATGGATCAATATCTGTAAAATTAGCTATTTTCGGAAGTCTGATTACTCCAATCATAATGTCTTTGTCTTCATCAAAATTATGTGTTGTAAGGGATGCAGAATCCTCTTCCGGAAGTCTTAATGTTTCATCATATGGCAAAACACCTAAAACTGGCTCACCAGTTATCTCTTCAATCCTATCCAGTCCCGGCTTTAATATGTTAAGGTTTCCTCTAAACTTATTGATGACTGTTGCCTTTAGACGTGATCTGTCATAATCGTCAAGCAATACATATGTTCCAGCTATTGCCGCAAATACTCCTCCCATCTCAATGTCTGCTATTAAGATTACATTTGCATCAGCCAAATGAGCAATTTCCATATTTGCAATGTCCTGGTCTCTCATGTTGATTTCGGCAGGAGATCCCGCACCTTCGATTACGATAATATCATATTCTGATGATAGTTTATTGAAGCTGTCTTTTATGGCATCAAAAGCTGTGTCGTGATATTTATGCTGGTAATCATAGAAATTCATATCTCCGATTGATTTTCCCTGTATGATTACATTGGATGTAAAGTCTCCCTTTGGCTTGAGCAAAACTGGATTCATGTGTATGCTTGGTTCAATCATTGCAGCTTCTGCCTGTAGCATTTGGGCTATTCCAATTTCACCATTCTCAAAAGTGGTATATGAATTTAGAGACATGTTTTGAGATTTAAATGGAGCTACTTTATACCCTCTATTTTTGTAAATTCTACATAAAGCTGCTACAAGCATACTTTTTCCCGCATTTGATGATGTTCCTTGAACCATTATACATTTAGCCATAAAATATCACTTTACTTTTTTTAAATTTTATTTATATTTAATGTTTGTATAATCTCATTATTAAAATTATATAAAATTCAATTGATTGAGATTTTATTAGCTTTTTATTTTTCTTACTAAAGTTTACTAAATTAGAAAACTTTTTATATATAATAAAATTAATATAATATAGTAATAGGAAAAATGATTTTTAAAATGTTGAATATACTTATTATATATAGTGAGGTTTTTTAATGAAATTTGAAGAAAAAGAGCCTATTGAAGAATCTTCTGATGATGTTGTTTTAGAGCCTGAAGTCACACATGATGTTGTTGATGAGGAAACTAAACCTATGTTAGATTATGAAAACATCAAAAGTTCACAGGACATTGAGGTTCCTCCTTTATTGATTGACCAGGTCATTGGGCATGAAGAGTCCATTGAAACAATTAAAAAAGCAGCAAAACAAAGAAGAAATATTTTGTTAATTGGTGATCCTGGTGTTGGGAAATCAATGTTGGCTAAGGGAATGGCTCAAATATTACCACACGAATCTTTACAGGACATATTAATTTATCCAAATGTTGAAGATAATAATCATCCAATAATAAGAACCGTACCTGCGGGAGAAGGTAAAAAAATTGTAAAAGCAACCAAAGGTTCTGCTCGTGGTCATGAAGAACGTAAAACTCTCATTACTACATTAGCTATTGGTGGAATATTGATAATCGGATTTTTCTATGGAAGAATTCTTGAATCCATTATCGCAGCAGCTTTAATTTTACTTATTTCAATTCAAATCAAGCCAAAAAATACTACAATGTCTCCTAAATTATTGGTTAATAATGAAGAAAACAGATTTGCACCGTTCATGGATGCAACCGGTGCGCATGCAGGAGCATTGCTTGGTGATGTACGTCACGACCCATACCAATCAGGAGGATTAGGAACTCCGGCACATGAACGTGTAGAAGCAGGTATGATTCACAAGGCAAACCGTGGAGTATTATACATTGATGAAATCGGTACAATGTCAATGAAAACCCAACAAGAACTTTTATCTGCAATGCAAGAAAAAAAATATTCAATCACAGGCCAAAGCGAAAACTCAAGTGGTGCGATGGTAAGATCCCAGGCTGTACCATGTGACTTTGTGCTTGTGGCATCAGGTAACATTCAAGTTCTTGAAGGAATGCATATTGCAATGAGATCACGTATCAGAGGTTACGGTTACGAAGTATTCATGAAGGATTATATGGAAGATACAACTGAAAATAGGGAAAAATTAGTCCAGTTCGTAGCCCAGGAAGTTAAAAATGATGGAAGAATACCTCATTTTGCTCCAGATGCATTGGATGAAATCATCATGGAAGCAAAACGTAGATCAGGTAAGCAAAATGCATTAACATTAAGATTAAGAGAACTCGGTGGATTAGTAAGATCTTCCGGTGATGTGGCTATTGAAAAAGGTGCAGATTTAGTTAAAGCAGAACATGTGCTTGAAGCTAAGAAATTCTCAAGAACCTTAGAACAGCAAATAGCTGACAGGTCAATTATCCAAAGAAAAGAATACAGTATGGTTAATGCTGAAGGTGGAAGAGTCGGTTTAGTAAATGGACTTGCAGTAATTGGAGACAGAAGTGGAATTGTATCTCCAATCGCAGCTGAAGCAGCACCTGCTCAATCTAAAAACGGTGGTCAAATTATTGCTACAGGTAAACTTGGAGAAATTGCATCAGAATCAGTTCAAAATGTAAGTGCACTGATTAAAAAATACACTAACAAAAACTTGTCTGACTATGATATTCACGTTCAATTTATCCAGACATATGATGGAGTTGAAGGTGATTCAGCTAGTGTAAGTATAGCTACTGCTGTAATATCTGCTGTTGAAGAAATTCCAATTGATCAGACTGTAGCTTTAACAGGTTCATTGAATGTTCGTGGAGATGTAATGCCTATTGGTGGTGCTACTGCTAAAATCGAAGCAGCTGCAGAATCTGGAATGAAAAAAGTTTTAATTCCAAAATCAAACTTAAAAGATGTAATGATTGAGAAAAAATATGAAGACATGATTGAAATCATTCCAACAGAAACTTTAAGTGATGTTTTAGAAAATATTTTAATCAGCGGAAGCAAAAAGGATCAATTAATTGAAAAAATGAAATCAATTGGTTCAAAAGTAGCTGAAAAGGTTCCTCAATCTACAATAAATAATCCAACTACCAATTAGTTGGAATTATTTCTATTTTTTTAATTTTTCAGTAATAATTATATATTTTGATATCTAATGTATATAATATGAGTATTAAAGTGGTTATTGCAAAAACATTGGCAAAAATTGGAGGACCTGTTTCAAAATTAGGTTCTGGAAGTGGAAAAAGTTTTGCGGGCATTATCTTTTCAAAAGTTGCAGGTATTGATGCAATTTCAGAATTATCTTCAGATTTGGGAATTGGATCTATCATATTGACTGGAACTAACGGTAAAACAACAACAACCACTCTTTTAATTAAACTATTATCTAATGATTTGGAAATTAGAAGTAGTTTTGAAAGTAACACGATTAATGCCATAGCTACTGCTTTAATTCAACAAAAAGGAGATATAGGTGTTTTTGAATATGGTATCCGTAATATAAAATATGGAATACCAGACACTGTACAGAGGGTTGTTGACCCTGTCGGTGTTGTCTACACCACAATTTCACCGGAACATGCTCAGGTTGCCGGTGTAAAAAATCCATTCAAAGATTATTATAAAGCTAAAGAATTATTGTCCCAAAATATGGATAAGGGATTCATAATTACCAATACTGATGATCCAAGAACTGCATTTTTAGGTTATAAAAAACGAAATGATGTTAAAGTTCATTATTATGGTCTTGAAGTCGATGATATCCATGACTTTTTTGATGCTGATGTAATAGAATGTCCTTCCTGTGGAAAGGAATTGAACTATGAAAAAAGGTTCTTGAATCACAGAGGAGTTTATTCATGTGAATGCGGATTTAAACGTCCCGAACCTAATGTCAAATTAACGAATATTGAGTTTACAAATGAAAAATGGATGATGACCATTGAAGGAAACTTATTCAATTATCCAAATAATCATGATATTTCATTTAAGGTTGATTTGAATGTTCCGCCATTCGGATTCCATAATATTTACAACACTTTGGCTTCAATCACTACCTATGCAACATTCACTCCTAAAATTGAAAATATAGAAACTACAATTCATAAGGTATTTGACAATTTGGACATGTCATTCATTCCGCCTGGAAGATTTGAAGTGGTAAATCATGGAAATAAACTGATAGGTCTTGGTCAGGGAGATAATGGTGATGCAGCTAAAATCAATGCATTGTTCATGAATCAGTTCATTGACGGACCTTTGGAATTTATCTACACTACACCTGATGTTGATGAAGAAGAAATATTTGAAGACCACTTTAAAGTTATAAAAGCAATGAATCCTGCTCATGTTATTGTAGTTCCTGGAAGAGAATCAATCGAAAAGGCTGAAGAATATTATAAAATTATAAAAGAGGAATATCCTGATGCCGAATTCTATCCATTGAGCTATGAGGAAATGACAAAAAGAATCAATAAGTTATATGAACTTGCTATAGAGTCTAAATATGACTATGTTATTATGACAGGTTGCGGTGAAGAGCAGGCAATGTGGGAAAGCATAAAGCAAAAATTAATTAAGAGATAATCATTTTACTAATTATCTCATCTAATTTTTCATATAATCCTTCATCACTTTTTTTAATTGGTCTGAAGCATGATTCAATTTTACATCCACATAAATCGATTGTTCCTATGATGTAGTTTGATGAATTCTTTTCAATCAATATTCCGAAGTATAATTCGTTTTCATGTGCATTTTTCTCATATTCATCTTGTGTTATTTTAATCGTTTTATCTTCCGCGGAAAAAATATCACATTCATTGACTATTGGTATAAAAGCAAGCATTCCGCAATTGATGAAAATATTTTCATCTTTTAGTATTTTCATGAATTTTTCTTCATATGAATCATCATCTGAAATATCATAACCTTGCATTTCATCAATGCTATTGCTTCCCATGTAGTAATTATCATCAATTACTGTGGCCACCAAATCAGGATCCATATAATTATTGCAGACAGATCGGATATTTTTAATAGTTTCATAAACATCCATCACAATACACCTCATACTTTTCACATAATTCAAAGACTTCACTGATTTTAGGAATTTCTTCTATCCAATCCACAGGTATTGAATCAAATCCATAAAATATTCCGGCCAATCCTCCACATATTGCCCCGACAGTATCTGTGTCTCTACCTAAATTAACAGCTTTAAGGACAGCATCTCTGAAATTATCAGTATTTTTAAGTGAATATATTACACTTTCAAAAGTTGTTATTACATAGCCTTTACTGCTAATGCTATCTTCATCATTTAATTCATCATTAAAAATTCTTTTGAAATGATGTAACTCACCAGAGTCTTTATAATGCTCTTTAATTTTATTTCCCGCTAATTTAATGTGTTCATCAATAGTCAAATTGTTTTCAAGCATTGATTTAGCTATTTCAATATAAAAGACGCATGCTATTTTAGATCTTAAATGACCATGGGTTAGTCCGGATATGTTTTCAATAGTCTCGTAATCAATATCCGGAATAAATGCGAGGGGTAAAATTCTCATCAAGGAACCGTTACCATTGTCTCTTTCACCAGTTCCACCACATTCTATTGCATCAATTCCCATTTTGTAATTTTGAATTCCACGGGCTGTTGTTATTCCATAATCAAAGGTATTTGAGTATTGAGTATATTTTCCAGTTTCTATCCATGATTGAAATTCTTTCATAATATCATCGTAATCGATTTCATTTTTATTTACAATACTTGCCATGGTGGCTATTGTCATTGAAGAGTCATCAGACCATGTTCCCGGAGGCATGTTGTAAGTGCCATATCCTTCCATTTTTGTAACAGGATCAATTTTTAATGATTCTCTTGATTGGAATTCAACCGGAACGCCCAATGCATCACCAATAACCAATCCAATTATTCCGTCTTTAACTTTCATATAATAACCTCAGTTAATTCTTTAAACAGTCATATTATACTATGTAGATAAGATGATAATAAAATTTTAGGGATTAGGAGGATATTTTCTTTCATTCAATAATTTTAAATATAAAAATGTTATAAATACTAATTGAGAAAAATATAATTGTATGTTTTTTGAATTTATAAAATAAACAGTATTATATTATTCTCAAAAAAATTGATAGGTGATTTTTATGGAATGGGATGCGGTTGTTAATGCAATTCTTTCATTTTTTATTCCTGGTGTAGGTCAGGGAATAAATGGATATAAGCAAAAAGGAATAATATTATTTGTAATTTTCATAGCACTTTCTGTTTTAACACGTTTTGCAGGTTTAGGAATTGCTGGTACAATTATATTAATATTATTAAGGTTATATGCAGCATATGATGCATACAATACTTATTAAACTTTTTTTAATTTTATTAAATTATTTAATTTATTTATATTAATTTTTAAATTTTTTATTATTAACTAATTTTTTTGCATATCATATAATTAATCGTAAAAAATAGATTTATATACTTTTAATGATTAAGTTTATAGTGATGACTAGAATATGCTCTAAATGTGAATATGAAAATCAGGATGATTATGATTTCTGTGCAAAATGCGGCAATCCGCTGATTGAAGGGGTTCAGCCTAAAAATTTCATTGTTTACAAGGCACAGCCAAGGATAAATAAAAAAACAATTGCTATATCTTATATCATAACTATTTTTCTTTCATGGAGTGGTTTTATAGTTTCTATCCTATCAAAACATTCTTCAATGGGAATATTTGCATTTTTCGGCTTTTTTTTACCATTTTATTTAATCCAATCACCTGTTGGAGAAATCAAACGCCATGGTTTTATCCAATTGGCAATTTCACTTGTCGGTGTTGCATTATCATTATACGTTTTGATTCACTAATCATGCTTTTTTCAAAATCAATACTTAACTTTTTAACATTGAAAAACTATACTAATTAATGTATAAAAATTTTGGTGATACTTATGATTATAGGTGGTTCAGCTTCTCAGGATTTGGCGGCACATGTTGCTAAAGAACTTGGAGAAGAATTATGTTACGTGGAAATTAAGAAATTCCCGGATGGAGAAAAGTATTTACGTATTAATGGAACAATTGAAGATGAAGTAACTGTTATTCAATCTACAGGTTTTCCTCAAGATGAAAATCTGATGGAATTGATATTTTTAATTTCTACCCTTAAAGAGTTAGGTGCTAAAAAGGTACGTGTCGTTGTCCCATATTTAGGATATGCTAGACAAGAGAAAAGATTCAATGACGGGGAAGCTGTTTCTGCAAAGATTGTCTGTCAATTAATTGAATCTGCAGGTGCTGATGAATTCATAACATTCAATATTCATGAAGAGTGTGTTTTAAACTTCTTTAACATTAAGGCTAGAAATATTTCTGCAATGCCTGCAATAGCCGAATATTTGGATAAAAAATTCTTCAGAAAAACTGATGAAAAACCGTTGATTATCGCTCCTGATAAAGGCGCATACGGTTTTGCTCAGGAAATCTCTGAAATCATCGGATGTGAATGCACATATTTATCCAAAGTTCGTTTAGGGCCTGATAAAGTAGAAACAAGAATTGTTGATGTAAGATGTGATGGTGCAGGTGAAAACACTGTTAATGTGGACTCAGTAAAAGGCAAACATGCAATTATCATTGATGATATCATAGCAACCGGTGGAACTATTGTAAATGCAATAAACATTCTAAAACAATATGGCGCAAAATCTGTAGATGTATGCTGTGTACATCCTATTTTAACAAATAATGGTGCTGTTAGAATATATGCTGCCGGAGCTGAAAAAATCATTGGTACAAACAGTTTATCCTCTGATACTTCACGTGTATCTCTTGCAAAAAGTATTGCAGATGCATTGAGGGAATAGTATGCCAATTGATAAAGAACAGATTAAAAAAGATTTAATTGAAGATTCAAACTCTATTTTAAAAGATTGGAATGAACCTTATGAAGTTGATGGAATTTCTGTAATGAATATGCAGGGAAAAACAACTTTTTTAGGTTCCTTAAGAGTATTTGATGAGAGAAATGCCCCAGCTATTATGAGGGAAGTTGAATCAAAATTAGCTAAATACGGAAAATTGACCGTTAGGGATGAAAGAATAGTTCCTTGCTGTTCTGCCAGATACACTCATATTAGTTTTAATATAGTTGTAGATAACTCATGAAGGAATTTAAACTTAATTCACAATATAAACCACTTGGTGATCAACCTAAAGCTATTGATGCACTAGTTGATGGTATAAATAATAATGTGAGAAATCAAACATTATTAGGAGTAACAGGTTCTGGAAAGACATTTACAATGGCAAATGTCATTGAAAAAGTCCAAAAACCAACTCTTGTTATTTCACATAATAAAACTTTGGCTGCACAATTGTATGAGGAATTTAAGGAATTCTTTCCGGATAATGCAGTCGAATATTTTGTCAGTTATTATGATTACTATCAGCCGGAAGCATATGTGCCAAGAACAGATACATTTATTGATAAAGAGGCGTCCATCAATGAAGATATTGATATGATGCGACACTCTGCAACCCAATCTCTTCTTTCAAGGGATGATGTGATTGTTGTAAGCAGTGTCAGCTGTATCTATGGTATAGGTTCTCCTGAGGATTATGGTGAATTCGCTTTTGGTATAGCTGTTGGTGACATTTATGACCGCTCAGAAATTATTAAAAAACTAGTTTTCATGCAGTATGAGCGAAATGACATTGAATTTGACCGTGGACAGTTTAGGGTCAGAGGTGATGTCATTGAAATCAATCCTGTTCATGGAACACCACCAATAAGAATTGAGCTATTCGGTGATGAAATAGATGCAATAAGCATTATAGATAAAGTCACAGGTAAAAAACTTGAAAGTTTGCCTAGATATATGATTTTCCCAGCAAAGCACTTTGTTGTCGGTCAGGACAAGATGGATGTAGCATTAACCAATATAAAATCTGAATTGAATGAACGATTAAATGAGTTGAATGCTATGAATAAGCTTCTAGAAGCTCAAAGACTAGAGCAAAGAACTCGCTTTGACATTGAAATGCTTCAGGAAATGGGATATTGTCCTGGAGTAGAAAACTATTCAATGCATTTGTCTGGACGTAAATGGGGAGAAAAACCATATTCTCTATTGAAATACTTTCCTGATGACTTTTTAACAATCATTGATGAATCACATGTAACTGTTCCTCAAATCAGAGGAATGTATAATGGGGACCGTGCACGTAAGGAAACCCTGGTTGAATACGGTTTCAGACTTCCATCTGCTAAGGAAAACAGGCCTTTAAGATTTGATGAATTTGAATCAAGTGTAAATCAGGTAATTTATGTTTCAGCGACACCCGGACCTTATGAACTTTCAAAATCAAGCAATGTAGTTGAACAGATTATCCGTCCTACAGGACTGGTCGACCCTGAAGTTATCATAAGACCAGTTGAAGGCCAGGTTGAAGACCTTCTTGGTGAAGTTAAAAAACGGGCTAAGAAAAACGAACGTGTTCTTGTTACAACCTTGACAAAAAGAATGGCTGAGGACTTAACTGATTATTATGCTAAAATTGGTGTTAAGGTAAGATACATGCACTCCGAAATAGATACACTTGAAAGAATTGATATTGTAGATGATTTGAGAAGAGGAACCTTTGATGTATTGGTTGGAGTAAACCTTTTAAGGGAAGGGCTTGATTTGCCTGAAGTATCACTTGTAGCCATTCTGGATGCGGACAAGGAAGGATTTTTAAGAAACGAAACTTCATTAATACAGACTATCGGACGTGCCGCAAGAAATGTCAACGGTCAGGTAATCATGTATGTTGATGAAATGACTGATTCTGTTAGAAAAGCAACAGACATTACCAAAAAACGTCGTTTCCTGCAAATGAAATATAATGAAGAGCATGGAATTGTACCTAAATCAACTACAAGAACATTAAAAGAAAAAACAGAAACCGAAGAAAAAATTGCTTCAGGTGCAGACATTAGCAAAATGCCTAAAGATGAGCTCAGACTACTCATTAGGGATGTTGAAAGTGACATGAAAGAAGCTGCCGCAAGACTTGACTTTGAAAGGGCAGCTGAGTTAAGAAACAAGCTCTATGCACTTAAAGGCTTTGATAAATAATTTTTCATTACTTTTTTTTACTTATCAAATGCTCTTTGAAATAGTTTATATATTATAGAACAATAATATTATAATCAATATAATTTTGGGAGATTATTATGACAGATGAGTCTAAAAAACAAATTATCATAAAGGGAGCTAGAGAACATAATTTGCAAGATATCGATGTTAGTGTTCCTCGTGATGAATTTATTGTAATTACTGGATTGAGTGGGTCTGGAAAGTCTTCATTAGCTTTTGATACAATTTATGCTGAAGGACAGCGTAGATATGTGGAGTCATTATCTGCTTATGCTAGACAATTTTTGGGTCAGATGAAAAAGCCTGAAATGGAATCTATTGAAGGTTTGTCTCCAGCTATTTCAATTGATCAAAAAACAACAAGGGAAAATCCAAGATCAACTGTAGGTACTATTACGGAAATTTATGATTATTTGAGATTATTGTTTGCAAGAATTGGTATTCCCCACTGTCCAAATTGTGGAAATGAAGTATCTCATCAAACCATTGGACAGATTGGTGACAGTATTATCGAAGAGGGAGAAGGAATTAAAGTCCAAATATTATCTCCAATTGTAAGGGATAAAAAAGGCCAGTTCAAAGATGTTTTGGAAGATTTGAGAAATAAGGGATTTGTCAGAGTTCGTGTAGATGGAGAAATCAGGGAACTTGAAGAAGACATCTCTCTTGCAAAAACATACAGACATAACATAGATGTTGTGGTTGATAGATTGAAAATCCGTAAGGATGTTGACTTTAAAAGAAGACTTGTTGACTCTTTAGAAACTGCAGCAGAATTTTCAGAAGGTTTAATCACAGTTTTATATGATGATGGTGAAAAAGAATATGAAAAAAAATATTCCGAGCATTTTGCATGTGTTGATTGTGGAATAAACTTCGAAGAGTTAACTCCAAGAATGTTTTCTTTTAATGCTCCACAGGGGGCATGTCCTGAATGTAATGGTATTGGTTCCAAAATGGAAATTGACCCTGATTTGGTTGTTCCTGACAAATCATTATCATTAAGTGAAGGTGCAATCGTACCGTGGGCAAGTTCAGCCAAAAGGGAAAATTACTATTTCCAAATGCTTGATGCAGTATCTAAATATTTTAATTTCAGCATGGACACTCCATTTGAGGAATTGGATAAAAAATATCAAGATACGATTCTTTTTGGATGTGATGAAAAAATCCCATTCACTTTTAAAAGAAGAAATAAATCCTATATGGTTAATCGTAAATTTGAAGGTGTAGTTCCAAGAATGCAAAGATTATATTTTGAAACCAAATCAAGCTATTCAAGAAAATATCTCTCAAAATTCATGTCTGACAGGAAATGTTATGTTTGTGATGGAAAAAGATTACGTCCGGAAGTTTTAGCAGTAACCGTCGGTGGAAAATCCATTATTGATGTTTGTGATTTGGCAATAAAAGATTCTTATCAGTTTTTTCAGGATCTCGAGTTAACTGAAAGAGAAAACTTCATTGCAAAAGAAGTTTTAAAAGAAATTAAAGAACGTTTAAGCTTTTTAGTTGAAGTAGGTCTTGATTACCTGTCTATGTCAAGGTCTTCAGGTACATTATCTGGTGGGGAAGCACAAAGGATTCGTTTAGCTACTCAAATTGGTTCCGGTCTGGTAGGAGTATTATACATTTTGGACGAGCCAAGTATTGGTCTTCACCAAAGAGATAATATTAAACTTATTGAAGCATTAAAAAGACTTAAAGATTTAGGAAACACTTTGGTTGTAGTTGAACACGATGAGGAAACCATTTTGTCAGCAGACCATGTTGTTGACATAGGTCCCGGTGCCGGAGAGCATGGTGGTAAAGTCGTTGCTCAGGGAACACCAATTGACATAATGAATAATAAGGATTCAATCACAGGCCAATATATTTCAAGGACTAAAAAAATTGATATTCCAAAAGAAAGAAGACCTGGAAACGGTAAATTCATTGAAATTAAGGGTGCTGCCCAAAATAACCTTAAAGATATAGATGTAGAAATTCCATTAGGTAAATTCACCTGTGTTACTGGTGTCAGCGGTTCAGGTAAAAGCAGTCTTATAAATGAAATTTTATATAAGGGAGCTCACGGTAAATTATCCAAAAAATTCATGTTTGCAGGTAAATATGATAAAATTAATGGGCTGGAAAACATAGACAAGGTCATTGCAATAGACCAAAAGCCAATTGGTAGAACTCCAAGATCTAATCCTGCTACATACACGGGAGTATTCACAGACATTCGTGATTTGTTTGCAAACACTCCAGAGTCCAAAGCAAGAGGATACAAACCTGGAAGATTCTCATTTAATGTTAAAGGCGGAAGATGTGAAGCATGTTCCGGTGATGGAATCGTTCAAATTGAAATGCACTTCTTGGCAGATGTATATGTTCCATGTGAAGTCTGTGGCGGTAAGAGATACAATGAAGAGACTTTGGATATCAGGTATAAAGGTAAAAATATCTATGAAGTCTTGGAAATGACAGTTGAAGAGGCTTTGGAATTCTTTGAAAACATTCCTAAAATCACTAAAAAACTCCAGACTTTGTATGATGTTGGACTGGGTTATATGAAAATAGGTCAGCCTGCTACAACATTGTCTGGTGGGGAAGCTCAAAGAATCAAATTGGCTAAAGAGTTATCAAGAACCAGCACAGGTAAAACTTTATATATTCTTGATGAGCCAACCACAGGCCTTCATTTTGCTGACATTAAACGTTTATTAGAGGTTCTTGCTAGATTAACAGATGCAGGAAATTCTGTTGTTGTAATTGAGCATAATTTGGATGTAATCAAAACTGCAGACCATATTATTGATTTGGGTCCGGAAGGTGGAGACGGAGGCGGTGAAGTCATAGCTACCGGAACACCTGAAGAGATTGCCGAAGCCGGAACATACACGGGTCAGTTCCTGGAAAAAATGCTAAATGAAAATATTACTCCATATGCTAAGGAATTAGTTGAGGATATGGGAAAATAATATTTTCAATTTTTTATTTTTTTACATTGAAATAGCTTACTTCTTTTTTACCAAACTTTCAATCAAAACAGTTATTAAAAGGATTATATATAATTAAGATAGAGGAGATAATGTGAATTTTAACATTAAAGAAGCATTTTTAATTTTTATTCGTGGATTATTAATGGGTGCTGCTGATATTGTTCCTGGTGTTTCCGGCGGAACAATGGCACTTATAACTGGAATTTACGGTCATTTAATTGAGGCAATCAGTAACATTAAGTTTGGATTTATTAAGCCTTTGTTTAAGGGAAATTTGAAAGGATTTTGGAATCAACTTTTGGATGAAATAGACTTTAAATTTTTCATTCCATTGGTTTTAGGTATTGGTGTTGCTTTTCTAACTTTAGCTAAAGTGGTTACCTATTGTATGGATGTACACACTGCTTTAACATATTCATTCTTCTTGGGTTTAATTATAGCCTCTGCTGTTGTATTATTTAGAAAACTTAATGAAATTAGTATAAAAACAATAATATCTGCTGTAATAGGTTGTATTTTAACTTATATTTTTGTAAGCTTAAATCCAATAGCAGCTAATCATTCTTTGATTATATTATTCTTTTCAGGAATGATTGCAATTTGTGCTATGATTTTACCAGGTATTTCCGGTTCATTTTTACTGTTATTGCTTGGACAATACAAATACATGTTGAATGCACTTCATCAGCTTCATTTCACTGAAATTATTGTGTTTGTTGTTGGTGCTCTAATTGGTATACTTGGATTTTCAAAAATATTAAATTACTTGCTTAAAAACCATGAAGAATTAACTATGGCATTTCTTATTGGTGTAATGCTTGGATCACTTAAAGTTCCTTTCGTTGAAATATCAAATGCTGTAAGTATGAACTTTTCAGGTTTATTACCATGCATTATAATTGCGGTAATTGCATTTGTAATTATTGTAATTATGGAAACTAAATTTGATTACATCGATTAATCAAATTTTTCTATTTTTTTTAAAATTTATTAACAATTAATTATATAATAAAATACGATGCTAGTTTTAAAAAAGATTAAAAAACAGTGGAGACTATATCCTATTGGTTCACCAAAAGGTGCTCTTAATCATAAAAGGGAACCTGAATTTGTAGGAAACATTAAATTTACAAATGATGGAGATTCTTTGGCTATTTCTAGATTTGTAGCAGATTATAATTTTAAAGAAAATTCCACTTTAAATGAAAAGCTAGTTCCTCCTGGTGAGGTAAATAAACTTCTTCGTTCTCAGGCTGTTTTTTTAGCTACTCATGATGAAAAGGTAGAAAACTTCTTAAAGGGACTTAACGTTAAGGTCAGACACACGAGAGTATGTGACTACTGTGCATATGATGGAATGATAACCATAGTCAACTCTGACTTTTCATACAAGTATCAAAATCAATTGTTGTGTAAAAACTGTGCATTGGATACGATAAAAAATGAAATCAAGCTTCAGGGTTTTGATAAAAAGATTTTTAGAAACTTAAAATCAACACTTGAAAAAACAGGTAATTTGGAAAAGACATTATCTGTACTTGATCCCCATTTTAATCCCCTAAAAAACAGAAATTTGACGTTATTTGATAGAACTTCAACCAAATCTAGGCTTAAGATTCCCTCTGTTGAGATGAAACGTTTAAAGATAAATCATGATTTTAGAGATATTTTAATTAAAAACGGCAATGATAAGCTTTTGCCTGTTCAGTATTTGGCTATTCATGAGGGATTGCTTAAGGGTGAAGATTTGCTTGTTGTAAGTGCAACTGGAAGTGGTAAAACTTTGATTGGGGAGCTTGCAGGTATTACACAAGCTCTTAAAGGTAAAAAATTTATTTTTCTGACTCCGTTGGTTGCACTTGCAAATCAGAAATATCGGGATTTTAAAAGAAAATATAAAAAATTGGGTTTGAAAGTTGCAATTAAGGTTGGGCGCAATCGTGTCAAGGCCAAAGGTGAGTTGAAATTGCCGGATAGTGATGTTTCAAATGCAGACATTGTTGTTGCAACATATGAGGGAATTGACTTTTTGTTAAGAAACGGAAATTCAAATGCATTAAGCAATCTTGGCGTAGTGCTGATAGATGAAATCCACATGATTGATGATGAGGACCGTGGTACCCGTTTAAACGGTTTGATAAAAAGAATAAAAAATCTATATCCTCAAACTCAGATTATAGGACTTTCAGCTACAGTTAAAAATCCACAGTTTTTAGCAAATGAATTCAACATGAAACTTGTCGAATATCCGGACAGGCCAGTGCCATTGGAAAGGCATCTTGTTTATATGAGAAATGAATCATCTAAAAGACATTTGATGGCTAAATTGGCTAAAAAAGAATTCAATACCAAATCAAAAAAAGGGTATCGCGGTCAAACTATAATATTTACTAATTCAAGACGAAAAACCCACAAAATTGCTAACTTTTTGCAGGAAAAGCATATCAATGCTGCCGCTTATCATGCTGGTTTATCATATTATAAGAAGGAAAAAATCGAAAAGGACTTTGACAGGGCAAGATTATCTGTTGTAGTTACAACTGCCGCTTTGGCTGCAGGTGTTGATTTTCCTGCTTCACAGGTAATTTTTGATTCTCTTGTAATGGGGAATAAATGGATTAATCCTAATGAATTTTCACAGATGCTTGGACGTGCTGGAAGACCAAGCTATCACGATAGGGGGATAGTATATTTGCTTCCTGAAGTTGGAAATGATTTTTCAGGAGAAAGCGAAGAATCAAAAGCATTGGAACTTCTTGAAAGCAATAGTGAAGATGTTTATATTGAATATGATGAAGAAAGCTCATATGAACAGATTTTAGCAGACATTTCATCTACATCCATTAAGAATATGGATGAATTGAATAAATTTTATAAGGATATTGATGTGCCAATCAGCTTGGAAATAGCCATTAGCGAAATGAAAGAGTTAGGTTTAATAAGTGATGATTTTAAAATTACTAAATATGGAAGAGCCACATCCGTATCATTTTTAAGCATAGATGATGCTGAATTTATCAGATCTGCTTTGGATGACTGGGATTATCTAATCAATTATGTTGGATTATCCCCAATGTATAAGAAAAGAGAGAAATATGATAAGTTATTGGTAAAAGTAATAGCTATGGCTTTGGATTTGGAATTATTTGAAAATGCATATCTTTCATCTGTTATTCACAATCAGATAGCTAATGCATTAAAGATTAAGTTTTCAACCAGATTATTCGCCGAATCCACATTGGATATCATATCTTCAGGTGAAGCTCTGGATAAATTGGATTCCAAATTTCAGGATGCATTGATTCGTCTTCAAAGTGATTTCTTGAAATGTAACTGTCAGGATAGGCCATTCTGCAGATGTCTGCAGCTTGGAATTTCTGAAGTTATCATCCATGAACGTTTGAAAGGTAAAGATCCTGTGGACATATCAAATAAGTTATTTAGAAAATATCAGATTCAGGTTTATCCTGGAGACATATTCTCATGGCTGGATAATTTTGTTAAAAACTTAGATGCTATTAAAAGAATTGCAAAAGCATTTAATCGAAGAAATATTGAACGTAAAACTTCTTATTTAATTAAAAAAATAGAAAATGGTTAGAAAAATGTTTGTAGAAGATAAAATTTTAATTGGTGGTAATGTTTACTTACTACCAAAGATGGCAAATAGGCACGGATTAATTGCAGGAGCAACGGGAACAGGTAAAACAATCACTCTTAAAACACTAGCTGAATCATTCAGTGACATGGGAGTTCCAGTATTTTTAGCAGATATGAAAGGTGATATTTCAGGTCTTGCAAAAGTCGGTGAAATGAATGATAATGTTGCTAAAAGAGTTGAAGGTTTGGATTCCTTTAAGCTTAAATCATATCCTGTTGAGTTCTGGGATCTGTTTGGTGAAAAGGGATTGCCTGTTCGTGTTACATTATCTGAAATGGGTCCAGTTTTATTATCCAAAATATTGAACCTTACAGAAGCACAGACTGGAGTATTAAATATTGTATTCAGGGTTGCAGATGAAGAATCATTGCTTATAATTGATATTAAGGATTTAAAGTCCATGATTAATTATGTTGTTGAGCATAAGGATGTTTATGAACCTAAATATGGTTCTATTGCTACAAAATCTGCAAATACCATTTTAAGAAATCTTATCACATTGGAAGATCAGGGCGGAAACGATTTCTTCGGTGAACCTGCATTGGATTTGGATGACTTTATTCGTGTGGATGATTCCGGTTGTGGTGTAATCAACATTTTGGATGCTCAGAAATTATCCCTTTCTCCGGAAATATACTCATCATTCTTGCTTTGGATGCTGTCATCATTGTATGAGCAATTGCCTGAAGTTGGGGATGCTGAAAAACCTAAATTCGTATTCTTCTTTGATGAGGCTCACCTGATTTTTGATGGAATGGGTGCTGAATTTTTAAAGAAAATAGAACAGATTACTCGTTTGATTCGTTCTAAAGGTGTTGGTTTATATTTCATTTCACAATCGCCGGCAGACATTCCTGATGAGATTTTAGGTCAATTGGGTAACAGAATTCAGCATGCCTTAAGAGCATACACTCCTAAAGACCAAAAAGCGGTTAAAGTAGCTGCTCAAACATTCAGACCTAATCCTGAATTTGATACTGCTGATGTTATTTCTAATTTGGGTATTGGTGAAGCATTGGTGTCTGTTTTGGATGAACAGGGTGTTCCAAGCATTGTTGAAAAGGTTAACATTGTTGCTCCACAGTCATATATCGGTCCGATTGATGAAAATGTAAGATCTGATTTGATTAACCTGTCTGAATTTAAGGACAAATATCTTGAAGCTGTTGACAATGAGTCAGCTTATGAAATACTTGCAAACAAAATCAATGAAAATCAGAATATGGAAAGTGAAGTGCCTGTGACACCTCCGCAGGTTGAAGCACCTTCAGTTCAGGAAGAAGCTCCACAAAGTCAGCCTCAAGAGCAACAATCTTCTGGAGAACCATTGACTATTGGAGGATTTGATCTTGGAAGCATTTTAGGTGGCGGACAGCCTGCAGGTAAAAAGACTAAAAAGACTACTCAGCAAAAGGCCGTGGAAAAGGCTGCTACAACTGCGGCAAATACTGTTGCACGTGAAGTGACAAGAGGTATTATGAGAGGACTATTTGGTCAGATGAAGTGATTGATATGGCACATCCACATGTTGATGCTATTTCCTCAATGGAAGATGCATCTAAATTAATAGATATTATTAGTGAATCTAAAATTAGCCATGTTAGAAGTAACTTAAGCATACATCTTCATGAAAGCCAAATAAAGTTACTGAAGAATGTAGATAAACACTCTAAAAAACATCACAGAAAAGCAAGAGTAAGGCAATATGCTAAAATTTCAGATGATGATGCTCACTTTAAGCTTCACTCAAAACTCTATCTCAAAAGATATGAGAAACTGGCAAGGAAAAACCTAGTTGAAATAGTAGAAGTCGATGATTTGCATTATGATGTCGTATTGACTGATTACGGCAGTGAAATTTTATCCGAAATTAGATTGCTGGAAAAAGATTGGGCCGAAATTGCAGACTTTGATGTTGAAGAGTTAAGAAAGGTTGCTTTAAACACTTTTGAAATTTCATATAAGTTCAAGAAAAGTCAGAAATACCAATTTTAAACGGACATGCTATTGAGTTGTATGCATTAGTTACTTCTTCAATAGCTTCTTTTTTGTTTTTGAAATAATACAGATGACTTTCACACTCACAGTCACTACAGCCGAAGTCTTTAATGTATTCATGCTTTTTTGACAGTTCCATTGAAAGTTCACATTCTACTTTTTTGTCCAGATTATAAATAACTTCAACAATTTCGCCATATTTCAATAAATAGTCAATATGCCAATGGAGTTTCTTTGATGCAGATAAATGTCTTTTCACTCGGGACTCCAAACTGTTCATTGCAGAACCGATATATACATAATAGCCCTTTTTAAACTCGAATTTAAGTTTTTTGCCAATTTTTAAATTTTTTTCTTTTCGAGTTTAATTACCAGACAGTAGCATCCTTTCATATTTAATTATTAATTTTGTTTTTAAATATTTTTTTACCTTATCAAATAAATATTGATTTCATCTTATTTTTTTAATTTGGGGAAGTAAAATTGTCTAAATTTATAATAGATAAATTTAAAAACTATATATAATAAATAAATTAATATAAATTAGTTTAGGTGTAAATTATGAATTATTATGGACATGATGATAACAAAATTGATGTGGTTGAAAAAATAATGTCACTTGTCGGAAAAAGGCAATATGCAAATGCGCTTGAATTTATTGATAATTTGGATTCCGGAGATATTGATAATCCTCTGATTTTGATGAGTAAGGCTCAGTGCTATTTGAGATTGGATATGAAAAAAGAGGCTTATGATACTTATAAGGAAACTATAATTCTTTGTAATGAAAAATTAAATGTTGAAAATGATCCATTTGTTTTAAACATTAAGGGAAACTGTAATTTGATTTTAAAAAATTATATTGAAGCTATTGAATGTTATGATAAAGTACTGGATATTGACGATACGAATACTATAGCCATTAGCTTCAAGTCAGTCGCTTTACTTAGATTGGATGAACAGGATGCTGCCTTTAATTGTCTGGAAAGGCTTTTAGAAATAGAATCCAGTAATAATGATATAAAATTATTCAAGGTGCAGTATCTAAACTCTATTGAAAGATATGATGAATCTTTAAAAATTCTTGATGAGGTTTTCAAGGATTCCTATGAAAATCCTCAGGCTTATATGTTGAAAGCTGATGCTCTTTTTGAAACAAAACGTATTGATGAGGCTTTGGATAATGTAAATAAATCTCTTGAGATGAATCCGAAGATTTCTTATTCTTGGTATTTGAAAGCAAAGATTTTCATGGACAAGTCAGATTTTAAAAATGCATTGAGATATTTTGATGAGGCATTATCGATAGACAATACTGTCGATTGCTATTTCTTTGATAAGGCATCATGTTATTTGAACCTGTTTGAGTATGATAAAGCCTATGAATCATATAAAAAAGCTTTTGAATTAAATCCTCATAGTGGGGATATTGCAAATGCAGATATCTTTTTGGATTTTATCAGGGACTTAAAATCTGTTGAATTAATAAGTGATTAAAGATAGATATACTATTATGGAATTTAAAATCAAATCAAAAGGTCATAGGAATGTATCATCCATGCATAAATCTACTTTTGAAATAACGAAAGATTTGGAAATTGGGCCTGCTGCCGATTGCATAATCGGTGTGGACATGGATGATTCAATGTTGGACTTTCCGGAAGAGTTTAAAAATAAAATTGCCAATTCAAATACTAGGATTGCTGTTTTATTGGATACTCCTAATGCCCATGATGAAATAATTGGTTTTGGCCATGAAGATTTAACTTTAACTCATCCAACGGATATTGTATGCAGAACCAGTGAGTTTACCTGTCCTAGAACATTGATGATTAAGTCTTCAAAAGCTGCCCGTGACCTTGATTCTCAGTTAATAGCTGATTTAAAAAATGAAGAAACATTGGAAGTAACTATCAAAATCCTTGATTAACAGTTAACTTTATATAATGCTTAAAACATATTTATTTATAACTACTTTTGTTTTATGCGGGGGTGGTCGAGCGGTCAAAGGCGCTAGGTTGAGGGCCTAGTGGGTTAGTCCCTTCGCGGGTTCAAGTCCCGTCCCCCGCACTGTTTTCAAACTATTTTTTTCAAGTAACTATTTATGTATTAAAATAAAGAATATATTTAATAATTAAAATATGGTGATAAACTATGAAAGCTGTTATTCCTGCAGCAGGTTTTGGTACAAGATTTTTACCTGCTACAAAAGCACAACCTAAAGAAATGTTACCTGTTTATGATAAACCAACCATTCAGTATGTTATAGAGGAAGCTGTAGCTTCAGGTATTGATGATATATTAATTGTAACAGGAAGAAATAAAAGATCAATTGAAGACCACTTTGATAAATCTTTTGAACTTGAACAAACTTTGCAAAGTGCAGGTAAAGATGATCGTTTAAGACAAGTCCGTGCAATTACTGATTTGGCAGATATCTGTTATGTAAGGCAAAAAGAGCAAAAAGGACTTGGTGATGCAATTTACTGTGCTAAAAAACATATTGGTGGAGAAGCGTTTGCAGTACTTTTGGGAGATTCAATTACCAAAGGCCCTACACCATGTACAAAACAATTGATCGATGTTTATGAAAAATATGGTGCATCTGCAATTTCCCTTGAAGAAGTTCCAAGAGATAAGGTAGAAAGATATGGTATTATTAAAGGAACCGAAGTTGAAAAGGATGTTTATAAGATTGATAAGCTTGTTGAAAAGCCATTAGCTCATCAGGCACCTTCCAATTTAGCTATTATGGGGCGTTATGTTTTAACAGGAGATATTTTTGATAAAATTGATGAAACAGAGCCTGGAGTTGGAGGAGAAATTCAGCTTACCGATGCTTTATCTAAATTGGATGCTATTTATGGAAACACCTTTGAAGGAAAAACCTATGATATAGGAAATCGTTTCGAATGGCTTAAAACTTCAATTGAATTCGCTTTGGATGATGATGAATCTAAAGATGCATTAATTGATTATATGAAATCTATGATTAACAAATGCGAATAAATAATTTAATAATTGCTGATGATTTCAGCAAATATACTATTTTTTATTTTTAAGAATTATATATGATTCAGTTTAATATTTAATAATATGCAATATAGAACAATTGTAAAGACTGGGGATGAAATTTCTCCCTTGGGTTTTGGCGCGATGAGGCTTCCATTAAAAAATGGTAAAATTGATAGAGATAAGGCTAAAAAGTTAATTTATCATGCTATAGATAATGGAGTTAATTTTATTGATACCGCATATCTTTATGGGGATAGCGAAAGTTTTTTGGGTGAAATCCTTAAAGGAGAATATGCAGATAAGGTTAAGTTATGCACCAAACTGCCTGCAATCAATGTTCGAAAATATGAAGACATGGAAATAATTCTTGATGAACAGCTCAAAAGACTTCAAAGGGATTCTATTGACTATTATCTTATTCATGCCGTTGATTTAAAAGCGATGAACAGATTGCTTAAAAAGGATTTAATCAAATTCTTGAACAAGGCTCGAAATGAGGGTAAAATCAAGCACATAGGCTTTTCATATCACGGTCCTAAAGAGGAATTTCCATTATTGGTTGATGGATATGACTGGGATGTGGTCATGGTTCAGTACAATTACTTTGATGAGAATGTTCAGGCAAGCGTTGAAGGAATTGAACATGCAGCTTCAAAAGGCATGGGTGTTTTTGTCATGGAACCTTTAAAGGGAGGAATTCTTGCAGGAAAAATGCCTTCAAAAGCTGAGGAAATATTTAAAAAGGCCAATCCAAACAAAAGTAATGCTTATTGGGCTATGGAATGGGTATTGAATAATAGAAACATTACCTGTGTTTTATCTGGAATGAACTCATTTGAACAGCTTGATGAAAATTTGGATGTTGCAAATAATACACCTCCAATGTCCATGAGCTTTGAGGATTTGGAAACTGTCGAATATGTTAAAAGAGTAATGAGGGATTCTCTTAAAATCAACTGTTCCACTTGTGGATATTGCATGCCCTGCCCTCAAGGAGTTAATATTCCTGAATGCATGAAGATATATAATGAAAAGTATTTATTCAATCATAAAGGATTTATTAATCAGTCATTCATGGACTATTATCAGTATGTCGGTGGAATTATGGGTAATTCTGGAAATGCCGGTAAATGTAATGGCTGCGGTAAGTGTTTAAGAAAATGCCCTCAGAAATTGGATATAATTTCTGAATTAAAAAAAGTAAAAAAGGAATTTGAATTGCCTGGAATGAAATATATGCTGTCTTTTGTAAGGCATGTTGGATTTCCTGTTTACAGGTATTTGGTTAAATTTTTAAATCGTTAATTTTTTCTTATTTTGTCAGTTATTTCTTCCCATTCCTGCGATTCTACAACATCGTATGTTTCTCTCCAGAAATTTTCCCTTATCTTATTTGTGGTTTCAGTAAAAACAGTGTCATTTCTCTTTTTTAAAAAGTAATCATAATAGTCATATGGCATGGTTATCATCTCTTTTTTTTAAAAATTAGTTATTTTTATTAGCAATTTATTATTTAAAGCTTGTTGAGGGCAGTGATAAAAATTGTTCTCACTGAAACATGGTATTTATACTTTTTGTCATTGAAAAATTTAATATATTTTAAAATCTAATTTTAATTATAGGTGAGGAAAATGAAGTTTGAAGAATTAATTGCACCATGTCCAAAATGTGGTTCTAAAGATAAAGTCGCTCACAGAAAAATGTTAGACAATCATCGTGCACATGCAGAGATGGATACCGTAAAATGTGAAGAATGCGGTTACATTTTCTTTGTAAATGACCATATGGATGAGGATGAGAAAAAGAAATTGTTAAAAGAATTAAATAAGATTTATGGTTAAAATGACATTTCATGTGATGATTATCCCTACACTCAATTGTCCATCAAATTGTAAATATTGTTGGGGTTCTGAAAATAAAAAGGAAATGATGGATATTGAAATTATAGATCAGATAATTGACTGGTTAGGTGATTTTAGGGATGATAAAGTTCATTTCACTTTTCATGGTGGCGAACCTCTTCTTGCAGGATATGACTTTTACAAAAATGCTCTTGAAAAGCTATCTAAATTGCCTAATTTGGAAGGATTTTCCCTTCAGAGTAATATTTGGCTTTTGACTGATGAACTGATTGATTTGTTTGTTGAATATAATGTTGTTGTCAGTACAAGCATAGATGGTCCAAAAGAAATTAATGACTATCAAAGGGGAGAAGGTTACTACGATAAAACCATGGCCAAATATGAACTCGCTAAAAGCAAAGGACTTATAATCAACTTTGTATTGACTGTAACCGATTATTCAAAAGATTTCTCTGATGAGTTATATGAATTCTTTAAGGCAGAAAAAATGAATCTGAAAATTCATGCGGCATTGCCTTCCCTAAGGGGAGATAATGCAGATCCATGGGCACTAGACCAGGAAGAACATGGAAAACTGCTAATTGAATGGTTGGATAAGTATCTCTATGATTTGGATAAGTTTACAATAATGGACTTGGATCATATCTGCAAATCCAGTTTAAGAAGAAGGGGAACACTCTGTACCTTTGCAGATTGCATTGGAACGACACTGGCAGTAGGCTCCGACGGTTCGATTTATCCTTGCTACAGATTTGTTGGAATGGATGACTATATTTTGGGAAATGTTTCGACTAACCCTAGCTTTGATGACTTAAAGGAATCTGATGCATGGGCAAAACTTCAGGAATTCCGGGATTATGTCGATGAAAATTGTAAAAAATGCAGGTATGTTAAATACTGCGAAGGAGGTTGTCCTTACAATGCTATTGTTGCATATCAAACTCCACAGGCAGTAGATCCTCAATGTACTGCATATAAAATGATTTTTGGTGAAGTTTCTAAAAGGATGAATAAGGAATTCGCCAAATCAGCATTTGGAATGGGAGCACCTTCTGAAAGAAAAGAAGGCGAAGCATTCAGCATTATGGATTTGGCAATGAAATAATTTTGGAGAGATAATATGATTTGTGATGATTGCAAGCATCTTGAATTGAGAAACAAATATAAAATTGTCTGTAAAATTCATGAACATCAATTATTGGATGTTAAGGAATGTATGAATTTTGTAAAAAAGGATGATGACGGCGAATAGATTAATTCTATTTAATTATTTTTAATTTTATTTTTTCTAATATGATTTTTTCTTTTTAGTAATACCGGGTATATAAATGAATTCAAAAAAAGTAATAACATTTATATCAAATAAGCCATATAATAATTAAATGTAATACTGAGTATATAAATGATTTTAAAAAAAGTAATACTTTTTGGCTGTGGGTAATACTATTTTTAAATGAGATGAAAGTAGTGCTTTATTGATTTTTTAATTGTCTCAAGTATTGAGATTTTAGTTGAAAAATTTTTGAGTAATACTTGGTATATAAAAGAATTTAAAAAAGTAATACTTTGTGGGTGTTAATATGATTGATGAAATAACAGATTTTTTATTTGGATTAAAAATGACAATTATTTCAGGAATATTTTTACTGATAGCTATTATTTTTATGATATTTGGGGTTGAAACTCCAATTTATTTAAATCCTGCATGGGGTACAGTAATAATCAGCGGTATTCCAATGCTGTTATTGGCTATGACCAGATTAATTCGTGAAAAATGGATTTCATCTGCATTATTAATTGCAATAGCTATGGTCGCATCATTGTTAATTGGTGAAGTATTTGCAGCAGGTGAAGTAGCATGGATTATGGCATTAGGTGCTCTTTTAGAGGATTGGACTGTTGAAAGAGCTAAAAAAGGTTTGAAAAATTTAATTGATTTGACTCCGCAAACTGCAAGGCTTACGAATGGTGATATAATTCCTGCAAGTGAAGTTAAATTGGGAGATAATATCAGGATATTGCCTGGTGAAAACATACCTGTTGATGGTGAGATAATTAAAGGAACCAGTTCAATTGATCAGTCAGTAATGACTGGTGAGTCATTGCCTATTGATAAGACTGTGGGTGATGAAGTATTTTGCGGAACTACAAATATGTTTGGTGCAATTGACATTAAGGCAACAAGTTTAGCTGAAGATTCCTCTCTTCAAAAATTAATCGATTTAGTTAAGGCTGCCGATGAAAAGCAAGCACCAACACAAAGAATTGCCGACAAATGGGCAACTTGGCTGGTTCCTGTTGCATTGATTATTGCGATTGCTGCATGGCTTGTCACAGGTAATATTGAACGTGGTGTAACCGTATTGGTAGTATTCTGTCCTTGTGCCTTAATTCTTGCTACTCCAACTGCAATTATGGCAGCTATTGGTCAGGCAACAAAACATGGTGTTTTAATCAAATCAGGTGAAGCATTAGAAAAATTAGGTGCTTTGAATACATTGATATTTGATAAGACAGGTACTTTAACTTATGGAAATCTTGTGGTATCAGATATTGTTAAATATGGCATTTCTGAAGAGGAGTTATTGTCAATTACTGCATCATGTGAAAGTTTAAGTGAACACCCTCTTGCAAAAGCTATTGTAAATAAGGCTAAAAACGATAATGTTTCAATTAGTGATGTCAATAACTTTAAGATGAATCCTGGTTTGGGGGTATCCTGTGAAATCAATTCAGATAAAATTTATGCAGGAAATCTTAAATTCATCAATGAAAATGGAATTTCAGCAGATATTGGTGAAGACTTGGATAAGTTTAAAAATGAGGGTAAGGCTACTGTCATCGTCGGTAAAAATAATGATGTTGTTGGAATCATAGCATTATCTGATATGATTCGTGAAGATGCACCTCAAATGATTAATGCATTGCATGATATAAAAACAAAAACTGTTTTGCTTACGGGGGATAATACTCAAGCAGCTAATTATTTCGCTTCTAAAGTTGGAATCGGTGAAGTTCACGGTAATCTCCTTCCAGAAGAAAAACTGGATTGGATTGAAAAATTCCAGGAAAACGGTGGCAATGTATGTATGGTGGGAGATGGTGTTAATGATGCACCAGCATTAAAAACTGCCAATGTAAGTGTTGCTATGGGATCTATGGGTAGTGATGTTGCTATTGAAGCTGCGGATATTGCTCTTTTAGGTGATGAAATATCCAAAATTCCATATCTTAAGAATTTATCAAATTCCACATTATTTACAATCAAAGCAAATATTGTCATGTCTATGGCCATTAATGCAGCTGCTATAATTTGTTCTGTTTTGGGATTATTAAATCCTGTTACAGGAGCTATTGTTCACAATGCTGGCTCATGTTTGGTTGTTTTAAATGCAGCTTTGTTATATGATAGGAATTTTGATAAAACTAGTAAAAAAGCACAGCATAATCATTACCATACGCATGATGATGGAGAACATTCTCATTCACATGAAAATGTGGAAATAATTGATGCGATTCAAACGGAAAATGGTATTCGCCATTTGCATGCCCACACACATTCTATGGAAAGACATGTATGTGAAAACTATCATAACTGATCAAAAATAATAAATTTTAATATTTAATTATTCTTTTTTTATTTTTTATTTTTCTTTTTTAAAACGATATAATTCGTTTGAATAATATATCATGATAAATCATTATATTTATAAAGTATATTTAACAAACTAATATTAATTTTAATATTGTTAAGAGTGATTATTATGTTAACCTCAGTACAAAAAGAAATTTTACAAACACTAATAAACTTATATCAGTCTTCTGATGGAAAATCCATAAAGGGAGAAGATATTGCTGAAGTTATGAATAGAAATCCTGGAACAATTCGTAATCAGATGCAATCACTTAGGAGTTTGGGTTTAGTTAAGGGAGTTCCAGGTCCAAGAGGAGGATATAAACCAACAATTGAAGCATATCATTCTTTAAACATATCTATTTCTGATAAGGAAGCAAAGGTTCCTATTTATAAAAATGATGAAAGATTAAATAATATTTCAGTTGCAAAAATAGAATTTACTTCAGTGCCTCAACCGGGTGAATGTGAGGCAGCCATTAAAGTGCTTGGAAGCATTAAGGATTTGAATTTAGGCGATACAATTAAGTTAGGTCCAACACCTGTAAATAATTTGGGAATTATGGGTGAGATTGTTGGAAGAGATGATATGGATAATATATTGCTTGTTGATACAACTACAATAAGAAGTATTCCAAAACAAACTGTTGGTGATATTGCAAGCAAAAATGTAATTTCTCTAAAAATTGATTGTGACCTGAGAGAGGCTGCAAGATTGTTTTCTGAAAATGGAATTGATGGTGCACCAGTCATGAAAAACGGTAAGGTTGTTGGTGTTTTCACTGTTACTGATTTGATTCAGGCAATTGCTGAAGATAATGATGAAGCTACAGTTGGCGATTTGATGTCAACAAAAGTAATTATTATTAATGAAAACTTAAAAATAGCAAAAGCAATTGAAATTCTATTTAAAAAATCTATTTCAAGATTAATAATAGCAGATAATGATAATAACCTGCTTGGAATTGTAACAAGAACAGACTTAATAAATTCAATAACTAATTTTGAACAATTCCCAATTTTTACTAATTAGTGTGATTAAATGGATAAAGTTAACCAATTAAATGTAAAAAAAGACATGAAAGTATCTGAATTGATAGGGCAATTTGACCAATCCGGAGTTTTAGGATCTGGCAGAGTAGCAAGAGCCTCTAATATTTTGTGTGACATGATTAATGATGTAGGAATGAATGTTTTTATGAGTTTAGGTGGTCCATTAATACCTGGAGGCCTTAGAAACATAGTAACTGACATGATAAAAAATAAGCATGTTAATCTGATTATTTCAAGTGGGGCAAATATTACTCATGACATGCTGGAAGCATTTGGGGGAAATCATTATCGTGATGAAGGACGTGATGATGAAGACTTAAATGCTGATGGAATTGGAAGAATTGCTGATATAAATGTGGGATCAGATGATTTTACAATATTTGAAAGGGAAATAATTAAGATATTTGAAGATATCTCCTCTCGTAAAAGCAAAATATCCATTCAGGAATTATTGTATGAGGTTGGATTATTGATTGATGATGAAAACTCATTTTTAGCAACTGCAGCTCGCATGAAGACTCCTGTCTTTGCACCTGGTTTGATTGACAGCATGTTTGGTTTGCAGTTATGGATGTTTACACAGGATCATGATTTTACTGTTGATGCTGTAGCGGATATGCATTATCTATCTGATTTTGTTTTTGATAGTGAAAGAATTGGAGGAATACTTTTAGGCGGTGGTTTAACTAAGCATTACACATTGGCTTCAACATTGCTTAAAGGAGGACTTGATTCAGCTATTCAAATAACTTTGGACAGACCGGAGGCAGGCAGTTTAAGCGGAGCTCCTCTGCAGGAAGCGAAATCCTGGTCTAAAGCTAAATGCGGTTCAACTCTGGAAACTGTTATTGGTGATGTTACAATAATATTTCCATTGATTTATGCTTCAGTTTTAGATAAAATTTAGGTGTTACTATGGATTATGTTTATTTAGCTATTTTGTTTATTCTATCTGGTTTTTTCATGAAATTGTCAGATGATGAGTATGATATAAATAATAATTTGATTTTAGCTACTTTTTTCGGAGTATTGTGTGGATTGGCCTGTGCAATTGCATCAGTTTCTGATGTCGGTGCTGCATATATTTTCATTGCCATTGCAATAGGAAATTTGTTGGCTTTCAAAGTTGATGGTCTTCATCATGTTGTAACATTTGTAATTTTCGCTGCAATATGTTTTACCTGTGGAATGCCCCAATTGAGCATTATTGTTTTGTTAATATTAATATTGGCAGCTTTAGGTGATGAAATAGGTCATGAACTAATATATAATTATACAGAAAATAAGTTTATTCAATCGTTTTTTGAGTATAGGTTTGTAATGAAGGTTGTCATATTTATATTGGCTTTATGTGGTGCTTTTTCATTCTGGACGTTTATATTCTTTATTTTATTTGAAGTTTCATATATGATGGCTGGTGTTGTATTTAAAAAAGTAGAGTAAAAAGGAAAAAATTTTCCTTTCTATTCGTTTAATTCGATACCCATTTTAGCAGCAAATCTTGCCAAGATTACAGTAACAATGACTGCAATAACGGTAACGATAATTGCATAAGTAAATAAGCTGGTTAAAGCACTTCCAGTTCCGACAAATTGTTGAATTAATGCTTGAATAGCTTCGTTCCATGCTAAACCTGCTACGAATGCAAAAGCGGTAGTAATTAAACCTAAAATGGTTTCCATAATTAATTTACCTACATTAGACGCCATGTTGTATCCTCCTTTTTATTTTTTTGTTCATATGATAAGTAGAACATATTGTTTTATGTATTTAATAATTAAAATATTTTTAGTTAATTTTAACATTATTTTAGTAAATTTTCACATGCTTCTTTTGGATTTTCTGCTTCGTAAATACTTCTTCCAACAATTATTGCATTTGAAATTTCTAATGTTTTTTTGCCGTCTCCACCTTGCTTTCCAACACCTGGAGATATGATATATGCATCTTCACCAACAATATTTCTAATATCCTGTAAACGATCAAGACGGGTTGCAGGAGCAACATAGTTTGTAATTCCCATTTTAATACCCATTTTGGCTATTTCATCAGCTGCGGGTTGTAGGAATTTTTTAGCTCCTGGATGTGACATTTCAGTTAAAAGAAACAGTTCTTTTTCATATTTGTTTGCAACATCAAGGCAGGCCTGTACACTGTCTGGTCCTACAAAGCCATGACATATTATAGCATCTGCTCCTGCTTTGAATGTTTCTTCACAGATTTTTTCATTTGTCGCATCAATATCTGCTACTTTAAAGTCACATATTACTTTAAATCCAAATTTATCTTTTAATTTTTTGATTATTTCAAGTCCTTCGGCAAGTGCAAGAGGATAACCAATTTTTATGGTGTCTATACTTTCTTTTACTTTTTCGCAAATGTCTATTGCTTCTGATTCGCTTCCAACATCTAATGCTAAAATTAGGTTATTTTTAATGTTCATGGTTGAATATTTGTTGTTACTGCTTAAATTATTTTTTTCTCAAAAGCTGTTTTGATATTTATTTATTTGAATTATTTTTAGTCATACTAAAAATTTCTGTTGTATTAAATTTAATTACAATTGGATTGATGTATTTTATTCATGATTAGAATTGTATTATATTTATTTTATAATTGGGATTTACTTTCATGGTTTTTTAAAATGTGTTTGATATAATCAATCATTTTATTAAATCATACTTGATAAATTTTTAATTAGATTTATATATTATAAAAATAAAACTAATCATGTCAAATGGTAATTAATATATTTAAATTTAAGTTTACCTAAATTTGATATTAAATTGAGAGAGGAATTTATCATGCATATTATGGAAGGATATTTACCATTGTTCTGGTGTATTATATGGTTTGTCATATCAATCATCGTTGTAGCATTCGGTATATATCAAATTAAAAAAATAGTAGATGAAACTCCAGAATCTAAGGCATTAATTGCTGTTAGTGGAGCATTCATGTTTGTATTATCATCTTTGAAATTACCTTCTGTTACTGGAAGCTGTTCTCACCCTTGTGGTAACGGATTAGGTGCAGCATTGTTCGGTCCTGCAGTGACCGCAGTTTTAGCAACTATAGTACTTCTTTTCCAAGCTATTTTGCTTGCTCACGGTGGATTAACCACTTTGGGTGCAAACATTTTCTCAATGGGTATTGTTGGTCCATTTATTGCTTGGATTGTATATAAAGCTTTAACAAAAGCAAATATCTCTTCTACTATTGCAATTTTCTTTGCAGCATTCTTAGGAGACTTATTAACTTATGTTGCTACTTCATTCCAATTAGCTTTAGCTTTCCCATCTCCTAACTTTGGTACAGCATTAACCAATTTCTTAATAATCTTTGCTGTAACACAAATTCCATTAGCTGTTGGTGAAGGTATTTTGACTGTAATTATTTGGGATAGATTAAAAGCATACAAACCAAAATTATTAGCTAAACTCGATGCTTTAGCTCCAAATGAATCATAGGTGATATTATGAACAGAAATACTTTAATTTTATTAGGTGTTATTTGTATAATTATATTCATAGCACCATTAATAATGTATAGTGGTCATGGTGAGGATGATGGATACTTTGGTGGATCAGATGATGCTGCTGGTCAGGCTGTAGAAAAAACAGGTTTTGAACCTTGGTATAAATCAATTTGGGAACCACCAAGTGGAGAAATTGAAAGTTTAATATTTGCTCTTCAAGCAGCTATTGGAGCAATCATTATTGGTTACTTCTTTGGTTTATGGAGAGGACAATCATCTAAAGAAGAAGAATAATTCTTTTTCTATTTTTTTTAATTTTTAGTGATTATATGAAATTTGATATGGATTATATTGCACATCATAATGCTTTAACGGAAACAAATCCTTATTTTAAGTTATTTTTGACAATTTTTTTGTTGATATTAACTTTAGCTTTAGATAATCTATATTTTGATATAACAATATTTGTGATAATGTCAATAGTTATTTTAGGTTTTGCAAAAATCAGTTTTAGATCTTATTTAAAATTTCTTTCAATACCTATGGCTTTTGTTATAATTACATGTTTATTTTTAATCTTCTTCTTTGGTAAAGGGGAAGTTATTTTTGAAACTGGAATATTTGGAATTGTAGTAACAACAGATTCCCTGCACTACGGTGTTTACACATTTTTTAGAGTTGTCGGTTGTTTACCTTCATTGGGTTTTTTAGCTCTTACAACACCTATTGCAAAGATATTAAACTGTTTGTCAACCTTAAAAGTTCCAAGGATTTTCATTGAAATTGCATTATTAATGTATAATTCAATATTCATTTTCTTAAATGAGATTGACACGATGCAAAAAGCACAGGAAACCAGATTGGGATATCATTCATATTTCAATTCATTCAAATCTTTAGGTGCCCTTGCAAGTACAATATTTTTAAGGTCTCTTGATAAAAGTGAAACTTTACAGCATTCACTTGATTCCAGAGGATACACTGGTGAACTTCCAATTTACAAACCTAAAAAAAGGAGTGATTAATAATGTTAGAAGTTAGGGATATTAAATATTCTTATAATAATGATTATCAGGCTTTAAAAGGAGTTAGCTTAAAAATTGAAAAAGGAGAAATGGTTGCTCTTTTAGGTAAAAATGGTGCAGGTAAATCTACATTGTTTCTTCATTTGAATGGAATTTATGAGCCTGATGAAGGAAAAGTTTTCATTGATGGAGAAGAACTAAAGTACGATAAGAAATCATTACTAAAATTCAGACAAAAGGTTGGAATTGTATTTCAAAATCCTGATGACCAGATTTTCGCTCCAACTGTAGAGGAAGATGTTGCTTTTGGGCCATTGAATTTAGGATTATCTATGGAAGAAGTACAGGATAGGGTAGAAGAAGCTCTAGATCGTGTCGGAATGTCTGGTTTTGAAAAAACGGCTCCTCATCATTTAAGTGGTGGTCAAAAGAAAAGAGTTGCTATAGCTGGAATTTTAGCAATGAAGCCTGAAATTATGGTTTTGGATGAACCTACTGCAGGTTTGGATCCTCAGGGTGTTACTAATTTAGTTAAATTGCTTAAAGAACTAAATGATGAAGGAATTACTATTGTTATTTCAACTCATGAAGTTGATTTGGTCCCTGATTATGCAAATAGGGTTTTTGTATTGGTTGGGGGTGAATTAATTGCTGAAGGAACTCCTAAGGATATATTTTCTCGGCCAGATATACTTGAAAGTGCTAATTTAAAAATTCCTATTGTTACTGAGTTATTTCAACAGATTGAAGCTGAAGGATTTGATATGGATAATGACTATCCATTGACTGTTGAAGAAGCAAAGGAGAAGTTTTTGAAACTTGTTAACAAAAACTAATTTTTTTTATTCACTAATTTTTATAATAAATCTTATTTTAAAAGTATTACTTGCAGTAATAATTTTTAATACCATATTATTTTTACAAATCATTATATATTATTAATTAACATATTTTTTTATAAGGTGAAATTGATGAGGATTGGAATTTGTGATACAACATTTGCTCGTTTTGATATGGCGTCTGCTGCTATAGATGAGCTTAAAAATAATGCTTATGATTTACAAATAATTCGTGAGACCGTTCCTGGTGTTAAAGACTTGCCGGTAACAGCTAAAATCCTCATAGAAGAGGAAAACTGTGATATTGTAATGGCTCTTGGAATGCCGGGACCTATGGAAAAGGACAAGATGTGTGCTCATGAAGCATCAACAGGCCTTATCAATGCGCAGCTCATGACAAATACTCATATTTTAGAGGTTTTTGTTCATGAGGATGAGGAAGAAGACCCTGTTGAATTAAGCAAATTGGCTGAAAACAGAGCACGTGAACATGCTCAAAATTTAATAAAGATGATGTATCATAGAAAAGCTATGAGAAAAGAAGCTGGAATGGGAATGCGTGAAGGAAAAGAAGATGCCGGACCATTATAGGTGGATATATGGGACATGAAATAACTGAGGAAGATAAAAATGCAACGTATGTGGTTCTTCCAGCATATAATGAAGCTACAAGAATCAGGCCGGTTATAGTGGATATAGCCAGTAAAGGTTATAATATGGTCATTGTAAATGACGGTTCATCAGACAATACTTTGGAAGTTGTTAAACAGGTAAAAAAAGAATTTCCTGATAAGATACATATTTTTTCTCTGATGATTAATAGGGGAGTTGGTATAGCTACCCAAACAGGTTTTGAAGCTGTTTTAAGATTCAACCCAAAATATGTTGTCAGTATGGATTCTGATGGGCAGCATTCAGCTGATGACTTGGATGAAATGATAAAACCATTGGTTACTGGTGAAGCTGAAGCAGTAATTGGTGTAAGACCTTTTGAGGATATGCCAAAAACCAGAAGCTTTGCAAATTCCGTCATGAATTTTTTAACAAAGATATTTTATAGGGTGGACGTAAGTGATTCTCAAACGGGTTTTAGAGCCATAACCGTTGATGCGTTGGATAAGATTTCTATCAATGCTGTAGGATATCTCATTTCTTCTGAATTCATACGTGAAGTCAATGACAATAATATTCCTTTTGCAGAAGTCCCAATTCAAACAATTTATACTCCTGAAACTCAAGCTAAAGGAACAAATGTGACTGTTGCACTTAAAATTTTGTTCCAAATGATTAAACATCAATTTTAAGGTGAAAATATGTATTTATATGCTTTAATATTTCCTATAATTTCTGTAATTGCTATCATATGGTTTATTACAAGATATTTGAAGGGAAAAAATTCATTTGCAACTGTTGTTTTATGGTCTATATTCTGGATTGTTGTTAGTTTATTTGCAATTTTTCCAGATATCAGTATTACATTTGCACGATTATTCGGTATAACTCGTGGTTTGGACTTTATCATTATATTAGTATTTGTAATTTTGTTCTATACCATTTTAAAGTTATATTTCATTGTTGATAAAATGCAAAATAATTTAAATACTCTTGTTAAGGAAGTTGCACTTAACAACGAAATAAACGTGGATGATGAGGAAGAATAAGTCTATGATATACTTTAGAGGTTGCACTGCACGTGAAAAGGAAACTTCCATAAAAGATGCAACAGAAATGTTATTGGATTTGGCAGGTGTGGACTATAGAGTTTTGGATGATGAAAAATGCTGTGGGTCTGTATTGTTGAGAACAGGTTTTGTCGATGAAGCTCAAAAACAGATTCAAAAAAATAGTGAAGTTTTAAGTGGAGAACTCATATTAACTTCATGTGCTGGATGTTATAAGACGTTAAAAGATGATTATGAAGGCCTTGATGTTATTCATATTTCACAATTTTTAAATCAGTTGATTGATGAGGGAAAATTGAATTTCAAAAAACATGATTTAAAAGTTACCTATCATGATTCCTGTCATTTGGGACGTCATTGCGATGTATTTGATGAGCCTAGAAATGTCATTTCAAATGTTGCGAATATGGTTGAAATGGAAAATGTTCGTGAAAATAGCATTTGCTGTGGTGCTGGTGGTGGAGTAAAATCTGCTTATCCTGAAATTGCATCTCAAATGGCTGATTCACGTATAAAACAGGCTATTGATACTGATGCGGACTTATTGGTCACACCGTGTCCCTTTTGCAAGCTTAACTTAAAAGATCATGGTATTGATGTGTTTGACTTGACAGAATTTTTAGTAAGATATGGTGATATTAATGAAGAGCAGTGAACTTGAAACCATGAGAATGTCATTCAATACAGTAAAGTCAAGATCATCTGAAATTAAGGATTCTCCTCAGGTAAAAAGATTGGAAAAGAGGGTTCGTGAAATTAAAAAATATTCTATTGAAAATTCTAAAGAATTATACAGCCATGCCATTGAATCATTCAAACGCAATGGCATTGATGTAGAGTTTGCTGAAACCAAGGAAGATGCCATAAATATTATTTTTGATTTAATTGATTGCTATGACAATAAGGTAATTGCCAAAGCTAAGTCAAACACATTAGGTGAAATTAATCTTAAGGATGAGTTGGCTAATAAAAAATGGGATGTTGTTGAAACGGATTTGGGTGACAGAATATTGCAGCTTAAAAAAACGGATAATAAGCCAGTCCATCCAACAGGTCCTGCTTCTCATTTGAATGTGTCTGAAATAACAAATATTGTCAATGATTCCCTTGACAGCAATGTCAATCCAATTCCTCGTGAAATTATGGAACTTGTCAGAAGTGATGTATTAAATCGCCTGGAAAATGCAAGTGTAGGTATATCTGGTGCTAATGCAATAGCATCCGAAGAAGGGTCATGCGTAATGGTTCACAATGAGGGTAATATTTCACTGGTTTCACTAAAAGACTTGCATATAATTGTGGCTGGAATCGATAAAATTGTACCTACATTGGAAGACGCAATTTCTGTTGCAAAACTTGAAACTGTTTATGCAACAGGAAACTATGTGACATCATATATGAATGTAATTTCCGGACCGTCAAAAACCGCAGACATCGAAAAAAAACTTCTAAAGAATATGTATGGTGCTGAAAGGGTAGTTGTAATATTTTTGGATAATGGAAGAAGTTCAGCCAGTGAAGAGTGTCTTTGGTGTATCGGCTGTGGAAACTGTGTTGTGCATTGTCCTGTTTATAATGCTGTCGGCAATGAATTCGGTTTTAATAATTATTTGGGAGGTCGTGGTGTTGCAATGTCCAAATTCATTGAAGATGATGAGACATGCTATGAATCAGGCCTTTACATGTGCACCTTATGTGGATTATGCACTCTAAATTGTCCTGTAGCCATTCCAACAAATGAAATAATTGAAAATATGAGAAAATTATCTTCGGAAGTTGGTTTTTATCCTAAAGTACATGGCAAAATCAAGGATAATGTAAGTAATAACGATTCACCATACTGATTTTTACTATTTTTTTCTATCTTCAAAGCATATACTTATAAAGAAGGAATACTAAATATAAATATATTATATTTTAATATTTTATTATTATAAACGGAGGAAATACATGCTTCTATTAATTAGTCCTATAAACCATGAAGAAGCTCTTGAATCTATTAAAGGTGGAGCGGATATTGTTGATGTTAAAAATCCTAAAGAAGGATCTTTAGGTGCTAATTTCCCTTGGGTTATTAAAGAGATTAGGGAATTAACTCCTGAAGATAAATTAGTTAGTGCTACTTTAGGAGATGTGCCTTACAAACCAGGTACTGTTTCTCTTGCGGCAATGGGAGCTCATGTTTCAGGAGCAGATTATATCAAAGTAGGATTATACGGAACCAAAAACTACGACGAAGCTGTTGAAGTTATGAAAAATGTATCTAAAACTGTTAAAGACGTAAGTCCAGACACTATTGTTGTGGCTGCTGGATATGCTGATGCTCATCGTGTTGGTGCTGTTGATCCTATGGAAATTCCGAAAGTAGCTCGTGATGCAAACTGTGATTTGGCAATGTTAGATACTGCTGTAAAGGATGGTCATACTTTATTTGATTATTTGGATATTGATAAACTAACTGAATTTGTTGAAGAAGCTCATAGTTATAATTTAAAAACTGCTCTCGCAGGTTCTGTTAAAAAAGATCAATTAAAACCATTACATGATATTGGTTGTGATGTAGTTGGTATCAGAGGCGCTGCCTGTGTTGGCGGTGACCGTAACACTGGTAAAATACATCATACTGCTGTAGCTGAGTTAAAAGAATTATGTGATTCATTTTAAGTAGGTGTTTTTTAATGTATTCTAAAAAAGTTCAAGAAGCAAGAATGTCTTATACTTTTGATGATTTTTTACTTACTCCTAATGCGAGTTATGTTGAACCAAAAGATATTGATACTAAAATTGAATTATCTAAAGGTATTAAATTAAATATTCCAATTTTGAGTGCTGCTATGGATACTGTTACTGAAGCAGAACTTGCTATAGCTATGGCACAGGAAGGTGGTATTGGAGTAATACACAGGAATATCTCTTTAGAAAGACAGGTTGAGGAAGTTAAAAAGGTTAAATCTGCTGAAGACTTGACTATTCGTGATGTTGTAACAATCACTCCTGATTCAACTATTTTGGATGTTCAATCTAAAATGCAGGATGAATTAATCAGTGGTCTTCCTGTTGTTGATGGTGATGAAATTATTGGTATTATATCCAAAAGGGATATTAGACCAGTTTTAAAATCAGAACCAAATAAGACAGTCAAAGATATAATGACTTCCGATGTTGTTACTGTCGAAGAGCCAATTACTGCTGAAGAAGCATTGAATATTGCTTATGAAAATAAGGTAGAAAGATTACCTGTTCTTCATGATGGCAAATTGGTTGGTATTATCACTATTAAAGATATTTTAAACCAAGCTCAATATCCTAATGCTGCACGTGACAAAAATGGAAACTATTTGGTTGCAGCCGCATCAGGTCCGTTTGATTTGGAAAGAGCAATGGCTTTGGATGAAGCTGGTGCAGATATTATTTCAATCGACTGTGCTCATGCACATAACATGAATGTTGTTAAGTTTACTGAAACCATAAAGGACAATATTGATGCGGAGTTATGTGTTGGAAATATTGCAACTGCAGAAGCTGCTGAAGACTTGATCGCTATGGGTGTAGATGCTCTAAAAGTTGGTATCGGTCCAGGTTCAATGTGTACTACTCGTATTGTGGCTGGTGTTGGTGTACCACAACTTACTGCGATTTCAGATGTTGCTGATGTAGCAGCTGACGCTGGAATTCCTGTTATTGCTGACGGTGGTATCAGATACTCAGGTGACATTGCAAAAGCTATCGGTGCAGGTGCGGATGCAGTAATGTTAGGTAATTTGCTTGCAGCATCTTATGAAGCTCCTGGTGATGTTGTTGTTATGAATGGAAAACAATACAAAAAATACCGTGGAATGGGATCCATGGGTGCTATGACCAGTGAATATGACGGCGGTGCTGATAGATACTTCCAAGGTTCTAAAAGTAAAATGAACCACACCAAGTATGTCCCTGAAGGAATTGAAGGTGCAGTACCATACAAAGGAACAGTAAGTGAAATTTTATTCCAATTAGTTGGTGGTTTAAAATCTTCAATGGGTTACTGTGGAGCTAAAGATATTGCTGACATGCAGAAAAAAGCTCAATTCGTAAGAATTACTAGTAGTGGTATTAAAGAGTCACATCCTCATGATTTGTTAATCACTAATGAAAGTCCTAATTATCACACTTTCGATTAAGATAAGAGGTCTAAATTTGATGGTATCTTGAGAAAATACTATTATTTTCTTAAATTTTCCATTAACTTTAAATATGATGTGATACAATATTATTACATTAGATAATTTTATGATTGTTTTTAATCATGGTAAATCTAATTGATTTACATTTTTTATTATTATTTTTATAATGGAGAGAAATTAAAATGGCAAGAACTAAAAAAGTTGGTATTACAGGTAGGTTCGGTGCAAGATACGGAAGAAAAGCTAAAAGATCTGTTAAAATCATCGAAGAAAACATGAAAAAAAATCATGTTTGCCCTAAATGTGATAGACCATATGTAAAAAGACAAGCTGCTGGAATTTGGAAATGTAGAAAATGTGGTGCAGTATTCACCGGTGGAGCTTATGTTCCTCAAACCCCTATGGTTAAATCTGCAGCACGTAGTATCAGAGACATTAAAGTGGAGGAATAATCCTTGTATAAGTGTCCACGTTGTGGAACAGAAGTAGATCAAAAAAGCTACATGGATAATAAATGTCCTAATTGTAGATATAGGATTTTATTTAAAAATGTTCCAGAAGTAACCCGTTGGGTATCAGCAAGTGTTCCTGATGGGAATATGGCTAACAGAATTGGCCTTAAAAAATAGAATAAAATCAAGATTTTATCTTGTTTTATCTATAATTTTTTTACTATTTTTGATTTAAATGTTAATTTCAACATCTAGAAAACCTTCTCAAAAAACAAGAAAATTTTGTAAAAATTTAGCTCATGCAACAGATTCTACATCTGTTAACAGAGGTAAAATGAATATGAGAGAACTTTTATTAAGGGCTCTTGATGAAGATGAAATTAATTTAGCTATTGTTAATGAAATAAAAGGAAATCCTAGTAGAATCACATTTTATTCCAATAAGGGTGAAGTGCTGATTACTGTTTTAATTAGTGTTACTACAACAAATGAAAGGCTAAATATTTCACCATCTAAATTGAAAATAGTCAGTGAAGTTCAAAAACTAAACTGCTTAAGTGATATTTTAGGTTTTGAACTTGTTGATAAGGCTGAAGAGAATTATATTAATATTACTAATGGCTATGATGATTTAGTAGCTAAAATAAATTTTATTAATAAATTTGGAGATAAAACTGATTTCCAAATTAATATTAAAAAGATTTTAGATAACAATGATAGAGAATAGTCCTTTGGAATCTGTAAAAAGTCAAATTAACGTCGAGTTTGATAATTCCAATCAAGCAAAGATAATTTATGATTCTATTATTTTAGAATTTCAAACGGCTCCTGATTACAGGTCTTCTATGGATTTAACTTTAAAGGATAATTTTATTATTATTGATATTGATGCTCAAGACTCTACATCATTTAGAGCTTCTGTAAATTCCGCTATCAAGTGGATTAATTTATCATTACAAATAAATAACTTAACAAATATATAAAATTAAAAGGTGATTATATGGAAATTCCTGAAAATATTCAAGAACAATTAAATCAGTTTCAACAGTTACAACAACAAGCTCAAGCTGTAACTATGCAAATTCAAACTGTAGAAGTTCAAATTCAAGAAACTGAAAAAGCATTAGAAGAATTAAATAATACTGATGAAAATACTGAAGTATTCAAACAAGCAGGTAATTTACTTATTAAAGTAGATTATAAAGATGCTTTAGATGAAGCTGAAGATAAGTTAGAAACCCTCAAGTTAAGAAAACAAACAATGGCTCGCCAAGAAGAAAGAGTCATGAAAAAACTTGAAGAAATGCAAACTAATATTCAAGCTGCTATGCAAGGAATGGCTCCTAATGGAGCTTAATTTCTATTCTTTTTTTTGATTATTATGTCAAAACTTAAAAAATTATCCTCCGAGGATTTAGATACTATTTCTACTGATTTTGGTGAAATTCTCGAAATTGAAGTTTCAAAGGTTATTTCAACAAAGGAACTTGAAGACCTTGATTTGGATATTGAACTCAATTATGAAAATGATCAACTTGATGTGGATGTTGATTTAGGAGTTCTTTTTGATGAATTATCTGAAATAAACCAAGATATGTTAAATGAAGCTATTGATAGTGCTTATTTGAAGTTTGATTCATATATTGATGAAAATTTCAGAGAATAATTATTTTTTTAAACTGATATGTATTACTTTTTTATATTTTTTTCATAATGCAAGTAATACTTTTTTATAAAAAAGTATTTATATCATTAAGACAATAATATAGTATAAAGTTTGAAGTAATTTATTAGATAGCTTAGCAATAAGGATGAACACGATTTTTTCTGTCTTTCAAAAATTCCCTCTTTGGCTTCAAACTTTTTTTTATTATTTTTTTAAATTTCCTAATTTTATTTTAAATATGCAATTTAGTTTTACTTTTATCAATTATACTTTTATCATATTGTAATATTGATATGACATGATTACTTACTATTATAGCATTTTCAAGCCAACTTTATTGATTTTTAACATTTAAAATTGATGAAAATTCATTAATTTTATAATTTATTATATTGTATGTTTATTTGTTTAAATTTTACAATATTTTTTTGAACATTATCTCATATAATTATTATTTATATTTACATTAATTTATTCAAGTATAATTTAATTTTTATAAATTATAGGTAATTTTATATACTATGATATTAAAGATAATAAACAAGGGTTAAAAATCATATTTTTTATACTCTCCCTAAATTGATCATTATTTATTATTTTCAAAATTGGGCTAAGTTTTTCATTAGCTCAATTTTCCTCCTATTGTTTTTTACTTTTTTTTAAAAATCTTAAATACTCCCTTAATTAAATACTATAATTAAGGTGATAATTTGATTAAAAAAATACCAGTTTTAGATTTAAAAGATGGTCAGGCAGTAAGCGGCAAATCTGGTTTAAGGGATACATATCAACCATTGCAAACAGTATTTGCACCATCAGCCAATCCTGTAGAAATTGCTCAGGGATTAAAATTAAATGGGGCTGATGAATTATATATTGCGGATTTGGATTTAATCGAAAGCAACGGCCATAATATTAATGACATCAAAATGGTAAACACTATTATTCCTGTAATATTGGATGCAGGAGTAAAAAATGCTGAAGGCTTTTCATTCTTTTTGGATTATGCATTTAAACTTATTGTTCCAACTGAAACATTGGAAAGTTTGGATGAGCTATATGAAATTTTTGAGAAATATCCTAAGGAAAGAATTATCATAAGCGTTGATGTGAAGGATAATGAACTGTTTTGTAAAAATCTTGACTTGACTCTTAAAGAATTTAAAGAGGTATTGGTTGATATTGGTGCTTCTCAGATAATTCTTTTAGATATCAGCAGTGTCGGAACCAATAACGGTTATAATAAAGAATTATTAGATGAATTTAAAGATTTAAAAGACTGTCTGATAATTGGTGGTGGATTAAATAAGGAATCTATTGATGAACTGGAAAGATTGGGTATAAAAAAAGTATTGGTAGGAACTAGCCTACATTCTGGTGAGATATCTATTATTTAGAGCAGTGCATTTAAAACAACATATGGGAAAGCACAAGCTACAATGAATAGTACGATACCAAAACCAAGTTTAGGATTATTATCATCCATTATTCCGGATAATATTAATAATATTCCGAAAAATCCAAAAAATACAGGTAATATGTGGGAAAATATTGTTGTTCCAGTTAACGCCATTTTTAATCACTAATTATCTTTTTATTTTTAAATTATATAAAATTTAGTATTTTTTTAAATACTTAAAATTAACTTTATTTTTTCTTTTTATAATTTTGAATAACTTTTTTATTGTATTATTATCATATAATATTCTATGAGAATAGATACACATCATCATCACAAAAAAGCAAGTGATAACTTGGCATTTGTTTTTTTATTGAATTTAACATTCAATATTATAGTGATTATAGGTGGTCTTGCAACTAACAGTATGGCAATTTTAGCTGACTGTATTCATGATATGTCAGATACCTTTTCCATGGCGATTGCATGGATTTTAGAGCATGTTGCCCAAAAAGGAGCTACTGATAAATTTTCTTATGGATATCAAAGATTTTCTATTTTAGGTGCAGTCATAACATCAACATTTGTTATTGTAATGGCATTCTTCATACTTTCAGAAGCTATTCCAAGGTTATTTTCTCCGGAAGGTGTTGATGCTGAGGGAATGCTTATAATAGGTATCATAGGTTTGGTATTCAAGACAATTTCTGTATGGCGTCTTCACGGCGGTGAAACATTTAATGAAAAGGCAATATTTTATCATCTGCTTGGAGATATCTTCGAGTGGGTTGCAATATTGATTTTAAGTGTAATTTTAATATTTTGGCAGGATATATCCTATTTGGATCCTTTCGTATCAATAGCTATTGCAGTTTGGTTAATCTTTAACTTGGGTAGAACATTATATAAATCACTTGAAGTATTGCTTCAAAAGACACCGGATAACTTTGATGTTGAAGAATTCAAACAGCAGATTCTGGAAATTGACGGTGTAAATGCACTTGATGATTTCCATATATGGTCACTTGACGGAATTGACTCAGTAATGACTGTTAAAGTTGATGTTGACTTTGGAAAAAATGTTGAAAATATAAAAAAAGAGATTTATGATATTTCAAATAAATATCATGTAGTGGATATCACTATTGAACTGGATTAAGAGTTTTATCATGACGCTAGTTGTTATCGGACCAGTGACCAATGATTTGGTTATTATCGGTGAGGAAAAATCCAACATGGTTGGTGGAGCGACTTACTTTCAAAGTTTCGTATTTGAAGAATTTTTCAATGATTACATGGCTTTTGTAAACTGCTGTGATGAAAGTTTAATCGGTGATTTTCCAGATATATCAAAAGTTCATCTAATTAAAAAGGATAATACTCACTATTTTATAAATGAATATCCTTTTGAGGATAATTTGGATATTAGAAATCAATTGAGTAATTTTGCTCAAATTCCAATTTTACCTAATGATTTAGAAGATATATTGCCTGAAAAAATTGATGCATTTGTGTTAAATCCGTTAAACAGATTTGATTTTCCATCTGAAACAATAGAATATCTAAAAGGTTTTCATGTTCCAATATTTTTATCGGTGCAAGGATTTCTGAGAGTTCCTGATGTTGAAGTAAATGGAAATTACACTATAAAATTAGATGTCTTTGATGATTTGAATAATATTTTATCAAATGCGGATTTAATATTTTTGGATGAATCAGAAAAAAACATTATTGGCGATAACATAGATGTGGATGAAATAGTCATAACTAATGGAAGTAATGGATCAAGAATTATTGGTGAAGATGAAATAAGAATTAAAGCCGTAAAATGTGAAAATCTGGTTGATACAACAGGGTGTGGAGACACATATATGGCGGCTTATATCTCTCAGAGATTAAAATCTAAGTCAATTATGCAATCAGGCGATTTCGCTTCAAGAATAGCAAGTGAAAAAATTAAAAAAATAGGTCACTATTGATTTTTAAAATTTGTATCATTATTAAAAAACTCTTATTAAAATCTTTTATTTTTTTATAAAATATCTCATAATCCTATTTTTCCTTTTTTGAGAAATTTAAAAGCAATATTTGTTAATAAGTAAACTTTATTAATTACGATATTAATAATTATATATGATTGAAAGAATTTTTTTAAAATAAATGATCATCATGTTATCCAATTCATCCACTAATATAATCGAAAAGGAGTTTAAAAACTTACGTAAGGAGTTATTAGATTTAACTTTAAGAAATCAATTGCTTAATTTTAAATCTAGGGCTAAAACTGTTGTTATTAATAACCAAACACCAATTAATGTCTTTCAAACATTAGTTTTACAAGAAAATAAAATGTATTTTGTATCTAATAAGAAAGATAAAAAAGAGGAGAAATCTTCAGTTTGGGACCATATTCCATTTGATTTTAGCAAGTTTTCTGAAGGAAATAAAAAGTTAGAAATAGACTTGACTCCAAACGAACTTCAAAAAAGACTGTATTATATTAATAACCAAGCTAAAACAATGCTTCAGGAACAGGGTTATAATATTTTGTACCTTGCAGTCGGATTTTTGGAGTGGATTGATAAATCCAAACCGAAACAAACCAACCAGGCTCCTTTAGTTTTAATTCCCGTTTCCATGGAAAGGAAAAAGGTGGGTGAATCATTTAACTTGGAATGGACTGGGGAGGATATTCAAACCAACATTTCCCTTAAAGCAAAACTCCTTGAAGGAGGTATTGAACTTCCAGATTTTGAATTTAAAAAATATGGTGAAGTTGTAGACCATTATATTGAAAAGGTTAAGCATGCTGTTCAGAAAATGGAAAATTGGAAAGTTAATCACAAAATTGCTTTAGGTTTCTTTAGTTTTACAAAATTTGTCATGTATAATGATTTAAATCCTGATAGTTGGGCAGATAATGTGGATTTAACTAAAAATGAACTGATACAAGCGATATTCAATCCAGCTAAAAATGATGTGGAGGCTTTCAATGAAGAGGATATTGACACTCAACTTGATTATCAGACAATGTATCAGGTTTTAGATGCTGATTCATCACAGATTGCCGCAATTCAGGATGTAAAGGCTGGAAGAAATCTTGTTGTGGAAGGACCACCAGGAACAGGTAAATCACAAACAATTGTAAATTTGATTGCGGAGCTGCTTGCAGAAGGTAAATCAGTTTTATTCGTATCTGAAAAGATGGCGGCATTGGATGTTGTAAAGGACAGATTGACTAATGTGGGTTTGGGCAAATTTGTTTTAGAATTGCATTCACATAAAACTAGACGTAAAAAATTCCTGAAAGACCTGCAAAAAGCAACCACTGTCAGAGCTGTCGATACATTAAACATAGACCAGACAATTAGAAAGTTAGAAACCTTAAAAAGACAACTTGATGATTATGCTAGTGTTATTCATAAACCTGTATTTGCAGTTAATTTCTCTGCATTTCAATTATATGGAATGAAAGAAGCTGCTGATGATCATTTTTCACGCAAGCAAAGCATAATGCCTTTGGTTAGATTTAATAGTCCTGAATCAGTAACATTAAAAGATTTGGATGATACTATTTTGGCTTTGGAAAGTGTGGCTGAACTGTATCAAACTATTTCAAAGGAGAATCCTTGGAGCAAATGTTCACCAAAAAGTTTGCTTCCCGCAGATTTAAGGGAAATAGAAATGCTGATAAATGATACATTGAAATCTTTAGATGCATTTTTAATTGAACGTGGAAGGGTATATGATATATATGGAATTAAAAAGCCAAATACATTAAATGAATTTGAAAAGTCACTTTCAGCATTTGACATAATTAAAACTCAAAATTCAGAATTAATTGATGCTCAAATATTAAAATCAGGAGCATGGGATAAAAACAATGATGATCCTTACAGATTGATACAGGAATTAGCTAAATATCAAAAGGTTGCTGATGTATTAAATAAGTTTAATCCAAGTATTTATCATGCAAATATTGACAGAATAATTTATGAATTAAACGAATTGTCTCATAAAAAATTCCGTTTCTTTAAAGGAAATCAGCATTTGGAGCTAGTCGAGAGATATTATAATTATCCTGTTCAGGATGATATCAATACAATTATTGATGATTTAAGCAAAGCTAAAGTTGCTATAAAACTTAAAAAGAATTTAGAAGCTAATGAAGCATTAGCCAAACAGTATTATGGTGGATATTGGTATTTAAATGCAGATATTAATGATTTAAAAGCTATCGCTCAGTGGATGACACAGTTCACTGCACTTACAAGAGAAGGAATTTTTTCACAGAACACTATTGACATTCTATCTAAAGATTTATTTGACATTAATCCTGAAAGGGATTTGGTTGACTATATAGACTCTGGAAAGCAATTTAGCAGTGATTTGGATAAATTAAAATCAAAATTAAATCCTAGAAGTAAATTAATATTTAAAAAAGGTGCTAATGATGTTGATTTTGAAGACTGGCAATCACAGTTATACAACTGGAGAGGTCAGCTTTCAAGTCTTCATTTATGGTCTCAATATCTGAACACTAAAAATTCCCTTAAAGGAACAATTGCCGATTCTTTTGTTGATTCAATCGAGAAAAGAAATATTAAAAAGGACGATATTAAATCTTTAGTGGAAGGAAACTTCGCTGATTCTCTTTTAAATATTCTTTTTGTAGAAAATCAGGAATTGGCTACATTCATTGGTGAACTTCATGAAAACAGGATAAGGGAATTTAAGGATTTGGATAAGAAAATATTAATTTTAAATCGTAAAAGAATTTTCCATAAGTTAAATCAGAATATTCCGCAGATATTTGGTGCTACTGAAAATCCTCAGGCAAAAGTACTTGCAGGGGAATTTACAAGAAAAAGTGGACACTTGCCGGTAAGAAAATTACTCGAAAAAGCAGGAGGTATGATTAAACAGATAAAACCATGTTTTATGATGTCTCCATTGTCAGTGGCACAGTATCTTGACCCGACTAATGAAGAACTACAATTTGATGTGGTTATTTTTGACGAAGCAAGTCAAGTAAAACCCGAAGATGCTTTGGGAGCATTTATGAGAGGTAAAACCGCAGTTGTAATGGGTGATACTCAGCAATTGCCTCCAACATCATTCTTTGATCAGATGGCAAGTGGAGAAAGTGATGAGGAAGAAGCAACATCACTCGATATGGAGAGTATATTACATTTATGTAAGTTATCCTTCCCAGTAAAGATGTTGAAATGGCACTACAGAAGCCGTCATGAGTCATTAATTAATGTTTCTAATAAAGAGTTTTATGATAATGAATTGCTTGTATATCCTTCACCTTCTCACAATGATTCGGAATTAGGATTAAAATTCCATTATAATCCCAACACTGCATATGATAGAGGTTCATCATCTGCAAATCCAAAAGAAGCGGAAGATGTTGTTGAAGCGATATTTGAACATTTTGACAGATATGGTGATACAAAAAGTTTGGGTGTAGGAACATTTTCTGTAGCTCAAAAAAATGCTATTTTGGAAAAATTGGAAGAAAAACGTCGTGAAAGGCCAGAATTTGAACCATTATTCTCAGAAAATAAGGATGAAAGATTCTTTGTTAAAAACCTTGAAACAATTCAGGGGGATGAAAGAGATGTTATTTTAATAAGTGTGGGATATGGTTTTGACAATGAAAGAAAAATGTCACTTAACTTCGGTCCTCTAAATCAGGATGGTGGGGAAAGAAGATTAAATGTATTGATTACACGTGCAAGACAAAAATGTGTTGTGTTTTCCAACTTTAAAGCTTCAAGTATGAAATTAACGGCAAATCCTCCTCATGGTGTAAGGGCACTACGAGAATTCTTAGAATATGCTGAAAATTTAACTATGGGTGCACATACAGCAGAAGAACATAATGCAGCACCTTTTGAAGATGCTATTGCAAGTTTTTTAGAAGAAAATGGCTATGTTGTCGATAAACAAATTGGTTGTGCAGGATTTAGGGTAGATTTGGCTATTGTGGATGAAGAAAATCCTGGAAAATATATTTTGGGAATTACAACTGATGGAAAGATGTATGCATCAAGTAAGGTTGCACGTGACCGGGATAGACTTCGTGAGCAAGTATTGGAAGGATTAGGATGGAAACTTTATCATTTATGGTCTACCGATTGGTATAGAAACCGTGATTTGGGACGTAAAAAATTATTGGAGTTCATAGAAAAATCAATTAAGGAAACTCGTGAAGAACAAAGAATAGCTCGTGAAAAAGAAGAGAAACGCAGACAAGAAGCTGAGAAAAAAGCTGAAGAATTGAGAAAAAAACGCGAAAAAGAGTTAGAAGAACAAAGAAAGAAAGAAGAAGAGGCTAAAGCAGCTGAACTTGGAGAAAATGTAGAGGTAATTCCACCAGACGGACTTGACTTTGATGATGACATAATTTTTGTAAGCAAAGATGAACTTGATGAATTTGATAATGATGATTTTGAATTTGTAGAGGAATCTCCTAGTGATTTTGTTGATGTTGTAGATGAACCTATGGAGGATATTGTTAAAGAATCTCCTAGTGATTTTGTTGATGTTGTAGATGAACCTATGGAGGATATTGTTAAAGAATCTCCTAGTGAGTTTGTTGTAGAATCAGATATTGATGAAGAATATAGTGCATTCGATGATTTTGTATTCCATGATGATTTGGCCGAAGAAAAAACATCTGATGCTAAAAATATAAATAAGGAATCAGTTTTCGATAAAGAAGTTGATATTAAAAAAGATACTGATGATTTAATTGTTGATGATGTTGAAAATGTAAAAGATAATGCTGTGGTTGATTCTGGTAATGATTTAGATATTAATGTGGATGATAGTGAAATTGTTGATTCTGGTAATGATTTAGATATTAATGTGGATGATAGTGAAATTGTTGATTCTGTTGATGAGAATGATGATATTGCTGTAGATGATATTGCTGTAGATGATCTTGATGTGGATGATTCTGCCGACAAAAAAGATGATTTTGATGTTAATACCGATCATGTTGATGAAATAGATGTTAATCATGATGAATCTAATAAATTTAATATTGATGAGGTTATAGAAGAGTTAACTGAAGATGAAACTGATGATGAATTAATCGATAAAGAGAATAATCATTTTGATGATGGTGTTGAAGATGAAGATACATATGCAAGTGATAAAAACGATAGCGAAAATGTTCAATATACGGACGAAAAAATCTCACAGGAAATCCAAGAAGAACTCTCCGAAGAAATAGATGATGATATAGATTCAAAAGGTGTTAAATTTGATTCAACTATATCCAAGGCATCAGGTGGAGGAATTTTATCTTCAATAAAAAATAAATTTTCATTTTTCCATGATGATGAAAGTAATGGTGATGAATCTATTGATGAAGTAAATGACATAATAAAGGACAAACTTGACAATGATGACTTCATTTATGTTGATCATAGTAATGATGAAAAGGATATTGTAGTGTCTGACTCTGTTGTTGATGAATCAAATATTGAAGAGGATGTTTTAGATGAGTCTGTTGGTGATTTAAATCAGGATGTGGATGATGTTGAAGAGGATGTTTTAGAACATAAACCTATTGATAAAGATAAAAATACATCTAAAGTTACTTTTAACAAGTCTTCAGATATGGATATGGATGAATTTTCACATATTGAAAATGAAAAAGAAAGTGATGTAAAAGTCGATGTAGAAGATGATTTTGATATAAAACCTATAAACCAATCAAAAAGCAATAAATCTGTTGATTTGAAAGATAAAAGTATTGATTCTGATTCTGATGATGATTATGTTTTTGTAAATCATGGTGAAGGATCTGCTGATTTGGGTTCTGATGTTAATGATAGTGATGATATGGATGATGTTGAATTAGATGATGGTAAGGTTGATTTGGGTTCTGATGATGATTATATTTATGTAGATCATAGTAATGATGAAGAGGATATTGTAGTGTCTGACTCTGTTGTTGATGAATCAAATATTAATGATGATCTTTTAGATGAGTCTGTTGGTGATTTAAAGCAGGATGAAGATGATGGTAAGGTTGATTTGGGTTCTGATGATGATTATATTTATGTAGATCATAGTAATGATGAAGAGAGTACTATTGATTATTCTGATGATGAACCTCCTGTAGTTGAAGTAAATCCATTAAAAAATATATTCTTTGGAAATAGCAAACCTAAAAATCCTAATGGAATAAGTGAATCTAAATTTAGTGATGCAATTAGGGGTACTTCTAGACTTAGTTTGACAAAAGAAGAGGTTGAAACTGTCCATGCTGAGATTATGGATGAAGATATTGATGAGCATGAAACTGCACCTAGGGATGATGATGTGGTTGAAGTTGAAGTAATTTCTTCTGACTATAAAAATAATCCTAATGTCAATCCATTAATGGACAGAACTATTGATGATGAGTTTATCCAATCTGATAATGATGATGTTGATTCTTATAATGTAGATAAAATTGTATTTAAGAAAAATGTGGATGGGATGTCTGAAATGACAAAAAATAAAACTATTAAAGAAAAGGATTTTGATCGTGTAATTGATGAAGCTTTTGAAAATCATCCTGACGGCAGCCTTGGTGATGATGATATTTCAAATATTGCTTCAGCATTGGTAAGTAAGGCATTTGATGATGTAATTTCAGATACATTAAATAAGAAAAACGATGAATATGCTCAATTTTATGATGATAACTATGATAATTATCAATCAGATATCGTAAATGATGATATTGGTATTAATAATAATCAAAAAACAAACAAGGTATCTACATCACCTGATGGAGTTACTTATTATAAAGGGATAAATGATGTAAATAGTCCTCTCAGAAAGAATAATTTGTATTATGATGGGGATAAAAATAAGTCTAAATCAGTTAAGGACTCTATTAAAAGCAGTATTCGTGATATCAAATATATTCATAAATCTTTAAATGAAATAGAAAATCCTACTGAAGTTGGTTATGTTTCTGTAGTTGACAGAACAGAAGAATATGATGAAAATGACTACATTGAACCGATTCAGGACTATGAAGGCGAAGAATATGTTCCTCAGGATGAAGGTTTGACATTTGCCGAAAAAGAAGAGTTGAGGTATGAAAGAGAACTTCAAATGGAAAAACTCAAAAAGGAATTGTCTAGCGATGATAATGCTATTGTAACAATTCATGAAGAGGAAAGGCGTGAAGATATTAAAGATCAGGCTTTGGAAGATATTATTCAGATTGCTGATGAAGATTACAAGGAAATAGAAAAAGAAAGATTTAAAAATAATAATACTTTAAAGAGTTTTGATGACAATAAACTTCCGAAAAGAGGAAATATTGAAGATGAAATTGTTGATTATAAATTTGCAAGTGATTTCGGTTTGAATTCACAGGAAGATTTATTTAACCAGCCTATTAATAATGTTTCTAATTCGATAAATGAAATTGTCAATGTTGAAGGACCAATTCATGTAAATGAGGTTGTTAAAAGGGTTAAAGACAGCTGCCATATTAAAAGAGCAGGGTCTAAAATGAAAAAACAGGTCTTGAAAGCCATTAAAGAATCTGAAAATTCAGGAAATATTATAAGAATCGGTGACTTCTTGTATGATGCATCAAGTAATGATGTTGTTATAAGAAAGAGGGTTAAACCTAAAATAGATTTGATTTCTGATGAGGAAATTTCTAAAAACATAGAAACAATATTGTCCCATAAACAAAACATAACAACAGCTAGTTTAACAAGAGAAGTTTCACGTAATTTCGGTTTCAAATCCACATCCCGCAAAACTTCAGTTAAAATCAAAAGCGTTTTGGATTCAATGATTGCTGAAGGTACAGTTAAATTAGATAATGATATTGTTGAGCTTAACTAGGTATTTGAATGTCTACAAAAATTAAATCTCCAGAAAATCTGCCAAAAAAGCCAGGTGTTTATATTATGAGAAATGCCGATGGTGAAATAATCTATATTGGTAAGGCTAAAAATCTTTTAAATAGGGTACGTTCCTATTTTAGGGAAAAACTGGACAGACCGAAAACTCAAATTTTAATGAGTCATTTTGATAGTTTGGAGTATATTATAACAAATTCCGAAAAGGAAGCTTTGATTTTAGAGGCTAATCTAATCAAAAAGCATCATCCTCGTTATAATATTCAGCTAAAGGATGATAAGCGTTATCCTTATGTTAAAATAACTGATGAAAAGTTCCCGCGTTTAGTCATTACAAGAAACATTACTAAAAATGGCATATATTATGGACCATTTACTGATGTTGGTTCTGTTAAAAGAACGGTCAAATTTTTAAAATCATTATTTAAAATTAGGACCTGTCGTAATATGGATGGGCCATGCCTTAATGCTCAAATTGATTTATGCTATGCTCCGTGCACAGGTAATATTACAGAAAAGGAGTACAGTGAAATCATTAACAAAATTGATTTATTTTTCCAGGGTAAATATTCAGTCATCGTTAAGAATCTGAAAAAGGAAATGAAAGAAGCTGCAGAAAGTGAAGAATATGAAAAGGCTGCAGTGCTAAGAGATCAAATTGAATCAATTGAAGAAATTATGGAAAAACAATTTGTTGATTTGGTTGATGATGATTTGGACCAGGACGTAATAGCTATTGCAAAAGGCAAACTTGATATTTATGTCGTTATCATGCCTGTTCGTAATGGTAAAATCACCGGCCGTGATGACTTTTTGATGAGCGGGTCAGAGCATGATTCTACTTCAGAGATTATATCATCATTCATTCAGCAGTATTATGGTTATAACAGACATGTTCCAAAGCAGATATTATTAAGTGAAGAGATTGATGATAATGAATTGCTTGAAGAATGGCTAAGTGATTTGAGAGGAAATAAAGTACATATAAAAGTTCCGCAAAAGGGAGTTAAGTTAAGGCTAGTAAAGATGGCGGAGAAAAATGCTGAAATAATTAAGCATCAAAAGAAAAAGCTCGAAAACTCAATGATAGAACTTAAAAAATATTTGAAGCTTGAAAAGCTGCCTCGTATTATTGAAGGTTATGACATAAGTAACATCTCAGGAAAATTTGCTGTTGGTTCTAAGGTATCATTTAAGGATGCAAAACCAAACAAAAAGATGTATAAGCATTTCAAAATGGAAACACCAGGACCAAATGATTTTGCAATGATGAAAGAATTACTGACTCGTCGTTTAAAGATGATTGAAACAGACCCTGAGCCTGACTTGATTGTCATTGATGGAGGTAAAGGTCAATTGGGTATGGCCTGTGATGTTTTGGATGAGTTAAATTTAAGCCATATTCCAATTATAGGTCTTGCAAAGGAATTTGAAGAGATTTATCTTCCGAATTCAAAAAGGCCCATTATAATTCCTAAAAACAACAGGGCTCTTCATTTGCTGCAACAGGTTCGGGATGAGTCTCACCGTTTTGCTATCACTTATCACAGAAAGCTTAGAAGTAAGAATATAATCCAATCCAGTCTTGATGATATAAAAGGTATTGGTAAAAAACGTAAAATCAATCTTTTAAAGGAATTCGGATCTATTGATAATATTAAAAATGCAAGTGTTGATGAGCTTTTAAAAGTTGAGGGCATGAGTAAAAATTCTGCCCAAAATGTATATGATTTTTTCCATTAAATTGTTTAAATCGCTTATTTTTGCATTAACTTTAAATATAAGTATTTGAATAATAAGACTTAAAGAATTATTATTAGGTATATATTATGGTAAAATGTCCAAGATGTGGTCATGACAATATTTCGTCAACCACGTATTGTGAGAACTGTTCCTATATATTGGATGGTTCACCCACAGGTCAGAAAAAAGGTGGGTGGAAAATGGGAACAGCAAAAAAAATTGTTTTAATTATTGGTATAATTGCTATTGCATTAGTTTTATTTTCAGCTATTAATCATTTTAACAAGCCAACTAATGAAGAATCATTAAATGTTGTTGTTGCAGATAATAATGTGCAGCAGGGCTCTTCTCATCCTTATGCGGTAAAAGTAATTTACGATGGATTCTGGTATTCTAAAGCAGGAGAACCTAGCACACTTCAAGAGCAATCAACTCAAGGAAGACATACTTTTGACTTAGACTGTGCTGCATGGGATAAGGTTTATGTTCTGGTTGAAAAAAATGACGATTCTACTGAAAACATGACTGTTCAACTTTTAAAAAATGGTGAGGTCGTAGCTGAAAATTCAACTACAAATTCCGGCGGTCAGGTAACTATAAATTATCAAAGTTAGCCTTCAGTCTCATTAGCTTTTTGATTCAATAATTCAACAAGTTCATCGGTTTTGTAAAGTCTGATTTCTTTAGTTTCAGGTTTGAAAATCTTCATAAAAGTAATTAAATCATTACATAACTGATCGTATTGTATGTTTAGGGTATTGAAGTTAGAGAGTACTCCGATTAGTTTTTCCCTTTCTAATTTGTCATTTTCCTTAATTATTCTTTCTATATTGGCAAAATGTGTTTCGATTAATAATTTATCATTTTCTAAACTGTTAACATATTCTTTAATTTTATTTTCACAACTCATTTGTATCACTAATAAATATTTTTAAATAGTTTCATTTATAAAAATTTGTATGTTATAATGGGGCATGAACATGATTAATGTTGAAAATGTAAGTAAATCATATAAATTAGATGACGGTAACTCTGTTGTTGGTCTTAAAAATGTCAGTTTCTCTGTTGAAGAAGGAGAAATTCTTGGAATCATGGGAAAAAGTGGTTCTGGTAAGACAACACTTTTAAGAGCTTTAAGAGGAGTTGAACATATTGATGAGGGTAGCATAACTGTTGCTGATGTAAGCATTAATGAAAAATCCTCCCAATATTATTATAATAAACTAAAAAAAGTTACAGCAATTCATCTTCAAAGGTCTTTCGGATTATGGCCGGATACCGTGCGTGAAAATGTTTTAAGGAAATTATATTCAAGAAAATATCATGATGAAGGCGGTACAGATTTTAAGGTTGCTGAAAGTGAGTTTGGTGAAGAGGCAGATAAGATTTTAGAGTTGGTGTCTCTTACTGATAAAAAAGATCATTATGCTTCAGTATTGAGTGGTGGGGAAAAACAAAGATTAATCATTGCCCGTCAGCTTGCAAAACAACCAAAAGCATTACTTTTAGATGAACCTGCAACAATGGCATGCCCTAAAACAAAACAAGAAATCCTTGATGCAGTTAAAAATATCAATAAAGAATTAAATATTACTGTAATTGTTGTTTCACATTTGCCTGAAGTTCAAAAATATCTTGCAGATAGAGTAATATTGATGGAAGATGGTGAAATTAAAAAAGAAGGAACCCCTGATGAGATTACGGAAGAATTTATGGGTGGAATGGATCCTATTGTCGATATTAAAAATGTTTCAACCGATGAGGATATCATAGATGTAAGGGATGTCTATAAAAGGTTCTACTTGTTGACTGGTGGAGAAGTTCTTCAGATTGAGGACATTAATTTTAAAGTTCAAAAGGAAAATATTTTAAGTTTAATAGGTCCTAGTGGTGCTGGTAAAACTGTTTTGCTTAGAATGCTTGCAGGACTTGATGATTCAGACAAAGGGGATGTTTTGTATCAGGTTGATGGAAAGTGGCATGACATTGCCATTGCCGGAATTGGCCGTATGAAAATCCGTTCAAAATTAGGTTTTATGCATCAGGAATTTGCTTTATCTCATTACGCTACTGTTTTAGATCAATTAGCTACTCGTTTGGGTTATAAAAATCAAAACGTCGTTAAAGAAGCTCGACAAAGAGCTGAAAGAATGGGATTGAGTGATGAATTGTTGGATTCTCTTTATTTACTCACTGATTTACAGGAAAGTGAAGCTAAAGCACGTCTTGAACAAGTTGGTCTTTCTCCAGATATTTTAAATGATTTATTCCCTAAATTCCCAGAAACAGCTACTCGTGAAGCTGTTGCTGACATATTTGAGAGTCTTGATTTGGATTTGGATATACTTTACAGAAAATCTTATGAATTATCTGGCGGTCAGAAAGTTCGTGTAATGCTTGCTTTAATCTTAATTTCTAAACCTGAAATTTTACTTTTGGATGAACCGTTCGGTGATTTAGACCCTATTACTTTAAGAATCGTTACTAATTCACTTAAAAAGATATCCAAAAAATATCAAATTACCATAATCATGATTTCACATAATACTGATTTCATTAAGGAACTGTCAAATAGGGCACTGTTCATGGATGACGGTAAAATAATCGATGACAGTGAAGATATGGATAAGATTGTTAATGATTTCATTGATTTCTGTCATGCAAGTTACTTAAAAGAGGAATAAAAATGTTTGATGTAATTTGCGTTCCTGTGGACGGGTCTAAATATGGCTATGAAGCCGCAGATGTGGCTATTGAAATAGCTCATAAATTTTCATCTAAAATTGCTGCGGTTCATGTTTTGGAGGAATTTTCATTCAGTAGCTATGATTCTGAGGAGGATAGCGGTGATGCAATCTTGGATAAAGTTGCCAAAAAGGCTGGCGAATATGACATTGAAGTTACTCAACATTTATTGACTGCTGATGCATTAAGGGATATGAAATTCATTGTTAATCAAACTGGCGCTGATTTGGTCGTTATTCATCGTTATGGTTCTGATAATGAAAGGTTTGTATCTTTTGAAGAAAATAATGTTAGTGACCATCAGATTGGTTCTGTATCTGAAAGACTTTTAAGAACCTCAGATATTCCAGTTTTACTGGTAAAATAACTATTTTTTTCTTTTATTTTTATTAAATTAGTCATATAGGCTATTTTTTTACAAATGTTTAAATATTAATAAAAACATTACTATTAATAACTAAACTTTTTAGTTTATTTTTTTAAGAAAGGAGATATTATGATAGTTAAAGAATGGTGTTCATTCTGTGGAGAATGTGCAGGTGTATGCCCAAGAAATTTAATTCAAGTAAGAGAATATTCTTTAGTTTTTAAAGAAGATGAATGTAGGGATTGTGACACATGTATTAAAGCTTGTCCAATTAACGCTTTAGAAAAAGAGGACTGATTTTTATGATTGAAACTGATGTAATAGTAGTGGGTGCAGGACCAGCAGGTTCAACTGCAGCAAAACATGCTGCATTAGGTGGAGCAAAAGTTATTTTAATGGATAAAAAATCTGAAATTGGAGCACCAAAAAGATGTGCTGAAGGAGTTTCAATTCAAGGGCTTGAAAAATTAGGAATTGAACCTAGTCCTCGTTTCGTAACACAGGAAATTCAAGGTGTAAGGTTACAGGCTCCAGACGGAACAGATGTATGGCTGACTAAAGATGAAGTTCAATTGCCTGAAGCAGGTTATATCCTTGAGAGAAAAGTTTTCGATAAATTCATGGCAATGGATGCTGCAAGAGCCGGTGCTGAAATTAAAATCAAAACATTAGTAACAGGTATTGATAAAATTGACAATGGTTACATTGTTGAAACTGAATCCATGGGTAAACAAGAAACTTACAAATGTAAAATATTGATTGCTGCTGACGGTCCGGAAGGACATATTGCAAGATGGGCAGGTCTTAAACCAGCTGCAAAAGCAAAAGAAATGGAATCAGGTGTTCAATACGAAATGTGTAACGTGGAATTTGAAAGACCCGGCGTCATTGAATTCTACTTCGGATCATGTGCTCCTGGAGGATACGTATGGATTTTCCCTAAAGGAGATGACATCGCTAACATTGGTTTAGCTGTTTTACCACATATGGCAGAAAAGCCTGCAATTGAATATTTGGATGATTTCATTGCTAAATGTCCTTACACCCAAAATGCTCAGGCTGTTGAGTTAAATGTTGGTGGAGACCCTGTTGGTGGAATGACTAAAAAGCTTTATGATGATAACATTATGGTCGTTGGAGATGCTGCAGGTCAAGTAAATCCTTTAACCGGTGGTGGAATCATTAGTGGAATGACTGGTGGAATGTGTGCTGGTCAAGTAGCAGCAGAAGCAATCAAGGAAGACTGCTCTAAAAAATTCTTAAAGCAATATGATCAAATGGCTCATGACGAGTTGGATTATGAAATTAAAAGATATAAAAAAGTTCAAGAATACTTGCTTACATTATCTGATGAAGAGTTAGACAGTATTGCCCATGCATTTGAAGGTGAAAGCTTCGAGAAAATTTCCACTACAGAAATCGTTAAAAAATTAATTAAAATTTCACCTAAAGCCTTATTGAAATTAGGTAAATTTATCTAGGTGTTTGAATGATTTTAGTCACTGGTGGAGCAGGTTATATAGGTTCCCACACTAATAAAGCATTACATAATGCAGGTTATGATACTGTTGTAGTAGATAATTTGTGTAAAGGTTATGAAACATTTGCTAAATGGGGCAATTTTGAAGATTATGACTTTGGAAGTAAGGATTTGCGCGAAGTATTTGAAAAATATGATATAGATGGAGTATTGCACTTCGCCGCATTTTCATCTGTTGCAGAATCTGTTGAACTTCCACAAAAATATTTCAAAAACAACTACAAAAACACATTAAATCTTTTACAGATTATGAGAGAATTCGGTGTAGATAAATTCATTTTGTCATCAACTGCTGCAGTTTACGGTAATCCTGAAAAGGTTCCAATTACAGAAGATCAGGAATTAAAGCCAATCAATCCATATGGTCATTCAAAATGGATTACTGAAAAGGCATTGGAAAGGGAAGCCCAAAAAGGTGATTTCAACTATGTTTCTTTAAGATATTTCAATGCCGCAGGATGTGATTTTGACTGTGAAATTGGTGAACTGCATGACCCTGAAACTCATTTGATTCCATTGGTTTTGGATGCGGCTATTGGTAAAAGGGACTCCATTTCAATATTTGGTACTGATTATAATACTCCTGACGGTACATGTATTCGTGACTATATTCATGTTAATGATTTGGCTAGTGCACATATTGCCGCTTATGAATATTTATGTGAAAAAAATGAATCTAATATCTTCAATTTAGGAAATGGACAAGGATATTCAGTTCGTGAGATTATTGACATGTGCAAAAAAGTCACTGGTCGTGATTTTAAAGTTGACATTGCTGATCGTCGTGAAGGTGATCCTGATATTTTAATTGCAGATGCATCCAAAATTGAAAAGGAACTTGGTTGGAAACCTAAATATGATTTGGAATGTATTGTATCATCCGCATGGAAATGGCATCAAAAGGTGAATGATATCTAAGAGGTTTATTATGGAAAACAACAATTATAACTCAAAGATTGATGTTAGAATTATCGTATCAAACCTTGACATTGCAGGTTTGATTTCAAAGGCTGTTAATAATGTTCAGCTAGAAAAAGATTATAATATTGTTGTTTCATCTATAATTCCCACCACAGATTTTGAAATAGCTAAAAAAGTAGCTGAAGGTGCAGATATTATTCTTATTGGTGGATATGGCCAAGATGATAATTTTAATATGCTATTCAATGATTTAAAAACAGATTTTAATCATATTGGCTTATTTGATTATAACAATGTCCTTTTTGAAAGTGAAGAGATTAATATTGAACTTGCACAAAAGGAAATATTGAATTCAATCATCAAGTCTACCCTTTCTTATTCTTTAAATTTAATTAATATTCATACTTTGGAAAATAAACTATTGAAAGTTACTCATAACTATAATAATTTACTTGATGATTATAATAAGCTCATTAAGGAAAATGAAGTATTGTCAATGGAAAATAAGGATTTGCATGATGATATTGACAATTTAAAATCAGATTTCACAAATTTTAAAAATAGGTTTGAAAATATCCACACTAAAGATTTTTTAGAAATTTACAGGCTGGATGAACTGTGGAGAGAAACTTTTAATCAGAATTTGGTTGATGAGGAAAAGATTGTAATAGCTACAAATAAGTTCAGACCTGATAATATACTTGTTGGACAAGGTTTTATAGCAGCTCAATCTAGAAATCTGGCTATTGATTGGTTAAAAATTATTAAAACTGCTTTAATTTTTGTTGAAGATAATAAAGATGAATTAACCAAGGAATTATCTTCTAAACATTCAAATAAGCCTCCGGAAGTTCGGGATGATTATGATTTACCAAACACTTTTGAGAATTTCTAGGAGTAAAAAGATTATTATTTATAGTAGGTTGAAGAAAAATAATAATTGATAATTAAATGGTGTTTGCAAATGCAAGGTGAGATGGAAGATAAATGTGGTATAGTGGGAATTCATTCTAAGGATACTTCTAGGAATGTTTCTTCTTTTGTTTATTATGGTTTGTATGCTTTACAGCATAGAGGTCAAGAATCTGCAGGTATAGCAACTTTCAATTCAGAAAAAGGATTGAATTATTACTGTGGCATGGGTTTAATCACTGATGTCTTTAAAGATTATGAAATCCATAATCTTGAAGGAAACATTGCTATTGGTCATGTTAGGTATTCAACAACTGGTCAATCTCGATTAGAAAATTCCCAGCCTTTTGTCACTGATTTTGATGATGGATTTATTGCTATGGCTCATAATGGGGATATTGTTAACTCTGGTGAGTTAAGAAATGAACTGATTGCTGAGGGTTATGAATTTAAATCAGACACTGATTCTGAAGTAATTTGTTATATGCTTAAAAAAGAATATTATGATAATAAAAACAGCATCATTGATGCTATTGAAGCCGTTTCAAAAAAACTTGTTGGATCTTATGCATTAGTCATTCTTGTCAATGGTGAACTATATGGTGTTCGTGATCCTATGGGTATTAAACCATTGGCAGTTGCTAAAAAAGCTGATGACTATATTTTAGCATCTGAAACCGTTGCATTTGATGTTGTAAATGCTAAATACATTAGGGATATTGTTCCTGGTGAAGTTGTTTACTTTAAAGATGATGAAATTCAAAGCCATATGCTAGAAATTGCAGATGATTACGGATTATCTCATTGCATGTTTGAATATGTTTACTTTGCAAGGCCAGATAGTACCATTGATGGTATTAATGTTTATCAAACCAGATTAAATATAGGTGAACAATTACATAAGTTATATCCTATTGATGCTGATTTTGTAATTCCAGTACCTGACTCATCAATTCCTGCAGCCATTGGTTATTCAAGGGCTTCCGGAATTCCTTATGGTGAAGGTTTGATTAAAAACAGGTATGTTGGAAGAACTTTTATCATGCCAACTCAGGAAGAACGTGAATTGGCTGTTAGACTTAAATTAAATCCTATTAAGGAAGCTATTAAAGGTAAAAAAATAATTTTAATTGATGATAGTATTGTTAGAGGAACCACATCTAAAAAACTACTTGATTTAGTCAAAGAATCAGAACCTGCTGAAATTCATTTTTTAGTTGGATGTCCTCCTGTAGTTGCACCTTGTTTCTATGGTGTGGCAATGGCAACTAAAAAAGAATTGATTGCTGCTAATTATAGCATTGAAGAAATTAAGGAGCAATTAGACATTGATACTTTAGGTTATATCACTTTGGATGCTCTTATAGATGCTATAGGTATGCCTGCTGAAGATTTATGTTTAGGATGTCTTAACGAAGAATATCCAACTGAACTTCCAGATGATATTGAAGCAGAAACTTATTATAAACCTTAAGGATTAATATGGTAGAATTATTAGCTCCTGCTGGAAATTTCATCTCAATGCGTGCTGTATTGGAAAATGGTGCTGATGCAGTATACTTTGGCTTGGATGAATACAATATGAGAGCTAATGCCAAAAATTTTTCTCTAAGTGATTTATCTAAAATAGCAAAGATGGCTTCAGATTATGATGCTAAAACTTATCTTTGCACAAATATTATTTTGAAAGAATCTGAAATTGAAAAGCTAAAAAATAATTTGGATGTCATTTCATCATCAGAGATTGATGGACTTATTTTATCTGATATTGGACTAATAGAAGATGCTGTTTCACATGGTCTTGAAGCCCATGTTAGCGTTCAGGAAAACGTTACCAATTCCCATACTTTAAAGACATTACATAAATTGGGTGCTAAAAGAGCAATTCTTTCACGTGAATTGTCAATTGATGAAATTGCTGAAATTACAGACAAATCTCCTATTGAAACTGAAATTTTTATTCATGGCGCAATGTGTATGGCAATTTCAGGCAGATGCTTTTTAAGCTATGGGCTATATGGCCGAAGCGCTAATTGTGGAGATTGCCTGCAGCCATGCCGTAAAAATTGGACATTAACATTTGAAGAGTCTCAAAATGATGCTGTTTCAAATACTTCAGATGTTTCGGAAGAGTCTTTTGTCATATCAAAATCCTATGATGACACTTATAGAACTAACTTTTTTTCACCGAAAGACATGTGCATGATAGAGCACATTCCTGAATTAATAGATACTGGTGTAAGCTCATTTAAAATAGAAGGAAGGGCACGCAGTCCTGATTATGGTGCGATGGTAACTGGAATTTATCGTGAAGCTATTGATTTATATTTGAATAATCCTGATGAATATGAAGTAAATCCTAAATGGATGGAAGAGTTAAAAAGTGTTTTCAATCGTGGATTTGACACCGGATTTTATTTCAATGTTCCATATGAGACAAGCGAAACCAACCAATCTAAATACATTAAAAAAGACATTGGGCAGGTGGTCAATTTTTATAATAAGGTCAGTGTTGCTGAGATTAGGGTTTGGGATGAATTGAAAATCGGTGATAGGATAATGATTCAGGGTGAAACCACGGGTTCTGTTACTCATGTCATAGATTCCATGCAGATTGAAGGTCGAGATGTTAAGGAAGTTCCTAAAAACTCAAATGTAGGTGTTTTGATTCCTACTAAAGTTAGAAAAAATGATTTTGTCTATAAACTTAAAGAGAGGTCACAACAATGATTAAAAAAATAGCTATTTATGGAAAGGGTGGAATAGGAAAAAGTACAACTGTAGCTAATTTGTCTGCTACATGGGCCAGTGATGATTTAAAATGCCTGGTCATTGGTTGTGATCCAAAAGCAGACACTACACGTACATTATATGGTCAAAGAATTCCCACTGTAGTTAACACGCTTAAGGATAATAGAAATCCTGAAAGGGATGATTTGGTTTTCAAAGGATTTAAGGATATATTATGTGTTGAAAGCGGAGGGCCAGAACCTGGTGTTGGATGTGCCGGACGTGGTGTAATCGTTGCAATGAAAAGGCTTGAAAAACTCGATATTTTTGAAGAGGATTTGGATGTTGTAGTATATGATGTATTGGGTGATGTTGTTTGCGGTGGTTTTTCTGTGCCTTTGCGTGAAAATTATGCTGATGAAGTATTGATTGTAACTTCCGGTGAATACATGTCACTTTATGCGGCAAATAATATTGTTAGGGGTGTTAAAAAGCTTAAGGGAAATTTAAGCGGAATTATCTGCAACTGCAGAAATGTTGAAAATGAAGAGGAGATTGTTAATGCTTTTGCAGAAAAAATAGGAACTCATGTTATTGGTACTATTCACAGAAGCAATCTTATTCAGGATGCTGAATTAGATGCAAAAACTGTTGTAGAAAAATATCCTGAAAGTGAAGAGGCTGGTGAATACTCAAAGCTTGCTTCAAATATTATGGATAATGAAAATATTTCAATTCCAGAACCTATGGATGATGAGGAATTTGAGGAATTTTTCAAGTCATTTATCTAGATATCATGAAAAAGCTATATATTTTTGATTTTGATGGAACTTTGGTTGACACTGTTGATGATGTTGTCATATGTCTTAACAAGGCTTTAAAAGCACATGATTTTCCAACATTGACCAGCAGTGAATATGTTGAAAGATTGGGCGGTAACATTAATGAAATCGTCTCCCTTGTTTTAAAAGACAAAAACACGCCGGAAAATATCGAAGCTGTTAAGGAAACTTACATCCCAATATATGATGAATCACCTAAGCAAAACAGTGTTCCTTTTGAAGGAATTGGAAATTTGCTTGAAGAATTGCAGGATAAAAACGTGTTGCTTGCAATCAATTCAAACAGAACAACGGATTCAATTAAATATTTTACGGATAAATTCCTCAAGGATATAGATTTTCTCTTGATTGAAGGGCATAATGAAAATTATCCCTCAAAGCCAAGTCCGATAGGTGTTAATAGGATTCTTGATATGGCTAATGTTAAAACAGAAGAAGCAATATATATTGGGGATTCAAAAACAGATATTGCAACTGCAAAAAATGCAGGAATGGACTGTATCATTGTTACTTGGGGATATGGTGATGAAAAAGCTTATAATGATGACTATCCTGTAGCTGTTGTTGATGATATTTCACAGTTAAGTGATGCATTAAACATTAACTATTTTTAATTTAAAAATCAATTAAATATTATGTTATTCGTACATTATCCAAGATGTTCAACTTGTAAAAAAGCTAAAAAATGGTTGGAAGAAAATAATCTAGAATTCACAGAAAAAGATATTGTGGAAGACAATCCTACTTTTGAGGAATTAAAGGAATGGTATGAAAAAAGTGAATTACCGTTAAAAAGATTTTTCAACACCAGTGGAATGAAATATCGTGAATTGAAATTAAAAGACAAACTTCCTGATATGTCTGAAGATGAACAGCTAGAATTACTTGCAACAGATGGTATGCTTGTTAAAAGGCCAATAATTGTTAGTGATGATGTTGTTTTAACAGGTTTTAAAGTTAAAGAATGGGAAGAGAAATTATTATAATAAAATTTCTTTAAAAACTTTTTTTAATTCTTTTTTATTTTCGTCATCATAATATCTGTTGTTAATATCAGTATTTAGGGTAAACATTGCCAATTCATACAGTACTTTATTTAAAGCCAGACCTTTTTCAGTTAATTTATATTCTATTCCACCATTAGTTTTCCGTGTTATCAAACCATTTTCTTCCATTTCCTTAAGACAATTACTTAAAACCTTATTGGAAAGATTAGGTTTTCCTTCCTTAAATTCATTGAATCTTTTTTTGCCAAAAAACATGTCCCTTATGATTTGGATAACCCATTTTCTGTTGATATGTTCCATGGCTATTTCAATAGGACATATTAATGCTTTTTCTTCTTTTTCCATTTAAATGCCTCTTTTGTTAATTAAATTTTTATAAATATTTGTTTATTAATTTTAAGTTACTTAGAGGTAACTTAATGGTTAATAGTTACTTTAAAGTAACTTAATTTATTTATAATTGAATAAATTAAAGTAAAATTAATAAAAGAAAAATTCTTTTATTTAAAAATTAAGGAGAAAATTATATGTTTAAATTGAACTCATGGAATGAAAATGAAACATATTTTAGTTCTAAAATTGCACAAAATGTAATTTCAACCGCATGTGGCAGCGATGTTGTAGCTTCTGCTTGTGGTAGTGACATTAACACTGCTTGTGGTTCTGATGTTAATACCGCTTGTGGTAGTGATGTTGTTGCTTCTGCTTGTGGTAGTGACATTAACACTGCATGTGGCAGTGATATTAAATTCTAAGATTATTCAATAATCTTTTTTTATTTCTTTTTTTGGAGTGATTTCATGGCTGATTTTTTTGCTTTTCAATGGCATATACTTGATGATTGTGATCAAAGGTGTAAGCACTGTTATATTTTTTCAGAGGACAATAATAAAGAACTGGTAACAATGAGCTATGATGAAATGGAGCACGTTTTAGATAACTGTTTGGAGATGTGTGAAAAAACAAATCGCAGACCATATTTTTCCATTACTGGTGGAGATCCAATTTTACATCCTAACTTTTGGGATTTACTTGAAACTCTTCATGATAGAAAACTTTATTACAATATCATGGGAAACCCTTTTCATTTAACTCCTGACGTATGCAGTCGATTGAATGAATTAGGCTGCAGACAGTATCAGCTTTCTTTGGATGGTCTTCGAGAAACTCATGACTATTTCAGAAAACCAGGATCTTTTGATTCAACTTTAAATGCTGTTAAAACCTTACAGGATGCAGGTGTAAGAGCAAGCATCATGACAACAGTTTCCAAAACAAATATCTCAGAGATAACAGGCATTATTGACGAGGCTGTAAAAAATGATGTTGGATTGTTTAGTTTTGCAAGATATTGTCCGACCAGTTTTGAAAAAACAGCACAAATGACTCCTGAAGAATATAAAAATTTATTGGATGATGTTTGGCAGAAATATCAGGAATATAAAGATTCTAATACCTTTTTTAATTTAAAAGATCACTTATGGACATTGTTCCTATATGAAAAGGGAATTTTTAAAATACCTCAAAATTTAAAAGATGATGTCATCTATGATGGCTGTAACTGTGGAAACAGTCATTTGACAATACTTCCAACAGGTGATGTCTTTGCCTGCCGCAGAATGGACAGCAAAGTGGGCAATGCATTAACAGAGAGAATATTTGATATATTCACTGGAGATAAAATGAATGAATATCGCCGTTTCGAAGAATTTGAAAAATGCAGCAAATGTGAATTGCTGAGATTTTGCAGAGGTTGTCCTGCAGTAAGCTATGGATATACTCATAATATGTATTCACCAGATCCACAATGTTGGAAGGAAGTAGGATAATAATGAAAGCAATTGTTTTAAAAAAAACATGTAAAGCACAGGATTTGAAAGTAAGTGAAATAGATATACCTAAAGTCAAAAAGGATTGGGTTTTAGTTAAAATCATAGGTTTTGGAATCAATCGCTCAGAAGTAATTTTAAGGGATTATGAGGCAGATGAGCCTTACATTAACTTACCTGTAGTTCCGGGAATTGAATGTGTTGGTGAAATTGCAGATGAATCCAACAGTGATTTATCCAAAGGAGACAAAATCGTTGCTTTAATGGGTGGTATGGGAAGGTTATTTGATGGCAGCTATGCTGAATATGCGCTGCTTCCTAAAAAGAATGTATTTAAAATTCCGGATTATGCCTTTGATAATTTAACTCTTGAAGAAATAATATCTATCCCTGAAACTTATTTTACTTCTTATGGATCAATTTCAACATTAAATTTGAAAAAAGAGGATACTCTGCTTGTAAGGGGTGCAACTAGTGCTACGGGATTGACTGCAATACAGCTGGCTAGTGCAGTAGGATGTAAAATAATAGCAACTTCAAGAAATGAAAACAGATTTGAAAAACTTAAAAATTGTGGTGCAGATGAATGTGTTGTTGATGATGGAGATTTGTCAGGCTATATTTCATGCAATAAGATTTTGGAGTTAATCGGACCTAAAACATTAATTGATTCACTGAATTTACTTGAAGAAGATGGAATCTGTTGTGTGACAGGAATTTTAGGTGGAATTGAATATTTGGACGGATTTGATCCAATAAAACATTTATATAAAAAATATGTAACTTCATTCTTTTCTAATTTTCCTACTCAGGATATTATTGATGAGATTTTTGATTTTATAATCATTAATGACATTAAACCGGCTATTGGAAGAGTTTTCACATCACTGGAAGACATTCCAAAAGCTCATTTGTTAATGGAAAGTAACAATGCACAAGGAAAAATAATATTCAGATTAATATGATAACAAAAGAAGATTGTTTTAACCAATTAAGAGATGTAATAGATGCAGTTTTATCAACGGTTGATGAAAATGGAAATCCCCAATCCAGAATTATTGATATAATGCATATTGAAGATGAAAAAATATATTTTTTGACAGGACGCGGAAAGGATGTGTATCGTGAAATCATTAATCATCCGAAGGTTTCCTATCTTTCACTAAAGGATAACAAGTCAATTCGTATCTCTGGTGAAGCATATCAGTTGGATGACCAAAAATATTGGATTGATTTGATGTTTGATGAAAATAAGTTCTTGAATAATGTATATCCTGGGGAATCCCGTTATATTTTAGAGCCGTTCTGCATTGAAAATGCTGAAATGGAATTTTTTGATTTGACACAAAAGCCTATTTTTAGAAAAACATTCACATTAGGGAATGCTAAAATAACTCCTAAAGGTTTTGTAATAGGGGATAATTGTGTTGCCTGCGGAATATGTAAGGGAGTATGTCCTCAGAATGTTCCTGTTGAAGGTGAAAAATATTGTATTCCTCAGGAAAACTGCCTTCACTGTGGAAGATGCTTTGAAAAGTGTCCAATGCAAAATATTGAACGCTTATAATTATTTTTTTAAAGGGGATTATTTAAAATCCCCTTTCGTGTTTATCAAAACAACATTTTTTTGATTATTTGGGAATATATGATTTAGAGGAGGGGTTGAGATATATTGGTGTTGTTTTGATTTAATTGATCTACATTTCTGTAGTGTCAATACAGCAGCTTGTGCTGATTTTTGTTGTATCCACACAGCAGCTTGTTGAAACATCACTGCCGCATGGTCCACTTACCATGTTTTGCGCAATCTCTGATGAATTAAACTTTTCTTTTTCATTCCAAGAATTTAGTTTATACATGTCTTTCACCTCTTAAATACTTGAAAGTCCTATTTTACTAAAACTTTCAATTAAAACTTCTGATATTATTATATAAATTCTTTTGGTAACTTTTTAGTTACTCTATAAAATACCGATAACTTTATATATGATAAAAAAGCCTATATGATTACTGGGAGGAAATTGAAAATGAATACCTATAGCAAATGTCCAATCGATTTGGTAGTGCGATTGTTCAAAAAGAAATGGGTAATCGAAATTCTTCGTGATTTATTTTTCGGTAAATCCCGTTTCTCAGAGTTCAAGCAAGGAAAACCAAATTTATCTAATAAAGTTTTAAGCAACTGCTTAAAGGCAATGGAAAAAGACGGTTTGATTAAAAGAATATCAGACCGATATGAACGTGATGTTGAATACATATTGACCAAAAAAGGTCAAGCATTGAATAAAATTGTCTATGAGTTGGCCATGTTTAGTATTGATGAAGATCTTGGTGATACTAAATTCAATGAAGAAACTAAAGGCAAGATGAAACGCAGTTTCAAAGATAAATTGCTTTTTAAATAATTCAAAATAATTGCTCCTGCTAGGTGTGGGCGGGAGTTGTAAACCACTTTTTTTAATAATTTTTATATCTAATTAAATCTAAATTAACTAACATGACAAATGATGATTTGGATACTTTAAAATTGGAGCTTGAATGTGAAAAGTTTAGATTGATGTCATATCAGCTTGATGATTTACTGCAGGAATATGATAAGCTAATGGAAATAAGGGGAAATATTCAATTTAAGTTCTTTAATACATTAGAAAATGTTAAAAGGAATGGGCTTCCGGTTAAAGAAGATTTTGAACGCTGGGAAAAAATAAGAACTCAGGAAAGAGAAGGATGGGATGAAGAAATCAACCTAATTGCAGATTTAAAATATGATGTTGATGATAATTTGAAACTGTTGGACAACACTAAAATGAGAAGAATGATGATAAATAGGGAAGTTAAGGATTAACTTTAAAAAATAAAAGATTCATAATTATATATTGATTAAATATTAATGGGGACATAAATTGTTAGATATAAAATTATTCAGAGAAAATCCGGAATTAATCATTGACTCTGAGAAGAAAAGATTTAGAGATACTGAAAATGTTGAAAAAGTTATAGAATATGACACCTTATGGAGAGAAGGTGAAAGAAAATTAAATTCTTTAAGATCTGAAAAAAATAAATTATCTAAATCATTCAAAAAAGCAAAAGAAGAAGGTAATTTAGAAGAAGTAATCCAACGTTCAAAAGAGGTAGCTTCAGAAATTAAGGAATTAACAGCTAAAAATAGTGAGTATCTCAAGCTTAGGGATGACTACAGGTATAAGGTAGGAAACATCATAGATGATGATGTGCCTGTATCAGACACTGAAGACGATAATGTCGTTGTGAGAACCTATGGTGAAATCCCAGAATATGATTTTGAATTGTTAAACCACGTTGATTTAATTAATAAAATTGATGGTGCAGATTTGGAAACTGCAGCAAGCATTGCTGGTGCACGTTTCTATTATTTGAAAAGAGATATATTGCATTTAAACCTTGCATTAATTCAGTTTGCATTATCTGAACTTGAATCTGAAGGATATATTCCAATGCAAACTCCATTCTTTGTAAAAGGCGAAGTTGCAGCAGAAACCTCTGAATTAGGTGAGTTTGAAGAGACTTTATATAAAGTGGAAAATGAGGACATGTATCTTATTGCAACAGCTGAGCAAACCTTGGCAGCACTTCACAGAAATGAAATCATTTCACCTGAAGACTTGCCTTTAAGATATTGTGCACTTTCAACCTGTTTTAGAAAGGAAGCAGGTTCACACGGAAAGGATACATTAGGAATATTCAGAGTCCACCAGTTTGAAAAGATAGAACAGTTTATCTATTCAGCACCTGAAGACTCAAGAAACCAGCATGACCACTTGATGGAAGTGACTGAAAGAATCTATCAAAAATTAGGACTTCCATATCAGATAATAGCTATCGTATCATCTGCTTTAAATGATAATGCTGCTATTAAATATGATTTGGAAGCATGGTTCCCTGGTTCAGGTGCATTCAGAGAATTGGTTTCCTGTACCAACTGTAAAGATTATCAGGCAAGAAAAACAAAAACCCGTATTGGAAGAGCAGGTTCTGGAGATGCTCAAACTTTACACACATTAAACAGTACAGCTATTGCAACAGAAAGAACCATGTGCTGTATTTTAGAAAACTACCAGCAGGCTGACGGTAGTGTTAAAGTTCCTGAAGTGTTAGTCCCTTACATGAATGGAAAAAAAGTTATTGAAGCTAAAAAATAGATTTTTTAATTTTGGTGTGTATTTACACACTTTAACTAATTTTTTAAATTATAAAAAATAGTAAAAAGTTTATTGAAAATAAACTTTTTTTTATTTATTTTTTTGTAGGGAGCATAGGGATTAATGCTTGAGCTAATTTTGTAATCGGCATGGTTTGTACCCATACTCTTCCAGGTCCTACTAATTTAGCAAAAAATACTCCTTCGCCACCGAATAACCAATTTTTAGCACCTTTTATCCTTTCGATGTCAAAGTCAATTGACTCATCCATTGCAGCAATATGTCCTTGGTCTACAAACAATACTTCTCCCGGTTCTAAATAACGTTCAATTACTTCACCGTCAATTTCTAAAAATAGCATTCCGTTTCCAGTGAATTTTTGAAGAATGAATCCTTCTCCACCAAATATTCCAGTTCCAAGGTTTTTCTGGAAATACATATCAATTTCTACACTATCTTCTGAAGCTAAAAATGATCTTTTCTGACCAATGATTGAATTTGCACCATCTAATTTGATTGGAATAACTTTTCCAGGGAAATTTGATGCAAATCCAATTTCTTGGTTGTCTTTTTCTGCTACGAATGTGTTTATGAAGAATGAATTTCCTGAAATTGCCCTACCAAGACCTTTAAGTACTCCTCCACCAGTATTGGTGTCCATTTTAACTCCGGAACTCATAAATGCCATTGATCCACTTTCATCTTTCATTCTTTCTCCTTTTTGGAGTTTACAAACTACGATTGGAAATGCTCCACCTTTAATTTCATATTCCATAATTTTTCACCTAATTAATTTTCAATATTTAATTTTATATTTTTTTTAAAAGTTTTTTTTGATTGTTGAAATACTTTATATGTATTGTTTCATATAATTTATTTCATGAAGACTATTGTGATTAATGCAAGTCCAAGGAAAAAATGGAACACCGCAGAAATCATGCAAGCTGCACAGAAGGGAGCAGAATCTGTTGGTGCTGAGACAGAATACATTAATTTATATGATTTGGCTTTTAAAGGTTGTAGAAGTTGTCTTATCTGTAAAATGCAGGATAAAACTAAAGGTAAATGCTACTGGAAAGATGACTTGTCACCATTGATTGAAAGGATTTTTGATGCTGATGCATTACTTATTGGCACTCCAATATATTTCGGAGAGCCTACAAGTGAATTTAGAGCATTGGTTGAAAGATTGGTATTCTGCATATTGTCCTATGATGACGGATCAAGCTATTATGCCGGAAAGGTTAATGTTGGATTATTCTATACGATGAATGCTCCTTTGGAGTTTTTCAACAATAACATGAAGGACAATCTGGCAAAAACAGAATATCTATTTAACTTTTTAAATGGAAAAGTCGTATCATATCCAGTTTGTGATACTCTGCAGGTTGCAAAATATTCAAAATATAATATGGCAGGATTCAGTGAAGAAGCAAAGCAAAAACAATATGTTCTTCAATTTCCAAAAGATTTAGAAAAGGCCTTTGAAATAGGTGCCGAATTAAGTAAGTGATACCATGAGTGATTTTGAAACTATAATCAATACTAGAAGAAGCATACGTGAATATCAGGATAAAGATGTTGAAGACGAAAAAATCCTAAAGATTCTAAAGGCAGGAATGCAGGCACCAGGATCAAGATTGGGTGCTGAGCCTTGGGAATTTGTTATTGTAAAGGATAAGGATACTTTGGCTAAGCTTGGAGAAATCAAGACTAGAGTAACCAATGCACCTGTTGCAATTGTGCTTGTTGCAAATATTGAAAGGGCATTTTATAAAACCGTTTGGCAACAGGATATGGGTGCAGCAGCAGAGAATATGTTGCTTGAAGCGGTCAACTTAGGTTTGGGTGGCCTTTGGAATGGTGTAGCACCTGAAGAAGAAAGAATGACTAAGATAGGTGAAATCATTGGAATTGATGATATTACTGATGTAAAGCCATACTGCATTATCACATTAGGCTATCCTGCTGAAGGATGGGAAAACAAGTTCATGGATAAATTTGATGAGGAAAGAATCCATCATGAAAAATACTGAATATGATTTTGAAAGCGTTATAGACAGACATAATACGAATTCCGTTAAATGGGACTATTTTGATGATGATATTCCTATGTGGGTAGCGGATATGGACTTTAAGGTGGCTCCTCCAATTCAGAATGCCATCTTAAAAAGAGCCAATCATCCTGTTTTCGGCTATACTATTGTTCCTGATGAGCTTTTTGAATCATATATTAACTGGTGGGATTCACGCTATGACTTGAAAATGTCACGTGAAGACATGGCCTATTCAATCGGCGTGATGCCATCAATTTCATCAATGATTAGATGTCTGACAGATGTCGGAGATGAAATACTTATTCAGACACCGGTCTATCATGTATTCTTTTATGTTATTGAAGAAAATGATAGAAAAGTTCTAGAAAATGAACTTATATATGAAAATGGTGAATATAAAATTGATTTTGACGATTTGGATGAAAAACTGTCAAAAGTTAAGCTGATGATTCTATGCAATCCCCACAATCCTATTGGTAAAATCTGGTCTGAAAGTGATTTGGCCCGCATTGGCAATCTATGCAAAAAACATGATGTTATTTTGATAAGCGATGAGATTCACTGTGATTTGACTGATCCTGGAGTTGATTATAATCCATTTGTATCAGATGATAATGTAATCAGATGCCTGTCACCATCAAAATCATTTAATATTGCTGGTTTTCAAAGCTCAGTTGTTCATGCAACGAACAGTGAACTTCTTGAAAAAATCAAGACTCAAATGCATGTGGACAACTCCTATGCCTGCAATGTATTTGCAACATCAGCTGTGATGGCAGCATATAATGAGTCATCTGGATGGCTGGATGAGCTTAAAAAAGTTTTATATAAAAACAAATCTATTGTTCGTGATTATTTGGCCAATGAGTTGCCGATAATAAAATTGGTTGAAAGCGATGCAACTTATTTGCTGTGGCTTGACTGTTCTGCTTTAGGAGTATCTTCAAAAATTTTAAGCGAATTTTTAAGGACTAATCAGGGATTGTTCTTGTCTGCAGGATGTGATTTCGGCAGGTGCGGCGACAATTTCTTGAGGATGAATATAGCATGTCCTGAAAAGTTATTGGATGAAGGCCTTCGAAGACTAAAGGCAGGAATCATTAGCCTGAATAATATTAAATCATTTTAATTTTTTTATCATTAATTTATTTTATATTATTCTTTAATTGTCTAATTTTAGTATATTATATAATATCTGTAAATTATGATTATTTTTCATATAGTTATTTGCAGAATTGATGGAAATAATTAGTGTATTATGCTTTTTTTTCTAAACCTTTTATTAAATTCTAATTGTAAATATTTAAATATTATTTTAACTAATATTTTCTTATAGTAAAATAATTCTTACTATAAATAAAATTTATTGAATTTCTATAATTGACTTAAAAGGAGGTGAAAACATAAGAAAACAGAATATTTTGATTTCATTAATGTTAATTTGTTTATTTATCTTATCATTAAATATGGTATTTGCAACTAATCAGACAGATGATTTGTATGGTGCTAATAATTTAAATGATTCGGCAGTTGTCAATGAATTGTTTGGTGATTCAATTTCAGGAAAAACAATTGAAATTAATCAGGATTCATATGATAATTATTTTAATAAATATACTGGTGAAATTAAAAAGGATGCAGATATCAAATCAGGTGATGTATTAAAAATAGCTAATATATCTGATAGAGGTTTTGTTATAGACCGTCAATTGACAATAATGCCTAACAGTTCATCTGATCAAATTTCTAATGGATTTATCCATTTGATTAAAGGCAGTGACGGTTCAATAGTAACAGGACTTACAATCAACAATACAGAAGCTGTTTTGTCAATTAATTCCAATCAGGTAGGCTATTTGCATGGAATATGGTTATCTGATACCAGCAACAATACCATTTCTTATAATGTTATTAGAATTGCTAACTCTGGTGGAGTCTATGCCCTTCCAATGCATTCATCAAGCAGGAACAATATTGTCTACAATGACATGAAAACATATGTTTCATCAAACATCATCATGTCAAACAGTCATTATAACTTTATTTCAAGAAATAAAATCGAAGTATTGAGCTATTCAGACATGTCTGTTACCAATTTGATTTATTTCTCTCCATTCGCATTTGCAGGCAGACTTGACACTGCATTATGTGAAGGATGCACAATATCTTACAATGAATTAATAGGCTTTTGTACATTGCCTATGTCAATTATAATTCAGGCAGTTTATGCAAACCATGAAAATACCGTAATTGCAAACAATACCATTTCAAAGGGATCTTACGGTATTAATGTAATGGGAAGCAATGCCCAAGTTCACGGCAATAATGTAAATGGTAGTGCTGTTGGAATTGCTGTTAATGGTGCAAATATTTCAGTTTGTGATAATACCATATACGGTTCAAGTCAAAAAATAGGTCTAGCAGTATATGGCAGTGAAGGCACAACAGGCATTATTACCCGAAATGATATTTCATATGTTGATGTTGAAGAGGCTTTGCATGTAGGAAACAATCTTGATGTATATGGCAATACTATAAGTGTAGATAATTATGGAAATGCCATAGCTATTGTAGGTAATTATTCTACTGTTCATAACAATAAAGTCAAGTCAAGTCATGATGATGCAGTTACAATATATGGTAATAATGATACTGTTGATAATAATATAATTATTACTAATACAAGAGGAGTATCCATTACAACTTCTGGTACTGATAGGTATTATAATAATACAATATCCAACAATAAGATTACCAGTGACAGTTATGGAATATATCTTAAAGGTTTAGTATACTATACAACTATTTCATCCAATGTCATTGAAACTAATGCTAGTGTTGGTATATATAAGGATATCACTGATGCAGTTGCAGATATTGATTCAGACAATATGGTCAATGGTGTTATATATGATGCTACTGCTTTAGTTATCGATGATGATAATTTCTATGAATATTTTGATGAGGACGGATATTTGAATTATACATTCAAGGCAAATGCAACCAAAACAATATTTTTCACTTTCATTTCAAATAAAAATATTTTCTTCAATGAAAAGATTAATGTTGTCAGCAACAAGCAGAATAATTTGTTATTCAATGTTACAATAACCTTTGAAGATGACGCTTCAGGTTCATTGATTAGGGATTTTAATTTTATCAATTATGATAAAAGTGCTGTTGTTTTGGATGGTGTTAATGATATGAGTGTTGTCAACAATAATATAACATCAATGTTTAAGAAAAAGACTGATTATGACTCAGCAATTTTTGTTTGTGGAGTTGGTGAAGATAATATCATATCAAACAATAACATTTATGTCAATTCGAAAATTGATTATGCATATGGAATCAGTATTTCATCATATAGTCCACGTTCATATATTTATAATAGGGAATTTTCTAAAAATTATAAAATCAACAATAATACTATAATTATGATAACTTCATATATGGGTGAAGCTATATTTTCTGATGCTATTGTTGAAAGTGAAGTTATTGGTAATAAAATCAATATTGTTTCTGATGACTGTGGATATGGAATTGCTGCTGTAAATGTAATCGGCAGGCTTTATGGGTGGAATGTTTCATACAATGAAATAATCATTCATGCAGATAAAATGGCCTACCTGATTGAATTGCACATGTCTGATTCAATGAATATTGAAAATAATTATCTTTTCTCACAAAGTGGCGGAAGTTATGGTATTGCATCATACAGGTCAAATAATATTTCAATTGCAAATAACATTTTGGACATTTTTGGAAATAACATTACAATGGATTATGTTTTCGATGTCATCGGTCAGGGTTGCAGTGCAATTCTAGTTTCCGAGCATTGTGATAATGTAAGCATTATAAATAATACGATTTATTCAAATGGAACAAATCCAATAAATATCATTGAAAATGAATCCATAATCAATTTAACTGCTAATACTCATGTTATTAGTCAATTGAATTATGGCATTTATTTCAATCCCAAATTGAATTCAACTTTTGTCAGGCAAAATGATACATTGCTTTTAAATTTATCAGATAATCAGAAGTTAATAATTGATGTTCCGGTTAATGTTTCAAGTTACAAATCTAATTTGGATAATACTGTGATTTTGATATTCGATGAGGGTTCAAATAATTCCAACATGTCAAATATCAAATTTGTCAACTCAACCATTCAATTGAATAACGTTTCAAAATTGGATATTTTAAACAATACTTTTAATGGAAGTTTAATTTTAATTGATGAAGGATATGGCAATTGTTTGGTAAATAATACAATCAGTAATTCTATAATAAAAATGAATAATACATTGTCAGATTTATTATCTGATAATATGTTCAATATAGATTCAAAATCTGATGCATTAATTATCAATAATTCTCAAAATATTAGTGTATTGAATAATCATTTCACTGGTATTGGTGATAAATTGATTTTTATCATTTCTTCTAATTCAAATAATTCACTTATTGGAGATAATATAATTCTTGGTAACGCATCTGAAATATTTGGTTATTATGCATTGAACTCCCATTACAATTCAATAATATCTAATGATATTAAAATTAATGGTAATTCCTTAGTTACAAATCAATCAGGTATTTATCTATCAGACAAATCATCTAATAATCATGTATTTGATAATAGAATCATATCCAATTCTTTAAATGCTGATGATTATGCTGTTGAAATAATTTCCGATACGAACCTGTCAAATAGGATAATTGAAAATTATTTGATAAGCAGTAATGGGTCTAAACGTTCCAATTATGCAGTTAATGCCAAATATGATTTGGTAACCGACAATACTCCATATAATATATTTGTATCAATAAATGGTAGTGACATTACTGGTGACGGTAGCCAATCAAATCCTTTTGCGAGCATAGGTCATGCATTGAAAAATGCACTGAACAATGCAGTAATTTATGTTGGAGGAGGAATTTATTTCGAATCTGATTTGGATGTTAATAAAAACATTACAATTACTGGTTTTGATGGAAATGTAATCATTGATGCAGATTTAAAACAGCTATTTACTATATCAAAATCAGGTATTTTAACAGTTAACAATATTGTATTTAGAAATGGTCATAATGTGAATGGAGGATCATTATTTATAAATAATGGTTATTTAATCATTAATAATTCAACATTATGTAATTCCTCTTCATATTATGATAATTCAAATCCTTCATTTGATAATGAGGTGGATGAAGATCATGCATACACTATTGACTGCAGAGATACCGGTAAAGGTGGTGCAATTTTAAATTATGGCAATTTGATTATTGAAAATGCATTCATATATGGAAATCTGGCTCATATCGGTGGTGCAATAGCAGATTTTGGTAAGATAATAATAAATTCTTCAGTTTTATATGCGAATCAAGGTGTTCATGGAGGAACGATTTACACAGATTCAGTTCATGATTTGATTGTAAACAATACAATATTTTATGACAATAAAGCAATCACTACATTTGATTATTGTATGATTAGAAAAGCAGTTTCAACATGGTCTGTTACTGGAGTAACATATTCATATTCTTCAATGTGTAACTTACCTGTTGGGGAAGGTGGTGCGATTTATTCCAATAACACAGGCCTAATAATTGATAATACAGTATTCAATAAAAATTCTGCTCATAAAGGTGGTGCAATAGCTACAAAGTATGTTGGAGCATCAAACACTGCTAAATCCAATGCTGATTTAATTATAACAAATTCTTCATTTATAAACAATCGTGCAGAGGATACTAAAGTACAAAATGGTGGTTTTGCAGATAATTATTTATACAATAATAATCATGATGGTGGGGCTGTTTACGGTGCATTCAATAAATTTAATGCCCTTAATTCAAATTTCATTGATAATCAGGCAGTAAATGATGGTGGTGCATTATATGTACAATCACCAGATGCATTAATTGACTTTTGTAATTTTGTTGGAAACCGTGCAGGAAGTACTGGTGGAGCTTTGTTCATTTCAAACAACTTCCTAATTACTAGAACTGTAATCACCAATAATTCAGCAAGATATGGTGGAGCTTTAAGCTATGATTCTTACTATTACTATGGTCATGTCCAAAATAATTTGAATATTTATAATTCAACGATATCAGACAATATGGCTTTAATTTCTGGTGGCGCTATGCGTGTTGGACAAGCTAACATTACAGTGCATCAATCCAACATTTATAATAATTTTGCTCCTGAATCAAGTACTATATCTTCAGCTTATATAACAAGTGACAGCTCAAGAGTAGTTGCGGATATGAGATATAACTACTGGGGTCCTACACAATTAAATGGACGTCCAGCTAATGCTGATGATTCTGTTTACAATTTCCCTAACATGAGACTTGGTTCCAGATTGAGTGAAATTGTCTCATGGATTACTCCAAAAGAAGATGAAGATAATGGTGATGGTCCTGCATCTCCAGTTAATCCTCAGGATACTGGAGGTGATACTCCAAGTGTGGTTAATCCTACACAAACAAATTCACATCCATCTACAAATGCAAATATTGGAAGGGGAACTGGCAATTCCGAAGGAGGTTATAGCGGTAATGTAATCGGACCGAATGGCAATCATGAGGGTCAGGGATTTAATTTGGGTGATGGTGATGGTGGACAGTATAGCGGTCCAGGATTGCCTAATCCTAATCCGTCAGGAAATTTAATTGACGATGTGGTGGCTAAAGTTATTGGCATTCCACTTCCTAGTCCAAATCCTAATACAAATACTGGAAATCCTGAGTTTATCTATCAGAATATTCCTTCTTACAATCCAAGAAACAATGATAATTCTGTTAATCCAGATATAAATTCTGGTGGAAATGGAAGGAATAGTAATATAAATGCACAGAATGGTACTGCTCAGGGTAATAGTGTAAGTAAGGTAAATAGCTCTCAATTTGACGAGTCTTTAGATACTTTTGGTTTAGTATCCAATGCTATTTCCGCTACTTCTCCATCTGCATCAAGTTCCGGAGAATCATCAGAAGGTGAATCATCTTCATCTTCCAGTTCAAGTGATTCTTTAAATGCATATGAAATTGAGGATAAATCTGTAGATAAGAAAATTGATGATGATATGGCAATTTATTTATCAATACTGCTTGTAATTATCCTAGTTTTCTTGTTAATATTTGGTTATAAGCGAAAGAGTGATGATGAATATTAAGTCATTCTTTTTCTTCTTTTTTTAAATAGTTTTTTATAATACTTCAAACATAACTTAAAACATTATGGACTTTTATCATTAAAATGATAAAATTTTGAGGTGTTAAAAATTAAATATAATAATATAATTCTATATTTTTCATTATTATTAATTTTTATTCTTTCATTATCCTTTGTTAGTGCTACAGAGGAAAATATAACAATATCACAGGATTTAATATCAAATTCTGTTGATAATGTTATAGGAATAAATCATAATGAAATTTATGTAAATGTTTCGAATAACGGATATGCAAATGGTAGTTATGATGCTCCATATTCAAATTTAAACGAAGCTATTCAATCTGGTGGAGATAATTCAACTATTATTTTGATGGAAGGTACCTATAAAGGTTCTTTAAACAATGCTTTAACGATTGATAAGAATTTAACTATACAGTCAATGTCAGGAAATGTTGTCATTGACGGTGAAAATAAATATGGATTTTTCAATATTTTAAATTCCAATTCTCTAAAATTGTATAATTTGACTTTTATCAACGGTTTTGCTGATGTAAATTCAAAAAATACTGCTATCATTACAAATTATGGTGATTTGGCTTTAGATCATGTATCATTTAAAAAGATGAGTTCTTTTATGGGTCTTATCTTTAACAATGCTGATTTAAGAATATATAACTCACAATTCAGTGATATTTCTTCTTCAACATTGGCTCAGGTACTAGTTAATCTTGGAAATGCAACAATTTCAAATTCAAATTTGAATTTCAAATCAGGCAATGGTGTGGAGGCTACATTATATAATGCTAAATCAATCAGCGTTAAAAATTCAAAAGTTGGGCAATTGATTTCTAATTATGATTATGATAGTGGAAAAAATTACGGGATTAACATCAATGTTGAAAACTCCATCATTAACAATTTACAGCAAGAAAATGGAATTTTAACTGCATTCAATTCTACCTTTGGCGAGTTAAGAATTCACAATTCCAATGTAACTTTCAATAGAGTCACTACTTTAAGCGGAAGATTTTCAAATTCCTTTTTGTTATCTAACTCTACATTAAATGCTGTTTCATCAATATTCAATGATGGGATAAATTCATTTTCATCAAAAGTTAATGTAACTTACAGTATTATTTTGGGTACTGTCAGTGGCAATGGTGGTATAAGTGAAGTTTATGCTCCTTTAAACTGGTGGGGAGATAATCATGGTCCTAATATTCAATATGCAAAAACTTCTGCAGATAATTGGATTGTAATGACTTTTGAAAATAAAAATTCACCAATTCCTGTAGGAACAGCGGATCCATTCACTGTTAGTCTAAATAAATACAGTGACGGCAAATCATTATTCAAATTGGATGATGTGGACTTGCTTCCTATAAGGCAAGTAAAATTTGAATCACAAAACGGAAGATTCCAACAGGGTAGTGCATTTTTATCAAATGCTGTATTCAATAATTATTTATTGGAAAACACGGAAAGTTCACTTGTTTATGCAATAATAGACTCTCAAAGACTTAGATTAGTAGTTGGTACTGGATTAACTGATTATGAATTGTATGTCTCTCCAACTAGGGGAAGTAATGGATATGGTGATGGAAGTTATGAATCTCCTTACCAAACATTGGACTTTACAATCAACAAGGCATTAAATGGAAATACAATTTATCTGCTTAATGGAACATATTCATACAGTGCCAATTCAAATTTGGTAATTAATAAGAATTTGACCATTGTAGGTTTAGAATCTGCAGTAATGAGCAGGGATAATGCACGAAACATATTCAGAATACAGTCATGGGGAAGCCTTACAATAAAAAATATTACTTTTACAGTTCTTTCTCAGGGGTATGGTGATTCACTATTTGTGGTAAACGGAGGTAAATTAGCTATTGAAAATTCCAAATTTGAAAATGTAGAATCCTCATCAATCATTGACGGTAGAGGGGTGGTTGAAGTTATCAATTCATCATTCTATAAAAACAGAGGTGCAATAATGACTGGAAGTGCCAGTTTTTATGTAAATAATATTACAGTTGAATCAGCCTCAAAATATTATACTAATGCAATATATAAAAATTATAATTATCTCTTTCCAATTGATGGTTCTATAGAGATTTACAATTCAATTTTTAGAAAAAATGAATTGGGTATTATTTATATGCATCCTATTGTGGTATTGTCAGCTTCATTGTCTGAATATTCATCATATTCAAGTTATGCATATGTTGAAAACTCATCATTCATTGACAACACATTTAAGTTCAACTCCATGAATTATTACTCTGATACCTATGGATTTTACATTTCAGAAGACCACGGTTCCTTTGCTGGATTTATTAATAATTCTGTATTTGTAAATAATTATGGTCCTTTAGGTCGTTTTAACTCAATCAATTCATCAGTTTTTGTTGGAAACAAATTAGCTGCCATAAAATCATTGGAAGTGAATAATTCCTACTTTGAAAACAATTCCAATATCATAAAAGAAGGAAATTCATATAAAGGGGATGGCCTTGTAACTGCAGATACCGTTATAAATTCCACATTCATTTCAAACAATGCGGCTTATGGCGGTGCATTATACAATGCAAAAGAGGTTCATTATTCTGTCTTTGTAAATAACAGTGCTTATTATGAAGGTAATGACATATTTTCATATTCTGGTGATGTGGACTATTCATCTAATTGGTGGGGTGACAATCAAAAGCCTAACTCCAAAAAGATCTATCTGTTCTTAGGCAATTTGAAATTGGACAACTGGATAGTAATGAGTTTAGTTAATCTATCTAAAGACAGCATAAAAGTTGCTTTAGATTCATTGGTGGATGAAAATGGGAAAGTTGTTAAATTAAATTATGTTATTAATCAAAGACCTGTATTTTTATCATGTCTTAATGCAATTATACAGCCACTTAATTCAACACTCTCAAATAATATTCTTTATGCAAACATTACTCATGCTGACACCTCAAAAGATGTGAATGTTTTTGCAAGAATCGACAATCAGATTCTTGATTTATCTTTAGTTGATACAAGTACAATGATACTGATGGAAAATTCAGTATTTTATGGTGGAAACAACAGGTATGGATTTAATCTAATCAATGTAAATTCATATAAAATATCAAACCAGACATTGACAGTTGAAATTTTAGATTCTAAAAACAAAACAGTAACATTTGATGTCATAAGCGATGATAACGGATACTATGAGTTTAATTTCCAGTATCCTGTAGGTTTATATACAATAAATGTCTATTATAATGGAAACGGTTATTTCGAAGCATCAAATAATACTGCATATGTCAATGTTTTATCATCTCCAACATATGTTGTAACTCAAAACAAGACATATTACGGTAAAAACAATAATTTCAATGCAATTTTGAATGATGTGAACGGTTACGGAATAATAAACAGAACAATTCAATTCAAAATAGTCAATTCAAAAGGTGAGATTAAAACTGTTGATGCAGTTACAAATGAATTTGGCCGTGCAGATTTATTGTTGAGTCTGGATGTTGGAAAATATAATATTGAAGCAAGCTTCAACGGTGATGCATGGTATTTGCCTTCAAAATCAAAATCACAAATAACCATTCGTCCTGTAAATTCAACCATTGATGTACCGGATGTTGTATTTTATGGAACAGGCAATGTCTATAACATCACATTGAAAGATGAGCATGGAACACTGATACGCGGTGAAAATATCAATGTTGTAATTACACAGGGAAATCTCTCAGATAAGTTCTCCTTGAGAACAAATAATGATGGTGTTGCACAGCTTACGATAAACTATCTTCCAGGCAATTATAATATTCGGGCAACATATGCTGGAGATAATATTTATGGATCAGCTGAGGGTTCAGCAGTAATAACTATTGAAAAGGTTATTTCAATCATTTCAGGATTCCATCATGTAACAATACCAATAAACGGAGTTTATGATGTTGTCTTGAGTGATATGTATGGCAGATTCATTCCAAATGAAACAATAATTATGAATTTATACAAAGGAAACGTAATTAAAACTTTAAGTCGTGTTACTGATGGAAACGGTGCTGCAACATTTGTAATAAATGAAAATGAAGGTTCATATCTGGCAACTTTGGATTATGCAGGAAATATCTGGTATGAAGATTCAACAGCTGCCGCTACAATTATTGTAAGCAACAAAACTGTAATAGAACAGATTTCAATGAATGCAAGTGACCTGGCACAATATTATAGTGAGAATAAATACTTTGTAATTTCATTCAATGACCCTAATGCTTTCAGTCAGTATGGTAAAACAATTCTTGCAACAATTTCTTCAGATAAAATTGTAGAAACATATAAATTGACAACTGATGCATTCGGCCAAGCACGTATGCAAATCAAGCTCCTTCCTGGTACTTACAACATTACTTATCGTTATACCAATGAATATTATGGAATATTTTGTGAAAAAACTAATAATATTCTTGTTTATGATATGCCGACTTCAATATATGCCTCTGATGTTATAATGAAGGTTGGAGACAATAAGTATTTGGAAATATTCTTGAAGGATAAAAATAATCATCCTTTAACAAATATGCCAATAAATGTTGATATTAATGGTACAAAATACAATGTAACAACAAATAATGAAGGATTGGCACGTTTATTAATCAATAAAGGAATTGGAAATTATTTGGCTTCATTTTCTATGAGTGCAGCTAATTACATATCATCCAAATCTGATGCTCGAATATTGGTTGTTGATTCAGATAAAACCTCAACTTATCTCAATGGAAAAGATCAAACGACTTGTGATAATGAAAGTTTAGAATTTAAAGTTGTTTTAAAGGATTTGTTGGATAATCCAATTACTGGAGCAAATATTTTAATCAATGTTTCAACAATAACTGGTGAATTAATCAATTCCTATCAAAAGAATACGGATAATTCAGGTGAAGCATTATTCAGATTCAGGTTAAAATATGGTGATTATCTGGTATCTGCTGCTTATGCGGGTTCACAGAAATACCTTGAAAGCTTTACAACAAATTATATTAAGGTTTTACCTTCAGATAACTTAACCAAAACAATTTTAAAAGGTAATTTTTTACAAAACAACACCTATGAAGTTATTCTCATTGATGAATATAATAATCTGCTTTCAGGAAAACAAATAATATTTAAAATCAACAATAAAAGCTATTCTGGAGTAACTGATAAAAATGGTATTTCAAATGTTGATTTAGGATTCATTGCAGGTATGTATAATATCCATGCTATATTTGATGGGGATAACACTTATGAAAAATCTGAAACTTCAGATTCCACAGTCATTTCAGGCAATTCAACTTACTTGTTTGTATTTAATCTGGTTAAATATTACCGGAACGGAACTCAATTTTATGCGCAGCTCTTAGATTATTTAGGTTCACCATTATCTGATAAATTGCTGACAATATCCATTAACGGTACAAATTACACCAACATAACTGATAAAAATGGTTGGGTCAGCTTAAAGATAGACTTAAAGCCAGGATTTTATAACGTGGCCACATCATATGTCTCTGATAATGTATCTGAAAATGCATATAAGACATCTACAATCACTGTACTTTCTACAGTCATTGGTCAAGATTTGGTGAAATACTATATGGATTCTTCACAGTTCAGAGTAAAACTATTGCAGGGTGACGGAACTCCTATTGCTAATAAAAATATTTCAATGAACTTAAGCGGAATATTCTATACATGTTTATCTGATGAGAATGGAACTGCAAGATTGAATATTGATTTGGAGCCTGGAACATATGATATAACAGTTCAGAATCCTTATGACGGGCTGCTTGAATCATTTAATATTACTGTTCTATCATATTCTGTTCTTAAAAATTCCAGTTTCAACGGTGTATTGATAAACACCACATATAAACTTTCTTTGGTTGATGATAATGGTGTGGGAATTGCCAATGCTGCTGTAAATGTGAAGGTCAATGATAAAAATTATAATGTTTCAACTGATGGCAATGGCGATGTATTTATCAATTTAGGTTCAAACGGAGGAATATATGAAATTCATGCTGCATTCAACGGAAACCCAGCTTATAAGGAATCCAGCTTTGATGATACAATAATCATATCAGGTAATCTTACTTATATTTTTGCTTATGATATTGTCAAATATTACAGAAACGGAACCCAGTTCAATGCACAGCTGGTGGATTACTTGGGAAATCCATTGTCTGGAAAAAGAATTAACATAACTATTAATGGACAAGAATATGTCCGTACCAGTGATAAAGGTGGATGGATTACATTTAATATAAATTTAAATCCAGGTAATTATTCAATTGCCTGTGCATATTATGCAGATAATCCTGAAGAGAATTCATTTGCAGTTGCTAAAATTACTGTTCTTCCAGTTATTTTTGGAGATAATCTGGTAAAATACTATAAAAATGATTCTCAATTCTATGTGAAAATTATTGACGGTACTGGTTCTTCTATTGTCGGAAAAAACGTAACTATGAATATCAATGGTGTGTTTTATAATAGGGTTACGAATGATGAAGGTATTGCTCGGTTGAACATCAATCTTGTTCCTGGTGAGTATATTTTAACGGCATATAATCCATACGGCAATTTTGCAGAATCATTTAATATCACAGTTCTTCCAACAATAATGGGTGCAGATATTGTGAAATATTATAAAAATGATACTCAGTATTGTGTGCAATTATTGGATGATAAAGGTAATCCTTTAGTCAATAAGAATGTTACAATGAATATCAATGGAGTATTTTACACACGCACAACTAATGATTTAGGTATTGCTCGTTTGAATATCAATTTGGCTCCGGGGGAGTATATTTTGACTGCAATCCATCCAAACGGCCTTAGAATCACTAACAAAATTACTGTTCTTCATGTGCTGTCTGCTGATGATTTGAAGATGAAATATAGGGACGGAAGCAAATTCAGAATACTTCTTTTGGATGGCAATGGAAAGCCATTTGCTGATAAATCAATTAAATTCAATATTAATGGGGTCTTTTATAATCGTATGACTGATAAAAATGGATTTGCTTATTTAAACATTAATTTGATGGCTGGAAAATATATAATTTCTTCTAGTTATAATGGTTGTACAATTTCAAATACAATTATTATTAATTAGGAGATTTTTTTTCTTTTTTTCTTTGAATATTTTCTATTTTATTTTATATTTTTTTGTGTTTTATTCTGTTTTGATTATGTATTTTGGGATGTTTTATATAATTTAACTTTAAAAAATATAAATTTTACATTATTTTTATATATTATAATTGAAAAATTTTAAATATTATTTTATTAATATATTACTTCATATCTTATTTTCATGATTTTTTTTATGAATTTGGGATATGCATACATTAAATTTAAATCAATTATGTTTGTTAATTATTAATTAATAGTTGATAAATATTTTATGTAAACGATTAGCTTCCTTTTGGGAATTAAATAATTTACGGAGATAAAAAATTGAAATTAAATAAAATAATGTTAGTAAGCTTAATATTACTAACTATATTATCAATAGGTGCAGCAAGTGCACAAGATAGTGATAATATACTTTCAGCAGATGATTCTGCAGGAAGTATCAAAGAAATTTATGTAAGTGACACTGGGGAGGATACCGGATCAGGTAGTCAGGCTAGTCCTTATGCTACATTAAACAAATCTATTTCAGAAGTAAATTCTTCTGATAATGCTGTGATTCATGTTGGTCCTGGAACGTATTCCGGTGAAAGCAATACAAACTTACAAATTAACTTAGCTCATAGAAATTATAATGGATCTCTTACTTTCATTGGAGATTCAAATGGGGGAACTATTTTTGATGGTGATGACTCAGCACCAATATTCAAATCAATAAGTGCTGACTCAATAGTGACTTTTATAAATATTACTTTTACTCATGGTAGAACTGATATGGGTTCAGCAATCAGGTCATCCGGAGATTTGACAATTGATAACTGTGTATTTGAAGAAAATTATGTTACCAATTTAGGTGCGATTTATTCTGAAAAGGGTAACTTAACTATTAAAAATTCTAAATTTTACAAAAATTCAGGTTATCAATATGTAGATTTATATTTCTCCCATGAGGGTTTAGTAACTTTAATAAATAACATATTTGAAAGTGGTACTGCAACAAGTAGCTCGGCAAATACTCCTGCAGTTTTTGTTGGTACTGGTAAATCTGTCATTAAAGGAAATACCTTTAAAAATTTAACCAGTTCACATAGCGCAGCAGCATTGGCCGTAAGATACAATAATGGAGACAATATTGCAAATATTACTGACAATACTTTCATCAACTGTACATATACAGGTTCAAATGGAGGAATTGTATTTTTCCAAAATTCATATCTTAAAGGCAATAAATTCATAGATTGTACATCTACAACTGCTACACTTTATTCTGTATCTGATTTCAATGCAAAAGTTGCTTTTGAAGATGTGGAAATTGACGGTACTCAATTTGTATTAAAAGCTAATGTAACTGATGATGGTGACAATACTGTTCAAAGCGCAAAAGTTGTTTTCACTATTGACGGTAAAACTGTTGGTACAGCAACTTCCGAAGCAAACGGTGTTGCATCCTTAACTGTAAACAAATTATTGGAAAACGGTGAATACACAATTTCAGGTACACAGGCTTATTCAGATGTCAATCCTTTTGAAGTGACTGTCGTTGACGGTAAGGCAACAGTGAACTTTGACCACTCACCTGCAGAAGTATGGGTTTCAACTGAAGGAAATGATACAACTGGTGATGGCAGTGAAGCTAATCCATTTTTAACCCTTAAAAAAGCTTTGGATTATGGAACTGCAACTAGTGTGGATTTAATAGTACATATTAAAGATGGTTTATACAACGGGTCTGAAAACAGGGACTTGTCCTATTCCAATGTAGGAAAAATTACTATTTTAGGTGAATCATATGGAAATGTAATCATTGATGCTGAACATGCAAAATCAGGTACTGGATGGTTGGCATCCGGATCAAACATATTCACATTTGGTCAAAATCTTGAAATAAAATTGGTCAACTTAACCTTTATTAACTGTGACGGAAATCCTGTCGATGCATATGCATTAACCATGAATGATAATATTGTCATAAACTCAAGTACTGTTCGTGCCCAAGCTCCTAATGATGGAGTATTCATTGATAATTTAAAAGTCATTAACGGGTCTGGTCAAGCAATCAATGCTTATAATTTAGTTTTAACCAACTCATTATTTGAAAACTGTGATGGTAAAACTTCAACAGGTTTATTATGGTTAGCAACTAGGGATGATAATGTAATACATTTGGAAAACAATACTTTCATAGGCAATACCATTGGTGGTTATTCTGGTGGTGCGGCATATTATAATCAAGGTGATTTGGTAAGTATCAATAACACTTTTGATTCAAATACAGTAACCGGCTCTGCATCAAATATTGCATATGCCAGTGGTAATCAAATTACTTCAATCAATGATAAGTTTATCAACAACAATGTAACCAGTTATGTTGCTCAATATAGAAGCAGCGGTAATGACCCTGAAATTATTGTAGAAAACATTACATTCATCAACAACAGGGCATCTGCAAACGGTGCAGGTTTAGTAACTACCGGTGCTAAAATCAAAGGTGCTAAATTCATCAACAACACTGCTGCCGGTAATGGTGGTGCAATATACTTATTGAATCATGGTAAAACCAGTCCGGTTTGTGAAATGAGTATTGAAGATGTTACTTTTAAAGATAATACTGCAGCTTGCGGAAATGATATATTCATTGCTCCTAGTGCTGGAAGCAATGTTTTTGCAAACTTAACTGATTTAACAATCACTGCAAACAGTCAAAACGTGACTGAATTGTCAGATTTCATAACAGTAACTGTATCTCATCCATCAGGTGCAATCATTGGTGGAGGTCAGGTAACATTCTACTTTGGTGGTGATGTGATTGGTAAATCTGATTTAATTAATCAAAATGCAACTTTGGAATATGTAGGATTTAAAAACAATACCAAGTATCAATTCACAAGCGTTTATGAATATGCAACTGAAAACGATACTTATATAAGTGGTGTTGTTTCTACAAACATTGCTGATGCTGTAGATAGTATAGAGTTATATGTATCCAACAGCACAGGCAGTGATGAAAACGGTAATGGTAGTCAAAACAATCCATTCAAATCTATTTCTAAAGCATTAAGTGAAGGTTATACTAAATCTACGAATATCACTGTTCATGTTTTAGAAGGCAATTACACTGGTGAACTGAATACTAACTTAAGAATTCCGACAACTGTTGATGTAACTATTGTTGGTGAAGATGCTGATAAAGTTATTGTCACTGACAGTGCTGCAGATTACTTCATAACTGCATTGACAGGTAATGCGAAATTAACATTAGCTAATGTTACATTAAATAGGGCTGCTCGAGATACCCAATCTGCAATTTATGTTGAAGAAGGAGCTAATGTCGAAATTGACAATGTCAAATTCATTGGTGGACAGGGTAACTATGGTGGAGCTATTAACACTGCAGGTACTTTAGTTGTAAACAATTCATATTTCTTTGATAACGGATATGGTGATGTATCTAAAAAAGCAAATGCATATTATGGTGGAGCTATTTGTAATGATGGTATTTTAATTATTGATAATTCAACATTTGAAGCAAACCATGCAGGCAGATTATCCACTATTGCAAATCAGGGTACTTTATACATGAACAATTCTAAAGTAACTGACAGCCTTAATGCTTATTCAATGAATATGGATTTAGTAGCTATCGGTGCATTCGGTGGTCAAAAAGGTAATATCACAATAGAAAACTCCATTTTCACAGTTACTAACAGAACAGTTGATGAATTGTCCAACCGCATATACATGCCACAAAATTCATTGACCTGTCTTGCAATCGGATCATCCGAACATGTAACAATTATTAACTCCACATTTGAAGATAAAGGCGGAAGATACACTCCAAATGCATTCGGTGGAATTAATTCCTGGAACTTAGCAATGGGAGGTTATACTCTGGTGCCTGGAGACGTTGAAGTATATAATTCAACATTCAGAAACCTACAATCCGTAAGCTTATTCTATACAAGAACTGATGGCAGTTCATACCACTCTCACAGACTATTTGACGGATGTTTATTTGAAAATGTAGAATATTTAATCGCTGCTCTTAATTCTGGAGATAACTTATCTGTAGCCATACATAATTCTGTAATCTTATCAGATAATATTACTAAAATAGGAATTGCAGCTGGTAAAACTATTGATATGGATATTTCCGACAACTGGTGGGGAAGCAACAATGCTACATATAAAAATGCTACAATCACAACTTCTAATTTCATTGGTAATTATGTTTTAAAACTCAAAGAAACCAGTTCAGAAGTTGTTAATCCTGAAAACTTTTTGGTATTAACTTTAAATGCAACCAATAAAACAGGATTATTACAGGATGTAACTTTAGCATTTAAATCAACTGACGGTGAAAACGTAACTGATTATGAAGGCAGTTTATATCCTCGTGATTTTGTAATGTCTGCTACCAACGGTACTTTAGCAGATGAAAATGGTACCATAGACAATGCTGTTGTCAATGCATTTGAAGGAACTGAAGGCCAAGGTTACTATATCGAAGCTACTGTTGATAATCAAACCGTCAATTTAACTGTTGAAGATAAATTGGCTATTGGAAATGTAACTATTTTGGCTGAAGATGTAATTATTACCTATGGTGAAACTCAAATCAATGTAACTGTATTGGAAGAAAGCGGCATTGTTGTAGCTGAAGGTGTAATTACCTTAAAATTAAACAATGAAACTTACACTGCAGATATTATCAACGGCACTGCTACATTTGACATTGATGTACTGCCTAATGGTGTATATACTTTGGAATATTCAATTAATATGGATAATGTTTATAATCCTGCATCCAATTCATCAAACTTAACTGTTGTCGCATTCAAAACAAACATCACTGCTAATGCTAGTGACATTAAAGTTGGTGAAGATGCAATAATTACAGTAACCGTTGACAGCGATGCAACAGGAACCATAACAGTTAACAATGAAACTAAAGAAGTTAAAAACGGTGCTGCTACATTCACAATTTCTGATTTGGGTGAAGGTAACTACACTTATGAAGTTACATATTCAGGGGATGACAAATACACCAAAGAAACTGCTGAGGTCAAATTTGAAGTATCTAAAGTAAGTGACTATGAATTTGAAGCATCAGCTGATGACATTAAAGTGGGTCAGGATGCAATTATCGAAGTAACACTTCCTCGTGATGCAACAGGCAATGTAAGCATAAACGGTAAATCTGCAAAAGTTGAAAACGGTTCTGCTAAATTTGTTATTTCTGGTTTAGGTGAAGGTAACTACACTTATGAAGTTACATACTCAGGTGATGACAAATACACTGCAAACACAACTGAAGTATCATTTGCTGTATCTAAAATCTCTGAATTCGAAATTAATGCATCTGCAAATGATGTTATTTTAGGAAATGATGTGATTGTTACTGTCAGTGGCATTCCGGATGATGCAAAAGGTATTGTTACTGTTAAGGTAAATGGAAAAGACTATGAATCAATAGTATCTAAAGGAACTGCTAGTGTTTCTATTCCAAAATTAGAAAATGGCAAATATAATGCTGATGTAACTTATTCTGGTGATGAAAAATACGCCAATAAATCAACTACCGTTTCATTTGAAGTATCAAATATTGTAACTAACGATACATTTGAAAAATTCTTCGATGAAAAAGGTAATTTAAGAGATGAAGTAAAATGCGATGAGTTGATCTTTGATGGTGTTATTTCAAACAAAAACACTGATAAAATCAATATCAATCGTCCAATGAAATTGCTTGGTGAAAATGCAACATTAAACAATATTGCTATTAATATAACTTCTGATGATGTATGTGTTGATGGATTCACTATTGAAGCGGATAATATTACATCTGCAATAATTGTGGATAATGCATCTGATGTGGATATTGTTAACAATGTTTTAAATGTTGTTGGTGAAACTGATAAAGATGCTTATGCAATTCTTGCTAATAAAGCAGATAATTTGAATATCTCAGGAAACACAGTTAATTATGAAGGAAATACTAACGGTACTGCTCTAAACAATGCGGTTCTTATTTCTGAGTCCAAAGATGTAGTTGTAAACGATAATGTTTTCAATATTACTGTTCCATCAAGTTACGTTCCTTGGGCTGAAGTTCCAGCAGGATCAGGCAACTGGGTAAGCAGTCCTGTTTCTGAAGGATTGGTATTTGATAACTGTGATAATTTGGAATTAAGTGAAAATGATATTGCTGTAAATTATAACAATGTCGTTGGATCTTATGATACAATCTATGCAGTTGACATTAAGAATTCTGATAATGCAAAAGTAAAATCAAATACCATTGACGCAAAAGGTCACACATACATTTATGGATTGATTGTCAGCGGTGAAAACTTCACAATTTCAGATAACAACATCACTTCCGAATCTGATTCATATTATGCAAATGGCATCGATGTTGAGGGACCTGCCTCAGGTATTATCAAAGATAACAATATTGTTGCTAATGCTCCGCTTTCAGCATATCCTGTATACTCTGCAATGTCCAATGGAAATGTGGAAGTTGAACATAAAAACAACAACATTTCAGGTAAGGCTGCAGTTATCTATGGTATGGAATTAGGAGGAGCAAAAGAAACTGTAACAGGAAACAATATTAACTTGGAAGGTAATTACACTATTGGTATTGCATCAAGAGCAAAAGAACTTGATGTTAAAGATAATACCATTGTGTCTGCTGGTTCCAATGTAGGATCTCCTAGTGTATGGGAGTCAATACCATATGAAACAACAGGTATTAAAGCAATTGCTGGAAAAGTAAATGTGGAAAACAACAACATTACAACTACAGGTAACAATTCAATTGTTTTAACAACTAATGATGATGTAAACGTTGTTGGAAACTATTTGGTTGCTGATGAATTGACTGGTGATGCTAGTGTCAGCTATGTTCCAGGAAATGCAACAGTCAAGGATAATGTTCCTGCAATGAAAAAAGTAAATGTCACTGCAAGTGATGTCGAAGCGGTTTACGGTGAAAATGTCAAAGTCAATGCAACTGTCACAGATTATGAAGGAAATCCTGTAAGTGATATTCCTGTATCATTAACTGTTGGCAATAAAACATATACTGCTAAAACTGACAAAAATGGTATTGCAAGTTTTGATTTAGGTAAATTGGATGCAGGCAATTACACTTTAGAATATTCAATTGATGAAGACGGATATTCAAAAGAATCTGTTGATGCTGATGCATCCATTAATCAGACTGATGCTGATATTGCAATTGATATTAACAAACCGGTAAAAGGTGAAGACTTGATTGTAAATGTTACAGCACCTGCTGATGCAAAAGGTAATATTACTGTTAGTGTAAACGGTAAAGATTACACTGTTCCTATTAAAGATGGAAAAGCTACAATTTCCATTCCAAACTTAGGCGATGGAAACTACACAGTTGATGTGAAATACTCTGGTGACAATAATTATGAACCTGTTGAAAAATCATTAAATGCAACAGTAGAAAAAGCAATTATTGTATCTGCTCCTGATGTAACTAAATATTTCAAAGGATCTGAAAGATTTGTTGTAACTGTAACCGATAACAAAGGCACTTATTTATCAAATAAAACTGTTGTTATAGTCATTAATGGAGTTACATATACAAAAACAACTAATGTCAATGGTACTACAAGCATAGCTTTAGGATTAAACAGTGGTGTTTACAATGTAACTGTAACAGTTGACAATGAAACTTCAAATGCTGTTGTAACTATTTTATCTACAGTTAACGGTACTGATGTTGTAAAAGTTTACAGAAACGGAACCCAGTACTACGCTACTTTCCGTGACAGTGAAGGAAACTACCTTAAGGAAGGAACTGTTGTTAAATTCAACATCAATGGTGTAATGTATGAACGTAAAATCAGTGGTAGTGAAGGTTTAGCTAAATTGAACCTCAACTTGGGCCAAGGTACTTATGTGCTTACTGCAATGAACCCTGTAACTCGTGAAAATGCGGCAAACAATATTACTATCATATCCAGACTCATAGAAAACAGCGATATTACCAAATACTACAAAAATGCAACTCAATACACTGTTAAAGTCATTGGTGATGATGGTAATCCTGTTGGTGCTGGTGAAACTGTAACATTCAATATCAATGGTGTAATGTACAACCGTCAAACCAACGCATCAGGTATTGCAAAACTTAACTTGAACTTGCCGGCTGGTGACTACATTATAACTGGAGAATACAAGAACTGTAAAGTTTCAAACAAAATTAAAATCTTGCCAGTATTGTCTGCTAAAGATATATCAATGAAATATCGTGACGGATCCAAATTCGTTGCAACACTCGTTGATGGTCAAGGTAAGCCGTTTGCTGGTCAAACTGTTCAGTTTAATGTAAATGGTGTTTTCTACAACAGAGTAACTGACTCTTCAGGTCAAGCAAAATTAAATATTAATTTAATGGCAGGTAAATACATTATAACTTCAAGCTATAATGGTGCAAACATTGCAAATACTATTACAATATCTGCTTAAAGAGGTTAAAATATAACCTCTTTTTTCTTTTTTTTTAATTCTCATTAATGAATTTCTGTATTAGCCAATCAGAAATGCTTATGTCTGATTCATAACGAATAATTTCTTCTTTTTTAAACCATTTTGCCTTTACAATTTCATCTCCGTCTACTTTGATGATACCGGAGTCATATTCGGCTTCAAAGCCCAGCATCAGTGAGTTTGGAAATGGCCATGATTGGCTTTTTAGATATTTCAGGTTTTTAATTTTGATTCCAACTTCTTCTTTTACTTCTCTGTGGACTGCTTCTTCTATTGACTCGCCAGGTTCTACAAATCCTGCTATCAAAGCATATCTGATGTTGTCATGGTATGAGTGTTTTGCCATAAGAAGTTTATCCTCATTTCGGATAGCCACAATAATTGCAGGAGCGATGCGCGGATAGTGCACTTGTCCGCAGGAAGGGCATTTTAACATCATGTCCTTTTCATCTACTTGTGTTTGTGTTCCACATCTTCCGCAAAATTGATGTGATATATACCAATCGTTAACTAAAACAGCTTTTGTACCCATTAGGTATAAATCTTTGTCAAATTCATAGACTTCCCTTAAATCGAAACCCGCTTTAAAATTGGCATTTACAACAAAACAGTCCTTATTTTTGTATTTGCCTATGAATAATGAGAAATTAATATCTAATTCATTAACCTCTGTAATTAATTTCTTATTTTTCAAATACAACTCTCTGTTTTCATTGAAAGCAAAATAATAGGCATCATTGCTGGTGTATGTATCGCTGAATTCTATTTCATAATCTTCGTAGACGGATTTTTCTATCATATTTTAATTTATGTTTGTTTTTACATTAAATATTATGTAATACTTTAATAAATTTTATTATGTCTTTAAGTAGTAATAATTTTAAAAAAAGTATTACTTATTATTTATCATTTATTTTTTAGTTTTTTTTAGATTTTTAAGATATTTTTTCTTTAATTTTAATTTAAAATATGATTTGCCTATATTGGGGTATTTAATTAATTATGAATCTTTTAAATTTATTTAGGCTATTTTTTTTGAAATTTTTTATTTTTGCTTAAATTATTACTTTTTTAATTTAACTATTATTTTAATATTTATTTTTAATTTAAATAAATAATAAATTAATATATTATTTTAAAAGGATTTTTAACTTATTTTATTTAAATCTAAGTAATTTGAATAAAGTAATACTTTAAAAATATTTATATGTTTATTACTATCAAGTATATAATTGATTATTTCATATGATAATCGATTTTAGTTAAATTAGTATTAAAATAATAACTTTTTAATTTATTAATCCTATTTTGGGGATTGTATTAATTATAAAATATTTTTTTAATACTTTTTTGTAGGAGGTTACTAATGCAAATATATGATGATCAATTAGATTTGTATGGTCCTAATGGTAAACTTCTCCAAGGAGATGTGCCTTTAGAAGCAATTAGTCCACTAAAAAATTCCGCAATTCAAGAAATGATATATGATATCAAAAGATCTGCTGCTGTAAATTTGGCAGGTATTGAAAAAGGATTAAAAACTGCTGCTATGGGTGGTAAATCTGTTTTTATTCCAGGTAGGGAATTAGATCTTCCTATTGTTGAAAATGCTGAATTGATTGGTGAAAAAATAAAAAAGATTCTTCAAGTTAATGAGGATGATGATACTTCTGTTAATCTAATAAATGAAGGACAGCAATTATTAGTCCAACTTCCATTTGAAAGATTAAATGTGGCTGCAGATTATTCTGTTTCAACATTACAAACAGGTGCTGCAACAATTCAGGCAATTATTGATACTTTTGATATTAATATGTTTGATGCATCCACAATTAAAACTTCAGTAATGGGTGCTTATCCAAGAACTGTGGATCTTTCAGGTGCTCATATTAGTGCTCTTTTAGGACCACCGGTTCTTTTAGAAGGTTTGGGATATGGTCTTAGGAACATTATGGCAAACCATGTTGTTGCAATTACTAATAAACAAACTTTAAATGCTGCTGCATTATCATCAATTATGGAACAAACCGCAATGTTTGAAACTGGTGATGCTACTGGTGCATTTGAAAGAATGCATTTATTGACTTTGGCTTATCAGGGATTGAATGCTGATAATTTGGTTTTTGACATAGTTAAAGAGAATGCGAAAGGGACTGTTGGAACTGTAATTCAATCATTAGTTGGAAGAGCAATAGAAGATAATGTAATTAAAGTAGCTAAAAAAATGCCTTCTGGATATAATATGTATGAGCCTGTTGATTGGGCATTATGGAATGCATATGCTGCTGCAGGATTACTTGCTGCAGTAATTGTTAATGTTGGTGCTGCTAGGGCTGCTCAAGCAGTAGCATCCACTGTATTGTATTATAATGATATGTTAGAATACGAAACTGGGCTTCCTGGTGTAGATTATGGTAGAACTGAAGGTGTTGGTGTAGGATTTAGTTTCTTCTCACATTCAATTTATGGTGGAGGAGGACCAGGTACATTTCATGGAAATCACGTAGTAACAAGACATGCTAAAGGAACTGCAATTCCTTGTGCGTCTGCTGCAATGTGTTTGGATGCAGGAACTCAGATGTTTTCTGTTAAAAGAACTTCTGCATTGATTGGAACTGTATATGGAACTATTGATAATCTTAGAAATCCAATTCCTAATGTAGCAAATGTTGCAGGTGAAATAAAAGATAAACTTTAAAGGTGTGTTCATGGAAGAATCAGAAAAAATTAATGTTATTGACATAAAAATTGTTCCAAATAGATATTTGAAGCCTAATACAACTGAAAATATTTTAAATTGCATTTATGATTTGGAAGGTCAACAAAGGGTTTTAATTCATGGTCCATCAATACCATTAAAAGTATTTTATGGTCCTGGAAAAGGCCATATCGTTAATCATACTGACAGGAAAATCATTAGTGTAAAAGATACTGATTTGGAATTAAGAGTAATGGTTGGAGAAATTATCATTACAGTTGATATGACTAATTTTAATGATTTTATGGATAATTTACATGAAATTTTAGATGAAAATATGCCATGTGATTATAGTATATTGGTCGGTATTTTTACCAGAACAAAATCAACAATCACTGACTATTTAAAATATGGCAATAATTTCGAAAGTGCTATTGATAAACGTTATATCGGTTTGGTTGATGCACGTTCAATATCATCTGAAACAGTTAAAGTTATTAAATAATATTATGTTGGTGAATTATGGAATATAAAGCTCAATTTGGTCCTGGAGAAACAAAAATTGCTGAAAATAGAAGAAAGCATATGAATCCTGACCATGAATTTAAAAAGATTAGATCTGTATCTGATGAAGGTTTAGTTAAAATTTTAGGTCACAGGAGTCCTGGTGAAAGTTATAAAACTGTCCACCCACCATTAGCTGAAATGGAAGACGATGGTGATATTATTAAAAGTATTGTTGAGCCAACTCCTGGTGCTAAAGAAGGAATAAGAATTAGATATATTCAATTTGCAGATTCAATGTATCATGCTCCTGCTCAGCCATATGATAGGGCAAGAACTTACATGTGGAGATATAGGGGAGTGGATACTGGTACATTATCTGGAAGGCAGGTAATTGAAATAAGGGAACAGGATTTAGAAAAAATTTCTAAAGAATTGGTTGAAACAGATATTTTTGATCCTGCTAGATGTGGTATGAGAGGAGCTACTGTACATGGACACTCATTAAGACTTGATGAAAATGGTTTGATGTTTGATGGACTTCAAAGATATATTTTCAATGAGGAAGATGGTCATGTTTATTATGTAAAAGACCAGGTTGGTCGTCCTTTAGATGAAATGATTGATGTGGGAGCTCCATTGGATGAAGAATATCTAAAAGATATCACAACAATATATAGGGAAGATAATATTGGTATGAGACAGGATAAAGAAGCAATTGAAGTCGTTGAAAATATCCATACCGCTAGAACAAAAGGAGGATATGGTATGGGAGTATTTTCTAATGATTTAAAAAAGAAATTAGGTGAATAGAATGGGTTTGGAAGATAAAAAATTTTTAAACGCATTAAATCAAAAATTCAAAGGTGAAGATCAGGAAAGTGATCACACCAGTTTTTATTGTTTCGATGGATGGAAACAATCTGAAAGAAAAAGAGAATTTAATGATGCTGCTGAAAAATTAGCTAAAGAAAGAAATATGCCTTTTTATAATCCAGATATTGGGGTGCCATTAGGTCAAAGACAGTTAATGGCATATAAGATTTCTGGAACTGAAGATTATGTTGAAGGTGATGATTTACACTTTTGTAACAATGCAGCAATTCAACAATTGGTTGATGATATTAAAAGAACTATTATCGTAGGTATGGATACTGCTCATTCTGTTTTACAAGAAAGATTAGGGGTTGAAGTAACTCCGGAAACAATCAACGAGTACATGGAAAATATTAACCACGCACTTCCTGGAGGAGCTGTTGTACAGGAACATATGGTTGAAGTACACCCTAGTCTTGTCGATGACTGTTATGCAAAAATATTCACTGGAAATGATGATTTAGCAGATGAATTAGACAAAAGAGTTCTAATTGATATCAATAAAGAATTTCCGGAAGATCAAGCAGAAATGCTTAAAAAATATGTTGGAAATAAAACTTACCAAGTAAGTAGAGTTCCTACTTTAGTTGTAAGGGCTTGTGACGGTGGTACTGTTTCAAGATGGTCTGCAATGCAAATTGGTATGAGTTTTATCAATGCATATAAGTTATGTGCTGGTGAAGCAGCTATTGCTGACTTTTCATATGCTGCAAAACACGCTGATGTAATCGGAATGGGAGCATTTTTACCATCTAGGCGTGCAAGAGGTCCTAATGAGCCGGGTGGTGTAGCATTCGGTAATTTGGCAGATATGGTTCAAACTTCAAGAATCTCTGATGATCCTGCAGAAGTAACTTTAGAAGTTATTGCTGCTGCAGCTGTATTATATGACCAAGTTTGGTTGGGTTCTTATATGTCTGGTGGTGTTGGTTTTACACAATATGCTAGTGCAGCTTATACTGATGATATCCTTGACGATTTCATTTATTATGGAATGGATTATGTCGAAAAGAATTATGGGATGTGTAATGCTGAATTAGATATGGATACTGTACGTGATATATCTACTGAAGTAACCCTTTATGGTTTAGAACAGTATGAGATACCTACTCTTTTAGAAACTCACTTTGGTGGTTCTCAAAGAGCATCAGTTATTTCCGCCGCTGCAGGTTGTTCAACTGCTTTTGCAACAGGAAATTCCAATGCTGGTGTAAATGGATGGTATTTAAGTATGATTTTACATAAAGAAGCTCATTCCAGACTTGGATTTTATGGATATGATTTACAAGACCAAGCAGGTGCTTCTAATTCATTATCAATTAGGAGTGATGAAGGTCTTATCCATGAATTAAGAGGTCCTAATTATCCTAATTATGCAATGAATGTAGGTCACCAACCTGAATATGCAGGTATTGCTCAAGCACCTCACGCTGCAAGAGGCGATGCATTCTGTACAAATCCATTAATTAAAATTGCATTTGCAGATGATAATTTGACATTTGACTTTAAACATCCAAGAAAAGAAATAGCTAAGGGTGCATTAAGAGAATTCATGCCTTCTGGTGAAAGGGATATTATAATTCCTTCAGCTTAAAAATTAAATTTAATGGTGAAAAAATGGTAGTAAAAATTGGAATAGTAAAAAGCGGAAATATTGGAGTTTCTCCAGTATTAGATTTGTTATTAGATGAAAGAGCTGATAGACCAAATATTGATGTTAGAGTATTTGGATCTGGTGCAAAAATGAATCCTGAACAAGTCGAAGATGTTGTACCAAAAGTAGAACAATTTGACCCAGATTTCTGTATTTTCATTAGCCCAAATCCAGGAGCTCCTGGACCAGCTAAAGCTAGAGAATTGTTATCTGCAATGGATAAACCTGCAGTAATTATTGGTGATGCTCCAGGTAAAAGCAAAACTGAAGAAATGGATGAACAAGGTTTAGGTTACATTATTGTAATGTCTGATCCAATGATTGGTGCAAAAAGAGAATGGTTAGACCCAACAGAAATGGCTATATTCAATTCAGACATTTTAAAAGTTCTTGCAGAAACTGGTGCATTAAGATTGGTACAAAACACCATTGATGATATTATCAATGCATTTGATAATGGAGATGAAATTGAATTACCAAAACTAATCATCACTGCTGAAAAAGCTGTTGATGTTGCTGGTTTTGAAAATCCATATGCTAAAGCAAAAGCTATTGCTGCATATGAAATGGCAGGTGCAGTTGCTAATTTAGATATGAAAGGTTGTTTCATGACAAAAGGTTATGAAAATTTCATTCCATTAGTTGCAGCAGCTCACGAAATGGCTTCATGTGCTGCAAAATTAGCTAGTGAAGCTCGTGAAATTGAAAAATCTAATGATACTGTTTTAAGAACTCCTCATATGAAGGAAGGTCAAACAGGATCTAAAAAAGATTTAATTTCAAAACCAGAATAAAATTGTTTTGGCTGATAATTAAAAATTTTTATTATTATCCCAATTTACAATTTTTGATGATGGTATTTATTAATTATTGGCCAAGATATCTTTTGTAATACAACATAGGTTAATGGTTTAATTGTTGAAAATTATATATTTTAACTACACATATCTATCTTCTAAAATCAACATTTGCCATTAACCTCTTTCCCTTCTATTTAATGATAATATCAATTAATTATTTTGCTATTGTGCATTTTATTTTGTTTTTAATTGGATGTTTTTTGTTTTTTATTGATTGTTTTTCATGTTTGATTTTTTTTATGGATAGTTTTTTGTTTTTTTTTTATTGATTGTTTTTCATGTTTGATTTTGTTTTTCAGGATAGTTTTTTTTGTTGATTTTGTTTTTTTTTTGGTTTGTACATCTAAAATTAGTAATACTTTTTTGAATTTTTTTATGTTTTCAAGTAGTAATAATTTTAAAAAAAGTATTACTTTTTTATTTTTATCATATTTTAGGTTTTTTTATTAATAAATTTATAAATTTAATTATTTATAGTTAAAATATAATTATTGTGGATATTTTTAAAATTTGCATGATTTAATTATATTTTTCACGTTTTTAGTTGATATAAGTCAAAAAGTCTAATTTTCATTAATTATTACATTTTTGATTTCAACGATTCTACGTTTCTTATTTGAAGTATTGAAAATTAGTTATATTTTTTTTATTATATTATGATTAAAAAATCCTTAATTTTTAATTTAAACAATTTATAATAAAGTAATACTTTAATAACATTTATATGGTTAATACTACCAATAACAAAGTAGATTATTTAATTAAATCCTTAGTTGAATAATTTACACTTTAAAATTTGATTAAATTGTTGGCGAGAGTAATATGCAAATATATATAGAAAAAATTGGAATGATAAGACCTTATTCAAATCCAAAAAATAAAAAGTTAAATTTAGAAATTGATTGGTCAGTTGAATATTATGATACTGATCTTAGGGAGATTAGATATGATTGTATATTAAAATCTATCAATTCATTAGATTTAAGTTTTAAAGTTGAAGGTTTATTGAAATTAGAAAGTTTTGAGGAATTTTCTCAAGCTTCTTGTTCACAATTAATCTTTGATAAGGCTTTTGATGTATTAATGGGTATGTTTTCTTTAACTAGACAATCTACTCATGTATTGGAAGGAAATGAATCATGCAATTATTTTGGCAGTGAAAAGATTTCAGATACTCTTTCTAACTAATTTTGGTGATATATTATGTTGGAGATTAAGCACACGTTATGCCCTTCCTGTAGTGTTGGTTGTGGTATTAATGTTGTTTCACAGGATGGTGATGTAGTAGGAACTTATTCCTACAAAAGACATCAAATTAATGAAGGAAAAAATTGTTTAAATGGTAGAAATTCTATAGAAATTTATAAAAATAAATTGGAAGTTTCTGATATTGAAAAAATTATTGATGAAGTATCTAATGAGTTAAAATCTAATGATGCTAATAAAATTACTGTTGTTTGCTCTGGAAATAATAGTGTTGAAGAAGCAGAAATGATAAAAAATTTTGCTGAATTAAATAATTTTAATATTGCATTTTATGCAGATAATTTTGTAAATTTAAATGATGATATTGCATCTTATGATGAAATTGAAAATGCATCTAAAGTTATTGTTATTGGTGATGTAGTATATGAAAATCCTTTGATTGGAAGAAAAATTGTTCATGCAAAGAAAAATGGTGCAAATATTTTTTCATATGCTCCTGAAAAAACTGTTACAGCAAATGTCTCTGATGAAATTGCAGATTCTATTGAATCTCTTATTAATAAATTAGATGATGATAGTGTTGTTGTCTACAGTAAAATCGAATCTAGTGATGATTTAGAAAAAATCGTTGAAGCTATTGCTAACAGCAATTGCAAATCATTACCTGTATTCAGTAAATGTAATTCTAAAGGTGTTTCAAAAATTATTGATGCAAAATCAAAAGAAGATATGATTGAGTTATTAGATAACACAGATGTTTTGTTAATTTTTAATGATGATCTTGTTGCTGAAATAGATTATGATTATAAATCCATTTCAAAAATCATTACTTTTGTTCCATGTTCAAATTCTACATCTGATATTTCAACAATTGTTGTCCCAATTAAAACTTGGCTTGAAACTGATGGTAGTTATGTCAATGCAATGGGTCTTTCCCAAAGTTTTGAAAATGTTGTTGAATCTGAAAACCTTAGTGAAATAGAAATTATTGAAAAAATTCAAAATAAATTGTGAGTGATAATATGAGTTACGTATTAGCTAGATCAAAAAACTCAGACATTCTTGAAGCCGGAGAATGTGGTGGGGCTGTTACGAGTATTTTCAAATATTTATTGGATGAAGGATTGGTTGATGGAGTTTTAGCTTTAAGTCCTGGTGATGATATATATGATGGTGTTCCAACATTTGTAACAAATTCAGATGATTTAATTAACACTGCAGGATCTTATCATTGTGCACCTACCATGTTTGGTGATTTAATTCAAAAATATTTGTCTGATAAAAAAATTGCTGTTGCAGTAAAACCTTGTGATATTCGTTCTATTGATGAATTAATAAAAAGACATAAAATTAATCCAGATAATATATTCACTGTTGGATTAAACTGTGGAGGAACAGTTTCTCCAGTAACTGGAAGAAAAATGATTGAATTGTTCTATGATATTAATCCTGATGATGTAGTAAGTGAAGAAATTGACAAAGGTCAATTCATTGTAGAACTTGCTGATGGTACTGAAAAAGGTGTAAAAATCCATGATTTAGAAGAAGAAGGATTTGGACGTCGTTTGAATTGCCAAAGATGTGATGTTAAAATCCCAAGAAAAGCAAATATTGCTTGTGGTAATTGGGGATCACTTGATGGATGGACATTCGTTGAAATTAATGATGAAAAAGGTGATGAATTAATTAATGGTGCTATTAAAGCAGGATTAATTGAAACAAAATCACCATCACAGGATGCAATTGATGCAAGAGCAAAAGTTGAAAATATCATGATTAAAATGTCTAAGAAAACACAGGATTCCGTTTATGATAAAGTTGATGAAATGGAAGAATGGGACAGATGTATTCGTTGTTATGCATGTCGTGATGTTTGTCCAATATGCTGGTGTCATGAAAACTGTGAAATCAATAAATCATACTTTGAAAATTCAGGAATTCCTCCAAAACCAATTGCATTCCAAGGAATCAGATTGTCTCATATGAGTTTCAGTTGTGTTGACTGCGGCCAATGTGATGATGTCTGTCCAATGGATATTCCTGTTTCATTGATTTTTGATAAATTGCAAAAGAAATATTCTGATAGGACTGGTTATATTGCAGGTGTAAGTGATGATATCAAACCTCCATTATATAGTCCAGCTAAAGAGGAATTATGAGGTGAGATCATGTCTGAAGATTTAAAAATTGTAGGATTATTATGTAATTGGTGTTGTTATGGTGGAGCAGATACTGCAGGTACAGCACGTATGCAATATCCGCCTAATATAAGAATTATTCGTGTAATGTGCTCTGGAAGAATCAATCCTTCAATGATTTTTAAAGCATTTGAAGAAGGAGCAGATGGTGTATTTGTAGGAGGCTGTCATATAGGTGACTGCCATTATGATGCCGGTAACTACAAGTGGTCACGTAGAGCAAAAATTGTCCAAGATATCATAGAAGAATTTGGAATTGAAAAAGAAAGATTCAGATTCGAATGGATATCTGCTTCCGAAGGAGAAAAATTTCAAACAACAATGGACGAATTTTATAAGACTCTCTCTAAATTAGGTCCATTGGAATTGGAGTAAATAATAAATAGTCAGCCATATGTTTATTATTGATAGCTATTATTAATTTAATAGCTATTTCCCTCCCACTTAAATTGTCTTTCTAAGATTAGTGTTTAGATACTAATGTTAGAAAGATAGTTTAAACAGCTTTCTGTTTGATTATTTTTCATTTGATTATTTTATATTAAAAAATTCATACATCAGCCCGGAGTATAATTATTAAATTGTCGGCATAACCAATTTTTTAATTATTTTTTCCTTCTTAATATAAAATAATTGTTTAATTAAAAAAGAGAGGAGTTATGGAAACCATAACTATCTTTCACTGTCTACAATAGCTATTAAGATAATCTCATTAAATTTTATTTTAATAGCTACTTTTTTATAAACTTATTTTTTCTTTAAATTTATATTTAATAAACTACAAAACTTATTATGGTGATATAAAATGGTATCAGAAAATATGGAAAAAGCATTAAATGCTCAATTAAACGCTGAGGTATACTCAGGATATTTATACTTATCCATGGCAGCTTATTTTGAAGATGAAGACTTAGCAGGATTTGCTAACTGGATGAGAGTACAAGCTGAAGAAGAATTAGAACATGGTATGAAATTTTATGATTACATTATCAGAAGAGGGGCTTCTGTAACTTTATCTGCTATTGAAGGACCTCAAACTGAATGGGATTCTCCATTAGCAGCATTTGAACATGTTTTAGAACATGAAAAAATGGTTTCCGGATTAATCAATGACTTAGTAAACTTAGCTATTGAAGAAAAAGACCATGCAACCAACAACTTCTTGCAGTGGTTCGTTGAAGAACAAGTTGAAGAAGAAGAAAACGCAATGGAATTGCTCGCAAAAGCTAAATTTGCTGACGGCGACAACAGATTAATGTATGAATTGAACAAAGAATTAGGTGAACGCGCACCTTCAAACGACTAGATTTTTTCTAGTCCTATTTTTTTTATTTTTGGAGATTTTACCATGAACTATCCTGACAGTCCAACAACTTTAGCTAAAATTAATTCTCAAGATTACGACTCTAAATTACTTGGTAAAAATGACTTGGGCAGTGTTTATATTCATGGTCCGTTCGGCAATTCGGATTCAAACATTAAAATTGCATATCTCATTGGAATGCATCCTCTTGAAAGCAAATCCCACAGGGCACTGTTTGAAGAACTGACCAGTTGTGAAAATTTAAACTATTGCTATTACCTTTATAATATTGAAGTGGACAATCCTGAAAGTGAAAGCGAAGGCCGTCTTGAAGGTCAATTGCTGGCTCAGGAATTTGTTAAAGATGAAATAATTAATAACAAATATGATTTGTTTTTGGATATTCACTCCAACAGAGGATCTCGCGGTCCTGGTGAGTATAAGATTACCAATTTTGTTTTTGCACCGGGCTTTGATGAAAAATCAACAGAATATGTAAATGAAATTATAAATCTGATTGATGAGGTTGTATATTACGAACCTGAATTCAGATCAAGTCCATCATTCATTACAGAGCCTACAGCAGAGGCAGGAATCGCTACTATTGTTTATGAATGCTATTCATATGAACCTATGGAAGTTTCACGAAAATTAGCTGGCGAACTGGTTAACTGCGTTGATAATCTAATTTTTTAAAAAATAGGATAAGAAGTTTATAAATTGTAAACTTCTTCACTTTTGACTATTGTAATATTATTGTTTTCAAGAACTTCAATCAATTTGTCAATATCTGATGCATGAAGTAATAGGATAGCTTTGTCCGCTTTGTCATGTGTAAATGCATAAAGATATTCCAAATCAATGTTGTTGTCTCTGATTATTTTTAAAACACTGGTAAGGCCTCCAGGTGCATCGTTCATTTCAACACCGATTATTTCCGTCATCTTAACAAGGAAATTGTTTTGCTCTAAAGCTTCCTTTCCTTTTTCAGGATCATCAACAACAAGTCTTAATATACCAAACTCGGAAGTGTCTGCCATACACATTGCCCTGATATTGACATCGGCAACTGTTAAAACTTCCAGGGGTTTTGCTAGACTGCCCATCTTGTTTTGTAAAAATATTGATAGCTGTTTGATTTTCATTTATACCACCTAATGTAAATTCCTCTCATCAATAACTCTTTTAGCTTTTCCTTCAAATCTAGGTAAGGTTTTTGGTTCTACAAGGGTTACTTTTACTCTGATACCAGTTTCATTTTCAATTGATTTTCCGATTTTTTGCTGAACTGCCATCATTTCCTTAACACCATCAAAGAAAATATCCTGTGATGCTTCGACTTTAACTTCGATTTCATCTAAAGTTCCAGGTCTTGTAACTATTATTAAATAATGAGGCTCTACATCACCTGCTTTAAGCAATGCCTTTTCGATTTGTGATGGGAAAATAGCTACACCTTTAACTTTAATCATGTCGTCAGATCTTCCTGTAATTCTGCTCATTCTAGCATGTGTTCTTCCGCAGCTGCATTTTTCATAGGTTATTTTGGTCAGGTCTTTTGTTCTGAATCTGATTACTGGCATTCCTTCTCTTTCTAAGTTAGTCAATACCAGTTCTCCTGGAGTGTCTGGCCCTAAAGTCCTTAATGTGTTAGGGTCAATAATTTCAGGATAATAGATGTCTTCAGGGATGTGCAAACCTTCCTGTGCTTCACATTCAACACCTACACCGGGTCCCATAAGTTCTGTTAATCCATAAATGTTGTATGCTTTTGCACCGAAGATGTCTTCCACTTTCTGTCTGATTTCTTCAGTCCACATTTCAGCTCCAAAACCAATAGCCTTGATTCCCAATTCTTTAGGATCAATTCCATCTTCAAGTGCAACTTCCCCTAAATGTATTCCGTATGATGGTGTAAAAATCAATCCTGTGGTGCCGAAATCTTTCATGATTTCGATTTGTCTTCTGGTCTGTCCGGTTGAAATAGGAATGATTGTTGCTCCAACCTTGTGACATCCGTAGTGAACACCGAATCCTCCGGTAAACATGCCGTATCCGTGTGTATTTTGAAGAATGTCCTCTTCGCCAATTCCCATCATGGTTAATCCACGAGCTATTGTTTCTGCCCAAGTGTCCAAGTCTTTTTCGGTGTATCCTGAAACTACTGGTTTACCTGTAGTACCTGATGAAGAGTGCAATTCTTTGATTTCTTTCATGTCAACACGGATTAGTCCGAAAGGATAGCTTTCACGCAAGTCATCTTTTGTAATGAATGGTAACTTTTCAATGTCTTTTAATGTTTCAATATCTTCAGGATAAACTTCTGCTTCACTGTATTTCTTGTTATAATAAGGAATTTCATCAAAAGCTATTTTTACAGTTTTTTGAAGTTTCTTTAATTGTAATTCTTCAAGGTCTTGCCTTGACATTGTTTCTATTTTCTCATTCCACATCATGGATTAGCCTCATTTTTATTTAATATATTATATATGTTGTTTTTAGTTTAGTTTATAGTTATTGTATTATAGTATTACTTTTTTATAAAATTTAATTATTTATGTAATACTTTAATTAATTTTATTAATAATAATTATTATATCTTTATTTGTAACTAATCAATTAGTTATAATGTAATTAGGAGGTTAATCATTGAAAATAAATATTAAAAATTCAATTTTCATTTTAGTTTTAATATTTACATTGTTAATTTCGTTATCTGCTATTTCTGCAGCCGAAATTGATGATGTTTCGGTTAATTCAACTGATAATAATATTTTAACAAATAATGATGAAAATAATATTTTAGAAACATTTAATCAAGGAAATTCTGATGATGTTTTAAGTTATCCCGCTTCATCAAGTAATTCCTATTTGAAATTTGAAAATGATGATATAACTATTACTGAAGGTGATAGTTGTGTCATAAAAGGTACTTTATATACTGGAAATTCCATTAATACTGATGGAAATTTTCCTTTGGAGTATAATAATTTAAAAACTAATGATTTGGGATATATTGACATGAGAAATGGTATATTTTCTTTGGACATATCTTCATGGAATTTAAAGGCTAGTAGCTCTAGTTATAAATTAACTTTTAGTGCGGAAGAAAGTGGGGAATATATTGGTGAATTTTTAGGAGGTGGAGGATATCCGGAAATGGATAATTCTTATGTTCTAATTAAAGTTAAGGAAAAACAAGTTCTTCCAACAAATTGGGATTCCGTATATTTGAGGGAATCTGGTGTTGTATCAGGTAGTGCAGATATTATTGCCGTTAATCCATGGACTACCTCTGGAAGTTTGGAATATGCAATTCTTAATGATGTTAAAAATGTTAAATCTGCTATTGTGGTTATAAATTCTTATTCTGGTAGTGGTAATAGTGATACTTATGCATTAACTTCTGATGTAACTTTAACTACTGGTTCTTCAACAAAAAATTTAGGTTCTGAGGCTTTAACATATTCTGGTAATCAGGCAAATGATGATACGGTTTATGTAATTAATGACCATACATCAAAACAGTATTCAGATTATCAATATACTTATAATATTACTGATGATTTAGCTGCCTTGTCTCCTGGCGATACAATCAGGATTAATGTGGCTAATTCAAAGTATGGTAATTATGGTTTTGATGGTAGAATTAAGTTAATTTCTTTGTTTTTAGCTTATGATGATGGTGATGATGATAAGATTAACTATTGGTTTGATGTAGGTCAGGTTTGGACCCAGACATCCTCTTCAATTAATTTAAACACAAATAGTTATACTGGCCCAACAGACAATATTACTTTTAAAACAATCGCATTATCTTCTTTTTTAGCATATGATATTAAATTTAACAATAAAGCTGCTGATAGTCCTTCCAGTCAAAATAGTGGTAATTATTATATTTATGCTGTTTGGGATAACCTGACTAATTATTTCAATTCAGGCAGTAATCTTGTTTATTCTTATTCAGCTAGTAGTTCAGGATATGGTTCTTACAAAACTAACATGTTGTTATTGACTGCAACTGAAAAAGCAGAAGTTATTCCTGAAGTAGTCATAAATTCTTTAACTACTCCATGGGGTGATGGAATTTTTGCAGGTTTGGACAATAACTTGACTATCACCTTGAATAACAAGGAATCTAATGCTCTGGAAAATGTAATTATTGATGTATATGTTGATGAAAGTGATGATGCTGTGGCAAGTTACAATGTGGATTCTTTAACCAGCGGCACTTCTAAATTTATTATTAATGATCCAACTGTTAGAGATATTGATATAAACACTGTCATTGGTAATTATAATGCTAATTTGGTTAAATATACTGTAAATGTTACATATAATGGAAATGTTTTGGATTCTAAATCTTATAATAAAAAACTTGCATATAATGGTTATATTAATAAAACTTATGCTTATGAAGGGCATGATAACATAATTAATAGAAATTATACAATTACTGGTGATGTAATTTTATCATCACAATCATTAGATAAATATGTAAGTGCTGGTGCGGGTTCTAGGACTGAAACATGGGATATTTCTATTCCTGAGAACTCTAATTTGGTTAAAGCATTCCTTTACTTCAATTATAATTGGGACAAATCATATTTCCCTAATGGATGGACTTTATCATTCAATGAAAAGGATATTATAAATGATTATGTATCATTTGAAAAGGACCAAGGTAACATTGGTTGGGGAGATTATCAATATGGTCTTCTAGTATATGATGTAAGTGACTATTTTGTAAACGGTGAAAATACATTTGCTATAACTAAAGGAAGTAATGCTGCTGCATTATATCCATCAACATTGATTGTATTATATAATACTACTGGAAGTACAACACTTAAAGATGTATACTTCACTGACATATGTGATTTATTATATGGTTATTACAATACTGAATATGATGGTGTGACTAATATTTATGTTCCTTATAATGGAATTAATGTAGATAATATTAAAGATGCACAATGGTATGTTGTTGCTGGTGCTGCAAGTGGTGCAAATGATGGTGATTTATCATTCAATGGTAAAGAGTTTAAAAGTATATGGTCAACCCAGTCAAGTGATAATAGCTGTTTTGCTTATGTTGCTGATGTAAGTGATGTTATTGGTGAAGACAATAATGCATGGTATATTACAAATCCTAAAACAATGACTACTGTTGTTGTATATGAACAGATGTTGGTTGTCTCAAGAGATATGCCGTTGCCTGGTGCTGAAACTACACTTAAAACTGAGTATACTAATACTGTTTATGCTGGTGTTGTCAATAACTTAACTTTGACTGTTAAAAATACTGGCATTTCTGGTGAGAATGTTGTTGTTCGTGTTTTGATTGGTGATGAGGAGATTGGTAGCGAAACTATAGCTGATTATGCTGCTGGTGAAACTTATACTTTAAATATTGTTGATTCTACTGTTAGAGATTTAACTGAGAATACTGTTAATGGAAACAACAATGAAAAAATTAATTATACTGTTGTTGTTGAAAATGATGATGGTATTGTTCTTGATGAAAGCAATTTTACTTTTGTTGTTTTGTATAATGGTAATTTAGGTAAGGATTTCGAATATCCTAAAGCTAATCCTACTTTAAGGGAGTTTACTATTTCTGGTGATGTTATTGTTTTAACTCAAAGTGATTCCACATATATGAAAGGTGCTGATACTAACAGAACTGATGTGTTTGATGTTGCTTTAAACACTAATGTTGTCAGTGATGCATTGCTTTATGTTTCTTATAATTGGGATAAAATCGCAGATGGTGATTTTAATACATGGATTACTACTTTCAACGGTCAAACTATTGCTCCTATTACTAGTTACAGGGATCAATCTAACTTGGGAAAATATGGTGTTTATGGTTATGGTTTAGTTGTTTATAATGTGACTGGTTTTGTTGTTGATGGTGAGAATACTTTTGTTTTAAATAAGACTAATGGTAATGTTGCTGTTTATCCAAGTACTTTAATAGCTTTAACAAATAAATCTGGCAGTCTTGTTGGAAAAACTGTTTATATTTTAGAAGAAGCTGATTTGTTATCTAAATCTAACAATAAGAATTTGGATGCTGGATTCAGTACGGCTTTTGATGTGGTTGATGGCAATGCTACTTTATATGTCTTTGCTGCAAGTGCTCAAAATAATGAAGGAAACTTAATTATTAATGATGAGAAAAATGAAAATGTTTGGTGTGGAACTGCTAATTCTGTTGAGGCTTATGTTACAGAGGTTGATTCTGATAATATAAATGTCTACTTTGAGTCAACAGGTGCTACTATTTTAGCATTACACCAGATGGTTGTTGTTGAGTATGGAATTTTACCTGAAATAGACATTGATTCATTGAAAACTCCATGGTCTAGCGGTGTTTATGCAGGTGTTGAAAATAATTTAACTGTTCAAATCAACAATAAAGCATCAGAATCTCTTGATAATGTTGTTGTTGAAGTATATAGCAATGAAACTGATGAAATTGTAGCAACATATGTATTTGATTCATTACCTACTGGAACTTCAACTATTGTCATTACTGATCCAACTGTTAGGGATTTAACTGAAAATACTGTTTGGCCTGGTGCTCAAAACAATAAAATCAAATATAATATTAATGTAAAATATGCTGATAGTGATATTATCAATAAATCATTTGATAAAATTGTTGCATATAATGGTTATCTAAACAAGACATATGCTTATGATGGTTCAGATAATAAAATTAATAGAAATTACACCATTACTGGTGATGTTATCGTTTCACCACAGCCTACTGATGTATATATGGATCAGTTCTCAAGACAAAGAACTGAAACCTGGAATATTTCTGTTCCAGATGATTCAACTTTAGTTAAAGCATTCTTATACTTCAATTATAATTGGGATACTTCTTTCTTCCCTGAAGGATGGACTTTAACATTCAATGGAAATGATATCACTGAAAAATACATTTTCTGGGATATTGACCAAGGAAACCTCGGAGGATGGGGTATTTACCAATATGGTTCCTTAGTATTTGATGTAAGCGACTACTTTGTCAATGGTGAAAATACATTCAACATAACAAAAACCGGAAACTGTGCATTATATCCATCCACTTTAGTTGTTTTATACAATACAACTGCTTCTAAAACCATTAAAGATGTTTACTTTAGCGATATTTGTGATGTATTATATGGATATTATAATAAAGAATATGCAAATGAAACAAATGTATATGTACCATTCAATGGCATTGACATAACTGATATTCAGGATGCTTCATGGTATGTATTCGCGGGTTCTGCCGATGGAAAACATGATGGAAACATATCATTCAATGATAAAGTATTCTCTGATTTATGGGATGAAGGTAGCAGTAACAGTTGTTATCCATATATTGCAAATGTAACTGATGTAATCGGTGAAAATAATGATGCATGGTACTTAACCAACCCTAAATTGATGTCTACTGTTGTTGTATATGAACAAATATTGGTAGTAACAAGAGCTAAGGAGTTACCTGGTGCTGAAACTTCACTAAAAACTGAGTATGCCAACACTATTTATGCAGGTGTTGTCAATAATTTAACTTTAACCGTTAAAAATACTGGAATTTCTGCTGAAAATGTTGTTGTCCGTGTTTTAATTGGTGATGAAGAGATTGGTAGTGAAACCATTGCCAAATATGATGCAAATGAGTCCTACACTTTAAACATTATTGATTCAACAATAAGACCAGTAACCGAAAACACTGTTAACGGAAATAATAATGAGAAAGTAAATTATACTGTAATAGTTGAAAATGATGAAGGTATCATTATTGATGAAAGCAATTATACTGTTGTTGTTTTATACAATGGTAATTTAGGAAAAGACTTCGAATATCCTAATGCTAACTCCACATTAAGAGAATTCACTGTCACTGGTGATGTTATTGTAGTGACTACTGAAGAATATAGTGCAGGTGCTGCAACAAACAGAACTGATGTGTTTGATGTTGCTTTAAATGATGATGTTGTCAGTGATGCATTGCTTTATGTTTCATATAACTGGGATAAAATCGCAAATGGTGACTTCAATACTTGGATTACTACATTCAACGGTCAAACTATCACTCCTATTGCTAGTTACAGAGATCAGTCTAACCTAGGTAACTATGGTAAATATGGTTACGGTTTAGTTGTTTATAATGTAACTGGTTTAGTTGTTGATGGTGTAAATACCTTTGTTTTAAATAAGACTAAAGGTAATGCTGCTGTTTATCCAAGCACTTTAATAGTTTTAACTAATGCTGAAAATAGTTCAATTGAAAAAACTGTTTATATATTGGAAGAAGCTGATTTGTTATCTAAATCTAACAATAAGAATTTGGATGCTGGATTTAACACCATCTTTGATGTGATTGATGGCAATGCTACTTTATTTGTCTTTGCTGCAAGTGCACAATCTGGTGAAGGAAACTTGATTATAAATGGTGAAACTAATACTGACGTTTGGAATGGAACATCTAACTCTGTTGAAGCATTCATTGCAAATGTAACTTCAGGAAATATCAAAATCTACTTTGAATCAACCGGTGCTACTATTTTAGCATTACAACAAATGGTTGTTGTGGAAAATATTATTCCGGAAGTCATTAAACAAAATGCTACAATTGTCATTGATGCTCCTGAAATAACAGAAGGAGAAAACGCTACAATTACAGTAACTGTAGAAAATGCTACTGGTGATGTAACAATAACTGTCGGTAATATTACAAAAACAGATTCATTAACTGATGGTAAAGTCATATTTGTAATTCCTGATTTAAGTAAAGGAAACTATACTATTGATTTAGCTTATGCTGGTGATGATAATTTCAATAATGCAACTGCAAACTCTACATTAACTGTAAATGCTAAGGAGGAACCAGTTCCTTCTAAAGAAAATGTTACTATGAATATTACTGCTGATCCTGTTAGTGATGGTGAAGATGCTGTTGTTGTTGTGGTTTTACCTGAAGATGCTACTGGTAATGTGACTGTTGGCAATACTACTGTTCCTGTGGTTAATGGTACTGCTAGTGTTCCTGTTTCTGGTTTAGCTGTTGGTAATACTACTTTGCCTGTTGTTTATTCCGGTGATGATAAGTATAACCCTGCAGAAGATAATGTAACAATAACAGTTAATCCAAAAGAAGAACCTGTTCCTTCTAAGGAGAATGCTACTATGGATGTTGTTGCAGATAAGGCAGTTGAAGATGAAAACTCTACAATTACTGTAAACTTACCTAAAGATTCTACAGGTAATGTGACTGCTGTTGTTGAGGGCAATCCATACACTGCTCCTGTTGTAAACGGTACTGCAACTATTTCTATTCCTGGTTTAAGACCTGGAAACTACACAGCTCATGTAACATACTCAGGTGATGATAAATACAACCCTGCTTCAAAAGATATTCCTTACGAAGTTGAAGAGGCTGACAAATCAGATATCGTCTCCGCTCCTGACGTAACCAAATACTATGGCGGATCTGAAAGATTTGTTGTAAATGTAACAGACAGTGAAGGTAATCCTGTTGCTAACAAGTCTGTTACTATTGTTATTAACGGTCAAAAATACGACAGAACTACTAAAGCTGATGGTACAACAAGTATTGGATTGTCATTGAACAGTGGTGTTTACAATGCTACTGTAACTGTTGATAACAAGACTATTAATTCAGTCGTTACTATATTGTCTACCGTTAACGGTACTGATGTTGTTAAAGTCTTTAGAAACGCAACTCAATACTATGCTACTTTCCGTGACAGTGAAGGTAACTACCTTAAAGAAGGAACTGTTGTAACATTTAACATCAATGGTGTAATGTATGAACGTAAAATATCTGGTAATGAAGGTTTAGCTAAATTGAACCTCAACTTGGGGCAAGGTAGTTATGTGATTACTGCAATGAATCCTGAAACTGGTGAAAATGCAGCAAACAACATTACTATCATAGCAAGACTCATAGAAAACAGAGATATTACCAAATACTACAGAAATGCAACACAATACACAGTTAAAGTCATTGGTGATGACGGTAAAGCTGTCGGCGCTGGTGAAAGCGTAACATTCAACATCAATGGTGTATTCTACACTCGTCAAACCAACGAATCAGGAATTGCAAAACTCAACTTGAACTTGCCGCCTGGAGACTACATCATCACTGCGGAATATAAAAACTGTAAAGTTTCAAACAAGATTAAAGTATTGCCTGTATTGTCCGCAAAAGACATTTCAATGAAATACCGTGACGGAACAAAATTCGTTGCAACTCTCGTTGACGGTCAAGGTAAGGCATATGCTAGTCAAACTATTCAGTTTAACATCAATGGTGTTTTCTACAACAGAGTTACTGACTCTTCAGGTCAGGCAAAACTAAATATTAACTTACAGGCAGGTCAGTACATTATAACTTCAAGCTATAATGGTGCAAACATCGCAAACACTGTAACTGTATCTGCTTAATGTGAATGATTAGCTTCATTCACTTTTTATTTTTTTAGTAATACTTTTTTTATAAAATTTAACAGTATAGTAATACTTTAACTATGTTTATATATTATTTTTTTAAACTTTTTATTATACATTATTTGATAGGTGTATAATAAATGAAATTTAGAAATAATTTTTTATTATGTTTATTGGTTTCATTTTTGATTATAATGACAGTAGGTGTAGCATTTGCTGATGAGGCACCTGCTATGGAATTAGTTGAAACTGGAACTGTATCAGGGGATGCGCATATTGAAAGTGCAAATCCTTGGAAAACATCTGGAAGTGTTGAATATATAATTCCGGATAATGTTGATGAAATTAAATCGGCTTATGCAATTGTAAATTCGTACTCTGGGAGCGGTGCTCCTACTTATGCTTTATACTCTAATATAACATTAAATACATCAAACGGATTTGAAGTATTGGGCTATGAAGATTTATATAGTGAATTTAGTATGACTAATGATCCTTTAGTTTATGTAGTGAATAATCATACTACAAAACAATATTCTGATTATCAATCTGTTTTTAACATAACTGAAAAAGTTAAGAATTTATCTGCAGGTGATAAAATCACTGTTTCTGTGGAAAATACAAGAAAAGATGGTTATAATTTTGATGCTAGAATAAAGTTAATATCAATAATATTGATTTATGATGATGGAGATGATGATAAAATCAATTATTGGTTAAATATTGGACAGTCATGGACTCAATCCACGCGTTCTAATTTAATTAATACTAAAGATTTCGACGGAGAATATGATGAAGTAACTTTTGAAAATATTGGTTTATCTACTTATAATGCATTATCTCGGATTAATAATAAGTTGATTTATGACCCGATTTATGAAAAGACAGGAAGTTATTTTATAGATGATATATGGAACATTACAAATAATTTTCAAATAAGACAAGACACTAATTTTTCATATAAGGCGTCTACAAATGGTTATGGTTCTTTTAAATCAAATGTTCAATTATTAAAGGTTGTTAAATCATATCTTACTGTAACTTCAGGTATAACTCCACAATATAAGGACACTATTTATGCAGGTGTTCAGAACAATTTGACAATAAACGTTAAATCAAGTCAAGATTTGAATGCAACTGTTAAATTATATAATAATAAAAATTTAGTTTTCAATGAACAAATTAGTTTAAAAAATGGAATAAATCAAAAATTATATTTCATTGATTCAAAAATCAGACCCGTAACTGCCAACACTGTAAATGGAGCAAAAAATAATTATGAAAAGTATACATTAGTTATTGAAGATAGTGCAGGTAATATAGTTAATTCAACAGATGTCTCTTATGCTGTATTATATAATGGAAATTTAGGTAAGGATTTGGCTTATCCTGCTTTTAATGGTACTGTTAATCGTGTTTATAATATTGCTGGTGATGTTGTTGTTTTGACTCAGGATGATTCTGTTTATGCTGGAAGCAGTGCTGCTGGCCTTGAGAGTACTTTTGATGTTAAAGATTCTGATGTTGTTGAGGCTTTGCTTTATGTTTCTTATAATTGGGATAAAATAGCTTCTGGTGATTTTAATTCTTGGAAAGTTTCTTTTAATAATGTTTTAGTTAATCCTGTTGCTAATTATCGTGACCAGTCTAATCTGGGTACTTATGGAAGATATGGTTATGGTTTAGTTGTTTATAATGTTACTGCTTTGGTTAAATCTGGTGCTAATAAGTTGGTTTTAAATAAGGATGCTGGTGGCAGTGCTGTTTATCCTCCATCTTTAGTTTTATTAACTAATAATGATGAAAATAAAACTTTTAAAACGGTTTATATTGCTGAAAATGCTGATTTGTTATCCAAACCTACAAATATTGAATCAGGGTCATACACATTTATGGATGTTGATACAACTGATTTAATTAAATCTACATTATATGTATTTGCTGCCAGTGCACAATCAGGTGAAGGAAATATAATTATCAACGATAAATCATATAATGACATTTGGACTGGAACTAGCAATTCATTAAATTATTTCATGATTAATTCAACTGATGATATTAAAAATAATAATAAAATTTACTTCCAGGCTACTGGTTCAACAATTTTGGCATTGCATCAAATTATTGTCTGTGAAAAATCATTGGAGTTTAATACAATTTCAGCAACAATTACACCTCCATATGCAAACACTGTTTTTGCTGGAGTTAATAATACTTTAACCGTTGATATTGTTAATGGTAATAAGGCATTTGATGGTAGCGTAAAATTATTGGCTGGCGGTAAAGAAATAGCATCCAGTGATTTGTCTCTCAAATATAATTCAACTGGAAAAGTTACCTTTGTTGATAAAACAATTAGGCCAATTGATAAATCTACGGTTAATGGTGAAAAAAATAAAAAAGAGGATTATACTCTTTTGATTGTGGATAAGTTTGATAATGTTTTAAATTCCACTAGTGCTTCTTTCAATGTTTTATATAATGGTAATTTAGGTAAGGATTTGGCTTATCCTGCTTTTAATGGTACTGTTAATCGTGTTTATAATATTACTGGTGATGTTGTTGTTTTGACTCAGGATGATTCTGTTTATGCCGGCAGCAGCGCCACTGGTCTTGAGAGTACATTTAATGTTAAAGATTCTGGTGTTGTTGAAGCTTTGCTTTATATTTCTTATAATTGGGATAAAGTAGCTTCTGGTGACTTTAATTCTTGGAATATTGCATTTAATGGTAAGACCATTGCTCCTGTTGCTAATTATCGTGACCAGTCTAATCTAGGTACTTATGGTAGGTACGGTTATGGTTTGGTTGTTTATAATGTTACTGCTTTGGTTAAATCTGGTGCTAATAAGTTGGTTTTAAATAAGGATGCTGGTGGAAGTGCTGTTTATCCTCCATCTTTGGTTTTATTGACTGATAACAGTAAAAGCACTACTTATAAATTGGTTTATATTGCTGAAAATGCTGATTTATTATCCAAACCTGCAAATATTGAATCCGGATCATACACATTTATGGATGTTAATTCTGATGACTCAATTAAATCTACATTATATGTATTTGCTGCAGGTGCACAGGCTGGTGAAGCTAATGTTGTGGTAAATGAAAAAGGATATAATAATATTTGGAATGGTACAAGTAATTCATTAAATTATCATTTAATTGATATGACTAATTCCATATTGAAATCCAATAAAATATATTTCCAGGCTACAGGATCTACCATTTTATCATTACATGATATTTTAGTTGTAGAATTTGAAAAAATTACTCCTCAATTAAATTTAAGTGCTGAAGATATCACTGTTGGTGAAAATGTAAACATTGATGTGGTACTGCCTCAAGATGCTACAGGTAATGTAACTTTGAACAATTCAACTATTTCAATTAAAAATGGAAAAGCAACTTTTGTTATTTCCAATTTGGATGTTGGTGATTATAAATTTATAGTAAATTACTCCGGTGATGATAAATATAATCCAACCAGCAATGATGTTAATGTCAAAGTAAAAGATAACAAATCAGTTAATTTAACTTCTCCTGATGTTCAAAAATATTACAAAGGGTCTGAAAGATTATATGTTTATCTTAAAGATTATGCAGGTAATCCTATTAGTAATGAATCAATTTCCATTAAATTAAATGGAGTAAGTTATAATCGTCAAACTGATAAAAATGGTGTCGTTTCTATTGCTTTAGGTTTAGGAAGTAATGAATATGATGCCGATATTGCATTTAATGGCAGTAAAAAATATAATTCTGCTAAAATAACATCTAAAGTAATTATTAAACCAACTGTAAACGGTACTGATGTTGTTAAAGTTTTCAGAAATGGAACTCAATATTATGCCACATTTAGAGATTCAACAGGAAAATATTTGGCTGATGGAACTGAAGTTCAATTCAATATTAATGGTGTATTGTATACTAGATCTATAAATGGTGATAAAGGTCTTGCAAAATTAAATATTAATTTACCTAAAGGAGAATATGTTATCACAGCAACAAATAGTGTAACTGGTGAAAATGCAGCTAATAATATTGAAGTCATATCAAAGATTGTTGAAAATAATGACTTGACTAAATATTATAGGAATGCAAGCCAGTATACTGTTAAAATTATTGGTGATGATGGTAAAGCTGTTGGTAAAGGTATCGATGTAAAATTCAATATTAATGGAGTATTCTATACTCGCACAACTAATGAATCAGGCATTGCTAAACTTAATCTTAACTTGCAACCTGGTGATTATATAATTACCGCAGAATATGGTGATTGTAAGGTATCAAATAATATTAAAATTTTGCCTGTTTTGTCAGCCAGTGATTTAAAAATGTCTTATAGGGACGGATCTTCGTTTAAAGCCAAACTGTTAGATGGAAAAGGTATTCCATTAGCAAACGAAAAAATACAATTTAATGTAAATGGTGTATTTTACACCAGAACTACTAATTCAACAGGTGTTGCAAGGCTTAATATTAATTTGATGGCCGGTGAATATATTATAACTTCAAGTTATAATGGTGCAAACATTGCAAATACTATTTCAATTCGTGGATGATTTTTTATCATCCATTCTTTTTTTTAGTAATACTTTTTTATATGATTTTATTGAATTGGTAATACTTTGATTAAATATATTAATAATTATTTTCAAAATATAATCTGAAAGGGATTATTTTATAGTTCTTTTCAAAGGAGGTTTTAAAATAATTAGGAGTAATTTTAATACTTTTAATTTTAAGTATATAGCAATTTTAGCTATTTTAATTGTTTTAATTATGTGTAGTTTAAATATTTCATTTGCACAGGATAATAATAATACAATTACCTCTGCTGATTCAAATCAATATGATAAATCTATGTTGCTTATTAGTGATAATGGAGGAACAAATATTTTTGATTCAGCGGCTAATGAAGTGTTAAATAACTATTCAAATGTTAATATTCAGGTTAGAAGTTCAAATCAGATTTCTACTATGAAAGAAGATGAACTCTATGAACTTGTTGATAAAAGTGATATTGTCATGGCAAACTGGTTAACTACAGATGCTGATTCTGTTTTTACAAATTTGTTATTAAAATATCCTAATTTGTCAAATAAAGAAATGTTTTTAATATTGGAAACATCCTCTTCTTCACAGCTTAAAACATTTAATTTGGTTAAAAATTCTACTATAAATTATCATAAAATCTTCGATGATAGTACATACACAGCCGACTTTTTAAATGAATATTTCCAAACAACAAAAAGAGGACAATCATACACATCTGTAAATGATTATCTGACCAATGGGAATGGAAATAAAGTGGATTCCAAATATAATCAGGCGGTTTTATATAAAGACTGCAATGATAAAGAAAATCAAATTAATCAGATATTATGGGCATTGAATACCTGCGGTTTTAATTGCCAGTATGCTAATCCGGTTTTCCATCAGTCCTATCAATATGGTATATATAGGGAAAAATATATGTCATTGGAAGAATACAAAAAGCAGTATTTCAATTCATCAAGAAAATATACTGTTGGTTTGCTTGAAAGTAATATGTATGTATCCAGTGCTTCTTTAGAACCGTATTATGCATTAATAAAATCATTAGAATCCAAAGGTGCTAATGTTATTCCTGTTGTAGCGGCAGGAGGTTCAGATGACCAATATAAAGTCATGGTTGAATATTTTACCAATGCTCCAGATTACCAATCATTTTTAGATAATCCATCAGAATATGAAAGTCATGTTGATGCAATCGTTTCAATGCCTGCTTATGGTATTGGAGGAACATTATTTGATAAAGTAACTGAATTTTTTGAAACTGCCGGAGTACAAGTATTTAGAGCTGTCCACTCAGATTATGTGAATAATGGTGAGTGGGAATTAAGTACTACAGGTCTTCCAGGAAACAGAAGTGACAAATGGTGGCATGTTGCCATTGGTGAAGCACAAGGTATAATTGAAGCTACTTTTGTTGGTGGTGTAACTCATGAAATATCCCCTAATACTGGTGCGGAACGTTCTGGATACAAACCACATGATACAAACATTGATTTATTAACTAATCGTATTGTTTCATGGATAGATTTGAAGTATACAGAAAATGCAGATAAAAAAATCTCATTAATCTATTATAATTATCCTCCGGGAAAACAAAATATCGGTTCAAGTTACTTGGATTCAATAACTAGTATCTATAATCTTTTGCTTGCTTTGAAAACTGAAGGATATGATGTTGGTGAACTTCCAGAAAATACCAGCCAATTGGAAGATATGATTATTAAATGCGGTATTAATGTAGCTACATGGGCTCCAGGTGAACTTGAAAAATTAGCTAATAGGTCTAATGTAGTCTTGCTTCCGGTTTCTGAATACATAGGATGGTTTGAAAATTTACAGCCTATCTCTAAATTACAGGTTGTGGAAGGGCCTGTTGCTTATATTGGTGAGTTATCAAGAAATGCAATAGCCATTAATTACACAGATCCTATGGATGAGAGGCTGACTGAATGGTATAGTGAAATTATTGCATTGCTTCCGGACAATTATACTTCTCAGGCAGTTCCAATTTTAGATAATATTGTTGCATCTTTAAAACAGTATTTAAAGACAGGTTTAGAATCAGATTATGATGTTTTTTTAAAATATAAAAAGCAATGGGCTGATTTGAATGTGCCTGGTTTGAATGGTTGGGGAGATGCTCCGGGCAATATTATGACCGTTTGGAGAAATGGAACACAATACTTTGTAATTCCGGGTTTAACATTCGGTAATGTGTTTGTGGCACCTGAACCTCAAAGAGGATGGGAAGCAGATTCTGATGCATTATATCACAGCTCTGCAGTTGCTCCAACACATCAATATTTGGCTGCATATTATTATTTCCAGGAATATTATCCACAATCAATGGTATTTGTTGGAAGACATGCAACTCATGAATGGTTGCCTGGTAAGGAGGTCTTATTATCTTCTACAGATTACGGTTCTATTGTTGTTGGCGATACTCCTCAAATATATTTCTACATTTCTGATGGTCTTGGTGAAGGAATTCAGGCTAAAAGAAGAGGTTTTGCAGTAATGATTTCTCATTTGACTTCTCCTTTGGCTTATACTCAACTTTATGGAAACTTAACTTCTTTAGCCAATCTGATAAATGAATATGAAAATTCATTAAATCAAAGTTCTAAAGATGCACTCGTATCTGAAATCAGACATCTTGTTGAAACAAATAACTATGTTCATTCTATGGGCATAAGCAATGATACATTCAATAAGTTATCTTCGGATGATGTTGTTTCCACAGTCGATTCTTTCATTAAATCTGTTCAAAATGAAATTTATACTTGGGGTTTGCATGCGATTGGACAGAATTGGACAGATAAGGATATTGGATTGTCAGTATCGACAGCCTTATCTCAACAATTTACATATAATGGCGTAACTACTTCATTATATGATGAAATTGCACAAATAAAATATTCTAAAAAATATAATGAGCTTAATTCTCTTGAAAGAGACATAGTAATGAATTTATCTTCAGATGTTGTAATCTCCTTGATTTACTATTCAAGTAATGAAGTGGCACAGGTGTTAGGTGTAAATTCATCTAGTCTAATTGCAGCATTTGACTATGCAAAATTGTATATATCTTTGATAAAACTGTCTGTTAATGAAGAAATAAATTCATTTATTGATGCATTGAATGGAAAATATATTGCTCCTGGTCCTGCAGGTGATGTATTGGATGTTAATTCTTTACCTACTGGAGGAAATTTCTTCCATGATCAATCTCAAGAACTTCCAACTGCAGAAGCATATGAATATGGAAGTGTTTTAACACTGCTTGCATTAGAAGGATTAACAGATGATACTGAAAAGCTTGTAATGGGAATTTGGTGTGTTGAAACAGCAAGAGATAATGGTGCATTAATTTCAGTTGTTTTGTATTTACTTGGAATGGAACCTATTTATTCATCTTCACCAAGTGCCGGTGGATATGTTCAGGTGGGTAATGATGAAGACCATGATGACCATGAACACGATGATGATGAGGTTAGTGTTGGTGTAAAAACTAGAATCATGCCTTCTGTAATCAAACTCAATGATTTGACTCGTCCTGATGGATGGGCTAAAAAAAGAATTGACGTTACTGTTATCACAAGTGGTAACTTTAGAGATTTATATTCTACCCAAGCTATATTGATGGATAATGCATTTAGAGTTGCATTGGCCAGATCATATATGTATATTTTAGACAATGATGAATTAATGAATAGCAAATGGGCTAAGGATATTGAAGAAGGTTTGGATCAAATCATGGCCAGCGTTGATTATTATGGTGTTGGTGGTGAATCATTTGAAGAAAACTATGTTGCTAAACATTGGATTAATGATTTCATTTACTATAAGGAGTTAGGATATAATACTACTTATGCTGCTGAATGTGCAATAACACGCATTTTTGCACCACCGAATGGTGATTACGGTGCAGGAATTGCAAAATCAGTATCTTTAAGTTGGACTTGGAATGATACTGATGAATTAGCTGATTTCTATTTAGGCAGAATGGGAAATATGTATTCCAGATTCTATTGGGGTGAAACAAATCCATTAGTATTTGCAAGAGCATTGAACAATACAAATGATTTGATTGTTAGTCGTAACACTAATGTTTATGGTGTTTTAGATAATGATGATTTCTTTGATTATTGGGGTGGACTTTCAATGACAATGGCTTATGTAAATGGAAATACTCCAAACATGAATGTATTGATGTATGGAAATAAAAATACTCCATATACTACATCAATTGAACAGGCTATTGCAAAAGAAATTCTCACTCGCTACTCAAATCCTGATTGGATATCTGGAATGATGCAGGAAGGTTATAGTGGTGCTAGATATATTTCCAATAAATTTTTAACTGATTTGCTTGGTTGGTCTGTAACAAGACCTGAAGCTGTTTCAAATTATATGTGGGATGATGCATATGATGTTTACTTTAATGATAAGTATGGAATAGGAGTGTCAGATTGGTTAAAAACAGGAAATAATAATTATGCATTTATATCTTCTGCAGGTACATTATTGACTGCGGCTTATGAAGGTTACTGGAAAACAGATTCCGCAACATTATCCAATGTTGCAAATCAATGGGCAGAAGCTGTAATTGCAAATGGTGTTGCATGTTGTGACTGTAGTTGTGGTAACATAGCTATGATGCAATGGGCAGTTGATTTTATTAATCCTGATTTGCTTGCCAAATTTGCTGATCAAATTTTCCAGGCAACTAATCATAATTTCTTCAATCCAGCTAATTTCCAGAATAATCCTAATACTGACAGTGCAGATAGCCAAACAGATGAAAATTCTGGTATGAACACTACAAATGCCAATGTTAAATCAAATACCACTTCATCCACTTTAAAATCAGACAGTGCTACATCCGGTTTTAATAATGGTGATACTGCTAGAGGTATTGGTGTAACTTCATCACAATCAGCCACTGCATCCAGTGCTTCTGAAATAAATGGTCCGGAAAATACTGGTGAAGAAGGCGCTGATTCTTCATCCAAAAGTTACGAAGTTGAAAAATCAGTTTCAAGTAGCAGTACAACAACTGAAAAATCCATGTCTATACAGTTGATAATATGTGTAATTATTTTAGTTGGAATTTTTGCTATTGGATACTTTAGAAATAAAAATAAACAAGATGAATTTTAATTAATTGAATAACTTTAAAGTTATTCTTTAATTTTTTTATTTAAATTTTTAAATAATGTTTTAATAAAATGAACGTATAAATATAATAATGTAAATTTAATATTGATAAATAGGCTCTATAAGATTTACTTTATGTGTCTTTTGTTGGGGTTTTTAATTTTGAAATGTAATAATTTACTTTATATAGTTTAAAAAATAAATATGTAAATTGTAATTGATTTTTAATTAATTATGGGGATGATTTTAATATGGATATGATGAGTGTTTTATGGCAATTTGGTATTCTTGCGGCAATTCTCGTTTTTGGTATAAAAGTGGGATTAGCTTCTGGTTTAGCTAATTTGTCAAAAAAATTATTTGCTATTATCTGTGTTGGATATGGTGGTGGAGTTTTAATAATTTCTGCTATCGCATCATTGTATGCAGAACAAATCACTCAAGCTATTTATAGTTATAATTCAATATTCTATATAATCATGGCGTTAATAATGATTATTGCAGGTTTATTCACAATTCGTGAGTGGAAAGTGCATAATCATAATACAAGTACTGCAACTTCTCTTGCGGTAATTGCACCTTGTCCATGTTGTTTCGGGTCAATTGTTGCAAGTATTTTGATTGTTGCTCCAACTATTGGTGTTGGTGCTTTTTATTTAAGTTGGTTTGCAGCTGCTGCTTTGGTGGCAGTGATTGTTATAACTTACTTTGCTTCTAATGTTATTGTAAAGTATTTAAGCAAACCTTATCCGATTATTTTAGGAAATTTCATGTTGCTTTTAGGTGCTTATTTCTTACTTTCTGCAATTGTTATTCCAAATATTGCAGGTTCCCTAAGTAAGGATTTCAGTACTATTTCAATGACTTCTCCTGAATCTATTATTGCAGTAATCTTAATAATAATTGCATTGGTGATTATTGGAATATTTTTAAACAAAAGAAGTAAAAGTCTTTTAGATTAAATTAAGGTGATATATAATGAGTGTAAGTATACCTGGTGGAGAATTTTTAACCGGTTCTTTGGATGTTATTTCCCAAAGTTTAACTATTCCCGTACTGGTTATTCTTTTAATTATAGTTGTAATTTCAATCATTACATTAGGAGGAGTAATATCTGAATATACTTCAAGAAAAAAAGTTCCTGTCGGAACAGTTAGGGATTTGATTTATAAAATTAACTCTGCAGCTTCTGTTGATGAACTTAAAAGTATTATTGAATCAGCAGAAATTCCAAAATCTCAAAAAAAGGTTTTGACTGAAATTGCAAGTTCATCTGCTTTAGATAATAATTCAAGAGAAGCTTTAGCACGTAAATTAGTTGAATATGAAGAAGAAAAAACTGATAAAACATTACAAAAAACTGATATTATTACTCGTGTAGGTCCTACTTTAGGATTAATGGGTACTTTAATTCCTATGGGTCCTGGGCTTGCGGCTTTAGGTGCCGGAGATGTAAATACTCTTGCAGAATCATTAACTCTTGCATTTAACACTACAATTGTAGGTATTGGTTCAGGTGCTTTATGTTATGTTATCGGTAAAATTAGAAGCGGTTGGTATGACCGTTATTTATCTGATTTAGATGCTTTGTCAGATGCTGTTTTAGATTATATGAACAAACAGTGATTCAAATGGTTCGTAAAAAACAAAGAAGGCGATCTAATCGTGTCGAAGAAGATCCGATGGCGGGTACAGCTAACTTGGTTGATGCTATGCTTGTTATTGCTGTTGGTTTTCTTGTTTTTGTAATTATCAGTTGGAACATGCAGGCCATAGTTTTCAATGAGGATATGACTCCTGAACAAAAACAACAAGTAATGCAATCTATTAAGAGTGTTTCTGAAGTTAATCAAGGCCAACAGTTAAATGAGACTCCTGATACTTCTAATAGTTCAGGTCAAGGTTATACTGAAATGGGTAAAGTATACAAGGATCCATCGACAGGTAAGCTGATAATGGTAGAGGGTTGAGCCTCTACTTCAAACTTTTTTTCTATTTTTTTTATTCTGTTAAAAATTAATTACTTTTAAATATTATTTTTTATAAACATTATTAATAGATATATTTTTTTAAAAAAATTATATTAATAAATTTGCTTTTGAGGTTAATCATGGGAAAACGAGATTTTGGTAATGTAATTGAAATTATGAAAAATGATTTCAGAGCTGCTCGTTCAAATCCTATAGTAGTAATTACTTTAATTGCTATCATTATTTTACCATCTCTATATGCGGTTATAAACATCAATGCTTGCTGGGATCCGTATGAAAAAACAAATGATATGGATTTTGCTATAGCAAATATGGATAACGGAACAGAATATCAGGGATTGAAGTTAAATGTTGGTGAGGATTTGGTGGAAGGGCTTAAAAATGAAACCCGATTCCATTGGGTTTATGTTGATGAAGATACATTGCGTGAGGGAGTTCATAATGGAACTTATTATGCAGGAATTATAATACCGCAAAACCTGAGTAAAAATGTTGTTTCTATTACAACTGATGACCCTCAATCCGCAAAATTAGTTTATATTGTAAATGATAAGACAAATCCTGTTGCTCCTAGAATTACTCAGCAGGGTGCAAACATGATTTATAATGAGATGAATGCAAAAATTATCCAGTTTATCAATTTAGCGGCTTATGGTAAATTGGGTGAACTGCAGTCTGGTTTAGCTTCAGGTGCATCACAAATGTCTTCAGGTGCAGCTCAGTTGTCTTCAGGTGCAGCGCAGGTTTCATCAGGTGCATCACAGGTTGCCAGTGGTGAAGCTCAGGTCGTTGACGGTGCAAATCAAATTACAGATGGTGCATCTCAGCTTTCAACAGGTGCAGAACAGGTATCAACCGGATGGTCTACAGTTCAGGATAAGGTATCACAGGCAGAATCCAAAATTAACATATCTCAACAGGACATTGATAAATTACCTGACGGAAAAGCAAAAGATACAATTAACACATTGATTGGCTATAAAAATTCTGCAAATCAACTGATACAAGGTACAAATGATGTAGCACAGGGTTCCCTTAAATTGTCTGCCAGTTCAGCAGAGCTTGCTCAAGGATCTGCTCAATTGGCTGAAGGTTCCTTGAGTTTGGCTGCAGGTGCACAATTACTATCTAATGGGGCTGCATATGCATTAATAACAGCAGCATCATCTCTTTCAAGTGCTGCAAATTCATTATCTGATGTAACTGGAATTAATGAAACATTACTGGGTGAATATTTCTATGCTCCAATTACATTAGACAAGATTGAGGAATTCCCTTCAGACCACTATGGTGACCAGGTGGCACCATTTTATATTGTATTGTCCATGTGGGTCGGTGCATTAATCACATCTGCAATGCTATCTGCAGGGACAAGTACAGGAACAAAATATTCTCCACTGGAAATGTACTTTGGTAAATTGGCTTTATTCATTGCATTATCTATATTGCAGGCCATTGTAACTATTGTATTCACATTTGCTATCGGTGTTCATGTTGACAATTTAGGAATGTTTATATTCACATCGATTTTTGTATCGGTAATCTTTATGACATTGATATATTCATTCGTATCGGCGGTAGGCCAAGTAGGAAAGATGGTTGCAATTTTACTTCTTGTATTCCAGATTTCTGGAACCGGAGGTATTTATCCAATTGAAATCATGAATCCTATTTTCCAGGCACTGTATCCATATCTGCCGATGACATATGCTATAAATATAGTAAGAGAAACTGTACTTGGACTTATTTGGAGCAATTATATTCCTTCATTTTTAGTCCTTATGGCAATAGCTATTGCTACAATTATACTATCCCTTATTATCAAAGAGAAAGCTGACAAGGCTTCACACTTCTTTGAGGAAAAACTTGAGGATTCAGGATTATTCTAGCATTTGCTAGAATCTTTTTTCTTTTTTTTTCAACCGATTATTTTATAAGTATGGTTGACTAAACTAATACTTACGAATTTTTAATGGTGTTTTTTATATGGAATTCTGTCCTAATTGCGGTTCAATGTTAATGCCTGATAATGGCAAAATCAAATGCAGATGTGGATATACAAAATCCCTAACTGAAAATGATTTGGAAGAGCAGTACAAATTTGAAGGCGAAAAGAATAAGGATTTGGAAGTCATTGTAACTGACAACAATAATGTTGCACTGCCGACAACAAGAATAACCTGCTATAAGTGCGGCGGAACCAAAGGCTATTGGTGGACAGTTCAGACAAGATCTGCCGATGAGGCACCAACCAATTTCATCAGATGCGCAAAATGCGGCAACACCTGGAGAAGCTCCAATTAAACATAATATTCTTTACAAAAACCTTTTTTTAAACACATCAATGAAAGTTTTTCCTTTGTCTGACCCATATTCTTTTTAAACAAAGGATAATCACGTGAAAACTCACAAAAATTAAATGATGTGTTAATAGATCAATTATTAAAAGATATTGGAAATTAATTGATTTTTTGAAAATACTAACGTTAAGATTTTTCAATATTTTTCTTTTTCTAAATAACAGTTATATCCTATAATCTACAAACTAGTAATAGATACACTTGTATCGGAGATGATAATATGGCAGATTTAAAAGGTACAAAAACTGAAGAGAATTTAAAAGCTGCACTTGCAGGCGAATCTCAAGCTCGTGTAAAATATGAATTTTACGCATCCCAAGCTAAAAAGGATGGATATGTTGAAATCAAGGAAATTTTCCAGGAATCATCTGACAATGAGAAGGAACATGCAAAAATCTGGTTCAAATTGTTGAATGGCGGTAAAGTACCTCCTACAACTGATAACCTTGCAGATGCAGCAGCAGGCGAACATGAAGAATGGACTGTAATGTATAAGGAATTCGCACAAACCGCTCGTGAAGAAGGTTTAGATGACATTGCAGAATTATTCGATGCGGCAGCAGCTACTGAAAAGGCTCACGAAGAAAGGTATAATGCTTTATCTGAAAAAATTGCAGCAGACAAAGTATTCAAAAAAGACGAAGAAATTGCATGGAAATGTAATAACTGTGGATATATCCATTACGGAAAAGAAGCTCCTGAAGTATGTCCGTTATGCGATCACCCACAAGCTCACTTTAGAAAAAAGGATGAAAGTTATATCTAAATCTTTTTTCTTTTCTTTTTTTTAAATAAATTATTTAATTTATAAACTTCAATATATTAATTGATGAAGGAAGTACAAAAGACATTCAAATCCATTGTTGAAAACCCAAGACATATTTTCAAACTAACAGTACAGGGTATTCTAGTAGGTATTTTTTCAGGTTTGATGGTATGTTTGTATAGGTTTCTTTTAAATGGCTCTGAGGATATATTAAGGGGCTATTTAAGTATTATTAACAGCAATGTAATTTACATTGTATTATTTTTTGTATTTTTAATAGTTTTGGCATTATTGACTGCTTATCTGATGCGTTGGGAAAGTGATGCAAGGGGAAGCGGTATTCCTCAGGTAAATGCTGAACTGAAAGGATTTATGGATGTAAACTGGTATAAGACTTTGTTTGCAAAGATAGTTGGTGGAATTTTCACTGCATTGGGCGGTCTGTCCCTAGGTCCTGAAGGTCCTTCCGTTCAGATTGGTGCAATGGCAGGTAAAGGTGTTTCTAAAATATTTAAAGAATCCAAAACAGATGAGCTAAGACTGGTTCTTGTCGGATCTGCTGTTGGTATAACTGCGGCATTCAATGCTCCCATGGCAGGGGTTATATTTATTTTGGAAGAGATAAATCATGGTTTTGATAAAACTTTGGTTTTTGTTGCATTAGTTTCAGCAATTGTCTCTGATTTTATATCAAAAATGATTTTTGGCCAGTCCACAATATTGTCTTTTCCTGTAGCCAACATTCCATTATCTTCATACTGGCTGCTGGTGCTGCTTGGTGTGGTATTGGGTTTGCTTGGTTATCTTTATAATGTGGGTATGATTAAGGCAGAGGATTTATGGGCTAAAATTCCTAATTTAAGTCTGGAAATTAAATTTATAATTGTATTTGTAGTATCTGGTATAATAGCTTTAATAATGCCTGAGATAAGTGACGGCGGACATTTCATGATGGGAATGCTTGATGTAGCTGTTCCGTCCTTAGGTTTGCTTTTAATCTATTTTGTCGCCAAGGCATTATTTTCAATATTTTCATTTTCTTCAGGTGCTCCTGGAGGAATATTTTTGCCTATTCTGGTTTTAGGAGCTTATATCGGAGCTATTTTTGCATCCATATTTATTCCGATTTGCGGTCTTGAAAGTGTTCTGGTTTATAGATTCATCATTATTGCAATGGCCGGATTTTTCACGGCAACTGTCAGATCACCGATTACAGGTATTGTTCTTTTGTCTGAAATGAGCGGTTCAACTGAAGCTTTGGTTTCTATGCTATTGGTCTGTCTAATAGCTTATGTGGTACCGACACTGCTTGGAAATGAACCTATTTACGAATCTCTTCTTGAAAGATTATTGAATAGGCGAGAGGAAAAATTCACTCCTGAGCCTTCACGCCATGTTTTATCAGAGTATATTGTTCCTTTGGAGTGTAAATACATTGGTGTTGAAATCAAAAACATTCCATTTCCTAAAAACTCAATTGTAGTTTCTGTTATAAGAAATGGGAGCTATGTTATTGCACAGGAGGATTTCCAGATTAATTATGGTGACCAAATCCATATTCTGACTGATGTCAATGACTTCCCATATGCCAATCGTGAAATTGAAGAAATTATTAATGGAAAAAAACATTAATTTTTTAGTTATCATGTAGATTTGGCAGTTTTTGTTTTTATTATTTTTTTATCAATTGTAAATTTTAAGTTTATCAATCAATAAATATTGCATGATTTCACTTTCTATAAAAATTATTAATCGTTTTTTCAATTATTTTAATGGAAATTTTTTTAATGTTTGGTGATAAACATATTATCATGAATCCGATTTTCAAAAGACACAGTGTTCGTAAATTTTTAGATGATGAAGTTAGTCCCGTTCAAATGGAAAATCTTCTGAAAGCGGGAATGCAGGCACCTTCCGCATGCAATCAGCAGCCATGGGAGTTCATCGTAATAGAAGATGATGAAGATAAGGTTGCTATTTCAAACATGCATAAATTCGCAAAGCCTGCCGGTGAGGCATCAAGGCTGATTGTCGTTTTAGGCAATCTCAAAGAGGCAAAAATAGAATCAATGATTGAGCAGGATTTGGGAGCATGCTGTGAAAACATATTGCTTCAGGCAACTTATGAAGGTTTAGGTGCAGTTTGGCTAGGCTTTCATCCGATTGAAGATAGGTGCAGAAAAATAGTTGAATATCTTGACATTCCAGAGTATTGCATTCCATTTGCGGTGATTTGTGTTGGCTATCCTGTGAATGATAATGATGTTAAAATAAGATTTGACGAATCAAAGATACATTACAAAAAGTATTAGATATATTTTTGAAGTTCTATGCCCTTGTCGGTGCATTTGTATAGACGTCCTTTTCTAACCTCTTCATTTACACAAACTACTAATTCTTCTTTTTTTAAGTCAGATAGTGATGCTGAAACCTGACTGGTTTTAATTCCAATGTCCTTTGCTATCTCTGAAGGCATTTTGATGTCATGGCCAATGCTTTTTAAGGTTTTTGTTCGATAGGCTGAAACTTTTACATGTCCCAACTTTTGGTATAGCTCTTTTTCGTCCATATATATAATGTTGTATTTTAGTTAAAAATGTTTATATATAAATAATATCCGATTAAAAGTATTTATATGTGTTTAAATATAATTTAAACACAAATTATTTGATATTTTTTAATTTTTTATTGTTTTCTTTTAATATCTTATAAATACTTTCAGCACCAATTATCTCTTCATCGGACACATCCCATGTTGAAGGATATAATATGAAAGGCTTTGATTGGTCTCCGCCGGCACCTCCGTGACTTCCAACAAGCTCTTCAAATGCACAAACCTCGTCTTTTTCGCTGTCATAGAAACTATTGACCAAAATGTCTGGTGTATGTTCAAATGATGAATTTCTTTTGATGTGTGATGCTATATTTTTTCCAAAGCCTTCAAGAGGGTTTTCACCGTCTATTTTACCGCTGTCCAAGTAGTATGTTCCGTTTTTGCCAATAGCCAGATCACCGTTTTCACTTGATTTAACAACGATAAAACCAATTAATGGATTGTTTACAATTCCCGGAATTAAATCAGGAAACATTGATGCCATCTCTTCATATGTTAGCCTGTGTGACCATTGGGTTAAATAAATCATCGCAAGATTTCCTGAAGCAAGAACAATGACGTCTGAATCGGTTTTTTCAACAGTAGTTTCCTCTTTTTTTATTCTTCTGATGTTTATTGGAGATAATGATTCGGTATAGTGGTCTTCATTTGATGACATGTTTGCATACATTGACATATCATCTGGCAATAGTGATTTAACCAAATCTTCAAATGACTGACCGGTTCTCTGTTTGAATGTTGCGCCGTTTGTCTGACCATGATCTGATTGGATTACGAACTGATATGGCCTTGGTGTGTATTTTGTAGCATTTACTAAATGATTGATTTGCTTATCCATTCTTTTTAAAGCATTGAATGCGTCCTTATCCCGCACTCCGGAGTGATGTGCAATTTCATCATAACCTAAATATGTTGAATATGCAATGTCAACTTCCCCAACCATCATGTCTCCGATCAATGTTGATGTGTTGATTTCTGCCATGAAGACGTTTGTACTGGCCCTTACACCAATATATGTTATTCCTCTATTGATTCTTGGCTGTATATTAAATATCCAGTGAGTTATCTGTGAGTAGATTTCCTGAATCATGTCCCATATAAGCAATACAACAATACGTGCAAAGTTGCTTGGGTTTGAAAATACTGAATACCATGCAGGATTATATAATTTTTTAATGTGCATGATTTTACTTAATGTAAATATTACGTTGTCTGTGTCTCCTGAAAAGAGATTGGAGCGGCTTGCACCATTTTCTGCAAGCAATCCATTTCCATTTGAGATTCTTTTCTCTAGATTTTCAACATTTTTAGGTCCTGAACACTGCATCATTGCATTGTCGTTTGATTTTTCAATCCACCTGAATGCAGTAATTCCCTCGTTGTTTCCGTGCAGTATTCCTGCCTGGCTTGCACCTGTTTGTGAAGACAAGTCAGTTTCCCATTCTCTTAATGTGTGTGATTTTGAATCAATCAAATCTTTAACTGTAGGCATCAAGTCTTTTTCAAGAGCCTCTTCAAGAATCTTATGTCCAAGCCCGTCGATTTCAACAACTATCAATCCAGGATATTTTTTGGATTCTTTAGGTCTTTTTCTTTTAGCATCCCTTATGACTGACCTGTAGTATGTACTTTGGTCGTCCAGTGTTACCAGTGATGATAATATTGTTGAAACAACTGCCATTGATAATGGAGCAAGAATTATTCCTGGGCCTGAAATATTAATTCCAAATGATGGAGCAAGAATCTCTAAGAGCACTCCGTTCAATATCAATGAGCCTATTCCAAAGGTCAAAACAAGAAACGGCATGAATATTCGGGTTAAAATAGGCCAAAATAATGAATTGACTATCCCTATAATCATTACTAAAATTAAAATATCATCCATGTAAGTTACTTTCACTCCCCATCCGATAAGGGCTATAATATAGAGTCCTATTGCATTCCCGATAAATACTAATAAAGTTCTTTTTATAGAACGTGATGGACTTTTAATAACATCTTCACTTGACATATTAATATATTTAATATGTTTACATATAAAATTATTTTAGGCAAATATAAATAATAATAAATCTAAATTTTTAAATAATAACTTACGATTATTGTAAGTTTAATATTTATTCGAGGTTAAATGATGGTAAGTGTAAACTTAGAAGCTAAAAAAACCGTAGATGTAATGATTGAAAAAGCAGATGCATTAAACATTGCAGTATCCACATTAGATAATGGGGCTACTGTTTTAGATTGTGGTGTTAATGTAGATGGAAGTTTTAAAGCAGGTGAACTTTATACTAAAGTTTGTCTCGGTGGACTTGCAGATGTAGGAATTTCAATTCCTGGAGATTTATCTGAAAAATTCGCTCTTCCTTCTGTAAAAATCAAAACTGATTCTCCTTCCATTTCAACTTTAGGTTCTCAAAAAGCAGGATGGTCTGTTAGTGTAGGAGATTTCTTTGCATTAGGTTCAGGTCCAGCTCGTGCAATCGCATTAAAACCAGCTGAAACCTATGAAGAAATTGACTATGAAGACAAAGATGCTGATTTAGCTATTTTAACTTTAGAAGCTGATGTATTGCCTGGTGAAGATGTCGCACAATACATTGCTGATGAATGTGATGTTGATGTTAAAAACGTTTACTTGCTTGTGGCTCCTACCTCTTCATTGGTTGGTTCAATCCAAATTTCAGGAAGAGTTGTTGAAAACGGAACCTACAAAATGTTGGAAGCAATTAAGTTTGACGTAACAAAAGTAAAACATGCAGCAGGTATCGCTCCTATTGCACCGGTTGATCCTGACGGATTAAAAGCTATGGGTAAAACAAACGATGCAGTTTTATTCGGTGGAAGAACTTACTACTATGTTGAATCTGATGAAAATGATGATGTTGCAGATGTTGCAGCTAAATTACCATCTTCCGCAGCTGACGGATATGGAAAACCGTTCTTCGACGTATTTAAAGAAGCAGAATTTGACTTCTACAAAATCGATAAAGGAATGTTTGCTCCGGCTGAAGTTGTTATCAATGATTTAACTACTGGAAAAATCTATAAAGAAGGATTTGTAAATGCAGATTTACTTAAAAAATCCTTTGGTGTAGATGAATAAATTTAACATGCTATCTTTTTAGATAGTACTTTTTTTATTTTTTTATTACTAATCTTATTTTTATATAATTTTTATACACTCGTTATATTTTATATTCATTTTCTTTCCATTTAATTTATATATTAGTTTTTTTAAACTATATTATGTACTCTTTTTTCGAGTAATAAATTTAAAGGTGTATAACTATGAAATTAGGTGAAATTTTTGGGGATGCTTTAAAATATCCAATATCAAATCCTCAAAGTTTAATAATTGTGGGTGTAATATTTTTAATAGCAAACTTAACTACTTTGCTTGCACAATTTGGAGTAAGAAACTCAGCATTTGCAACAATATGGGCTATTGTTGCTCTTATAGTCTCAATTCTTTTAGTGGGTTACGGACTTAGTATATTGAAAAATGCAATTGATTTGGGTGATGATATACCATCATTTGACTGGATGAATAATTTTATCGATGGAATAAAAGTTCTTGTTGTTCAAGTTGTATATATGATTGTTCCTACAATTGTTAGTATCATAGTTGGATATGCTACTATGGGACCTGCTCTTTCTAGAATATTTACTCCAGCAAATATTAGTCAAATGGCTACCAATTCCTCCAGCACTTCCGTTATTTTAAATTCAATTCCATCAAGCGTATGGGCAGGATTATTCTCAGGAATTGCTATAACTGCTGTAATTACCATCATATTTTATATCATATTTGCTCTTTTCTCAACAGTTGCACAATGCAGATTAGCTAAATATGACTCATTAGGTGAAGCATTCAGCTTTGGACAGGTATTTTCAGATATGAAAGAAATTGGTATTGTAAATTTATTTGTATTTGTTATTATTTTATGGATTATAGCAATTATAATTGCTATGGTTGGAGCTTTCATTACAGCAATCCCAATAGTTGGAATAATCATATCTTCATTGATTATCAATTCATTTATTTTGCTATTTTCAAACAGAGCATTAGGTTTATTGTACTCTGATGTATAAACTTAATCCTTTTTCTTTTTTTATAAATTTTTGAATTATTGGAAATATTTATTAACATTTTTTTTAAAATATTTAAATATGAAGGGAATTAGTAAACTAACTGCTGATGTTGATGTTGCTGAGTTTGTTGAAAAGTATGTTGATGTTGAAAGGTTTCAAGGACTTTGCAAAGACTGTGAAGATTATGGAAAAAACTGGAGTTGTCCTCCATTTGAATTTGAAGTGATGGATGTTTGGAATTCTTTCAATAAATTAAAAATCATTGCTTTTAAAATAGATTTTGATGAAGATGAACTTGTCAGGGAATATGATGACAGGGAACTTGATTTCATCTTAAAAAGAGTGGAAAGGATGAAAATCAAGTTAATGAATGAAATCTACATGTTGGAAGATGAGAATTCCTATGGTCTATTTTTGGGAAAATGTAATCTGTGTATGAAATGTACTCGTGAATTTGGAATGCAATGTAAAATGCCATTTAAAATGAGATATTCAATTGAATCTCTTGGTGGTAATGTAGATCAATGTATTGAAGACATTTTTGATTTTAAAATTCTTTATGCTGAAAACAACCACTTACCTGAATATATTATATTCGTTGGTGGGTTATTGTATGAAAAAAATAATTTAGAATAATTGTTAATTTATTTTTATTTAATTATTTTTTTAAACATTTCTCCTAATTTAATAGCAATATTTAATTTTTTTCAATATGGGTCATTTTTTCATTAAAAAATTATATTAAATATGAATTATATAAAATAATATGGTGATAAAATGATAGTTAGTATTATCGGCGGAACTGGACCTCAAGGACTTGGAATCGGTGAAAGATTGGCAATTGAAGGTGTTGATGTTATAATCGGTTCTAGAAAAGAAGAAAAAGCTTTAGAAGTTGTTGCTCAAGCAAAAGAAGACTTAAAAGACTATGATTTATCAACAATGAAAGGCATGGCAAATGAAGATGCTGCTCGTGAAGGTGATATATTAATTATCACAGTACCTTTGGCTGCTCAAAAACCAACAATCGAAGGAATCAAGGAATTCTGTAAGGATAAAATTGTCATGGATGCAACTGTACCTTTAGAAACTGCAATCGGCGGAAAACCATTCAGGTTCATTGACCTCATGGAAGGATCAGCTGCTGAAAGAACTGCTTCAATTCTTGAAGGGACTGGTGCAAAAGTAATCTGTGCTTTCTGTAACATTTCAAACTCACATTTAGCTAATATTCCAGAAGAAATTGACTGTGACTGTTTGATTGCAGGTGATGATAATGATGCAAAAGCAACTGCAGCAGAAATCATTGACAAAATTCCTGGAGTCAAAACCATTGACTGCGGTATTTTGGAAAAAGCAAGAGTTATTGAAAAAATCACTCCATTATTAATTGGATTAAACATAAAATACAAATCCCATTATGGTGGATTAAGGATTACTGGAATTAACTTTGACTAATTCCACTACTTTTTTTTATTTTGATTTAAATGGATGAATTGGAAAATTTGGTTGGAAAATCTATTTTTGACATTGACTCAGATATTGTCGATGCCCTTGAAAGCATTAACATTAAAGTTGCTGTTCTGGAATACAAATATAAGAACTGCGGCAAGAGATATCCTATAGAAACCTTAAATTTGGCTGATATTGATTATGAAAATGTCATACTATTTGATGATTTGATTGATTTTGAAAAGATATTCATTTTCTGGCATTTTAAAAATCAGATTACTGATTTGGAGCTATTTAATATCTCTGATGATTTAAAAAATATTAAAGAGGATTATATTTTAATTACTCAAAAAATTGAAAATAATCAATCTTCAAACATAAGGCAGGGAGATACCAAGTTTCTCGCCGCTAAACGATTGGATGAAACTGTTGAAGTAAATAATAAGATAGTTAACAAACGGGAATTTGTATTCACCAAAAGATATCTTCAAAAAATATTAAATGACATAAAATTATACTAATATCATGGATAACGATAAAATAATTATTATATTGCTTTCAATCATTGTTGTCATGATTGTAATCGGATTTTTCGCATTCAATCCTTTTAAACAGGAGTGCAATATTTCTGTTGTCAGTGCGGATTCGCTGACTGTCGGCGATCAGTTTGCAATATATGTAAGTGATTCCAATTCAAATCCTGTAGCTAATGTGCAGGTATCCGTTTCATTTGTCGGTTCAAATGGTGCAGTTTCAACAAAACAGGTAACGACAGATGCATCAGGTAATGCTGCAGTTAGTCTAAGTGATTTGCCTGCAGGAGCATATAATGTAACATGCAATGTTTTGGAAAATAACAATTACCGTGAAAGTTCAGTTTCAAAACAGATTGCAGTTAATGAAGTTCAAACTCAAGTTTCACAGCCAACAGGCATAAGTGATGACGGATATTCATATTATCCTCAGTCAGGGCCTGCTGTTGACAGTAGGGGTATAACCAGAGAATATGCTATAGCTCATAATATGCATTATATTTCACAAAGTATTGATGGTATGGATGCGGGAGTTTATGTTCGATATGATTCAAAGGCAGGTTCGTATCATACATAATATTTTTCAAGGTAAACTATTAATATTTAAAAGAATTAATCAAATATTATGAGTAAATTAAAAATTGTTCTTTTAGCAATTGTATTGATTGCTGTTGTGTTATTGGTATCAACCATCTTTAGTCCAGTTTTAATTGTTGCTGAAGACTCTGGAGAGGATGCAAGTATTGATATGGCTGCAAAATTCACAATTCTGGGAGGATTTGATTGGATCTATCCTGGAAGTTCATTTAATGCGGCCGGTGAGACATTGCATAATGTTCATTTAAATCATCCTGAAAATCCTTATGGTGCCGCTCAGGATATTATATCATACACATATCATTACACGCCACATATAATTGTCAGTGTTAACAATGCTGCTGCTGAAGCTATTTTTGGTGCAAGTATAATTGATGATATACGGGCAAATGACGCATATAATGGTTATGCTGGCAATGATAAGGTTCCTGGAACAATGTCTCGAGGAGATGCAGTTGATATTGCAATGAATAAAAATGGTATGAACGTTTTCCAAATTCCTATACAAATTTTACTCGGAAATATACATTTTATTTTTGTATAATTCTATTTTCTATTTTTTTCATGAATAATATTTAAATAATTTTTCAAACAGAAATTTATATTGTTATTGTTGTCAAAATTGTTAATTGATTATTTAATGTTGATTGTTTTGTTTATTTAAATTTAATAGAAATTTTTGATAAATAAGAAATTTTGAAATTTTGGTGCTATATATGATTTCTAAAAAATATATATTTATTATATTTCTATTCATAATGCTAATTTATTTAAATGGGGTTTGTGCATCGGATAATATGACATCTGACATAGAGAATATTGCCTCAGATGATGCATCAGGCATTGAAATTAGAGATTCTGAATATTATGATGAAGTAAATGACCAATATGTCTATGGCGAGACGGAAATTACAAAAAATTATACTATTGCTGATTTTGACTGTTGCTCTTTTATAATACAGGAAGATGGTGAAACGGTATATGCATTCAGACAGGATTCGCCCCTCAACGGTTATGGCGTATATGTTCATTCTGAAAATTGGAATGGGGTAAAAATCATAAAACAGGAACTTGATACGGTTTCAACGTACTTTTTCCATTCAATCATCACAGAGGACGGCTGGGTTATGGGTCAGGGCGGAAGCCAGTATGATTCATCCAGTAGGCGTATTGAACAGTATGCAAGTACAATGTATGTAAACAAGGATATTTCTGCAGATTATCTTAACAGAATCAAAAATGTTCTTTCATCTTATGCTTATGGACATTTTGTTATTAAGGATCCTCAAGGAAACTATGGTATTGCATTTGCAGACAGGGTTGTGACTGGTAAGCTTAATATAGGTCAATACATGACCATTCCAAATGAAATTGAATATTTTGACAAGGGAGATTATAAGAAATATTCAAATAATCCTGTTGATGCAATAATTATGGTCTGTTCCTATGATGATTCTGGTTTAAACAGAAGAAACCTTTATACCTATGACTATAAGGCACATGACACTGAAAATGGAGTATTTTACGGTATTGACATGTTTGTGACAAATGATAATGGGCATAATGTAGGTTTACGTACAGAAAAAATCGTTACTCATTTTTATTATGAAGGAACATATTATCCTGCATCTGTAGTTCCTCAAAATCCGGACAAATTATATTTTGGAACAAAAATTTTTGATAACCAATACCTGGGAAATGTTATTGATATAGACAGCAGTAATTTGGCTACAGTAGGATATGAAAAGGAATTGCATTATACAGTTAATCATTTGGTTGCTGAAAGGACAATTGCTTTTGAATTAGGTGAAAATATTGATTTTGTGTCTGCTAATCCTACTGTAGGTAAATATTCATATGATTCCCAAAATCATATGTTATACTGGATAGTGCCTGCTACCAAGCAGGCGAGGGAAATTACATTTAAAGTAATGCCTAAAGTTACTGGAAACTACAATATTCACTCTTATGTAATAAGCATGGATGAAGACAACGATTTTGCTTTTAATGCTATTGAACCTTGTGCTTATCTTAATGCAAATGATGTGGAAAAATATGTGGGAGGACCTCAGAATTTGAATATTTATCTGACTGATGAATACTGCAACCCGTTAACAGGTGAGAAGGTTTCAATTTCTATAAACGGACAAAATTATTCTCGTAAAATAACAAATAATGGATATGTGTCTCTTGCAATTAATTTGGATGCCGGTGAATATGATGCTAAAGTCTCCTATGATGGAGGTGTTCGTAAAAATCAAACAAATGTGAAAGTTAAGGTTAAAACAACTTTATCCGGTAATGATATTGTAAAATATTATAAGAATGATACTCAATTTTATGCATCATTTTTGGATAATGAAGGTAATCCCTTAAAAAATTCAGATGTTCAATTTAATATCAATGGTATATTTTATATACGCAAAACAAATGAAAATGGGATGGCTAAATTAAATATTAATCTGAATCCAAATAATTATATAATCACTTCCATTAACCTAGCTACCGGTGAGAGATTTGCCAATACAATTACAGTTAAACCAGTTATCATTGAAAATAAGGATTTGAAGATGTATTATAAGGATGGAAGTCAATTCACAGTCAAAGTGCTTGATGGTTATGGTAATCCTTTAGCCGGTGCAAAGGTAACATTCAATATCAATGGTGTATTTTATGAAAGAACAACTAATGAAAATGCTACTGCTAAGTTGAATATTAATTTGGCTCCTGGAAATTATATCATTACTTCTACATATAATGGGGGAAGTGTGTCTAATAGTATTGTTGTACAGGAAAGACTTGTTTCAAGTGATTTGACAATGAAATATGATGATGGAAGTGCATTTAAGGTCACAGTTTTGGATAAAGAGGGAAATCCTTCATCTGAAGGTGGTGTAGTTGTATTTAACATCAATGGAATATTTTACAATCGTACAATTGGAACAGATGGTATTGCAAAACTAAATATTAATTTACTTTCCGGAAAATACATAATAACTTCATACTGGAATGGTTATGCTAAATCAAATACTATCACAATTAAAGATTAAATTTTAAGTTGGGTTAATCCCAATTCTTTTTTTTAATATTTTTTTCAAAACATTTATTATTCATTTTTTACAAAAGATTAAGTAAGTCATATATTTTATATTATAACCTCCAGTTATAATGGTTCAAATATTGCAAATACAATTGCAATAGCTGCCTAATGAATGAATCCATTTCATTCATATTTTCTTTTTTTGAAAAATATTATAATATATTTTAAATAAATAATTAACTATGAAAAAAGTTAAAATAACTATTTTAAAAACAACCCTTCAGGATGATCTTGCAAAGGAATATGGAATTGAAGGTCTTTCAACTTGTCCTTTGATGAGTGAAGGAGAAATATATTATGCTGATTATGCAAAGCCTGAGGGATTTTGTGATGAGGCATGGAAGGCAATTTATCAGTATGTTTTTGCCCTTGCACATGGTGTATCTGAGATTTGGTATTATTCAGACTGGATAAAGACTCATGGTGTTGCAATAGTTTCCTGCAATGATGGGTTAAGGCCAGTTATAATGAAGCTTGAAGCAACAGACATTGAAGCTTCACCGGAGGATTAGATGCCAACCTGTCCTAATTGCGGAAGTTATGTTCCTTTAGGTGATCACTCATGCAGCTGCGGAACAACAATTAGAAGTCGTGAAGATGATTATCTTGAAGAACAACAGGAGATGAAAAGATTAAAACATCAATATTTCCTTGAAGAACAAAAAAAGGAATTGATGCAAAGGAAAAAAGAAAATCCTTATAAATACGACTTTTTGAATGATTTATATCATGAAGGCGGAAATGAAATATATCTTGAACGAATGGATGAGGGAATATCAGAAATTGAGGAAAAATTCTCTGCTAAATTTAATGGAATCTATTCTCAAGGTTCAGCAATCTTTTTTAAGTTTTTAGTTGAAACGGAATATTACGATGCTATTATCCGAGCATCTTATGATACTTCTTATGCATATAACTATGTTGAATTGATAACAGATATCGTTACTCCTTATTTTGAAAAGCTATATTTAAATCAAGATTTTAGAAATCTTGTTAAAAAGACAGAATCTGAAATAAATGCAAAATTTAGATATTGTGATATTGTCATTTTTGGAAATGAGCTAGTTATATATGCTTACTTTGAAAATCGTAGATTTTTCTTAGATGTTGATAATATGGTATTAAGTTAATTAAAATATATATATTAATATAAAATAATATTTGGAGGTGGGATAATGAAGAAATGTCCTGAATGTGGTGAAATTGGTGATGATTCATCAATTTTTTGTCAAAATTGTGGAAATAAGTTGGAAAACATTAAAATAGAACTGTAAAAAATACTCCTCAAGTCACTGATTCTTCTTTTGAAAAAATTCAAACAATAAAAATTTTTGGTTATTCTATTATTGTGCTTGAGATTATAGTTATTTTAGGATCATGGTTCCATGTAAAAATGATTAATGCTATATCCATTATTATGTGTTATTGTTGCATTGTATGCTGGATTCAAATTAGCAGATTATGAAGAAACAATTAGGGATTCAAAAATAGTTGTGGGAGTTTCATTACTATTGTTTGTTTTGAGTTTGATTATAAGTTAAATGAATCAAACTCTTTTTGAGCATATTCGTAGAAATATGCAAGATCACGCCCTACAACAAATATATGGTTTACAGTAATTGATACAGTCATTTTATAATCTTTATTTACTTTTCCCCAGGTTATTAATGGTTGGATTTGTTTTCCTTGTACTTCACAGGATGTTATTGAATCAAAATCAACCCATGGAATGCATGAATAGTTTGCTATGTTCGTATAGTCTCTTTCAAGCATATCAAGTGTAAATCCATCATCTTCTCCATTTAATATTTTATTGGATAACTCTTTTACATAATCGTGCCATTTGTAAATGTCTTCAAATTCTTGAGGTATTTTGACTCTCATTTCCCTATATATTTCAAGTTCTTCATTCATTATTGGAGTCACACCATCAAGATAATCATATTCAACTGTTTTATCATTAATTATTCTTCTTTTTAGATTTTCAACATTGTTGGTCGCATTAATCAAACATCCAAGGCTTAATATAAAGAATGAATAGTCATTTTTTTTACAGAATTTCCATAGCTTTTCCACATTAATTCTTGCAGACATTGTATATCTTGAAGATTTAAAGTTAATAAATGGGTTATTTTTTAAGTCAAAATCAATTTCTTTCATAATAATCCCTTAATTATTTATATTAATTATTAATATATTAAATATTGTTAAATAATTATCTTAAATAGGTTTTGTTAAAATGAAAGTGGTAATTGTTGGTGGAGGAGCTGGAGGAATATCAACAGCTTCTAATCTTCGTAAAATGGATAAAAATTGTGAGATTGTTGTTCTTACAAGAGATGATAAGGTTGCATACTCACCGTGTGCTATTCCTTATGTTTTATCTGGAACAATTAAATCTTTTGATGATATTGTAATGAGAACTCCTGAAGACTATAAGAAAAAAGATATTGATATCATAACTGAAGTTGAAGTTACTGCAGTTGACAGTGGTAAAAAAACTGTTACTTACGAATCCAAATCTAAATCAAAAACTATTAAATATGATAAATTGGTTTTAGCTACTGGTGGAAATCCATTTGTGCCTCCAATGGAGGGTGTGGATTTGGAGGGTGTATATCAAATCAGAAATATTGATGATGGTATTAAAGTTCAGGAAGCTATCAAGGATGCTAAAAGTGCAATTGTAACCGGTGCCGGTTTAATAGGTATTGAAATTGCATTTGCATTAATGAAACAAGGTTTGAATGTTACATTAAGTGAAATGATGCCTCAAATCGTACCAAGGTCACTTGATAAGGACATGTCCGATATCTTGGTTAAATATCTTGAAATGGAAGGAATCAATGTTGTCTTAGGAAAACCGATTACCAAATTGATTGGTGATAAGAAAGTTGAAAAGGCATGCTTTGATGATGAAGAGTTAATCGATGCAGATATGGTCATTTTAGCTACTGGTGTCAGGGCTGAATTGGATCTGGCTAGAATGGCAGGCTGTGAAATTGGAAGATGGGCAATTCTTGTAAACGACAGAATGGAAACTTCAGTGGAAGATATCTATGCTGTGGGGGATTGTGTAGAATCCAAGGACTTGATTTTAGGATTTAATACAATTTCTCAATTGGGTACCACTGCGGTTCGTGAATCAAAAACATTGGCTCGTACAATCTGTAACAAAAAATCCAAATTCAATCCTGTATTAAATTCAATGGTTTCAAAAGTTGGAAAATTGGAATTTGGTGCAGTTGGATATACTACTAGTTTTGCTCAGCAAAATAGAATCAGGCCTGTTGTGCAAAAAGTCGAAGCATTAACAAGAGCACGTTATTATCCGAATGCAAAACCTATGGATATCAAAATTATTTGTGATGGAAATGGAACTATTATTGGTTGTCAAATCATAGCAGAGGAAAGGGTAGCTGAAAGAATTGATACTATGACATTAGCTATCACTGAAGGTTTAACCTGCTTTGATTTAAGCAATATGGAATTTGCTTATGCGCCACCAGTATCTATGGTTACAGATCCGTTAATACTTGCTGTTGAAGAAGTTAGTAAAAAATTCAATTAAATAGGGGGAAATTAAATGGCAGAAAATCCACATCATGGTCACGGTCACGGACATGGCCACGGGGGTCAAATGACTCCTGAACAACAAAAGCAGATGATTGAGCAAGAAATCAAATTATCCAGAAATTTAGGTCAAATTAAATATAAAATAGCTGTTATGAGTGGAAAAGGAGGGGTTGGAAAATCAACCGTTGCAGCGAATCTTGCAGAAACTTTCCAGAAGTTAGGATTTTCCACAGGTATTTTAGATGCCGATATTCATGGACCAAACATTCCTAAAATGTTAGGTTTGGAAGGTGAAGATTTATTCATTAATGAAAACCGTAATATGGTTCCTGTTGAAGCTCCAAGCGGCTTGAAAGTAATGTCAATGGCATTCATGCTTGACAGCATTGACACTCCAATCATTTGGAGAGGACCTCAAAAATCAGGTTCAATCAAACAGTTAATTGCTGAAGTGGAATGGGGTCCGCTTGATGTATTAATTATAGATAACCCTCCAGGAACTGGAGATGAACCGTTAACAGTCTTGCAGACTATTCCAAATCTTGATGCTGTTGTTATGGTTACAACACCTAACGTTGTATCACAGGAAGATGTCTTGAAATGTGTAAAGATGGTTAACATGTTGAATGTGGAAAATATAGGTCTTGTCGAAAACATGGCATACTATATCTGTCCTCATTGCGGAGAAAAATTAAACATTTTCGGTGAAGGTGACGGTGAAACATTCTCCGAAGAAATGGAAATCGAATATCTTGGAGATTTGCCGTTGACTGAAAATGTAAGTGACTCACCAAACAAGGATGGTGTCGTATCAACACTTGACCCTGATGGTGAAGTTTCAAAAAGATTCGAAGAATTCGTTGGAAAAATCAATGAAAGTTTTTTTAAACAAGAGTAATGTAGCTGACGCTGGCTATATTGATTAGATATCCTAAAAAATTAGGATCATCTATTTTTTCTATTTTTTTAATTACGTAATCCTTATTTTCGCTCATTTCATTTAAATCATAATATTCCATTCCACGTTCGTATTCCAATAAGTCAGTAAAAATAGGAATGACATATTCTCCATCATTGCCGTAGGGAATGGTAAATAACTCATCTTGGTTGCCTGAAATAATAAATATGTTTTCACTCAAGTATTCCTTGATTTCATCGTCTGTCTTTTCAATCATTTTCTGATTGTTGTTCTCTCCATGAAGATAGCTCATGTTTATCAATTGCTTTAATTCCGGGTGTTTTATGTCTTCGGCTTTCATTGTTAATACCTTTTTATTTCATATTATATAATTTTTAATCTTTTTGGTCAAATAAGCTTAAATACTCACCATAGCCTTCATTTTCCAAATCCTCTTTCGGGATAAATCTTAATGCTGCTGAGTTTATGCAATATCTTTTTGTTCCGTTCGGTCCGTCATTGAATTCATGGCCTAAATGTGAGTTGGCCTTACTGCTTCTCACTTCAGTTCTAACCATTCCATGGGTGAAGTCCCTGTGCTTTATTATTGCATCTTCATTTACTGGCTTTGAAAATGCAGGCCATCCGCATCCTGAATCAAACTTGTCCTTTGAAGTGAAGAGAACTTCACCATTTACAACATCTACATATATACCATCTTCAAAAAAGTTATCATATTTTCCACTAAATGGTACTTCTGTTAAAGCAAGCTGTGTTATTTGGTACTCTTCTCGAGTCAAGTGGTCAAATTCTTTATCATCTATCTGATTTAAATCAACATGACAGTAGCCCTGTGGATTTTTCTCAAGATATTTCTGATGATATTCCTCAGCATGATAGAAACCGTAAATCTCATGGGCTTCAACAGCTATTTTTTTGGGTGCCTCCTTTTGCTTTTTGTTTAAAAACTTTACAACAGTGCTTCGCTGTGAAGGTTCCTGCCAATAGATACCTGTTTTATACTGGCTTCCAACATCTGAACCCTGTCTGTTGATGCTGTATGGATCGATAATCCTGAAATATTGCTCTAAAATTTCTTCAAGTGAAATGATTTCCGGATTGTATGTTACTTTAACGCATTCACTGTGTCCTGTTTTTCCACTGCAAACGCTTTCATATGTAGGGTCATGTGTTCTTCCGTTCGCATATCCTACTTCGGTCTGATTAACTCCTTTAAGTCTTGAAATGTATGCTTCAACACCCCAAAAGCAACCACCAGATAAATAAATGACTTGTTGAGATTTATACATATTTTTTAATGTATTGGATTGTAATATAAATAGCTTTGTAATGAATCTTTCAAAATTAGGTATTGAAAAGTTTATCAATTTGGAAAAGTAAAAAGTTTGTAACCTTAAAAATTTTATATATCATAATTGATAAAAATTTAAGATGGAAACAATGAAAGAAGATCATATAATTATATCAATAATATTAATTTTGATTGTTATTGGTGTGGGAATTACTTTAATTCTGAACGAATCACAACAAGAAACAGAAACTTTAGATGAATATACAACAATAATAGGAAACAACTCCAACGGTACAGTTTATAAGATAACATACGGAAATTTATCCTCCAATAATACTGCAATAATGATTTTAGGAGTCCATAGCCTTGAAAATGGTACTCATATTGCTACAAATGAATCCATAATGAATTTCACTAAGGATAATACTCTCAAAAACAGGTTTGTTGCATATTACATTAAACTTAATTTCAATGATAGCGGTATGAATACCAGTGACTATGATACAAACAGGCATATGGGTGAACTTTTAGCCAATGAATATGTTGTTCCGGATATTGAAAACTATGACCCTTATGTTGTAGTTGACGTTCATGAAATGGAAGACTATTGGGAAAATCAGAAATATGTGGGTATCATTAACAATGAATCTAATGTGTCTGTGCAATATGCCAATGAAATCGCTGGCAATTTGAGTTTTCCAGTATTTCCAATCACTGGAGGCACTTCACCTGAATGGGTAACGATACCGATTTCAAATAACCGCCATGAAGTGATTCTTTTTGAAACCGCTCAGGATGACAGTATGGAAAATAAAACGCAGATTGCAAGCAATTTGGTAAGGACAGTTGATAATTTTAATGTTTACAAATAATTTTTTTATTTGTTGGCAGAAATTATTATCATGATTGAAAAAAATTTTAAAATTCATTTTGTCCAATCATATAATCGTACTTAGAAAATTATATATTAAGTTGGAAAGTTATATATTATATAATAAATGTAATGGTGTGGAGGAAATTTTAAGATGTTTTACTCAACAATAATGAAAATTGATTCAATTGACAGATTAAGAGATATCAGAGATGCATTACTTGTAGAACAAGGTATTAATCCAACTCGTCAAGGAGAACAAGCTATTAAAGTTGTAGTTGAAAGAATTGATGAAATTCAAGCTACATTAGATAAATCCGCTTCTAGAAACAAGTGATTTTTGTGATAAAATTAGTAACTGGTCGCAGACGTTTAATCAGAAAAAGAATGTATAGGGCTCCTCATAAAAGAGAACAAAGAAACACTTATTTTCGTGAAAATAAGGAGTTGAATAAGTCTTTTCAAAATGAATATTCTAACAAGGAAAAGATTTTTACTAAGCGCAGACCAAAAAGAGAAGCAATTTCCGGTTTTAAAATGTCTTATAGGTATAAGTATTACAATCAGGAAAATGCTGAAGAAAATGAGGAAGAAGAGGAGTTATAATTCTAAAATCTCTTCTTTTGAAATTATTTTGTTTTTTGAATGGATGTCCAAAACAAGACCGGAAAAATCGTCATCATTTTTTGAAAGTTCCTTAAATAAGTCAATAGATACTTTACAAGGTTTATAATCGGCAAGTTCCAAATATTCAAAACCTTCATTGTAATTTTTCATATCTGAAAATACTATTATTTTGAAATCATCTATTTTTCCCATTACAAGGAAATCCTTTTCATGATCTTCGCCGAGTGTTGGGCATATAAAGTTCATATGTTTCCCTCTGTATCCATTCTGAAGTTTTGAGAATGAGGATTTATAATTATTCCTTTGAAATACTTGTCATTTTCTCCCAATTCCTTAATGTCTTCAGCAGATATGACCTTTTGAGTCATTTTATCAAGGAAAAGTTTGGTTAATTTCTCACTGCCCTCATCATATTCGCATACATCGGTAAAAATAGGAATGACATATTCCTTTGTTTTTTCGGTTAATGTAAGCTTTATAAGTTCATCCTTTTCATCAATTAATGTTAGGTAAACTTCTTGAGGATATCTTCTTTTGATGTTGATTTTAACACCGTCAAGCTCTGAAGCGGATTCCTTTTTAACCCTTTTTAAAATTTTGGAATATAAGTTAATGAAATCTTTCATTTGACTTTTGCATCCACCTTCAGAGGTTTTTTGGTAATATTCGTAATCTTTAAGTTGCATATCTATTCGTCACAGCAGTCATGTACGGTTTCGGCAAATACTACAAATCCATTTTCCGGTGCGTTGATTGCAAGGCCTAAGAAATCATCATCTTCTGTGTATGCTGCAATAATTTCTTCACCGCTACCTTTGTCAAGTTCAAATTCGCCGCTTCCTTCCTGGCCTTTAAAGAATTCAATAGCTTTGTTGGCTTCTTCTTCGCTGGTGTACACTGGTATAAAAAAGCTTTCGTCATCTTCTTCTTCACCGATGAGCAATGCAACGATTTCGGTTTCATCTTCGAGTTTATTTAAAATCATGTATAATTCAGCATGGAATACTGCATGGTCTATTTCATGAGCAAGTTCATGTAATTCCTCTTCTGATGCTCCGTTATCTTCAAGTTCAATATACTTTTCAGTCAAGTTTTTTAAATTTTCAGTGTTTTCCATTTTTTCACCTTAATTATAAAAATAAGCATTTTTTTTAAACAAATAAGCATTCTCTTCCTAAACACCACTAAAGGAATACAAACGAATGCTTATCATTAACCATCACCATTGTTCATATTATAAAAAAATAGTATGTAAAATATGAACAATACTATTTTACTACTTTTAAGTATTTAAGTGTTTAGTTTTTTCGCATGGTTTTTCCCTTTAATATATATACAAGTTGTTAATATATTACTAAATGATGAAAAAAATAATTTTCATTTCATTAATATTTCTTATAATAGGATGTGTATATGCCGAAGATTTTTCAAAAGTTACTGTCAATGGTAACGAGTTTGAAATTCCAAACCAATACTCATTGGGAGATAAGCAGAAAAACGGTTATGTCTACCATGACTTAAGGACTTTTGCAATATTATGTGTGGATGACTATATAATAAGCAATTACGGCGGATACTATAAGATTTCGGATTCTGTTAGTGATTTGTCTATAGACAGCCGCCCTGCAAGATTGCTGACAGTGTATAATACATATATCTCTAAAAATGTATCTTATCTATATTTTCCGGTTAACCAGTCAGTCTATTGCATATGCTTTCAGGGAAATGATGTAAACGCAAGTATTTCACATATTGTGGAGTCAGCTCCTGCATCTGATATGACATCCGATTCATTTTATGGCATCTTGAGTGAGGCATACGGGCAGCATGAAGACAGAGCATATTTAGATAGGGTCAGCACGGATTATTCCAATTCTGTATCACAAAAAAATCAGCATGATACCCATTCCAACAATCAGTTAATTACATGGTATCTGCTTACACATGGGGGACGATAAAAATGATTTGTCCAAAATGTAAGGAAGTATATGAAGACGGAAGTGTATTTTGCGTATCCTGCGGAACACGCCTGGTATCTGAAGATTTTAAGGTTTCCGAAGGAGATCCAATAAAAAGACATTCATCACGTTTCAAAACTTCAAAACCAAAAAATGAACCTAAAGATGTACCCGAAATGGAAAATAAACAAGAAATCAAAAAAGAAACAGACAGTCAATTTCAATTAAGCAACATTTCAAATGACAATAAACTTGATATTCTAATTATACAAAACAAGGAACTGATTAAGCAAAACAATAGGATAATAGAGCTTTTAGAAAAACTTGCAAATTAGAAATCACTTTCTATTGCTTTGATTAGGTTATAGATGATTCTGTTTGTACTTACATCAACATCGTATTTTTCTCCAAGTTCTATTACTTTTCCATTTAATGAGTCTATTTCAGTTTTTATTTTTCTTTTAATGTCATTATGGGTTGATGAGTAATGATTGTATGTGTCCGGAACTAGTTTTGAGTAGAACAGGTCTCTGTATTCATCAGGGCTCTTCCATAAAGTTGAATATGGGGAAGCCTCAAGGACATTGAATATCTCATCAATGATTTTATTCATTATTTCAATGGTGTATTCATTTTCAGTCAGCTTTCCGTATGTAACATCCAGTATTGATTCCAATGGGTTTAAGCTACAGTTATACAGCATCTTTGCCCAAAGGTACTTGTCCAGCTCTTCTGTCAGTTCACAATTTAATCCGGATGCAGTAATCCTGTCAGCTATTTCCTGCAGATGGGAGATGTCTTCACCCTGAAGAGATCCCAAAAGCATTGGTTCTGTGTAAACCGTTATCTCGCTTATGTTTCTCTCAGGCCTTGCAAATCCAGTAATTATACGTGCACAGTAGACTTCTGATGTCTTGAAGTATTTTAAGTATGCCTCATCGTTTCCAAATCCGTTTTGACAAATCAGTATTGTAAAATCATTTTTCAATATGTCTCTATGCATATCTAATTTTGCACTGATTTCACTGTTGGATACAGTTTTACTTGCAACAAGCACATAGTCAAATGAATTTTTTGGAATCTCTTCATAACCTTTATAGATATTGAATTCTTTTGGATTGAAAGAGTAGTTTGTAAATAAGCCTGTTCTTTTAATTCCATCTTCCCTCATTTTGCTTGCAGTTTTTTTGCTTGCAAGAAATGATACATTTTCTCCCTGTGACAGGAGTGAACTTCCAAGTCCAATCCCTACAGCTCCGGAACCTATTATCAGTATATTCATAGAATTAATTATGTTTTGAATAAAATAAAAATTTTTTTAAATATATATGAAAATTTTACACTTGAAATATATCTGTGGCTGAGAAATTTTCATTCTATTGGATACAGTAAATGGCTTAATTTTTAAAAATAAGTTGATATATTAAGTATTTGATATAAAATTTTTTCATAAAAATTTAGACGTATATTTCTATTGTAAAGTATATTGTAACATGTACAGAATGATGGTGATGACATGTAAGTTTGAAAAATTTACACTATGTCGCTTCCATCATAATTATCAATCAGAATATAGTAGAATCATGGTGCTTTTATTCACTTTCATGATTTTATATGATATAATATTAATAGTTAATACTGCACAGCTTAAAACTATAATCGATAGGTTCTATTCTATTTTCAACAATCCTAACAAGAAGTTTTCAGGAAAGGTTGTACTGATTTTTACACACACCTATCCTGGTGATGATTTCTACAGGCCTTACATCGATTTGGTCATAAAGCAGCCATTCGAGATGAATACAGAACTGGAAATGGTTGATTGTCTTGAAGTGGGTGGTGTCAAGTTCATCGGTGATGCTGATAATGCTGAAGATGCATTGAAAAAAGCATATGGAATAGGATTGAAATTCTAAATCCTATTTCGCAAATTCTCCTAAAAATTTCATATCTTCTCCACGTTTCATTCTATCGTAGTATTCTGCTGTTGCAGAGAAAAGTGCGTCTCCACTTGAATTAAGTGCAGTTTCGCATGAATCCTGAATCACACCAATAATAAATCCAACCGCAACCGCCTGCATTGCAATGTCATTACCGATACCGAACATTGAGCATGCCATTGGAATAAGCAGTAATGATCCACCAGCCACACCGGATGAGCCGCATGCTGCCGCTGTTGAAATTAGGCATAACATTATTGTAATTGGTAGTGATATGTGTATTCCCAGTGTATTGCAGACTGCTAATGTCATTACTGTAATCGTAACTGCAGCACCTTCTGTGTTTATTGTAGCGCCTAAAGGAATACTTATTGAGTAGAAATCCTTATCCAATCCCAGTCTTTCACATAGCCTCATGTTAATTGGAATGTTTGCTGCTGAACTTCTGGAAAAAAATGCAGTAATACCACTTTCCCTAAGGCATGTGAATACGAGAGGATAAGGGTTGCGCTTTAGGGTTAATGCTACAATTAACGGATCTGTAATCAGTGCAACAATTCCAATACATACTACAAGTAATAGTATTAGCTGGCCGTATTGGGTAAATATACCTATTCCGCTTTCTGAAACGGAAGTAAAAACAAGTCCCATTACTCCTATAGGAGCAAACTGTATTATTCCTCTTACTATTATGGTCAGGGCGTTTGCAAAATCTTCCATCATATTTTTTGTATTGTCACTTGCTACAATCTTAAGAGCTATTCCAAATACAAAAGACCAGAATAGGATTCCCAGATATTCCCCTTCGGTTAATGACTTTATAGGATTTGAAAAGATTGTTGTCAGTATGTTTGTTAGAATTTCTTCAAGGCCACTTGGTGCTGATACATTACTTGCAGCAGTAAGGTGCATTCCGACCGGAAAAAGATGGCTTCCTAAAACAGCAACTATTGCAGCTATGAAAGTACTGAAGAGATAGAAAATGATGACTGTTTTAAATCTGCTCGCAATTCCACTTTTTGCTTTGGATAGTGCAGATGCAACCAACACAAAGACAAGAAGCGGAGCCACTGCTTTGAGTGCACTTACAAATAGAGTTCCAGGTAGGCCAATTATTGAAACTTTTGGAATGAAAACTCCTAAAATAACACCAATAATCATTCCAATAATTATTTTTAGTATTAGACTGCTTTCAGTCCATTTTTTAATAAATTTTTTCATATTTTTAACTCATTTTTTTTATTGAATAATATTTGTTTCATACTAAATATAAAATTTAGTTAATTATATTTAAGTATAATTCTAAACATTATCACATAGGTTGTGTTAATCTTGTCAGATAATTGGAAACTATGCGATAATTGTCATCAGAAAGTTGATGAAACTGCTGAAGTCTGTCCTTATTGTAATCATGATTTATCAAAAAAAGATGAAAATTCAATAAATCAGGAAATTAATGAATTATATGAATATTGTGAATTGATCGATAATCGTGGGGTTTATGATGAAAATGTTACTCCTATTCTGGCAGACTATAAATCCAGTGGACATTCAGTTAAGGAAATAGTACAGACAAATCTTGCTGACTTTTTGACATATCTTTCATTGAACGGAGAATCATTCACTGACAAGAAATTGATTTTTATAAGGGACACATTGGATTTGGATTATGGCATAGATGATTTGAATTTAATTCTTTCCAATAATTACGATAATGATTTTAAAGATTATCTGCCATTGTCATTTAAGATATTTCATGAAAACGACATGTTCCATAAGGATTTTCTGAATGAAAAGAATCTGGATGGATACTGCAGTAGGCTTTTTGAAATTTACAGGGATTTGGCAAAGGCATATTTCAAATGCGATTATACTGATCCCAAATCATACAGGCTTTTTGATGAGTATATGAACGGGCTGTCGCATAACCTTTCTCAGTTCAAAAACAATTATTTTTCAAACAAGGATAGTGTTGATGAAAATCATGTTTCAAAGGTTTTGAATTTGCTTTGTGAATGTGAAGACATCAATAACTTCACTGCAGACTTTCTGGCTGAGGCAAGAACATGGATTAATCTAGCTATTGACGGCAACAGTCAATATGAAAGATTTTATGATGAATTGTCTAAAAAAAGGCCCGATGTTGTAGCGTCAATACTTATGAACACTGACTTTAATTTGAATTTGGACAAGGACTCAAAGTCTGATGAAGAAAGCAAAGAGAGCGATGAGAGTTTGGAGGAGTTAATAGATGAATTGAATAAATTGGTAGGTCTAGAAGCCGTTAAAAAGGAAGTCAATTCATTGGTTAATCTGATTCAGATAAGAAAAATCAGAAAGGAGCGTGGAATGAAACAGCCACCGATGTCTCTTCATCTTGTGTTTTCAGGTAATCCCGGCACAGGAAAGACAACTGTTGCCCGTCTGCTTTCAAAAATTTATAAAAAACTTGGAGTCTTATCAAAAGGACATCTTATTGAAACTGACAGAAGCGGTTTGGTCGGAGGATATTTGGGCCAGACTGCAATAAAAACCCAGGAAGTTATTCAAAGCGCAATGGGAGGAATACTTTTCATTGATGAAGCATACACTTTAGTTCCAAAAAGTCAGAATGATGCATATGGTCAGGAAGCTATTGATACTATTTTAAAGGCAATGGAAGATCATCGTGATGATTTGGTGGTCATAGTTGCAGGATATCCTGCACTGATGGACAATTTCATACATTCAAATCCCGGTTTGGAGTCAAGATTCAACAAGTATATTTTCTTTGATGATTATAATCCTGAAGAATTGTACGGCATATTCATCAGCATGTGTGAAAATTCAAGTTTAATACTTGATTCAAAGGCTGATGACTATCTTAAGGGATTGTGCGAGGATTTATACAATACCCGTGGTGACAATTTTGCAAACGGTCGCCAAATCAGAAATATCTTTGAAAATGTATTGACATCCCAGGCTAATAGATTGTCTGGAGATTCAGATATTACTGATGAAGAATTAATGACAATTCTTTTAGAAGACTTTGAATGATATTTTTGTCCAACAAAAAATCATTATTTTTTTATAAAATAATTTTTATATATATTAATTGGAGATGTATATTATGACTGATTTAAAAGGTACAAAAACTGAAGCAAATTTGCAAGCCGCTTTTGCTGGTGAGTCCCAAGCTCACACCAAGTATCAATACTTTGCTGCAAAAGCTAAAGAAGAAGGTTATGTTCAAATCCATGACATTTTTATGGAAACTTCCAAAAACGAAAGGGAACATGCTAAAATCTGGTATAAACTTTTACATGATGAAGAAATTCCTGACACTATTGAAAACTTAAACGCAGCAGCTGACGGTGAAAACGAAGAATGGACTGCAATGTACAAAGAGTTTGCTGAAACTGCTCGTGAAGAAGGTTTTGCTAAAATCGCTTTCTTGTTTGAAAAAGTAGGTGCAATCGAAAAAGAACATGAAGAAAGATACAGAACTTTACTTGACACCGTTGAAAATGAAACTGTCTTTGCTAAAGATGAAGAAGTTGAATGGAAATGTGAAAACTGTGGATTCATTTTCAAAGGTCCTAATGCACCTGAAAAATGTCCAGTATGCGGATATCCTAAAGCACATTTCGAACAAAGAGCTCAAAATTATAAATAATTTTGATCTTTTTTTATTTTTTATTTTTATTTAGCTATTTTTAATTATTTTTAGAAAACAAGAGATAATAATAGGTGTTTATCGGTTTAATAAACACCTAGTTGAGATATTTGTGGAAAAATTTTGGCAGATAAATTTTTCCGTTTTTTTTGAATTAGAAAATTGTGGAAAACTAATTCAAGTAATTTAATTTTGGAGATTGTATTAGTTTTTATTGACTAATAATGTTTTTAAGCAATGTGTTTTTTTTTCTTTTCACATCACTATTTAATAATGTAGTAAGAAGTAGTATATAAATGTTTCGTTATTTTTTAGGTATACCTAAATATATTGTTATAATTACTGCCTAAAAAATAACTATTGTTATATAATAATGGTATAGCATCATATTTAAATCTATCTGTAATTTAGATATGAAAGAAGTTTTCAGATCACCTGCTCAATAAAATTGGCAGTGTAATGGATGTAGTGAAAAAATATCTTATGATAAAATAATTGTTTAATTTCAATTAAAAGATTCGTAAAAAATAAGAGATAATAAAGGCGTTTTTGGTTCAAACGCCTATGACTTTTTTGAAAAAATCTTTGGCAGATAATTTTTTCGTTTTGAATTAGAAAATTGTGGAAAAAACTAATTCAATTGTGTTTTAATTTTGGAGATTGTATTAGTCTTTACTAATAATGTAAAAGCAATGTTTTTTAGGTTGTCCTAAATTTACATCACTATTTAATAATGTAGTAATTTCTAGTATATAAATATTTTGATTTTTTTTAGGTATGACTAAATATTTAACCACAACTTATATATATCTCAACTTACAAATAATTTAAACACAAGATAGATACGAGGTAATTGATATGGTCGATGAAAAAATAGATATTATATTCTTGTTGGATAGAAGCGGGTCAATGTACGGGTCTGAAAATGATACCATTGGAGGATTCAATTCATTTATCGCAAAGCAAAAGGCTCAGGAAAACAACACTAAGGTAACAACCATACTTTTTGATCATGGATACGATGTACTCTACAAAAGAAAAAACATTTATGAAGTGGATGATTTGACAAGGGATGAATACTTCGTTAGAGGATCCACTGCACTATTGGATGCAATTGGAAGAACAATAGTGACATTGGATAAGGAAATTGACAACAAGGTACTGTTTGTAATCACAACTGACGGATATGAAAATTCATCCAAGGAATTCACAAAAACACAAATCAAGAACATGATTCAAAACCACAACTGGGAATTCATATTTCTGGGTGCCGACATTGATTCATATGATGAGGCTGCAAGCATAGGAATAAAAAGAAGCAATGTTGCAAACTACAGAAAAACGTCAAAAGGAATTCATGACATGTATGAATCTGTTGACAATGCGGTACTTTACTGTAAAAATGATATGAAATTAGATGAGTCCTGGAAAGAAAAATTGGAGGAATAATGTTTTTTTTAGTTCAATTTGAAATGACTCTCCAACATATTTTTTTATGATAATTATAAATTATTTTGTTTTTTTTTTAATCTTCCATCATTCCTTTTCTTCTTTTTTTTAACAAATATTTATATATTCCTAAATAAGATAATTTATATTAATAATCATTTTTTTATGGTGATATAATGGCTGATAAAAAATTATTGAAAGATTACACTAAAGAAGAAATAGCTGAATTTTCTGCTTTAGAAAAAGAGGCATATGATAAAGCAAATAAATTAAACAAGGAATTCATCCATATTGAAAGTCTTTTAGGTGATTTGACTGAGCACTGGAAAGAATATTTCATATTCCTTGAAGACAAAAAGATTTCAAAAATCTGTGAATTCTATGGGGATAAGACTGCTCCATTCGACGATGAATTGCGCGAAGTTATTGCAAACAATTTAAAGACTTCACTTAACAGCGTTCACAAAGCTGTTAACTATAATACCAAAAAAATAGATGCAGGAAGAATAATTGATAGATAAGTGTTAAAAAAACACTTAACTTCTTTTTTTAAGATACAATATTATACCAACTGAACCTTTCACCAGCATAATTGCTTATAACGATAGAAACTATTGTGGTCAAAATGTATATTATTATAACATCTATTGGTGTTATGGCTATAAAGAATCCCAGACCAATAATTTCAACCAGATAGAATATTATTGAGTTCGTGTTGTTTAGATAAGTGAAAATGCCAAGAACCACAGGGGTAAATACGATTGCCAGGATAAATCCGCACACATGATGGAATGGATAGATATTTCCCACATTCAAATTGAACATGAAAATGAATAGAAACATCTCAACTGCAGTTAAGACAAATCCCTGAACACCGCCAGCAATAGCCTGAGCCATTGTATGCTTTTTGAGAGTGACTCTTGACCATATCAAAACAGGATAAATGAGGCCAAAGACTGCACCTACAGGTCCCAAAAGAATGATTAATGCACAAACCGGACCGCTGAGTCCTGTGGTGTGAATGCTTATTTTCCATCTTGTTGTAATAATCATGACGATAAATGTGTTTATTGTATAGCATAGGAATAAAAATGTCAGAAAGTCATTCAGGCCTAAAAATATGGATACTAAAAATCCGATGAAGTATGAAACGGTTCCAACGATAAGTGGGGTAAAGCGGTCTTCTCTTCTTGAGATATCCCTATCATTTCCAGTTTTTTTAGCCCAGTATAATATGATTGCCATAGGAAGTATTGAAGCGAATATCAGGGAAATCATTTCCAGAACTGGAAATTGCCAAAGGTTGTCAATGGATAATGTCAGGCATATAATTATGAATAATGGTATGCAGATAATCGGAGGGTTTGTAAAAGTTGAAATTGTTTTAGCTAATCTTAATTTTGAATTCATATTGTATAATATAATATTTTACACTTTTAAATATTTTCAAAATAATTATTAATCAAATTGATTAATAAATAATAAGTATGAAAATGAATTATGCTGTTGAAGGAAATGGAGAAAAGACAATAGTATTCATTCATGGGCTAAGCGATAGTCTGGAATATTGGAGAGTGCTCTCTTCAAGGCTTCGGGATGATTATAGGATAGTGTCATATGACATAAGAGGTCATGGAAAGTCTCTGTATGAACCGTTTACAATCGATTTGCTTGTTGATGATTTGTACAATCTGCTTTTAAAGTTATGTATTGAAAAAACCAGTTTGATTGGATTTTCTATGGGAGGCAATATTGCATTGTCATTTGCAATGAAATATCCCGACATTTCAGACAGGCTGGTGATAATGTCCAGCTTCAGCGAATGTGATGAAAATTTGAAATCCAAATTTATGGAGCTTAAAACAGCTGTAAACAATTCTTTTGAAGATTTTTATGATACAATCATTCATTATGTAATTATGGATGATGTCTTCAACAGAAATAGGGAAGTCCTTGAAATAGTCAAAAGGGAATCTGCAAAAAGGGCCAATCTTGAAGCGATAGCCAATGGAATTGACATGGGCATGGATTTGAATATCACAGGACAGTTGGGCAAACTTGACAATCCAACTCTGATTTTAGCTGGCCGTGAAGATGATTTGATTTCACAGAATTTGACTGATATCATGAAAGATAACATTAAAAACTCCAGCATAATTGTTTTTGATGATACAAAGCATAATCTGCTTGTTGGCGAAAATGTCTCTGAAATATTAAGATTGATAAGGGAGTTCATATGAAGGTTTCAGTAATTTTATGTGTATATGATGAGGAAAGGTTCATTGACAAGGCGATTAGTAGTATTTTGAATCAAAGCCTTGATGATTTTGAGCTTATTGTCGTTAATGACGGGTCTACAGATTCCACTTTGGATATAATTAACTCATATGATGATGACCGCATCAGATTGATTGACCAGAAAAACATTGGACTTGGAGCATCCAGAAACAAGGCAATGAAATTGGCCAGAGGCGAATATGTTGCATTTCTCGATGGTGATGACTGGTTTTGCAGTGATGCCCTTGAAATCGCTTATAGCGAGGCAAAATCCAAGGATACAGACATTACAATATTTCAAATCAAGTACTTTGATGATGAAACGGGACAGTTTTCTGACAATGACTGGTTTAAATTGAACTCCTTTGACGAGTCATTTGACGATAGGGTATTCACTCCTGATGAATGCCGCGATTTTCTCTTTGATTTGTCAGTCAATGCATGCCAAAAGATATACAGAAACGAATTTTTAAGAAATTCCTCTGCGAAGTTTGTTGAGGGAATATTTTTTGAGGATATGCCGTTTTTCTTTGAAATCTTTTTGAAAGCTAAAAGAATTTCAATTATCAGAAAGCATTTATATTATCACAGAAAACATTCAAAATCAATTACTGATATCATAGACTGCGATTATTTGGATACCGTTCCGGCAGGCCAGGAACTGATGAGAAGATTTATAGATAACGGATTTTATGATGACTATAAGTTTGATTTGCTTGCATATAAAATCAATGGTCCAAGATTTGCACTTTCCCAGATTGTTGATAAATGCAAGGAGCCTTTATTTAATTTGATTCGTGAGGATTATCTAAAAATTAGGGATTCCAAATATTATGATGACTTTTTGAATGAATTGGGTCCTGTAAAGAAAAAGTTCTTTTTGGATGTTATCCGCTCAAAAAGTTATGATGAGTTTATTTCCATTGATGATTAATTAAAACAATACTTTTTTTATTTTCATATATTTTAATTTAATATATTTTTCATTTCGTTGACTGGACTGGTGATAAAATATGTTTTTAAACTGATGGTCTATCATGAAATAAATATTTACTTGAGTCTGTTAATTGTTGTCGGTGCAATTGTTGATGATGCAACAGTTTATATAGTAGTAAATACTAACCTCTTTATATCAAATATTTTTTTTAAATTTGATAAAATGAAGGTATATCATGACACATTGTGATTTAGAAAAAGTTGATGCGAAGGATTTGCCTATTGGAAAGTTAATTGGAATTCTTGCAAAGGCTCAGTCAATTTATTTTAATAACATGCTCAGTGAACTTGACATTAATATCACACAACTTCATATTCTCTTTGAAGTTGCAGGGGATTCAACATTGAATCAGGAAAAGATTGCCTCAAGATGCAATACAAACAAGGGAGCCATTGCAAGATCTATTAAAAAGTTGGAAGACAACGGTTTTATCGAACGTACAATTGATGAAAACAACAGAAGACAAAATATTATTTCAATGACTGAAAAGGGCGAAATGACTTTTAACAAATCAAAGGATATCCTGAAGGAGTTTGAAGATATTCTTTTTGAAAATCAACAGGAAAAGGAAAATTTACAGATTATATTAAAAAATTTAGCTATTAAAATGACATCATTAAATGAAGAAAGGTTTGATAAAAAATGAGTGAAAAAAATAAAAATATTGAAATGATTACGGGAGATCCAAAAAATGCTATTATTAAATTAAGTATTCCTATGATGATTTCCATGCTTTTAATCATGTTATATAATATTGCAGATAGTATCTGGGTTGCAGGACTTGGAGCTGATGCTCTTGCAGCTATCGGATTTATCACTCCATTATTCATGGTTTTGGTTGGTTTGGGAAACGGTATAGGTGCGGGTGCAAACTCATTGATTGCACGTTATATTGGAGCAAAGGATTATGATCAGGCTAACAATGCGGGTTTGCATGCAATAGTTTTATGTATTGTAGTATCATTAATATTTACAGTGCTGATGATGGTATTCATGAGACAGCTATTGGAACTTATGGGTGCAGGCAGCACTATAGATTACGCTTTAAATTACGGTTATATTATTTTTGGAGCATTGATTATTTTTGTATACTCCGGTGTGGCTTCAGCAATATTTAGATCAGAAGGAGACATGAGAAGAGCAACAATTGCAATTGCAGTGACAGCAGTAATGAATATTATTTTGGATCCTATATTCATCTATGTATTGAACATGGGAATTAATGGAGCAGCATGGGCAACCGTAATTTCAGCTACATTGTCCTGTATTGTAATGTCCTATTGGATTTGGGGTAAAAATGATTTGTATTTGGATTTATCTCCTAAAAACTTTAATTACCAAGGAAAAATGATAATTGATGAACTGCAGGTAGCTATTCCATCAACACTTGAAAACATTATATTTTCAGCATTGGCAATTATTATCAATGGAATGCTTGTTACTGTTGCAGGCACAACCGCTGTTGCTGTTTATACAGCTTCAATGAGGATTGTTCAAATGGCTATGATACCTTTAATAGGTATTGGAACTGCTGAACTGACCGTGTCTGGTGTTGCATATGGTGCACGTAACTATGAAAACCTTAAGACTGGACACAGCTATTCCATAAAATTAGGTTTTATTTTATCTATTGCGCTGGGAGCAATAATGTTTATTTTCTCATCACAGATTGCTGCAATGTTTTCATACACTTCAGCAAGTGCGGAACTGGCTCCTCAAATCGCAACGGCAATATCAGTGCTTAGCCTGTTTGTTCTTGCAATTCCACATGGTATAATGTCATCAATGGTTTTCCAGGGTGTGGGTAAAGGTGTATATTCCTTAATCATTACTTTGCTTAGATCATTGATTTTAGAAACTGTATTTGCATACATTTTCTGCTTTATCTTCGGATGGGGATTGGTTGGAATCTATGCAGGTGTGGTTACAGGATGTTTTGTTGGAGGAACTGTAGGCTATATCTGGGCAAAACTGTTCATTAAGAGATTTGGTGAAAACTTACATGCGTAAGTTTTCCAATACTTTTTTTTAAAATCCAAGAAGAATTTTTATACCGATCAGAATTAATATAACACCACCAAGAATCTGGAAGCGTCCGCCGAAATAATTTCCTATTTTTTTACCTAAAAATACTCCTGCTATTGAAAATAGAAATGCTACTATACCGATAATTATTGAAGGAAGTAAAATTGATTCATTTAAAAGCGCATAGGTAAGTCCAACTGCAAATGCATCGATGCTTGTTGCGATTGCAAGCAGGGTCACTTCACCAAAGCTGAAGTTGTCTGTAAGTTCATCCTCATCATTCTGAAGGCTTTCCCTAATCATATTCAATCCGATGGCCAAAAGGAGAATGAATCCTATAATTGATGCGATTGATGCAATGAATTCGTTTATCAATGCTCCAAAATAAAAGCCTAATATAGGCATCATAAATTGAAAGAATCCAAAAAATATTCCGTAATAAAATATTTGGTTTGTTTTTAAGTGTTTTTGAATAAATCCTTTTGTAAGCGATACACTGAATGCGTCCATTGCAAGTGCTATTGCTATAAGAATTGTTGATATTAACTGAAATGCCATTAATATTATTTTTGATTAGAATTTTATTTAAAATTAATGAATATGATAGATTTTTTTGGTGTTTTTAAAATATGTTATTTTTTATTCACATGTTTATAAATAATATACTATAATGTAAATTAATTTATTTTATTTTAATTTTATTAAAATTTATTCATTCTACAATAGATTTTTTGACTCGTGATATTTTTTGAAAATCTTTTAATTCTTTAAATTTGGAATAATTGTATTTATTTTTAATCAAAACCTCTTTTCAATTGATATTTTTCTTTTTAAAGAGAAGAACATTAATTTTAATTTTTGTATCGAATAGATTTTTTTGTCGGTTTATTTTTTAAAATAGTTGTTGATATGATGTATTTTATATATGATGAAAAACAGATATACCATTCGAATTAATGAAAAAAAGGCATTATTATGAACAGTAAAGGTATTTTTGGTTTACTGATTTTGATTATTTTAACATTATTTTTAGTCTCTAGTATCAATGCTGCGGATAATAAGACTATTGTTTCAGATAATAATGTAAATGAGAACTATAATCTTCAATTCAATCAAAGTTATGAACCTTCAGTAGTTCATAAAGATGATGTCGTTGAAGTATATCTTCATGTAAAGAATGTTGGTCAGGACACATATCATAATTTATCAATATTGTATCCGTTGCCTCAGGGTTTGAATCTGTTGATTTTTCCTGTTGAGTATGACAACAGCACATGGTTTATAGATACATTATATCCTGGTGAAAATGATTTGTTGACACTGGTTTGCGTTCCTACAATCGCAGGCAAAACCTATGAATTCACGGCAGGAGTTGGTTCACAGACTATTATGAATTCAACCATGGATATGTATGTTGAAGGAGAAAATACCAATTCATCAAATGGTACTGATATATTTGATGGCGGAGTAATCAAAGCAGTTGGTTCTGTTAATAATTCAGATTTAAGTTTAAAACAAACAGCCAATCCAATTTTGGTATTGCTTTTTGCAATTATTTTCATTCCTTTCATTCGCATTAAATACTGATTTTTATGAAAAAAATTCTTATTTTTTTAATTATTCTTTTTTTAAGCCTTGAAGTCAGTTTCGCATATTCAGGATTTGACTGCTGTGCTGATAGTTCTGATTCAGGTCCGAAGGATTATTTAAATAAACTTCTTAATAGAGATAGATATACTTTCAACTCCAATGATCTTATCTTTAGTCACGAAAATACCACCAGTTATCGTATTCAGGTATTGCATGATGGAATTCCTGTTAAAACCAATCAGGAAGTCAGATTTTTCATAAATGGGGTCAATTATACAAGATTTACTGATGAAAATGGTACTGCTGCATTGGATATCAATCTGGAATCCGGTCACTATATCATCTGCAGCGAATATAAAAACTTCAAAAACTACAATAACATCCTGATTTTTGACTGATTGCAAAAACTATTTTTAATTTGATGAATATAAATCATTTATATAATTAGGGAGTTTTCATCTAAATGAAAAGCAGTGAAATTAATCCAATCAAATCAGATTCAATGGAAATAGACTGTCAGGGAATATATGACCACATAATTGCATGTGAAATGGAATTTGATGGCAACATTACATTTGAAAAGAACATATTGGATACATTGAATGAAATTGAAAATCTATTGTATAGGGTCAATGACATAGAGCTGTTTAGTGAAATGATTGACATCATATTCAGGTTCAAATTCCGATTAAGGGAATTGGAAAATCAAATCAAATTTATAGGTGATGAAAATATCACAGATTCTCAAAATTTAAACTATATTTTGGAAGAGATGTCAAAATTCAAAGAAATAATATAAATGTAAGTAAATCTAATACTATATTAAAGGAGTTTTTTGTAATGTTTGATAAAATATTATTACCTACCGATGGGTCTGAATTTTCCGAACATGAAGTTGAAAGAGCAATCAAGGCACTTTCCGATGATGGAGAAATTATAGTTTTGTCTGTTGCAAGTAAATTAGAGGCTACAACACCATTTCAGCGTAAAAAAAATATAGAAAGTCTTAATGAGGAGTTTTTAAAAGAAGCGTATGAAAATGTAGATAATATGGCAAAACGTTTTGATGGACATGTAAATGTCACAAAAATGGTTGTTGTCGGTACTCCTGCAGACACTATTGTTAAAATTGCTGAGGATGAAGATGTGGATTTAATTATTATTTCAGCATCCGGTAAATCAGGTTTGCATAAATTCTTCATTGGAAGTGTAGCTGAAAAGGTATTGAGGAAATCCAATAAGGATGTTTTATTAATTCATAATTAATTAAACCATATTCTATTTTTTTAATTTAAGTTAACTTCAATAATATTTGATGATTGGAGTCGATATCCTGCAAATTTCATAGTTGCTTTTGGATAATGGATATTGGCTTTTTTAACATTAATATATAGAGAAATGACTAAAAAAGAAATATACTACATTGATTTTGATGTGGATGAGGTATCATCCAGGATTTATGATTTGATGGACAAATGGTCGGTTCATTTAATTCATATTAAAGGCCAAAACTGGCAGGTTTTCAATCATTCAAATGAATTAGTCTATGAATTTGACTTCCTGATTGACTTTAGAAACATAGATGGTAGAATAAAGCTTGAAGATTTGAAACTTAATGTAATTCATCATATCGAATCACTTAAGGATGATACTACATATGTTGATGAATTGGTTCAGGAAGATCTCTTATATTAAAGTTTCCAGTCTATTTCTTTTAAATCATTTTCATTTAAAAATTTATTTGCCAGTTTAAAATGATTTGATTCGAAAAATCCTCGTCTTGCTGAGAAAGGTGAGGGATGTGATGTGATTAAAACCAGATGATTTGGATTGTTTAGAAATTCCTTTTTCTTTTCGGCCTGCTTTCCCCACAACAGAAATACTATTGGTTGTGTCTGTTCATTTAATATTTTGATTACATGGTCTGTAAATGTTTGCCAGCCGCAATTACTGTGGGAATTTGCTTCACTTTCACGAACGGTCAGTACAGTATTCAGGAGAAAAACTCCCTGATGAGCCCAGGATTCAAGACATCCTGATTCAGGGATACGATAGCCGTATTCGTTTTCTATTTCCTTAAAAATATTTTTAAGTGATCTTGGTATTGGTCTGCCTTCAGGAGTTGAGAATGCAAGGCCGTGAGCCTGACCCTCTTCATGATATGGGTCCTGGCCTAGAATCACTACCTTTACATTTTTTAGTGGAGTAAATTTAAATGCATTAAAGACATCTTCTTTTGGTGGATAAATCGTCCTTGTTGCATATTCCTCATCGGTAAATTCTTTTATCCTTTTGAAATAATCACTTTCAAATTCTTCTTTTAAAGCTAAATCCCAATCATTTCCAATCATGTATTTTCTTATGTTTTTTGTAAGTTTAATATTTTTTGATGATTTAATTTTTAATTTTTTTATATTTTTTTAAAAAAGTAATATGAAAATGGAAATATTTATATATTAGTTAATATATAATATAAAATATTAGCTTAAAAATAATCACACCATTTGAAAACTGACTGTATACGAATTTATCATAACTTATATATGGGGAGTTGATAAATATGATAGCATTTGTAAAAGTCACTGGGTACACAGTGTTCTAATCCGATTGTATTTTTCCTAATTGTAAACTGCTTTTGAATGTTATTTTTAAAAGGAGGTTATAACCATCCGTATTTGACAATTTACATGTGAATATTAGTATTCCTGTTGTTGAATAAAGTTAACCATTATCTAAAAAGAGGAGAAATATGAAGATTAATGTGAAAAAAACCATAATACATACTGTAACTGTGAGCGACGAATTCCCATTCTACGTTGAAGAGCTAAACGCATCTGATGAAATGCCAACCCTCCTTGGCCTTGCAGATGAAAAATACTCATTCAGCGAAATGAATGATGAGTTTTTTGATTTTGTATCAAGAAAAATTAATGACAACGGCATTTATGTCAGATTAATTCATGTCATTGAAAAGCAAAGCAATGAAGATTGCATTACCTTTGAAATAGAGACCGGTTCCACAAGAACAACCATCACTACCTGTGATAAGGGCCTTGGTGAGGTAACCGACATTGGAATTAAAATCCACGGTGACGACATCACTGTAGGAACAACCAGTTTCTCTAAAAGACCCCATTTTGAAAAGATAGATGAAAACCAGTTTTTGTCTATGATAGCTGATGAAATGATTGATGATTTAATCTTTTTTGATTAAATCCTTTTTTAAGGAGTGATTTGCCATTAAGCAATTTTTATTTATGATTAGTTACTTGTTGAGTTGCATTATGTTTATAAACTTATTTTTCTTATAGATGGGAGGGATATTTATGGAAAACTGTCCAAATTGTCAAAACCAAGTCTGTGTAAATCCGTCATTTACACAAACCTTAAACTTTTTAGATTTAGTCACTGAATCAAATTCATTTGAAATGGAAACAAACGAAGAATTCCTGTTGATGGAGTTTATTCTGAGTGAAGATTTCATTAACCGTCACAAAAAGCCACGAAGGATTCCTTCAAAAATCCCTCGCAAGCTTCCAAGAGACATTTCAAACAATCTCTTTGCAAGATTGACGGAAGATAATTTTGCAGAATACTGTGGAGTAATCTCCGTCACCTGCAAAAACACTCCAATGGTGTTTGAATATGCTGATGCCGGAATTGATCTTGAGTATTTGGATAACTGATTGGGGGTGTGTTAATGATTGAATTGAAGATACAGTCATCACAGAAGTACTGGAAACTGCAGTCCTGGGCAAGAGATCTTTTGTCAAATCATAAGGAATGTATCATTTGCGGTTCAAGTGAAAAACTTGAACCTCATCACATAATCAAGTGCAGCAATACAAATCCCATATATTTCAGCCAGGACAATGGTGTTGTAATGTGTCATAGCTGCCACAGTTTGTATCACAGAAAATATGCGGATGTTAATCCACATACTCTCATCATGTTTTCACAAAAGTATTCTGCCAAATTTAAAAAGAGAAATAAGATAATGTTATAGTGTCCTTTCACTATAACTCTTTTTTTAATTAAAATTTAAATATTTTATAAAATATATTAAATAGTAAAATATTTATTCATTATGCGTATTTAAATCCAAATCCATAATTAAATATTGGGTGATTTTTTATGAAAAAAATTGTTATCGTTGATTGCATATCTACAGGAACCAATTATGTAGGGGATGTAATTAATTTTGGTTTTAAGCCTATTGTTTTGGAATTAAAGCCAGATACTTCGGATGTGGAAGAATATAATAAAAAGATGGAAATGGAATATGAAAGAGTTGACGCATCTTTTGATATTATCTATGAACAGGATACCTATGAAAAAACTCTTGAAATAGTTAAAAAAGTAAATCCAAAGCTTGTTTTATCTGGAAGCGAACGGGGTGTATTTTTATCAACCAAATTGGCAAATGACTTAAATTTGTTATGTAATCCTATTGAAAACTTGGATGCAATGACATTAAGGCATGAAATGCATAACAGGATTGCTGAAAAAGGATTGAGATATATTAGGGGAAAGGTAGTCACATCAGTTGAGGAAGCCATGGAATTTTATGACAGTGAATCATTGGGTGAAGTTGTATTGAAGCCAATATACTCTGCAGATTCAGCAAACATAAGAATCTGTTCAGACAGACAGGAAATGGCAGGTCAAATTGCTGACTTCTTTTTAGAGAAAAATTTCTTAGGAAATTTAAATGACCGTATTCTGGTTCAGGAACGCATAGATGGTGAGGAATATATCGTAAACACTGTTTCATGTGATGGACTTCACAGGGTAACGACCATATGGAAGTACCATAAAATAAGAACTTCAGACGGTGCATTTGTATATGATACCGTTGAAAGTGTTAATGAATTGGATGTAGGCGAGGCTGAATTGATTGACTACGCATATGATGTCTGTGATGCAGTGGGAATCAAATATGGTCCGGTTCATGGGGAATTCATGATTGATGATAAAGGCCCGGTTCTGATAGAAGTAAATTGTTCCGTAATGGGAGGTCATATAGACTCTGAATTCTTTGAAAAGGTTTCAGGCCAACATGAAACAGATTCAAGTCTGGAATCCTATTTAAAGACTGAACTTTTCCTAAAAAGGAGAATGAGTCCTTACAGATTAAAGTCCTATGGCGCATTCAAGAGGTTCATAGTTCCAAAGGATATCCTTGCAAAATCCGCTCCAATAAATAAAATAGGCCCTAAGCTAAAAAGTTTTCATGAAATTGTCTTTGAAGATTTGATTGAAGAAGAGAAATTTTATATGAAAACTGAAAATGTAGACACAAGCTGCGGACTTGTATTTTTAACCCATAAAAAGGAAAGTGTCTTAAGAAATGACATTAAATTTTTAAGAAGTGTTGAAAGAAATTTGGTTTTAAGTGAAGAATTGGACAATCACAATAAATTTAATAATAGTGTGATGATTAAAAAGCTTCAGCTTCTCATTGACGCAGCACAGAAGTATGGAAAAGGGATTCTCATAACAGATCAAACGATTTATGATGTTGACATATTTCAGATAGGTATTGAAGACGTATCAGATGTTGAAGGGGAATTCGATTATGTTATCATCAATCTAAACCGAAGCATAATTGAAAAAAGTGATTATTTCAAGGTAGATTTCATATTGAAACTATTGTCATACATTAGGGTTGGGGGATACATTTTCATTCCTGAAACAACATATAGGTTTATTCCAGGTCAAAGAAAAGGTATTGAATTGCTTTTAAAGGCATTGGATTTAAGAATAGAGGTTCCTCCATATGGACCTATTAAAGGTGTAATAGCTTCAAAAAGTTAGATGACTAATATTCAACTTTTTTTTTAAAATTGATTTCTCATCAATTTTCTATTTTTTTCATTGACAGCATTGACTTCTTCATATGTGAGGTACAGTGAACAGATTATTAAAGCAATGCTCAGTATGGGCGTTATCGGTGATTTTAACAATGTATTTAATAAAAAGTTAATAACAACCAGACCAATAAACACTGCTAGGCCTTTGGCAACGTCTCCGGCATATACTATTCCTATTCCTGGAAGGAGAAATGACAATATTAAAGCAAGAGGCATGCTTTTTTCTTTATAAATTGGAGCATTGTTTATGGGTGTGTTGACAGTGGTGTTTGTGCTTCTTGTTGCATTTGAAATTTTGCTTCCGCATTTATCACAGAATTTAGCATTTTCATTTTTTAACTTGTTTCCGCATTTTCCGCAAAATTTGGCCATTATTTCTCCCCCATTATTGACATAAGATTAATACATCTTAATATATGTTGAAAAATATATAAATAAATATCTAATGTTGGAGGATTGCAAAAAATGGAAAATGACAAGATCATAATTGTTTTGCTTATAATAATCGTTGCAATGATTGCAATGGCATTTGTAATGTTCAATCCTTTTAAGGAAAATGTAAATTTGGCCGTAACATCTGCTGCTTCATTGAATGATGGTGATAACTTTGAGGTATCATTATCAACGTCAAACGGTGTTCCAATAGCAAATGCAGTTGTAGACATTATAATCGTTGATTCTAATGGCGTTAAAAATCCGCAAAAGGTTACGACTGACGGGTCTGGAAAAGGAAAATTGCAGATGAATGGGCTGACTCCCGGAACATACAATGTCACCGTATCATTCTCTGGAAACGATAAATATGCTTCAAATAGCATTTCACAAAATATGCAGATGAACGAAGCTAAAACCACTCCTGTAAACTCCGGCGGTTCATCATCATCCTCTTCATCCTCTGGAGGAAGTGTGACTCTGGAGCTGAATGCATATGACCAGAGGGTAAGCAAAACTGTCGGTGAGTATAAGGTTGAAGCCATGAAATGGAGAGGAACTACTGTTGGCGGTTTAGGTATATGGGTTTATAAAAACGGACAGATGCTGGATAAAAGCTCTTATCAGTCAAGAGGATATATGTATAATAGTGGCCAATGGAAATGGAGTCAATGGGATGACGGAGAAGAAGGCGCTACATATCATAAGTATCCTGTAAGCAATGATGTTTTGATTGAAAAGGTAGAAGTGAAGTTTTAGATTGATTAACCGTCACCATATTTTTTTTTAAATCGATATCTATATTAGATTTAATATTTAAAGTATAATTAATATGTGTTAAAATTCATTATTGGAGGTTATAAATTGGGACTTAATTATAATATTGATGTTAATAGTGAAGATGAATTCAATCAGCAGATACAGATGTATCTTTCACAGGGCTACAGTTTTCAGTCCAATTTCAACGGCACGGCCATATTGAAGAAAAAATCATACAGCATGGGGTTATTAATTGTTTTGATAATTTTCTTTTTCCCTGCAGCAATATTATATTATCTCGTCGCATCCGAGGATATAGTAACAATCAATCTTAACTCAAAGACAGCATCTAACGTTTCTTCAACTGCTAATAATTTTGATTCATTCTGTGAAAATTGCGGACACGGACTGTTCAGAGAATCAAAATTCTGTCCTGGATGTGGAAATGCAGTTCCTGAAGCAAAATCTGCTGGAAAAACCACTTTCTGTAAAACCTGTGGCCACGAGATTTCTGAAAGCGATAAGTTCTGTCCGGATTGTGGAAGCGCAATTCCTGCAGAGGAAACTGCACAGGCTAATACATGCAAAAGCTGCGGTTCAACAGTTTCAGGCAGTGATAAGTTCTGTCCAAGTTGTGGAATCGACTTGACATCATCTGATGAGGAATAATTCATGGTTAAGTTTTGCAGTAACTGCGGAAATCAGTTGAATGATGAATCAAAGTTTTGTGCCAAGTGCGGAACCAGAGTGGACGATGTGGGCGGTCAGCCAGGCACTCAGCAAAATGTGAATGCAGGAGTATTTTGTGGAAAATGCGGAGCACTGGTGCCTTTGGGAAATACTGTCTGCACAAGCTGTGGAGCTTCCCTCAATCAGGATTCACATAAAACCGCTATTGTTTTGGGATATATTTGTGCATTTCTCTTTCATATTGTCGGAATCATTTTTGGAATATATCTCCTTACCCGAGACAATCCTGATGTAAAAAAGCATGGGGCAATCATCATAGCCATTTCAGTCGTCATGGTTGTTGTTTCATTCTTCATCATTACCTATGTGGCATATGTTGGTAGCATGAGCAGGTATTCCTACTATTATTATTAATATTTTACTTTTTTTATTTTTCACATGTGTATTTAATAAATCATAATCTCTAATTTTTCATCATATTTCATTTTAGTTAAAGTTTTAGTTAATTATTTGTATTGTTCATACTATTATATGTTGAATTATGTGGTCTGTTTTTCATTTGCTTAAATGTTTTTCCGCTTCCGTTTGGAAAGTGTTATAATGCATATGACAAAAATATTTCTGGTGAATGCATGGAAAACAAAACGATAATTTCAATGCTGCTTGTAATCCTTGCACTGATTCTTGTGGGGTGAATAATGTTTGTCCTTTCCCGATCAAATGAACTGATTGCATCACAAATAACACTAAACAGCAATGATGCTATCTATGACGGCGATTACATATCCATTGCATTGTCTGATGATGGTGGAAATCCGCTTGCAAATCAGGTGGTATACATAACGATAGTCGATGCAAAAGGCACTAAAAATCCCCAGAAAGTAAAAACTGATGGGACGGGAAATGGAATGCTTCAGCTGAACGAAATGGCATCATGAAAATAACTGTCAATATCACATGTGGGGAAAATAGAAACACAAGAGGTGCCAATTTGACAAAAACTATTATCACTATGCAACTGATGATTTACCTAAATTATTTTATTCATTGAATTTAAATATACTATATTATGGATATCAGATATTGCAGAATGTGCGGTGCAAAGGTAGATGAAAATGATGACGTTTGCCCAAGATGCGGAGTAAAGGTTACTTCTCCCAAAACAATGAAGAAAAAAAGTTCATCAAAAAGAAACAGGATAATTTCATTTGTCATTTTCGCTGTTTTGGTTTTAGTCGTTATAAATCTGGCTTTCACATTCTTTCCGCAGCTCAATGAAGGAATTTTTCCTGATTCAAATTCAAATAGGAAAATAGATTCTGATTTTATAAATGATTTCATGAACAATTCTTCATCCAATTCCAAAAATTATATTCCGGTCAATTCCAGTGATGATTCAAATTCATCTGATGTGGCGTTGATTGGAAACGCAGAAAGCAAAAGGTTCCACAGGTCAGACTGCTATTTGATAAGTCAGATTCAGGATTCGAACAGGGTCTATTTCTCTTCACATGACAGTGCTGTTTCAAGTGGATATACTCCATGCGGGGACTGCAATCCTTAAAAAATGTTCAGATTTTATGCTAAAATTTTATAATATGAATAATTTTTATATTTTTTTTAATTTAATTTTTTTTATTCATATAATATTATAAATATTACTTAATACAATATATTATTAAGGCTATTTTTTGGTTTTCTTTTAATTTAGTCTAAAATTTAAAGGGAGGTGAAAACGAATATGCAAAAAAGAAAGATTATTTTCATTACATTATTCTTATTTATCTTATTGTCGATATCGTCAGTAAGCGCACAAGAAAATGATACGTCAGTTATGGGGAATGAAATTGATTCAAAAGATATTGTGGGTGATGTTCCAGGTACTTTCACGGAATTAAATGCACTAATTCAAAATTCGAATGGTACTGTTGATTTGAATAGGGATTATAAGTATACTTCTAATGACAGTTCATTAAACTCTGGTATTGTAATCAATAAGGCACTTATAATAAATGGAAATAATTTTACTATAGATTCTTCTAATAACGCAAGGGCTTTTCAAGTATCCGCAAGTAATGTGGTAATAAGTAATCTAAATTTTGTCAATGGATATACTTACAATAAAGGAGGAACCCTTTATTGGTCTGGATCTGATGGTGTAGTGGATAACTGTACTTTTAGTGACAGTTATGCTTATTATGAAGGTGGAGCTATTTATTGGTCCGGTTATAAGGGTTTAGTCAATAATTCTCAGTTCATGGATAATACCGCATATGATGATGGTGGTGCTATCTGTTGGATGGGAAATAATGGGACTTTAAATAATTCCAGATTCAGTGGAAATAAAGCGCTTTCTTATTATAGTGGCGGTGCTGTCTATTGGTACTATGATTATGGTGTTATTTCAAATTCTGTATTTGAAAACAATACTGCCGGATATGAGGGAGGTTTCTTTTATTATGCGAGCTATGGTAAACTTAGCAATTTGACATTCATTAACAATCATGCTACTCGAAATATCGGTGGTGCAGTATTGTATGGGTCTTCCAATGTGATTGAAGATTCTGTTTTTATTGGTAATCATGCAGATTATGTTGTAGGTGGGCTTTATATTGGTGGTTCATCTAGTGTTGCAAATAATGTGACTGTAATTTCCAATAATGCTTCTACAGGTGCTGGAGTAAACATTATGGGTACAAATAATAAAATTACAAATTCCATCATTGCAAACAATTCAGCATTGTACGGTGGTGGAGGAATATCTCAAAGAGGTTCAAGCTCCTTGATTGAGAATTGTAGTATTATTAATAACACTGCCGGAAATTATGGGGGTGGTCTTTATATGAGTTATGGGCAAGTAGTAAACTCCACTATTGAAAACAACACTGCAAGGCAGTATGGTGGTGGGGTTTATGGTTTCAATCCAACGCTGGTCAATGTTACATTGAACAATAACGACGCCGCTGTAGGACCTGAAATTTATGTTCATGACAATGTTACACTAATCGACACAAATGTATCTGATGATAAGATATCTTATGATTTGCTTGGTGAAAGTGCTTCCGTACTTGGGGATTCAGATATTTCTCATTTAATGAGACTTTCAAACGGCTATTATGCATACTGTGCCGAACATCAAAACGGTGAACCTAGTTCCGGTCAAATGGACAATTCTATGAAATTCCTTAGAAATGTAATTACTGGTGAAGAAGTTGCTGATTATCTCAAAATACTTATATATGATACTATTAACAGTGAGTATGAGTTAAAAACACGTAACTTGCATGATTATGTTTGGGAATTCACTGATGGAGATTTCAGATCATCAAATATTCCTATTGTCAAAAGGGTTATTGAATTGTATGATGCCGGATTTAGAATTAATGGAACCAGTGCAACAAAGACCCTAGCCAACGGTACTGTTTTGCTGTATAATTTTTCATCACTTATCACTGGCAGCGGACAACAGAATTTATTTACTTTCCAATTCGCTCAAATTGACTTTGTAAATGAAACATTAACGAAACAAACTGTAAACAAGACGGTTTTGATTAATCAGTATGTTGAATTTACAATAACTGCCAGAAACACTATTAATGAAACAATATACAATATCTTCATTGAAGATAAGGATTATTCAGAAGGTTTGCAATATGTTTCATGGCGCAGTGATGATGAAAACTGGTCATATAATGAAACCAATGGAACATGGAACTTACCATCTCTGGATGCATTTGAAAATTCAACATTTACAGTAATATTTTTAGCTTACAAAAACGGAACATTTTATAACAATGCAACAGGAGGATCATCTAACTCTTCTATTGTATACAGTTTTGATGTTGTTCGTGTGTTAAATGCCAATTTCACTGTTGAAAAAATAGCATTAAACAAAACAGTTAAGCTTCACGAGCAAACTGAATTTGAAATTGTTGTTCACAATACTGGAGAAGTGGATTTGCATAATGTGACTGTTATAGAAGATGAATATGATGGTTTGATTTATGATTCACACAACGACAATGGTTATTGGAACCATTCTGTAGTTGATGGAAAACATGTCTGGTCATTAAATTATGCATTAAGTCCTAATCAGTATGCAGCATTTAAAGTATTGTTTAACACAACAGCTTATGGTAATTTCACTAATGTTGTTGTTGTTAGGACTAATGAGACTGGTAATAAGACTGTTAATAATACAACCACGGTTTTGAAGCCTGGTTTTGTTGTTGAAAAGGTTACTTTGACTCCTGAGGTTGTTTTGGGTTCTCAGGCTGTTTTCAATATTGTTGTTAGGAATATTGGTGAGACTGAGTTGACTAATGTTACTGTTATTGAGGATTCTTATGATGGTCTTGTTTATGATTCCTTTGATGATAATGGTTATTGGACTCATGCTTTTGTTGATGGTAAGAATGTCTGGACTTTGAATGGCGCTCTTCCTGTTGGTGAGTTGATTGGTTTTAAGGTATTTTTCAATACTACTCGTGAAGGTAATTTCACTAATGTTGTTGTTGTTAGGACTAATGAGACTGGTAATAAGACTGTTAATAATACAACCACGGTTTTGAAGCCTGGTTTTGTTGTTGAAAAGGTTACTTTGACTCCTGAGGTTGTTTTGGGTTCTCAGGCTGTTTTCAATATTGTTGTTAGGAATATTGGTGAGACTGAGTTGACTAATGTTACTGTTATTGAGGATTCTTATGATGGTCTTGTTTATGATTCCTTTGATGATAATGGTTATTGGACTCATGCTTTTGTTGATGGTAAGAATGTCTGGACTTTGAATGGCGCTCTTCCTGTTGGTGAGTTGATTGGTTTAAAGGTATTTTTCAATACTACTCGTGAAGGTAATTTCACTAACATTATTGTTGTTAAGACTAATGAGACTGATAATAAGACTGTTAATAACACAACCACAGTTTTAAAGCCGGATTTTATTGTCGAAAAAATCACATTGACAAAATATCTCCAACTAGGACAAAAAGCAGTATTTGAAATAGTGGTTCACAATGTCGGTGAATGTGCATTGGATGATGTGTTTATAATAGAAGACCAATATGACGGACTTATATACGATTCATTTGTGGACAATGGAAACTGGAAACATTCAGTTGTCAACAATAAAAACAAATGGGTTTTAAATGACATTTTACATCCTAACGAATTTGCAATTTTGATTGTTAACTTTAATACTATACAGATAGGTAATTTTACAAATGTTGTGATTGCAGGTTCTAACGGAACGGGTAATAAATCAACAAACAACACTACTGAAGTGTTTGATGACAATGAAACCCACAATACTACCAATTCCTCTGATATTGCTTCAATGGATTTGATAAAAACTGCTGTCACTCCAAAAGTACTTGTTGGAAATCAAGTTATCTTCCAAATTATCGTTCACAATACAGGAAATGTGAATCTGAACAATGTAACAATTAAAGAGGAATCATTTGAAGGTTTGATTTATGACCATTTCTATGATTATACCTCATTATTCAACAAAAACAATGATTTAAGTTGGACAATGAACTCTTTGCTGTATCCGGGTGAATATGCAGGTTTCTATGTTGTATTTAATACTACAACAAAAGGTACCTTTGTAAATGTAGTATCAGGAAGTTCCAACGAAACTAACAATACAACTTCAAATGATACTGTGGATGTAGTTAAACCAGATTTCACGATTGAAAAAATAGCTTTAAACAAGAATACTAAAATCGGAGATAAGGTAACATTTGAAATCATCGTTCACAATACTGGAAGTGTAGACTTGCATGACTTGACAGTGAAAGAATATCACTTTGAAGGTTTGCAATATGATTCATACACGGATTATCTTGATGTTTGGGTTGAAAATTCTAATTTGTCATGGACATTAAATGGCATATTGCGTCCAGGTGAATATTCAGGATTCTTTATAACATTTATTACCACAACAAACGGTAACTTTACCAATATTGTAACCGCAAAAGCAAATGGAACAGACAACAAATCATCAAATGACACTGTTAAAGTCCATAAGGGTGATTATATCATTGAAAAGATTTCTTTAACTCCAAATGTTGTAGTGGGTTCTCAGGCCATATTTGAGATTGTAATTCACAATGTTGGCGAAACCAATTTAGACAACATTACAATAACTGAACTGTCCTATGATGGTCTTTTATATGATTCATTTATAGATTACCTTGGAATCTGGATTAAGAATTCAGATTTATCCTGGACTCTGAATGGCACTTTAGTTCCTGGTGAGTATTCAGGATTCTTTGTTGTATTCAATACTACAACAAATGGAACCTTTGGCAATGTCATTTCATCAGGAAATAAAACATCAAACGATACTGTAAATGTTTTAAAACAAGACTATGTCATTGAAAAGATTTCTTTAACTCCAAATGTTGTTATGGGTTCTCAAGCTATCTTCGAAATTGTAGTACATAACATTGGGGAAGTGGATTTAAGCAATATCACTATATCTGAAGTATCATATGACGGTCTTGTATTCAGCCACTATATCGATGAGTTAAATCATTGGATAAAGAATAATGATTTGTCATGGAATTTTAACTCTACATTACATCCTGGTGAGTATTCAGGATTCTTTGTTGTATTCAATACTACAACAAATGGAACCTTTGTCAATGTCATTTCATCAGGCAATAAAACCTCAAATGATACAGTCAATGTCCTGAAATCCAGTTATACAATAGAAAAGATTGTCACTAATTCCGTTGTATTAATCGGCGATTATGTAACTTTCGAAATTGTCGTTCACAATGACGGTGAAACCAATTTAGAAAATATTACAATCACTGAATTGGCATTTGATGGTCTTTTATATGATTCATTTATTGATTATCATGAGGCATGGATTAAAAATGATGATTTGAGCTGGACAACTAAAGATGTTTTGGCTCCGAATGAATATAAAGGTTTTATTGTAAAATTTAAAACTACAGATGTTGGTGATTTTGTAAACGTGATCTCATCACAGAACAAGACTGCAAACGATACTGTAAAAGTTGTAAAGCCAGATTTTACAATCGAAAAAATTGCTGTTAATTCAACTGTCAGATTTGGCGAACAGGCAGTATTTGAAATCATAATTCGAAATATTGGAATCGTCAATTTGACTGATGTTAAAATCACTGAACTTAAGCATGATGGGTTGATTTATGATCACTACATCGATGATTTAGGAGATTGGAGTGAAAACTCTTTGGTTTGGACTTTGAATGGCATACTTGCACCTGGAGAATTTGCAAGTTTTTATGTTGTATTCAATACCACTTCAAGTGGCATTCGCTATAATACAATTTCAGCAAGTACTAATGAAACAGGTATTAAAAATACAACAGCCCAAGTTGAAGTCGTTGACAATAGAACAGCCAATTTGACTGTTTCAAAAATATCTTTAAACAGAACTGTTGTCATTGGTAACCTTACAATATTTGAAATTATTGTTACAAATAATGGAGAAATTGACTTGGATAATGTATTTGTTATTGAGGATTCTTATGGCTGTGGCCTTGTCTATGTCGATTACTACAATGGTACAGGCAACTGGAAACATATGCTGAATTCTAACAATAAGCATCAATTCAATTTAATTGATACATTAAAAGTAGGTGAATCTAAAAGATTCTATGTAATATTCAATACTACTGAATTAGGAAACTTTACAAACACTGTTTTGGTAGGATACGACAATGTTACTCTAGCTAACTCAACAAATGTAACAGAAGTTATCGGTATTGAGGTCAATGAAACGGTCAAAAATGAAACGGTAGACCAAATTGTTAAAAGAGATATTTCAAATGCAACAGGTAATCCTCTTGTCATATTGCTTTTGGGATTATTTGTTTGTGTTGTTGCAAGAAGATTTAAAAATTAGAAGTTTTTTAACTTCTCTTTTCTTTTTTTTGGGTGTCATTAATGACACTAAAAATTATTTAAAATATAATTTGAAAATATATTAACATCGATTAATGGGAAATTTATTATGACTTATTTTGATTTTGATGTAACGTACTGTCCTGTGGAATTGTCTCTTCAAATAATTAATAGAAAATGGGTTTTGCAGATTATACGAGATATTTTTTTCGGCAAGAAAAGATTTTCAGAGTTCAAGGAAGACAAGCCCGATTTGACCAACAAGGCATTGTCAAGATGCCTTAAATATATGGAAAATGAAGGCCTTATAGAAAAGATCACCGATAAGGATGACAAAAGAATAAATTATTACATTCTAACCAAAAAGGGCAGATCCCTGAATCAGATAATCTATGATTTGGTTATATTCACATTGGACAATGATGATGACCCGACCCATTACAGCCAGAAAACAAAAGAGGAAACCAAAAAAATATTCCGCGAAAAATTGGGTTTGGATTAAAAAATAAATGGTGACGGTTTTTTAAAGTTATTTCATTTCTTTTTCCCAGAATCTGATTGTATTGACGTTTACTTCATCACCTGCTTTTTCAATCATGTCAATTTCATCCTTGGATAATGTAATTTCGCATGCTTTGAATGCATCGCTTACATGATGCTTTTTGGTTGCACCGACAATCGGTAAAGTTCCTTTAGCTATTGCCCATGCAACTGGGATTTGGGCGATATTGACTTCATGATTTGCTGCAACTTCACCTAAAACATTATTCAATTCTTCGATTTTATCAAGGCTGTCGCCGTAAGCCATTGCTCTATCTGACCCTTCAGGGAAAGGATGCTTGGTGTCATATTTTCCGGATAGTGCACCTTGCTCTAAAACCATATATGCAAAGAAAGTGATGTCGTTTTTCTTACAGTAGTCCAGGATTCCAGAAGTTTCTGATGATCTGTTGAGTAGGCTGTAATGGTTTTGAACGGCCTTGAGTTCCAATCCGTTGTCTTCTAATATATCATTTGCCTCTTTAATTTCTTCCAAGTTATGATTAGAAACACCTAACATTCCTATATCATATTCTTTAGCGGTTAATGCAAGTTTTTCAGTCCATTTTGGAGCGTCAACAGTATTGTGAATCCAGAAAATATCTATGAAATCAGTGTTCAATAGGTTCATACTGTTTTCAAGCATTGCAGTTACTGCATTTTCAGATTGTGGGTCGGCACATTGGGGAGTGAATTTGGTAGATATAATGTAATCTTCCTTAGGGGTTGTTTTAAGGAATTCTCCTAAAACCTTTTCGGAAGTTCCCATACCATAAGCAAATGCAGTATCCCATAAATTAAGGCCTAAATCCATTGCTTCATCATAGATTGGACATAATTCATCAATACTTAATTCGCCACCAAATGTATTGTCGTTTCCCCATGCCCAGGCACCGAGAGCTATTTTTGGTAATTTTTTATCGTATGTCATTTTAACACCATTCTAAACTTTATTTTGAATTATATAAATGATTATTGTGTCTTTGATGACACCATTTTTCAATATGATTGATTTGGTTGCTCAATAGCATTCGAGTTGATTTTACCTTGGTCTTTGGGATTGTCAGATTGGTGAGAATTTTAAAGATTATGGACTTTCTCTTTTTTCTAATACATTAGAACAATAGATAATTTTTTAAAGGCCCGTTACATGATAATATTTTGAGCTGGTTAACTATCATATCATTTACATTAATAGTTTGTTATAAATAATGTTTTTAATATGTTAATACAAAATATTTATATGGTGAAAAAATGGATTATAACAAGATAATTATAGTTCTTGCAATAATATTGCTAATAGTCGCTGCAGGAGGTTTGCTTTTCGTTTTGAATTCAGGTTCAAATAATGCTCCTGCGGTCAACAATTCAACGGCAAATGCTTCACAAAACATTTCAGTTGAGCAGGTTAATACTGAAGAGGTTGCAAGCAGTGATTCATCAGGCAGTAGCAGAAGCAGCACTCATGTAATCATTGGAGAAGATGGATGTTATTATCGTGTTGATGACAGCGGCAATATCCTGGAGAGTTTGGGACCCAGTAAAAAGTATTATCCTAATGGTTATGGTGGTAAAGACCCTGTTAGCTATCCTAATGCGGAGCCTGCAAACAGATATATAAAGAAATGATAGAAATTGCATTTATATAGTAAAAGTACATATCTAATAATAGGTGTTGATATGAATTTCAAAAATATCCTGCTGGTTATAGCAATCATTGTTGTTGTTTCAGGTGCTGCAATGTTCCTGATGGCTCACCAGGCACATCCGAAGATGGATTCAAAAGTAATCATGGCAAGCGCTGACAACATAACTGAAGGAGACAATATTACAGTCAAGTTAACTAACATAAACAATACTCCTCTTGCAAACCAGAATTTGAACGTTACGATAGTTGGAAGCTCAGGAGGATCTCAGCAAAAAATCCTGACTACAGACAGTCAGGGTCAGGCAAGCATGCAGGTCGATAATTCAACTATAGGCAATTGTGTTATTAAGGTAAAATACGGCGGAAATGATAAATACAACGGATGTAACTTTTCAGATACGTTAATCATAAATCAAAAGGTAATTATCCAAATTCCAACGAATTCAACCAGTATTATAGGAAACAATACTACTGTTACAACCACAAATGGTTCTGCAAATCAGCAATACAGCAATTATGAATATAATTATCGCTATTATTATAGCGACGATGTTGTTACAGTAGAGGATTATTGAGTGTGTAATGATGAATGATTTGAATAAAATGGATAAAAAACTAATTGAACAGCAGGAAAAGTATGAAGATGCTTACTATGATCAGTTAGTTGATGAAATGCTTAGGGAAGAAGCATTGGATAAATTGATTGCAGAAAGATTTGAATATATGAATGTTCGGTCTTGTTCTTGTGCCATTTAATCACCAATCATTTTATATATTTTTTAAAGTATATAAAAAGCTCAGTTTTAATAAAGGACAATTTTTACCACTTAAAACAATATTTATGACTCAAAACAATTTTTTTAAATAGAACAATTTTTTATACTATTTATTTTTCGAAAATATGAAAAACTTTAAATGTTATTTTAAAACAGAATAACTTATCTAAAGACAATTTCCAAAAGTTTTTTTAATATCTAAATTTTTTTAAGTGATTCAATGGTGACAGTTTTCATGAATTTAATAAATCTGACTTTGTGGGCTTTACAGATTGCTTTGTGAATTGGAAAACTTCTTGATGAAAAATAGATATTATTTTTTTTCTTTTTCAATTCAATTTAGTGCCCAGTATTCTACAGAATTTCTCTTCTTTTAGGTCTTTGCTGCCGCATCTTGGGCAGGTATCTTCGTCTTCTTTTACTTCAGCTTCGCATTTCTGACAAATTTTCATAATCTTTTCTCCTATGATTCTGTTTAATGCAATTATACTATTTGTCTATTCGTCATCAAGTTTCTTTCGCCAAATATTTAAACATTCCTAAATTTTTTTCAATTTTCAGGGTGTCCGCCAAAATTAATTTTTGAATTTTGTGCAAAAAAATTTTAGCATTATTTTATACTATTTTTTAAATATTTTAATTCATTATTCTTAAATTTTAATTTTATATATTAAATTTTTGTTTTATTTGTTTTTAATTAATTATGAGTTTTTGTTTTGGATTTAACTGTTTTTTAAATAGTTAAGTTTATATACTTTGTTATACATATTTTATATTAGGTATAAGTTATTTTGGTGTTGTTGTTTATGGTTAAAAGAAAATTTGACAAGAATCAGACAAAATTAGGCATTAATACATTAGATTGGAATGTTCCGAAGGATCATATTTCTCGTTTTGTCGTTGATTTTATTGAAGATGTTTTTCCTCTTTTGGAAATTGATGAACCTAAGAAAAAGAAAAGAAGAGAGCCTTTACCTCTAGATTCAATGTTAAAATTGCTTGTTTATGCTAAAATCCAGCATATTGATAGAACATCCATAATTGCGGACATGGCAAGGTACCATGATATTTTTAGGTTCGTTTGTGACGATATTAGACCATCTGAACGTTCAATTCAAAGGTATCGAAGAGAATACGGTCGTTATTTCGAAGTATTATTACAAATGACATTGAAAAAGGCATTTGATGAAGGTTTTACGGAATTTAATCACGTTGCTATTGATGGAACCATCAAAAAAGCATATAATTCCAACAACAACACAATCTCCAAAAAAGAAACCAAAATATTAGTTGATTACTACGAAGGACGCCCAGTTAGTCCTGAAAGCCTTGAAAAACTCCATAAACCTGCCCAAAGAATATTGGAAAAAAAGGACATGAGTGATGAAGATAAATTAGAACTATTGTATGGAATAGAAACACAATTCACATTCACAGGACAAGATAGAATACCAGTAAACGATATTGAAGCACGTTTTATGAAAGGAAAGAAAGGAAATTACATGGTTGCCTACAATATCCAATCTGCAGTCGATTACGACACCAAACTAATCTGCGCAATAAACGTCACACAAAGCCCAACAGACCATTATGAACTACCAGCAATCGCTAAAAAAGCAATACAAAACGTAAACACCAAACCAAAATACATAAGCGCAGATACAATATATTTAAATCAAATATCACTATCATACCTAGCAGATGAAAAAATAGAAGGATTAATACCAACAAGAAAACAATCAAAAGAAAAAATAGGAAAATTAAACGAAAATCCATACCATAAAGACCACTTTGAATACGATTATGAACAAGATGCATTTAAATGCCCAGAAAACCAATACTTACATTTCTACGCGAAATACACAGAACCACACAAAGATTCAAAAAAACCAGACAAAGTAAAAAGGATATACAACAATTACAATGCATGTAAAAACTGTAATGCACGAACAAAATGCTGTGCATCCTCACAAACACACAAAACAATCACAGAATACGGTTCAGAATTACAAAAAGCAATGAACCACAAAATGGAAAAACAAAAATATAAAGACGAATACGCAAAAAGATCAAGCGTTGAAGGACCATTCGGAATATTCAAAGAACAATTCCAAATAGAAAAAGAAGTAGTCGTCGGAATGATAAAAACAGAAGAAAGAATAAACCTAGATGCATTAGCATACAATCTAATCAGATTATACAACATAAAACAAGAAATAGAAAATACAACGGAAGATTTAGAAGATTTCTGTGAAAGTACATCCATTAAAAATCAATTACAACTCACAGCAACCATATTCTAAAAAAAATAGGGTTCAAAACTAAAATTTAATTTTGGCGGACACCCTTCATTATCTTCATAATTTAAATAAAATAAAAAGGAAAATTATTATTATGTTCTATTAAAACTGATTTTTTTAAAAAGGAGTTTTGTAATTTGGGAGATTTTACACTTTTTTAAGATAATGCATAGGGTTTAAAAGATGGTGGAACATAATGTAAAATTGGTAGTTGGATTGGCCGGAAATCCTAACGTTGGAAAAACAACTGTTTTCAACAAACTGACAGGAATGCGCCAGCATGTTGGAAACTGGCCTGGAAAAACAGTTGAACAGGCAAAAGGTCACTTTTCACATGGAGGATATGATTATGAACTCATTGATTTGCCGGGTAACTATTCATTGAGTGCCCATACTATGGAGGAAATCGTATCAAGGGATTTTATAGTTGACGATGATTCTGATGTAATCATTAATGTGGTTGATGCAGCTAATCTGGAGCGTAACCTGTACCTGACAGTTCAGATGATGGAGCTTGGAGCAAATCTCATTCTGGCAGTGAACATGAATGATTTTGCAAAGAAAAAAGGTCATATCATCAACTTTGATTTGATGAGTGAACTCCTGGGCTTTCCTGTAGTTGAGATTAATGCAAAAAATGGTGACGGCTTTGATGAACTCCTTACTATTGCAGAAAGGCAGGCCAAAAATCCTATAGATACAAGCAAAAAGTTGGCCTATGGAAATGAGCTGAAGGGTCATTTGGCGGATATGCAGGAACTGATTGAAAAGGATGAAAACCTGTTGAATGTTCCGTCAGTCTGGACAGCAATCAAGCTTCTTGAAAAGGATTCGATAGTCATTCATAATGTTCAGCAGTCACCTCAAAGCTCATCAATCTTCATAGAATCAGATAAGGTATCACGACACCTTTATGACGTTTACAATGATGGTGCAGAGGAAGTGGTTGCAAGTGCAAGATATGCATTTATTGACGGTCTGATGGCTGAAGCCGTTGAAAGGCCTGATATTGAAATTGAAAGCGTGACTGACAGGATAGATAAGATTGTTACAAACAGAATTCTTGCAATTCCATTCTTTATATTGATCATGTTCATAATGTTTTATCTAACCTATGCTGTAGGATCACCTTTCGAGAAACTGATTGAACAGGGTTTTATCATGCTTTCAAAGTTTGTGGAGGGCTTCATTCCAAATCAGTATCTTGCATCATTCATATGCGACGGTGTCATTGGAGGTGTTGGAGGAGTCATGTCCTTCCTGCCGATTATTATCATGATATTTCTCTTTTTAAGCATTCTTGAGGATTGCGGATATCTTGCAAGGGCTGCATTTACCCTGGATATATTCATGCATAAGCTTGTAGGTCTTCACGGCAAGGCTTTCATTCCCATGATTTTAGGATTCGGATGTGGTGTGCCTGCAATCATGGCAACAAGAACTTTGGAAAGTGAAAACGACAGAAAGCTTGCAATGATGCTTGTTCCGTTCATGTCATGTACTGCAAGATTGCCTATCTATGCAATATTTATCGGAGCATTTTTCAAGGAATATAATGCGATAATATTGCTTTCTATATATCTTCTCGGAATCCTTGTGGCTCTTGTTGTCGCAGCCATTCTTAAAAGAATAATGTTCAAGGGACTTTCATCCCCGTTTGTAATGGAGCTTCCTACATATAAGATACCTTCAGTTAGGGGAGTGATTACACATACCTGGGAAAAGGTCAAGGGATTCATAAAGAAAGCCGGAACAGTAATTCTTGGATGTTCTATTGTATTGTGGGCATTAAGCATATTCCCACTTGGAGTGAAATATGGATCAGCAGACAGCATCCTTGGAATGATAGGTAACGCGATTGCACCTGTTTTTGCTCCATTGGGGTTCGGCACATGGCAGGCTGCAGTAGCCATTATCGCAGGACTTTCAGCCAAGGAAGTAATTGTGTCCACTTTCGGTACTCTTGGAGGTGTTGGTGAGGATGATGAAAGCGGAATGACCCATCTTGTACAGGAAACATTCACGCCGCTTTCAGCATATTCATTTATGGCATTCACCTTATTGTACACTCCATGTATCGGTACTATCGGTGCAATCAAGCAGGAAACAAACGGCTACAGGTGGGCTTTGGTGATGTGCGCTATAACTATCGTGACTGCATATGTAGTTTCATTTCTGATTTACAACATCGGTGTTTTGGCAGGATTTGGATAGCTTTCAAATTCATATTTTTTTAATTTTTGTGATGTCGAATTGTTTTGGAATTCAAAATCCATATTTCTTCTATTTCTCTCATTATCATCTCTGTCATGACCTTAATTTTGAGCATCCATCCATTCGTCGATTGAATAGTCAACAGATTACTAATCTGCCATTTCATTTCTATTTTATTTTCTCGTTAGACTTTATTAGTTTTTTGTTTGTCTGATGAATAATATTAATCATGTGAAATTGAAGGTTTGACATTCAGAACCATGGGGGGGAATGCTTTAAAAGATTTTGAAAAAAATATTAACCATCATTACACATATTATTAACCAAGAGGTGAATTGTTTTTATGAAAAGGATTTATTGCAGGAAATGTGGAAATAAGATACTTAATTCTGACGATGAATATTGTCCTAAATGTGGAACAAGAATTAATGATTATGATGAAGTGAATCAGATAAAGAAAAATAACAGAACTCGTAATATATTGCTGATTGTACTGGTTATAGTAGTCATAGCGAGTATATTGATATTTGCAAGTGCATTTACAACAAATGATAAATCTTTTAAAACATATAATTTCAGCAGTACATGCAGCCTTGAATTGCCGAGCTGGATAAGCTTCAACGATGGTGCAGGCGATATTAACAGCAATTCGAATATTGCAGGCTCAAGCGTTTCATCAACGACTAAGGCTTTATTCGGTAATAGTGAGGTAATGCAAATTACATATAGTAAAGGTGTTGTTGATGGTCATGCTGTTGGAGTAAACTTAAATGACTCTGTTAATGTTGATGTTAATGGTAAAAAAGTTTATACTCGGATGGTCATGTCTGAAGAAACTGGAGAATCCGTATCTGTAATGGGTGAAAATCAAACATTAGTTAATTATATTGCAGATCATGTGAAATTCAATGGTAAAAATATAAATAACACAACTGATAATAGTTCACAATCATATAACAATCAGAAAAAAGCACTAGCTTATAAAAGCGATGGTACTCCGATGTATACTCAATCCGAAGTTGATCAGTACATGCTGAATAAGTATGGTATGGTTGATTATCATATTCAAGGCAATGGATATATCAATTTGGATGAGCCGGGTTATACTGATGACGGACGCAGAACTTATTCTGATGCGGGAAATTATTATTACTATGATTCATATAATGGTGGTAGTTCAAGCGGCGGTGGAAGCAGTTCTGGTGGCAGTTCAAGCGGCGGTGGAGGTTCTGCACCCACTTAATCCAAATTCATTCTAATTTTTTAACAAATATAAACAAATAATATGGTGAGTTGATAATATGGATACAAAAAATATAATAATTATAATTTTGATTTGTGCTATAGTGGCGCTTTCAACATATTTTTTGACTGTAAATATGTTGATGAATCAAAATCAGACAAATCAATCAGTTAACACTACAAATAACACCACTAATATTGTTAATGTTGAAAAGGTTTCTCAGGAAGATCAAAGCAGTAGCAGTAGTGCGTCTTCAGGATCCAGTAAGAGTAATGATAATTATGTCCGTGATTCAAATGGTAATATTATGTATGCTCATACCGATGCTCCTGGTGCAGACGGATCTTATTCTGTTCCAATGACTAAAGATGGACATTATTCATATAAGGCTACTGATGAACCAAATAGTCCTAGCGGATATTGGGTTGATAAATCATAATAAATCTGTGGTGAGAAGAAGATGTTGTCTATGCTTTTAAAATAAGGGAAATTATTTATTTATGCGTTAAAAATATAATTGGTGATGGTTTAATGAATGATTCTTAAATCATTCCTGTTACAAATAGTGTTATGTTTGCGATAGTTGCAGAACAGAGGTATGTTCCGGAAATCACGATTAAAGCGACAATGAGTCCTCTCCAACCGATTCTTTTGAATTCGTCCCAATCTTTACCGATTGCAATACCGACATAGGCCAGAAATGCAGTACATATTGTTGTAAGCTCTACCTGTGAAGCGTAATGGGTTACAAATTCTGAAGTTGGCATTCCAGGTATTGCTAAAATCAAACCGATTAGACTTATGTAGATAATTGATGGAATGCTGACTGGGAAAATCCTTTCAAGAGACATACCTACAATGGTAATGGCTGAAATAATTAGCATAGCTATAAATGAATCGACCGGGGAAGTGTGATATCCGATGACATTTCCAACGGTTACAATTATTGAAAATGCCAAAAGCATTACACTCCATCTTTCAAGTTTACCTAAACTCAATCCGTCTGATGAATCATCATTATATTCTTTTATTTCATCGGAATCTGAGTCGTTTCCAATTATTGCATTTCCTTTACCTATTCTTGGGGATAACCATTTATAGAGTTTTTCTGCAATAGGCAATGATATGAATATACACATGTAGATTCCCAAACAGAATGAAAGAATATTACTGCACCCCGCAAACGCTTCCAGCTGTGTTTCCATGGCAGGATGCATGTGTACCAATGGAACCAATGCAGCGGCATTCATACTTGCGCTTCCAATACCTGATGCCATTGCGAATGCATATGGATGGTACGGCAGAAGTGAAACGCTCAGGCTTGACAGGAAGCTGATGAATGGTGTACCTATAATTGATCCTATAACGAAGATTGCTAAAACACCTCTTGCCTCAGGTGATTTAAATCCGTATTTGTCAATGATAACACCGAGGTTAGGTTCACGGCAAATGGAACTTGTCATACCGATAACTTCTCTTCTAAAACCTAAAAACAAAGCAACCGGCAATGCAATCAGAGTACCTAAATCACCTAAAAGCTGCAGAATCAATGCGGGACCTACATGAAATATGGTTTCAATTGACTGTCCGCTTGAAATTGCTAATTTGGAAAGCAAAACACCAATGAATAAAACCATAACTCCTTCAGCTACCTTGGCCTGTGAAGGACCTACCCATTTGATGGACTTTATCAGATAAAGAGCCAATCCCATAACAAGAGCATATATTAAAGGCAAAAGCAAAAAGCTTATGGTATCTGTTATTCTAATTTCTTTGATTCCAATAAACATTGCAATAATGACCAGAACCAGAACAATTATATGCAAATGATATTCTTTCCATGGAGGTCTTTTTTTAATTGCCCTGTCCGCTTTTCGCCGGTATTGGTAGTGCTTAAGCCTACGCTTTGTATACTTCTTTTTTTCTTTTTGATTTTCAGAAATGATCATCCCTCCCGATTTGAATGATAACACTTGTGTGCAGGATAATTTATTGAAATGTAGTTTTTAGTTTCATATATCTGATTATATAATTTCTAATTCTATTGATAAAGATATAAAAGTATTTCTTTTTAATTTTCATCATTGCCTATTATTTTTTTAACATGTGTATGTATTATTTTGAATGACTGATATGTCGGCATCTATTTTTTAAGTGTATGGGCATTTAAGGCTAAAATATTGTGCATGCGACTTATTATTTTCTTTTGAATTGTGACTATTTTGTGAATATTTAAATATTCAATATTTCAAATATAATATCAAGTGATTTTAATGGGAAACGTTTTATTGTATTGGAAGGAAAACAACAGATATGTATTTTCAAGGACAAAGTTTCTGACCTTGCTGGTGTTTGTCGTATCCTTTATCTATGGCCTTCAGGACTGGCAGTTTGGCACTGCACTTGTCATCGCATTGGTTTTTGCAGTGCCCACATTTATTATAGGCTTTTTTATTCATTCAATAATGGATATAGATTCCAGCTATTACAGCGGAAATGCCGGTGAGGATATTGTGCATTTTCTCCTTTACTGGCATGAGGATGATAGGTTCAGACTGTCAAAAACCAAACTGATTACTTTGTTAATTATTGTGCTGGGTCTGATTTCAGGCTTGGGTTCAGCTCTTCCCGGCCAATATTCCGGACAGGCATTTGCATCTACTGTAGTTTCTATTGTCATAGCAGTACCTGCATTTCTCATAGGCTATTTCATTCATAAGAGGACTTCTGCGAAAAAACCTGTTCAGCAACCTTCAAAACCTGTTCAGCAACCTGTCAGGACTCAAGAAAGTCGTCCGAATCAGAATGCATTCAACTCTCCGGATTATATGGGGTATGCATTGAAGGCCAGGGAATTGAAAATGGAGTATAATGAAAAGGAAAGACAAACAAGGGAACTTATCAACAAAAGGTTCACTCCTCCACAGATTACAAACGAGAAGTTCATGGCCGTTGTGGATGAATCCACCAAGGTCTTCAATGAATACTACAAATCAATATTGAACATGATTAATTTTGCAGGCAAAGATTCAGCCAGGATAGATAATGAGCTAACATCAAGACTTGACAGCTTAAGGGCAATCATAGATAAGCTCGATGACCTTTCAAGCGAACTGATTATAAGCATGTCCAAAAGCGATGCGGATGAAGTGCATGACGTTTTGGATGACATGGAAAATCTTATAACTTCAATAAACGAATACAAGGATTAGGTGATATGATGACAAGAGGCAATTACTGTTACTTTAGCTGCATTCATTTCAGAAGCAGCTATGAAGGAGAATACGACAGCGAAGGAAACTACAGTGAAATTGAACGACATTACTGTGATTTGGGAAAATCTGAGATATACAACAGGTTGTTCTGTGAAGATTATGAAGAATGATTTTCATTTCATGTTATGGGCGATTAAACTATTTCCATTCATTTTTTTTTATTTCATTATTTGTTGAATAGTCAGATTATTCAAATAATTTATACACAAGTTATATAACCTGCAAAAAATACACGAAAAACTAATGCAACACTCGTTCAAACAAATAAAAACACGTTTCCAAACAAAAAATACAAAATAAACAATTAATCAATATCCAGCTAAAAATAAAATACTAAAAAAGTAATGAAGTGAAATTTCAAGTGTAAAATAACTTCTGAAACTCCACTAATCTCATTCTAAGAGTAAATCCTTTTAATAAAAATCCAATCAAAAAATTGAATTATTGGACGAACTCATGAAGTATTTTTTTCTACTCTATCATTTTCCCATAATATGGTTTTCATAAAAGCTTCTTTCATATGTTTTACCGTCTTTGTTTACTCCTCCTTTGACTACTCTTGCTCCGTCGTCAGTGTATCCGGGATCATCTATGTTGATATATCCATTGTCCTGAATATGGTAGTTTACTGCTCCATATTTGCTTTTTACATAGCTGTCGACTTCGGCCTGGCTGTACATTGGTGTACCATCGCTTTTGTATGCATATACTGATTTTTGAGTTTCCTGGTTGACTTTTTCTGTTGTGACAGTTGTATTTGTCGTATTTGTGGTATTGTTCACTACTTTTACATCCTGCTGCTGATTTCCAACAATTATGTATGTTGCTAATGCAGTAGCCATAATTAGACATATTATGGCTAAAATAATAATTATTAAGTTATTTCTTTCCATTTGAAGTTCTCCAGTTAATTAATTATTTGGACATATATTATTTATTATTTTAAAAACTTTTTTATAACATCTTTGGTGAAGTTAATATCAAAATAGTTATTTGCATGTATGGATATAATATGTGTAATGAGTAACAATTTGTACTCAAATAGGGTGAAAAAAATGGATAAAAGAGATTATATTATTATTGGTCTTCTTGTGGTGATAATCGCAATGCTGGCCTATGGTGTTTACAATTCATATGTAGATTCACAGCCTGAAACTTTTGATTTAGGAGATTTTAAAGTGGCTGGACCTGCAGGAAGTCATTATCATAAAGGAATAAATGACACTATATTTTATTTGGGTGAAAATGAGTCTATGCCAGTTTTTGAAATTGGTGAAATGCAAAATTTTAGTGCTAATGATTTTAAAGAAATGATTGATGTCTATAATAAGGGAGAAATTTCTAAAACTGAAATAATTAAATCATTTAATGAAGGAATTGGCTCAGATGTAAGTATGAAAGCTTTAGACTTTAATGTGGGTGATTTTAGGGGAGAACCTGAAGTAAGTATTTTATGCCAAAACCCATATGATGGAACTAAAACGATGTTAATGCATATGGTACTTCATAATAATGATAAAACATATTTAGTTTTAGAATTTATGGATAATCCTGTTAGTACGAGCATGTATAATTCATTAATATTAAAATAGGTTGATAATATGAATAATGATAAGATAATAATTGCATTGGTTGTTGTGCTGATTGTTGTTCTTGCAGCAGGAGTCATATTTTTAAATCCAGGTCATGCAAAAGTAGACTCAAGAGCTGTTGTTACAAGCAATTCCACTTTGCAGGATGGGGATAACTTTACAATCAGACTGACTGACTTGAACAATACGCCAATAGCTAATCAGCGTGTTAATATAACTATAATTGATGCTAATGGTGGGAAAAATCCTCAGGCTGTAACCACTGATGCGAACGGTGAAGGGAAATTGCAGTTGAACGGCTTGACTCCTGGTGAATATACTATGAATGTTACCTATGGTGGAAATGATAACTATACTGCATGCAATACCACACAGAAATTGACAATGGAGAAAAAAGTGGTTCATGAGACTGTAAATCAGCAATCAACAAAATCTTCAAGTTCATCAAATGAAATTTTCTTCGATCCTGAAGTAAATGTCTATTATGATAGCAATGGTATAGTTGTTGATCCTGACGGTAAGCATTCACAGTCTGTTGGAAGTCGTTATAGTGATCTTCGTGAATATAGGGATAGATGGGAACGTGGTGAGCCTGTAATGGTATAATTAATATGTTATACTTTAAAATAAGTGGGGAATAGGTATGTTTTGTGATAAATGTGGTGAAAAAATTGAGGATGAAAGTGCTAAATTCTGTCGAAATTGTGGTGCTTCACTATCAAATTATGTCAAAGAAGAAAAACCAAAACCTCTTCCGGTTATGAAAAGGGATAAGACCAAAATTTTGAATTTCATTAAAAGTAGAAATTTTTTAATAATAATTTTAATATGTATTATTGTTATTTTAAGTGCTCTTTTCGTAAATGAAATGTTTATGAAAGATTTGGATCCTCGACAGGGATTTGAATTAATCAGTAATGAAAATAATGTGTCATTATATCATAACTCAAAAGACAATGTATATATGGAAGTTAAGGAAGCTGACAATCCGAACACATCATATTCAATAGATGATGTTGCTGGTAAAAAGGCGAATGTAACATGTTGGTTTAAGAAATATACGATAACTTGCTATAAGCCTATAGAAAAGTCAAGTTCTACTCCTTCAATACAAGAAAGATATCCTTATGCAAATCCTGAGGCAGTGGTGACATTGGCAACGATGGAAGCTGCATATTATGTGAATAAAGTCGAACCTTATCAATTATATTTGAACGGTATGCTGAGGGATAATAATCTGAAAGCTATTGATAATGGTGTTGTTGACTTATATTCTTAAATGTGCGTTTATAATTAAAATTTGCGATTATTGTCATTAAAATAGAGAGTATAATATTAATATTTATAATGTGATAAAATGGATTACAATAAAATAATAATTGCATTGGTTGTTGTTCTTGTCGTTCTTGTTGCAGCAGGAGTCATATTTTTAAATTCAGGCCATGCAAAGGTTGACTCAAGAGCTGTTGTTACAAGCAATTCCACTTTGCAGGATGGGGATAACTTTACAATCAGACTGACTGACTTGAACAATACGCCAATAGCTAATCAGCGTGTTAATATAACTATAATTGATGCTAATGGTGGGAAAAATCCTCAGGCTGTAACCACTGATGCGAACGGTGAAGGTAAATTGCAGCTGAACGGCTTGACTCCCGGTGAATATACTATGAATGTTACCTATGGAGGAAATGACAACTATATTGCATGCAACACTACTCAAAAGATGGAAATGAAGGAAAAAGTTTTACCTACTCAAACAAGTAGTAGTACATCTACAAAGTCTAGTACTGTAAATGATAATTATGTCCGTGATGCTAATGGTAATATCATGTATGCTCATAATGATGTGGGAGGAGATGTTCCAATGACTAAAGGAGGTAATTATATATATAAAGATACTGATGAGCCAGGAAGTCCTAGCGGGTACTGGGTAAACAAAATATAATTTAAAGTATAACTTTAAATGGGAATTGAATTAAGGAGTAATTTTCAAATTTATTCAATCTCCTTTTCTTTTTTTAAAATTATTTTCAATTGGAATAATACATTTGTAGGATGAAAATTCAGTTGTCAAAAAAATTTTGACAACTCCCCGTGATGGTAAAAGTTATGAAAATAATTTTTTTAATTTGGATGCAATAATATCTGTAGGTTATAGAGTAAACTCAAAAAATGCAACACATTTCATAAAATGGAATACTAAATTATTAAACGAATAGATAATTAATGGATTTGCATTAGATGATGATTTACTAAAATTGGTAATTGTTCAATAAAAATTATTTTGATGAATTATTTCAAAGAATACGTGAAATTAACAGTATTTTTTTTAATATTTGGGATTTTGGATATATATTTTATAAAAAGACTAATCATGATTGAAAATAATCTTTTTAAATTATTAATAGTTATGTTTGAATTATAAATGTTGAGAGAAAACTAGTCAATTAACAATGTTAATATCATCCATAAAAAATTCAAAACTATATTCAATTCATAACTATTGGCTATTTATCCTATAGCTAGGTGAAGATAATGCAGGGCAATGACTAAATAAGCAATTGCAACACAAATATCTTCAATCATTTGTATCACCTTAAAATTTAATAGCATATTATTTTTCTCTATATATTTTGTGGGAGTTTTACCAATATTTAGATGTAATGGTTTATCTTTTGAAATATTTAAATTAATAAGTTTTTTGTTAAAATAAAATTCTATTGTTTCTGTAAAATATATTTCAGTATGTAATTTTGCTTTAATAAATAATAAAAGGGTTTAAATACTATAACTTTCATATTCTAGTATAGACATCTTTTGATGTTTAATCATGTATTCATCATTTAATAGCATATACATGATTTATTTTGTGGAAAAGGATGGGATTTTTCCTATCCTTAAATTAAACTTATTTTTAATTCGATTTTTTTGTATGAAATGTATTTAATTTCACTTTTTTTTTAATTTGTGATTGTGAGTATTCATATTCAATATATTATTTATTATAATGACATTTTCATCAATCACTATTGTTTTTATCAATTGATTTTTTCAAAATAATTAACTATAATAATTATTAGTTTTAGGTTAATTTATTTTATAGGCAGGAGAAAAAGTTGTATTCAATATCAACGGCGTAATGTATGAAAGAACCAGCAATGCATCAGGACATGTGAAAATGAACATCAACTTGAATCCTGTAACTTACGTCATCACTGCTAATTACAATGGTTTGATGGCATCAAACACCATTAAAGTATTGCCTGTTCTTTCAGCAAAAGACATTAATATGAAATATCGTGATGGAACAAAATTTGAAGCAAAACTCGTGGACGGTAAAGGAAATCTGTTTGCAGCACAAAAAATTACATTCAACATCAATGGAGTCTTTTATGAAAGGACAACCGATGCAGGAGGAATAGCTCGTTTAAACATTAACCTGCAGGCCGGTGAATATATCATTACTTCCACGTTCAATGGTGCTTCATTGGCAAATAAAATAATAATTAGTGGTTCTGATGTTAATACAAATTCTACAAATATAAAATCTCCTGAGGAACAATATTTTGACATTCTTGGTCCAAATGGTGCTAATGGGTATGTATATTATCCTGATGGTACTTATGAGTATTATGTTGATGATATTGTTGTTGATGGAAATCATTTTGGTGATAAAACTTAATTGTTGTCGGGATTTATTCCCAACTATTTTTTTCTTTTTTCTGCTTTTTTTATGCATGAATTATTGATTTTATGATTCATTATTTTTGTACTTGTTATTATAACTATGAAAATTTTCATGCTTATTATTAAAATTATTTAATTAATTAAGTATTGGCTAAGTTATATTATAGTTGGTGCACATTATTTGGTGTGGTTATTGACTGTTTATGTAATATCAAAGATATGGGATGAAAAATATAAAATAAATTTGGTGAAAAGTATAAAATAGTGTCTTGTGAAAAATACTGTCCAATGAGTTTATCAAATATGTTAACCAGAAAATTATATAGTTGTTTTTAATTGGGTGATATCGTGAAAAAAACGAAAGTCATATGTACTATAGGTCCGGCATCTGATTCAGCCGAAGTCATGGAAAAAATGGTTAATGAAGGCATGAACTGCGCTAGAATTAACCTAAGCCATGCAACAGAAGATGGAATACTTAAAACCATTGATAATATTCGTGAAGTTAGAAAAGCCACAAATCTTCCTGTAGCATTATTGTATGATACCAAGGGACCGGAATTTCGAACATTAAAATTTGAAAACGGAGGCGTCAGTCTTAAAAGGGGAGATACAATCAAAATGAGCAAAACCTGCAATAAGGGAAGCGAACTTGAATTCGGAGTAAACCACAGTGATGCAATCGACTTTATTGAGGTGGGCGACAAGGTGCTCATAGACAATGCCCTTCTTGAGCTTGAAGTAATCAGAAAGGAAAATGATTATGTTCTTTTAAAGGCATTGGGGGACGGAAAAATCCAGGACCACAAAACAATCAATGTTCCGGGAGTAAATCTGAAGCTGGATTTCATGAGCGATGACGACAGAAAAGACATTACCTTTGCAGCTACACATTCATGTGACTATCTGGCACTGTCATTTGTAAATGCAAAAGAGGATGTCATTGAAGCCCGTGAAATTGTCGAAAAAGCTGGAGGAGATGCGCTTATCATTTCAAAAATAGAAAGCCAGATGGGAATAGATAACATTGATGAGATAATAGACGAATCCGACGGAATAATGGTTGCAAGAGGAGATCTTGGAGTGGAAGCTCCTATGGAAGAACTGCCAATGATTCAAAAAGACATCATCAGAAAATGCCGTGAGAAAGGCAAATTCGCAATTGTCGCAACAGAAATGCTTGCATCAATGTATGAAAGTCCAAGGCCTACAAGAGCGGAAGTATCAGATGTTGCAAATGCAATACTTGACGGAACTGACTGCGTGATGCTTTCCGGTGAAACAACAATAGGAAAATATCCTATAGATGCCGTTTCAATAATGAGCAGGATATGTGAATATGTGGAATCAACAATCGACTATTCAAAGCATGTTGCCTACACAGGATCAATAGGCATCAGCGATACAATAGCAAAACTGGTTGTGGAAGCCGCACAATACACTGACATCAAGCTGATTGTCACAACAACCATGACAGGTTTCACTGCCCGAAAAATCAGCAATCTGAGACCAAATTCACCAATATTGGCCTGCTGTCCGTCCAAGCACATTGCAGAAAAGGTTGTTTTGAACTTCGGCGTCAAGCCAATAATAACCGACGTATATAAAACCACTGACAAGATGGTTGAAAATGCAAGAAAAATGGCCATAAAGGAATTCGATTTAGTGAAGGGAGATTTGATAATAGTAACAGGTGGATTTCCAATAGGAAAGACAAGAAAAACAAATTATTTAAGGATAATGGAGATATGAGTGAAGCTTTCAGTGATAATGCAATGCTTTTTTAAGCATTATCGCCCGCTTTCAGCAAAATCATTAGCTTAAATAGAAACAAATATCAATATTTAAATCTGAAATATATTATTATATTTTTTGGAGATTTTATTATGAAAATTTTAGGAATCAATACAAGTCCAAGAGAAGTAAGTAACGTGAGAATTGCTCTTGAAGCTGCACTTGATGCCGCCTGTGCAAAAGGGGCTGAAAGCGAAATTGTAGATGTAAACAAATTAACAATCACTCCATGTCAGGGTGACAACTACTGTAAAGAGCATGATTCCGAATGCGCTTTAAATGATGATATGCAGGATATCTATCAAAAAATAGAAGAAGCTGACGCAATAATCCTTGCAAGTCCAATATACTTCTGTGACGTTAACGCTCAATCAAAACTCGTAATCGACAGACTATATTCTTACTTTATGAACCCTAAATATGGCGAACTCTTTTCAAATAAGAAAGTTTCAATTATTGCAACCCATGGTGCCGCTCCTTTTGAAGCATTTGAAAGTTCCCTTAACACTCAAATGGCAGCTTTTGAAGTATTGGGATTCAAAACTGGCGATATTATTAATCTGGAGGACAATAATGTTCCTGGAGCTATCAGCGATAAGGATGAACAGTTGCAGAAGGCAAGAGAGCTTGGTGAAAACTTAATCTGAAAAGTTAGCCAATATGATAAATGTGCTGAAAGCGTATTCAGCGATAAAGAACTGCAAAGGAAATGGAGTAATTAGATTATCCAATTACTTTCCTTTAACTTTTTTTGTTTACTTATTTTTAATAAATGTAATTCTTTTATGATATTTTTTAAAAATTTATTAATATCTTTGTTCAAATATATTACATAATTGGTGGTAATCATGACAATGGATCAAATAATTTTAGGAAATATCTATACCCTGGACAGAAAGGTAGAAGCGGTATGCGTAAAGGATGGAATAATCCAGTATGCCGGTTCAAAAAGAGTTGCCCTTCAGCTGATTGATGAAAATACAGAAATTTTGGATTTTGGAGACAATTTCATCTATCCTGGATTTATGGAAGGTCATGCTCATGGACTTCCGGCAGGAAATATAAAGGGATTTTCAATTGACCTGAGTGAGGGAAAGACCCTTGAGGATTATGTTGAAATAACAAGAAAGTATGTTGAGGATAATCCCGGAAGAAAAATTTACACTGGAAACAGCTGGAAATTCGATAATGAAGAGCCTACAGCATCAATGCTTGATGATGTTTCAGCCGATGTTCCAATTGCACTGACCACACAGGACGGCCATTCCATATGGCTGAATACGGCTGCAATGGAATATTTTGACATCGATGAAAAGCTTCTTGAAAAATACTCAACAAATGAAGTCCGTGTTGATGATGACGGCAGGCCTACAGGATACCTCTCAGAAGAACCGGCCATCACATTGAATTCCCGGATAACAAAAAGCGATGAGGAACTGCGGGAGTCTCTTTTAATCTGGCAGGAATTTGCATTCAGCAACGGAATCACTGCAGCTCTCGATGCTCATGTTGGCTATTACGGATATCCGTCAATCAAAGCATATGCTGACCTCTCCAGAGAGGGAAAGCTGAAGCTTAGAACATATGCAGTCCGTACGGTAGGAAACACAGATGATGTTTTGGATCTCATCAAACTGGCCAGTGAAGTCAACAACGAATACTTCAGGATTACAGGTGTTAAGGTATTCGTTGACGGTGTTGTGGAGGCACATACGGCCTGGCTTCTGGATGAATATGAAGACCAGCCGGGATATTTTGGAGTCAAATCATTCGATGACCATGATAAGCTTGTGGAATTTGCAAAGATTGCAGGAGAACATGACATGAACGTTCACTGCCATGTGGTAGGTGACGGAGCAGTCAAATTCGCTCTGGATGCATTAAGTCAAGCTCAAATCGAAACTGCTAATATGGACCAGAGAAATGCCTTTGCCCATCTCGAGATTGTAGCTCCGGAAGACATTAAAAGAATGGCCGAATACAATATCATAGCTGTTGTTCCGCCGTTATGGTCTCCAAAGGAAAATATTCAATACGACCTTGAAGTGGCATATCTCGGAGAGGACAGGGCCGAAAACTGCTATCCGATAAAATCCTTCATTGATGAGGGTGCAAAGATTACTTTTCACAGTGATTATCCTGTATCTTCACATTTCAATATTCCACAATCAATTTATGCCGCCGTTAAAAGAGAATATACATTTGCAGAGTGCCAGCCTAGAAATCTAAAAGAATCAATTGGCGTTAGGGATGCACTGGATGCAATGACAATCAATGCCGCCTACCAGTTCGGCCAGGAAGACCGTCTCGGATCTCTTGACATTGGAAAGATTGCAAACATGGTTGTCTATGATACGGACTTTTTAAATGATGATATTGAAAAGATACCTGATGCAAAGCTAATTTCCACAATAGTTGACGGTGAGGTTGTCTATAGAAATACTAATCTTTAAATTCTAAACAATAGCTTAACTCTAAGCTATTTATTATTTTTTTTGATTTGAAATTTTTTTAAAACATTAATCATCATTCATGTCACTATTTTAAATTATTATTTCTATTTGAAAAGAATATTTGAATGTTGGATAATATGGGCTTAAAAAAAGCTGATAAGAAAACAAAACTCCTCACCCCAAATTAAACGGGGATTTCTAAAACACCTAAATTTTTATATCATTATTAACAGATTATCAATAAAATAGTAATATTTTTTGGTGTGAAGTATGACAACGGAAAAGGAGTATGTCGAAAGACTTGAAAAAATCATTGATAAGCAGGATGCTTTACTCTCACAGCTTGACTCCAAGTTCAATCAGCAGGATTCCTTGAATGCGTCTTTGGCAAAACAGAACAAATATTTAAAAGAGGATATCCAAAAGCACAAAAGCCTTACAAGGGATATGAATAAGACTGTTACACAGCAGAAGAATGTAGTGGCAAAACTTAAAAAGGAACTTGAAGAACAGCTCAAAATCCAACAGAATCTCCATAAGGATTATGGGGAGGTTATTAAAAATTTAACTGATGATTTGGAAGCTGAACAAAAGAAAAATGAGGAATTAATCAAAAAGCAGACCAGTTTGGAATCTCAAATTAAAAAATTACAGGATGATTTATCCAAATCCAAACAGACTCCTGCAGTTTCTAATGTTTCCGGTTATTACGGTGCAGTGAATCCATCTTCCAGCACATCCCAAGATTCATCTGCAAATGAAACTTCTAAAGAAGGATTAAAAACATGCCCTAATTGCGGTTCTCAAATTCAGGAGGGCTACGTATTTTGTGATTCATGCGGTACAAAACTGTAGTTCGGTGATTTGAAATGGGGTTTTTCAATAACATTAAAAACATAAAGGATCAGGCTTTGGAAATTGATTCCATTCAAAACATTGACCAGCTTCAGGGCATATTTGATAAAATAGATGATCAGGCTGAAAAGGAAAAGGAAAAGAAAAAGGAAGAAAAAGAATACTTTGAAAGCTTGTCTGTCGAAGAGAAAGTGGAATATAAACGGATTCAGAAACGAAATCAAAATCTAAAAAGATTAGGAATGTATGGTTTGACGGTTGCAGGAATGGCAACAGGTGTTGGAATTCCGGTTTTGATGGCGGCCAATATTGGAAGGATAATGGCTGATGATAATTTAACATTTGATCAGGAAAAGCATGATGCTAAAGTAGAAAAATTAAACAAAAAAGGAAAAGGATCACCAGACCAAAAAAAGGCTCCTCCAAAACCCAGAGAATACTTTTCAATTTCATACGATAAACAGGGACTTCCAAAAGTATCAACGCTTGTTGACAGGGATCCCTTTAACTTACAAGAACGTTATAATGAACTCATGAGAGAATAGTGATAAAAATGGCAGATGAAAAATATGTTGATTTAAACGGTGACGGCTACAAAGAAACAATAGTATCAGATGAAAGCGGTGACGGAAACTACGATACAGTTTCAAGCGATACAACAGGTGACGGTTATGTTGACACTGTCATAACGGATACTGACGGTGACGGCTACGCAGATACTGCAGTATATGACACTGACGGTGACGGCTACGCAGATTATGCAGAAGCAGATCTCAACGGTGATGGTTATGTTGATGCGGCCGCAGCAGACACGACAGGTGACGGAAACTTTGATACTTACGTATATGATACAAACGGTGACGGTTATGTTGATGCGGCAGAATATGACACTGACGGTGACGGAAACATTGATTACGGTGAATATGACACTGACGGTGACGGCTATGCAGACTTTGCAGCTGCTGACACAACAGGTGACGGAAATTACGATACATATGCATATGACTCAAATGGCGATGGATATGTAGATTTCGTTGGCCAAGACACTGACGGTGACGGCAATATTGATGTTGGGGTTGCAGACACTAATCATGACGGCTATGCTGATACTTATGCTGCAGATACAACAGGTGACGGGAATCCTGACACATACGGCTTTGACTATGATGAAGACGGCGAAATTGATGAATACGGCATCGATGAAGACGGTGACGGAGATATAGACTACTACACCGACGATATTGATGACGATGTATTTGATGATTTCTAGGTGTTGAAAATGGTTATTTGTTCAAATTGCGGACATAATGCCGGTGAAAGTAAGTTCTGTCCCGAATGCGGTACTAAAATTGAAAAAGAATCTATCAATAAATTATGTCCTAATTGCGGAAGTGAAATCGGCGGAAGCAAGTTCTGTCCAAACTGCGGCTGGAGTGAATCCCGCGACAGTTCTGATAAATTAGATAAGATAATTGATATTGATAGTAAATTATCAGGTAAATTTTCCAGGGCATTAGGTAAAAGCAGGGCTGTTGATAAAATATTTGATAAAACAGCATCTATAGGTCTTAAATATGCAGATGGTGGAGATAATGTCATCTCCCGAAAACAATGGGAATTAATTGAACCAGTTTTCCTTGAAGTTTTAGATACAATTGAAGATGAGTTTATAAGAGCAGTTCTCATGATAGAAAGAAATATTTTAGGATCCGGCGGAGGAAGTGCTCTTGGCGTAGTTATCTCATCAGTCTATGTTCCAACAAAAGGCATGCCTCATGATGAAGCCGTTGCATTCTATCAGGAATGGGCAGATAATATTGCTCAAGACATTGAAAAAGAAAAGCAAAAAGGAACTTTTAATAAGGAGAAATATTATAAAAAGAGACTTAAAGATTCCACTTTAGAAAATTTGACTCTTGTAGGTATTCCTAAATCCTTTAAACTTTGGAAAGATAATCAATAGATTCTTTCCCAATTTTTTTATTCTCAGGAGTAGGTTTTTTTGACAGGAATATTTTACAGTATTATTTAACTTTATAGTCTCTCTATATCTACTTCTTTTAGATAATAGGTGGTGTTAATGTCTTCAAGTTCGTCAGTTTCTATGATTGTGCACCAGATGGGCCTGACATTACCATCAATACTGTCGGCCACCGCTGCTGGATTTCTTTTAATCCAAGTTCAATCATCGCCAAAACATTTATATATCATGTTTTTTTGATTACAATTTTTTAAAATGGTTATAATTTTACAAAATGGCTTAAACAAACTTTAAATAAGATTTTAACAATATGTTATCTAGTAAAAGGCCTCAAACTATAGGTATGGTGGGAGGTGAATAATCATGAAATTTTTAAGTAATGTTTATTTGTTTATCAGTTCAGTTTTTTCCACATGCTGCATTGGTGTTCTTTCCATGCATCTCTACGGAGGTGAGAACGGTGGAGTTAATCATCTTCACGATTGGAACATATTGGTTTAATCTTGCTTCATTTATTAAATCATTGATGATTCTAATTAAATGTAGAAGATATTAGCTCACTTTTTCACCTCTGTTTAACGGGTAATTAAATATAAACAATTCAATGACGGACTTTGAAATTCAAGTTTCGTGAGGCCTTTTTCCCGGAGAGAACACTGTTTAATTACCTTCTTTTAAAAAAATAGTTAAGTTTATATAATAATTTGATAATACAAGTATATAAGAGAATTACTTTTAAAGTAAACCTCTATGGAGATGCAAATCTATAGTTTTTAATGTCTATGTGGAATATTGTAGAGATTTTTTCTCTGCAATAAGACATTAAATTTGACTTTTTTTTATCACTGATTTTCGGAGATTTATTTAAACATTAAATTAACCTTGTAGAAACCATTTTTAAAATATTTGTATTGCTCTGTAAATGTTATATAATACATCTTTGAGTTTTGTTTCTTTATTCTGGAGTTTTGTACTTCTACTGAAGTTTCCTCTATTAATTTATTAAAATTAAAGCATTTATAATGATTTATAAGTAAATTAAATTAATTTAAATAGTTTGTAGAGGCATATATTTATATATGTCTCGAAATAACGCCCCTACATTTAAATTTAGGTCTGAATTAGTATTTAATGATATCGTTACATTTTGTGAAAATGCTGTTTTGTTGAAGGATTTTGCTCCTAAAGAAATTGCAATATTATTTTATCATATTGGACCCTCAGACATTAAAATTATTTATGAAATGAGCAATCCTGTCTGTGAATGTGGAAGTAAGCTTCATAAACACGATTTAATAAATTGGAACATGGATAAAAAATATCCAATTTTTAAATACCGATATATTTGTCCAAAATGCAAGAAAACAATAATAACACCTTTAGAACCCATAGTTAAAAAAGGATGCAATTATACTGAAGATATTCGAGTCATGACTATGAATTTATATTCTAAAGAACACATATCCTATGCAAATGCCACTAAATTCTTAAATGAAGCATATAATTTGAATTTATCAAGGCAATCTACTTATAATTTTAATGATAAATAATCAGAGAAATATATTTCTAAAAAAGAAGAAAAAATACAAGAAAAGTTAAATGAAAAAAATATTGAATCCACAGGATTTCCAGGCCATGATGAATCATTTTTAACAATAAATGGAAAAAAATTTGCATTTCTAGCAATGATTGATTCCAACAACCAAAGTATCATAAATGATCAAATAATACCTGAAAATGAATATCGAGATTTTTTAGAAACATTTATAATCTACTCACAAAAAGATTTATCACCATATAAAGACCCAAACACTCTCAATCCACGACATCCTTTATTATTAACAGATTTAAAAAAGAATACATTAATTGGAGATGAATTAAAAGAATATCCAATAATTGCAAAGAAAGCAAACATGAATTTCCACCCCTGCGGATTTCATATAATCATGAACCAACGAAAACCTGTATGGAAAACACAAAAACGACTAGAACAGAAAAAACAAAGAAATCAAAATAGAATCAACAAAAACAAAGAAAAAATACATGAATACTATGAAAAATACAAAGGACAATCCCCAAATTTTAAAAATAAAGACTCACGACGAAAACAAAAAGACAAAGTCATAAAAATGGAAAAGGAAAACAGAACACTACAAAAAGAAAATAGCAAAATACAAAAGGAAATAGACCAATATGAAAATTACAATGAAAGAATATCCGAAATATTCAATCAAGAAACATTTAAAAATGCAAAATTAAGATATAACATACTAAAAAATCAAATAAAACACTTACCTGACGAAATAGCAAAATTCATAACTAAACTAGGCAAAGACCTAGACAACACATTATCACATATTGAAAATGAAAACATTCCCAAAACAAACAACTGGCTTGAAATATTCTTCAAAATTGTATTTCCTAAAAAATACAGAAAAAGATTTAAAACAACCCAAGGAGTAAAAAGATTCTTAAGAAATGGAAAAATCAAATGGTACGAAAATATAGTACTAAAAACTGAGATAATTCCAGATAAAAATGACGCATGGTCCAAATTAAGCCAAAAATCTGGGAAGAATAAACTCATGACAAAAACATGAAAAAATTTGTAAAAATTATATTATAACCCACAAAATTTTTTACAAAGTCTAAATATTTTTTAATTATAAACATCAAAAAACGTTTCATGAATTAAAAAAAGAAAAAAGGTTGAGAATTACCTCAACTTCTGATAGTTACTTTGTTTGATGTTGCAGCGCCGTTTTCATACATTGATGTGATGATGTATTCGCCTGCCATCAGTCTGATGTTTAGTCTTGCGGTTCCATTCTCATCGGTTGTTCTGTTATAAAAGACTCCGTTGATGTTGAATGTGATGTTGACGCCAGCCAGTGCTTTTCCGGTTTCGTCAAGCAATGTTGCCGCAAACTGTGTTCCGTCCATGTATGTCATGTTAATGTCTTCTGCGCTCAGTACAGGCAATACTGTAATACTGTATGACATTTGAAGGCCGATCAATGGGTCTATTGCTGTTAATATGTATTCTCCAGGGTTAAGGTTGATGTTTAGTCTTGCGGTTCCGTTTGCATTGGTGGTTCTGTTGTAGAACACTCCGTTGATGTTCATTGTAATGTTGGCATTAGGGACAGCTTTGCCGGCACCGTCAATCAATGAAATATAGAACTGTGATTCGTTTTTATAGTATTTAATGAGATTTTCAGCCATTAATGTCGGCAATACTGTAATCGTGTTTTCAACAGTTGCTTCGTTGTAAGTTGTTTTTATTGTGTAGTTTCCAGGATTTAGGTTAATGGCTATTTTTGCGGTTCCGTTTTCATCTGAGATTCTTGTATAGTTCATGCCGTTGATTTCAAATGCAACGCTTTCGTTTACTGCACCGATTTCAGCTTCAAACCTGGAATCGTTTTTATATATTTTAACTAAATCTTCGGTTATTATCTGATTTTTGGACTCCAGTGTGTATACTTTAAGGCAAACTGTCATGTTCTTTTTGGAAAAATCAATCCATGTGTTTGCATCACTGCTTACATAAGACATTTCAGGCAATAAGTGTTGTCTTGATTTATCTTGGAACGGAACGTTATTGCTTTTGAATACGACTTTGAATGTGTCATTCTCTTTTACTGGAATGTTTTTGTTTAGTTTGATTGTTCTGAATCCTGCAAATGGACTTGTTCCGTTTTGCGTAAGTTTCAACTCGCCATTTACATATATCTTGAACTCATAATAAACCCCAGTATCGTTGAAGTAGGTTCCCACTGCCGCCAGGTCTGCCTTTTCAACAGCTTCAAATTCATTGCTGTAGAATGTGTAGTTGCTTGTGAAATTTTTAAGGCCTGAAAAATCTGTCTGATAATTGTATGTGTAGTTTTCAGTGTTTTCTATTATAAAAGCTACAGTATAATCAATAGTGTCTTTATCTTTACCATAAACTGATGTATCATAATAGGATATGTATGCATATCCGCCATCTCCCCATTCTTTACCCCAGCTGTTTTTTATTATCCATGCTCCGTTGCCTGGTGGGGTTATATTAAATTTTTCTTTAGGGTAATTGTCATCCCATCCTATTACAGCTACTTCATGATTTGGTTCATATGTGTTGTTGTTGTATATTGAAGTTGTTTTTTCATTGTAATATTTACCGTCTCCTGCATATGTAAAAGTAACTGCTCCATATTCGATAATTGCTCTTTTGATTAATTCTCCTGTTTGGTTGTAGCATAATTTGTTTTCATCTCTCTTGATTGGAATTAATAATGCATCCTGGATGTGAATTTTGTTTATGCTGTCGAGTATGTCTGAAATTTTTCCTGCCTGATCGTATATGTCATCTTCTTGAGGCAAAACACCCATCCAACTTAAGATATATCCTAATGCGTCTAGTGAAAATCCTCCTTCAAAGTTAGATGTAGATCCGTATCTGCTGTATATCAGTTCGCTGTTTTGAACATTGTTTTCAGATAAGTCATATACTGTTCCTGTTGCTTTTAGAAGTGCTGATTCAAGTGCTGCAATTGTACCGAATACCCAGCAGGCACCCATTCGTCCCTGATCTTTAATTGGTGTTACCCAGCCCCAGTCACGAAGGTCAAATTTGGATGGCAAGTCTGTGACGTTGATGCTGTTGTTGATTAGGGTAAGTTCAAGGCCTTCATCTGTATATGCAATCGGATAAATGCTTAAGTTTGTATAAAATTCGTCATCGTTCCATATATTGTTCTCCTCAATGAATTCCTTTGTAAAAAGTGATGATATGCTTTGCTTTGAGTTGTTGAAAAATGAATTTCTGATATATGTTGAGGTATCATAATTATAGATGGTGTTTGGATTGAATTCACTGGAATTATCAACTTTGTTTGAAATAAAACTGCAGTTATCTATAATTGTGGCGTTCAATTCAGAATATATTGCTCCACCATATTTTAATGCGTTATTATCTTTGAATAGGGAATCTTCAATAATCAGGTCTGAATATGATGTGTATAGTGCTCCGCCGCTAACGCTTGCTTCATTGTTTGTAAAGCTGCTGTTCAGTATGTATAAGGCACCGTTGAGGTTTAGGATTGCACCTCCAAATTCGGATTTGCAATTGATGAAATTGGAATCGGAAATAAGCATATCTCCTGCAGTACTGTTATTTTCGAAATACATTCCTCCCATATCTGTAAATATTGCTCCTCCGTTCTTTTCGCTTGAAACATTGCTGAAAATAGACTTTTCAATCACTATTCTTGTTTCATGAGGGTACTTTTTTGTCATATTGTTAAGAGGTATTCCTTTGACTGCAATTGCGCCGCCAGTCAAGCTTGAATGCAAATTATTGAACCGACAGTTTTCAACGAATAATTCTATTCCATTATAGTATAATGCAGCACCATATTCTGATTCAATATTTTCAAATACGCAATTGTCCAATCTCACGGTCTCTGTTCTGGCATTTATGAATCCCATTTTTGTTTTTGAATTTGAAAATACTGAGTCTTTTACAGTCAGTGATTTTGCTGATTGTATGCGAATTCCATATCCTGAAATATTTTCCATAATACACTCATTGAGTGTTAAATTGGATGCAGAATAAATAACTGGGTCATTTATTGTGCCTGAATTGATAAACTTGACGTTGTTTAGAGTTAGGTTGGATTTTGAATTAATTGACATATTTAAAACATTTTTAATTGTTAAATCATTAATCGTTATATTGGATCCTTTCAAATTAAATAAACTTAGTCCCTCTGTGCTGTCGGCATCTATGGTGTGGTTATTTCCATTAATTACAAAATTCTTCTGGTCTATAGTTATGTTATTCTTATTTTTTGGATTTAAAAAATCCGAATCCGCTTCTTTATTAAATTTATAGTCTGAGCTCATGCTGAATTCATTTTCACTAGCCGTAATATTATTTTTCAGGTCGGTGAATGTGGCTGGAGAATTTGAACCACCATCTGCCAGTTCATATGTGTTTTCCATGTCGCCTGCACAAACACTACCTATTGAAAACATAAATAATACTAAAACTAGTCCTATTATGTACTTATTCATTATATCAACCATTTTTTTAATTTTTTACAATAATTGTTTTGTTTTTTATGATATTTAATATTAAAAATTAATTCCTCCAGTTTCAGGCAAGATGTTGTGATTAGGCTTTGTGTGATTTCAACTGAGTGCTGATTGTTTAAATCAGTTCAATAATTATTGGTTATCATGAAAACATCTAAAAAATAGTTTTTTTAAAATAATGGAATCTAAACAGTTGTTTGTACAGCTTGAGTAATATATATAATAGTGAATCGTTTCAATTATTATTTAAGTGATAAAATGGCAATAGATTTAACTGATATAGGTATTGAAGAAGGGCAAAAATATGAAGGAATTTACACCACAATGAGCAAAGACGGGGTGAAAAATGCGGCTCCTATCGGAATTGCATGCAAAGGAAAGGATAAGCTTGAATGCAGGCTCTTTGTAGGCACTCAAACATTGAAAAATATTATGGACACAGGAAAATACGTCATAAACATAACCTTCGACCCCCTTTATTTTGCAAAATCAACCATAGGCAATCTTGATATTACTGAGTTCAGTGATGATGAGGATATTGCAATACTTAAAAATGCGGAAGCATACATTATCTGTGAGGTTACAAGCATCAGAAAAATGGATCCGATTAAAGACCATGTCACATCCAACGGCGAAGCATATATCATATCAAGTGACGCTTTAAAAATCGTCAAGAACAATCCCTGTGCAAAAGCTATAAACAGAGGACTTTTCGCGCTTCTCGAATTCCTTACAAACTATACCCGACTTGACCTTGTAGGAAAGGACCAGCAGGATTATTTCATCGGAAGATTCAATGAAAACAATCGTATGATAAAAAGGGTTTCCGATGAGGATACGATTGAAGCTATGGAGATTCTTAAAAAGAGCATGATTGAAAAGGGCTTTGATGTTGAATGAATTTGAGTATCGAAATGGATATGCTTAATGGGGGATTAGGTAAATCCTAATTTATATCTTTTGGGTTTTTCGTAATGCAATTATATGAAAAACATAAAATGAAATTGGTGAAAAACATAAAATTATTTAAAGTTTTGCTGTGATAATTTTTGAATGTTTAAAATGGGATTCTAAAAAACATTAAATATAATCATCGATTAAAATAAAACTATGAGTTTTCTTTCAGGTCATAATTCAAAATTCAGTTCAAAAGATATGTTGGTTTTAGTTATTGCAGCATTGATTCAGTTTATAACATCATTTATCGGAAGCATGATTCAGGTTGCAATACCTTTAATGTCCAGTGACCTGAATTTGACTATTGAACTTGCAAACTGGATTTCAATTTCATATATGATTGCAT